>JAJEJB010000007.1 GCA_022828135.1 Acidimicrobiia bacterium | reverse complement strand
TGGCACAATCAGACAGGGTCATCGGTGTGTCCTCCTCGATGAGTCGGTGATTGGTCTCACCGAGGATCACGCCGATGGCCCCCCCTACAGGTGGACCCCTCCCAGCTACCTCAAACCCCACCACTCGGCGGGACGCTGCCCCGGCGAGCATCGTGAACGACAACGAATCGAAGAGAAGAGGGCCAGGCGCGCTGCACGAACACCCGAGCAGGTCGCCGCCGATCGCGAACAAGCCAGGCTCCTCGAAGCGGCGGCGAGCACCTGGCCTGGCGGCGCAAGAAAGCGGCGCGAGCGGCGCGAGCCGCGAGAACTGAGGGAGGAGTCGACGATGCGATTTCTCGCGCTCCTCGGCCCCGATCTCGGAGCTTCGGGTGAGGCGCTGTTGCGTCGGGCGGCTGAAGATGACCCGCATTGCCTTCTCGCCGCCGTTGAGGAACCTTGGGCGGGCAGCTCACTCGCCCAATACAGCCGCGCCTTGCTGATCGACCTCGTGGAGGCCTATTACATCGAGAGCGATACTGAAGCGTCCTACGAACCGCTGGTTCGAGAGGGCATCCGTCGTCATGGATTCCATGGCTTGGCCAGCCCGATGGCAGCGCCCTGGTACGGGCCGTTCTTGGCCATGTTCCGCTATGACTTCGTCGGGGGCGTGGCCTGCCTCAACCGGCTCCTCGACCACGCCACCCGCTTCCAAACCCGCTTCCAAACGCTGCGACTGTCAACGCCCCGATGGGGTGAGATCAACCACGTCGCCGAAGAGGACCAGGGGGTTGAACTGTCGCTCCTCGGGACATCTCGTCGCTACGCGGGTCTCCCCGACGCATGGCAGTGGTATCGCGTCGTCTACACCGGCCCGTTGCCCTGCACGAGCGCGCTCCAAGCACTCGAAATCGTTTGCGATCAACTCCTTGAAGACGGTTGGATACAGCCCGACGAACTGATCCACACCCTGATGTCCGACTGCGGGAATCTCGCGATGCCCGCACTGGCATACGGGATCATGGTCCGTCACATCGAACGCTTCCAACGCAATCTCGATCCCTTTCTGGTCGAGCCGTTCGTGTGGCAGGCCGAGACCCGACGAGTGGTCCAGGAACAAGCAGGTCTCGTCGGCAACCCATGGGGGCGTCCCGCTTCACGGCGGGCTGGCTCCGCCGTAGCGTGACTCTCACGCCTCAAGTCCACTTCACCTACTGTACGGTATATCGTACAGTGTGGCCATGTACGCGATCCTGCGAAGCTCGACCTTCGACCGGTGGCTGGGCAGGCTCCGAGACCGCCAGGCTGTGGACCGCATCGTCGCCAGGCTGCTGGCAGCCGAAGATGGCCACCTAGGCGATGTGCGAGCCGTTGGGGGTGGCGTGTCCGAGATGCGAATCCAGTACGGACCGGGATACCGCATCTACTTCATCACGCAAGGCGCGGAGTTGATCGTGCTGCTGTGTGGCGGCGACAAGGACAGCCAACAGCGAGACATCGAGCGGGCCAAGAAAATGGCGACACAATGGAGGAACCAATGACCGAGCAGTATCGAAAGTTCGACGCGGCGGACTACATCAGAACCGAAGAGGATGTCCGGGGGCTTCTCAGGGCTGCCGCGGATGAGGACCCTGGGGACGGGGCCGTGATTCGTGCCGCACTGAAGCACGTCGCACGGACCCAGAACATGAGCGCCCTCGCCCGCGACACCGGGCTAAACCGAGGCAACCTCTACGAGGCGCTGTCTGAAGGCGGCAACCCGACCCTCGCAACGCTATTGAAGATCACCAACGCCCTGGGCCTGAGGCTGTCCCTTGAGCCCGTGGGGGACCGTGCACTGGACGCACAACCAGCCAGCACCGCGACGCCTCAACAGGGATAGACGTTGACGTAGACCAGTCCCTAGAGCGTGAGGGACTGGGCCTGCTAGGGTTCGTACACTGCTCCCCGTCTTCCCGGTTCTGCCGGGAATGGCGGGGTATATTCGTTTGTGGGGAAATCCAGTGACGCCCCGGCCGTGCCCGCCTGTGCGTCGGCGGCGTCCTAATCGAAGTACGCCGAGGCCGCTGCTGAGCCCTCAGTCCTCGGCGGTGCGGACGACGAGGGCGCTGCGCTGGTCGATGGTGAACTCGGCATCGCGAAGCCGCTCGGTGACCTGCCGCAGGTCAATCCTGCTGAGGTCCCATTGGTTGGCTATCCCGTGGCCCAGCAAGGCCACGTACAGCCCGCTGGGGCTGTTCGCCGAGTCGTTCGCCAAGAGGCTGTCGACGAGACTCCCGACAGCCCCATCCGGCGGCGGCTGCAGCGCCTCTGAAAGGCAGGAGGCAGGTCGCAGCGTGAGCATCAGGTCGAGCGTGGCGACATTCTCGAAGCCCGAGGCGAGCCCCTTGACTGAGCGCTGCCCCTTGTCGAGTACGGCGATCAGCTCCGGAATCACCTCAAGTCCGGCCGCGGCAATGGAGCGTTGCAGAAGCTGCCACATGGCGCCTGAACTGTTTCCGAACAGAACGGTCATCCGTCCGCCTGGCTTCAGCACTCGCCTGCATTCCTTGAATGCTCCCGTCAGGATCGCCTCGTAGCGCTGTGCCGTGCGGCGCGGTCCGCCGGTGTCAGTCCGGTCAACGACGGCCTCTGTGGCCGGGTCGGTGGTGTCGTCCAGCCACGCCTCTTGGAACAGGTTCATGTCCGAGTAGAAGATGTTGGAACCGAACGGCGGGTCCGTGAACACGTAGTCCACCGAGTCGTCCGGCAACGGCAGCCGGTCGGCGCTGGCGATCTCGTAGCGCACGTCAGGGCCGCAGGCGCTGTCGTAGACCGCGGCCGCTCCACGGGTCCGCTTAATCCACTCGTCTGAGCGGGTGGCCGCCTGAACCTTGCGGGCGAACAGGTCGAACACGTTCCACTCGTAGAACACGGGAGCGACGTAGTAGTTGGTGTTGGCCGCGTTGAGGGGACGTCGCCGCGACCACTGGTAGCGCTTGCTGGCCCTCGTGAGGATCGCTGTGAACGAGAACAGCAGCTTGGAGCGCATCTGCGGCTCGCCGACGCCGTCGATGGCGCTTCGCAACGCGGCCAGCGCGCAGACGTTGCGATGAGAGTAGAAGGCGGCCGTCGAAGTCAGCCCGTGACGGCCAAGCGCTGACGCGGCGTACATCTGGCGGGTCTCGTCGATAGCGGCGTCGGGCCAGCGAAGTCCTTCCGCATCCGAGGCGTGGAGCGGAGCGCTCCAGCGCTGCTCTATCTGGGTGGGCGAGCACTCGCATCGGATCGAGTCGAGCACCGGCTCCTCGCGTAGCCGCGGGTCGCGGCTACCGACAGCGGTGCCGCAGTGCGGGCAGGTCATGTATTCTCGGCGCCACGCGGCATCCTCCAGCGCCCGGTAGTAGTTGACGGGCCCGCGGCAGCCGCCGCACTCGATCACGGACGACCACACGGTCTTGGCTAGCTGAGCCCGTGCGCCGCAGGCGGCGCAAGCCACCGCGTAGACGTCGCCGACGCGCTCCTGGGCCTGCCGCGCCACGGCCTCACCGCGCTCGTGAAGCTCCCCGGCATCGACGAGGCTGACATAGTTGACACCGATGTGTCGGCCCAGTACCGACACATCGAACAGCCTGGCCCTGCGGCCCGTGACCAGTGAGGCCACGCCTGTCATGCCCGAACCGGCGAAAGGGTCAAGGACCACATGACCAGGCTCGGTAAACGCCTCGATGAACGGGATGATCGCAGCGACGGGCACCTTCGTGAGATAGGCGTGCGCCATGTAGACGGGATCGCTGCGGGTCACCCGCAGCATCGACGGCAGCGCGTCCGTCGCGCTCGCGGAGGCATCCACCGGTACGGCCAGCATCTCAGTCGTCATCGGTAGCCTCCCATCCGTGGGCACCTTACGCGGCAGAATGACGGCCGAGGGTGATGACAGCGCCCGCGACCGGCGTCGATATGCCCACCGCCGCTCGTCCGGCTGCCGCACGAGCGTGCAAGGCGCCGCGTGATGGGGTTCAAGGAGGACGCCGACTTTGCGCGGTTCGTATCGATGGGAGCGGTCGGGGCCGCAGCTGTGGCTCACCATCTAAGCACCGAGCACGGCCACAGGATGATCGAGCTCGAACGCTACGCGATGGCCAACAAGGTGTGGCAGACGAAGGTCAAGCGTCTCCGCCTGCCCGACCTGCTGTGCGTTCGGTGCGGCCTGCGCGTCGAGGCGCGCGCCAAGTCGAAGTTGGGAATCGTGCTGTCGCACTCCGATACCCCGGGTCGCGAATGGGACGCCGGAGGGATGCGAGATCACGACCTGTACGCGTTCCTTCGCGCTGACCTCGACACGTTCCCTCCCCAGACCGGACTACCGACCTACTTCGAGGCACATGCACTGCGCTCGACCGAGCAACACGCCCGCCGATCTGCACCGAAGGCTGCCTCGGAAGGCTCAGAGGTCACGTTGACGTGGCCGTGCTGGGTGCCTACGGCATCCGGACGGCTCGTAGGGATCGACGCGGACGATCGCATCGTCTACACAGGCGCCGGCGGCCAGAAGCGCGTCTACTGGCACTGGCGCAACTGGAAAGGTCAGCGCATCGTCTACACGGAGGCTGACGGATCTATTCGCCGGCGGCGACACGATCGTAGCTGGGATCGTCGCGGCACCGGAGTCGTCAGACTGTCCAGGGGAAGCATGGGATCCGGGTGCCGACATCGCATCGAACACTGACGTGGACCGCTATGCCGGCATCAAGGCATTGGGCGCCACGCTGCGGACTGACCTACAGGACGAACTCGCGTCGATGGCGAAAGACCGCGGCATCGACTGGCGGATCCGACTCGAGGCTGCTGTAAGCCTTGCCCGCTTCGACGGCAACCGGTGGAGGCACATGATCGTCGACTTCGTCAACGATGCGGCCACTACGCCCGAGCAACGAATGGAGGCTGTCCTCGCGGCCTCCGAACTACCTGCGAGCGCAGCCTCTGACGCTCTGTTCGAGGTGACATCCGATGTCAGCCATCACCCGGAACTGCGGGCCGCAGCCGCGTGGGGGCTGGGCCAAGGCGACGCGGCCCAACCAGAACTGTTGCTCGACTTAGCACTCGACAGCGAGGAGATCGTGGCTCTTCACGCCATAGCTGCGATTGACGAGTTGCCTGAGGCTGCGCAGACAGTGCTCTTCGAATGGCTGCACGGTCAGGACGAGCGGAAGGGCGATGTCGCCTCCCATCTGCTCTCACGCCATCAACGAATCGGCTTGCTCCTCGACGCTCACGAACGAGGCGGCCAGGCGCGCCTGAGAGCGTTGAGCGCGCTGGGGCGGCTGCCACGGGAGACGGTCCGGCTGGCTGCTGGCGATCGCATCACCACCGAGATCGCAGCTCTGCTGGAACCCATGTGGTACAGCCAGCAAAGCTGGGTGCAGACCGCGGGTCGCGACGGTCTGGAGGCCTTGGAGGTGCAGAAGGTCCGCTTCAATCCGACGAGTCCGGGCATGCCATGGCATACGGGCGTCGGCTAGGTGTCGAACAAGCGGGACTGAGCCGATATCGCGTCAACCCGAGGCAAGGCTGTGGGGCGATAGGGTCGAAGTGGGCTCGTAGCTCAGTGGTCAGAGCAGGGGACTCATAATCCCTTGGTCGTGGGTTCGATCCCCACCGAGCCCACCGGCGGCGCGGACTGACACTCGGACCCGGGACTGCGATGGACCTGAACTGGAGCGAGACGCAGGCCGCCATGCGCCGGGATCTGCGCCGGTGGATTGACCGCAACCTGGCCGAGTGGCGAGCGGAGATCGGCGCTGAGCTTTCCGGTGACACCCGCGAGGGGTTCGCCCAGCAGTTGCTGTGGGAGTGTCGCCTGTTCGAGGCGGGGTGGTCGGCCGTGGCCTGGCCCGAGGCCTACGGCGGGCGCGACGGCACGCTGTGGGACTGGCTCATCTTCGAGGAGGAGTACTGGCGGTCGGGGGCTCCCCAGCGGGTCACCCAGAACGGGATCCAGATCCTGGCGCCGTCGCTCTTCGAGCACGGCACGCAAACGCAGAAGGACCTGCTGCTGCCGCGTATCGCCGCCGCGGAGGACCTTTGGTGCCAGGGCTGGTCCGAGCCGAACGCCGGCAGCGACCTGGCCGGGGTGTCGAGCCGGGCCCGGCGCGTGCCCGGCGGCTGGGTGCTGGACGGCCAGAAGACGTGGACTACCCGGGGCGCGTTCTGCACCCACCTCTTCGGGTTGTTCCGCTCCGACCCCGCCTCAGAGCGCCACCGGGGCCTGACATACCTGCTGGTGCCGCTGGATCTCGACGGCATCACCGTGCGCGGGTTCGGCCGCCTCGACGGCGACGAAGGCTTCGCCGAGGTGTTCTTCACTGAGGCGTTCCTGCCCGACGACGCCGTCGGCACGAGCGTGGTTCTGGGGGAGGTGGACCGCGGCTGGAGCGTGGCCGTGTCGGCGGCCAGCACCGAGAGAGGGCTCCTGCGATCACCGGGCCGCTACCAGGCCACCGTGGCCGGCCTGCTCGATCTGTGGGCCGAGCGCGGCGGGGACGCGGCTCTGCGCCGCCGCATCGCCAGAGCCTGGATGCTTGTCGACGCGTACCGCCTTCAGACGCTGCAGACGATCACCACACTCCTCGAAGGCGGCGACCTCGGCTCCGAAGCGAGTCTGGCCAAGGTGTGGTGGTCGGAACTCGACATCGAGCTGCACGAGATCGCCCTCGACTTGCTCGGTGCCGACGCGGAGTTGGAGGGGCCGTGGAGCAAGGGCCACCAGTTCTCGCTGGCCGGTCCCATCTATGCCGGCACCAACGAGGTTCAGCGCAACATCGTGGCCGAACGCGTCCTGGGACTGCCCCGATGAGGTTCGGACTCGACGATGACCGCGAGGCGCTTCGTTCAACGGCCCGGGACCTGATGGACGAGCTGTGCCCGCCCGCGGCGGTGCGGGCTGCCTGGACTCGGGAGCCGGATCCCGCGGCCTGGCGCGCCCTGGCCGACGCAGGGGCTCTAGCCGTCCTCGTCCCAGAGTCCGAAGGAGGTCTCGGGCTCGACGAGACATACCTGGTTGGAGTGGTGGAGGAGGCAGGCAGGGCGGCGCTGCCCCATCCGCTGACGGCAACCGCACTGGTGGCTGCGCCGCTGGGTGTAGCCGGCGCGACGGTGACGACGGACTTGGGCGCCTCGAGCGCGCTCGTTCCGGCCGCCACGTTCGCCGAAGCCTTCCTGCTCCGTTCAGACGACGGCTTGCGGCTCTACGAAGCCGAAGAGGTGGAGATCGAGCCGGTCGAGACCGTGGACGCCTCCAGGCACTGCGCTCGGGTAAGCCCCCTGGCGCCCGGAGAGCCAGTGACCGACGACGCGGCCGCCGTGCAGGCCGCGTTCGAGCGGGGGGTGCTCGGCACCGCGGCCGAACTCCTCGGCCTGAGCCACAGGATGCTGGAGCTCACCGTGGGCTACGCGGCTCAACGCCACCAGTTCGGCAAGCCGATCGGGAGCTTCCAGGCCGTGAAGCACCATCTGGCCAACGCCCGGATCCAGATCGAGTTCGCCGGTCCGGCGGTGCTCTACGCCGCCTATGGGCTGGCCCAGGGTCTCGCCGACTCCGGCCGCGCCGTGTCGCAGGCCAAGTGGCTGGCACAGAATGCGGCCGCGGTCACCGGCCGGACCGCCCTGCAGTGCCACGGGGCGATCGGCTACACGACCGAGCACGACCTTCACCTCTACCTGAAGCGTTCATGGGCCCTGGCCCGCAGCTGGGGCCCAGCCGACTTCCACGCCGACCGCGTCGCCGCCTCGATCGGGATCTGAAGAGCGCGCGATACTGGATCCCGCCCCCCGGCGGGAGCAGCGCGTCTAGTGCAGAGAGGAGGACGTCTGTGAGAATCGGCGACAAGGTCCCCGACTTTGAAGCACCCGACCAGCACGGCAACACCGTGGTGCTGCGAGACCTGCTCAAGGTCGGCCCGGTCGTGATGTACTTCTATCCCAAGGCCATGACGGCTGGTTGAACGCGCCAGAGCTGCCATTTCCGCGACCTGTCGGCCGAGTTCGCCGAACTCGGCGCCAGTGTCGTGGGAATCAGCGCCGATCAGGTTGATCGGCAACTCGAGTTCGACGACGCCAACGCCCTTGGCTTCCCACTTCTGTCAGACCCGGGACGCGACATCGCGCGCCGTTTCGGCGTGGTCCGCAAGGGCTTGCTTCCGAACAAGCGAAGAACGTTCGTGGTCGGCCGCGGCGGCTCGGTGCTGACCACGGTGCGCTCCGAGTTGAACATGCGCATCCACGCCGACCGGGCCCTGGAGACGCTGCGAAAGACGATCAGCTCCTGATCACAAACCGGGTACGGACCGCTGGGGCTGCCGCCCTGGCTGCTACAGCTCGCCGAGCCAGGCCGGCGCCCGGTCGAGGAGGAACTCGCAGACGCCGCGGGCCCGGTCGAGCATCTCGCACAGCACTTCGAGATCCTGCCCGAGGTAGATCCGGCTGAGGGCCAGCTCGACGCGCCCCTCGATGTTCACGGTCCGTTCCGCGGCGTCGGTCACGGCCGCCACCCTGTCGACCGAGGAGACCTGCAGCGGCAGCTCGGGGCCCCCCACCGCGGCGATATCGGTGGCGAGGACCAGGAGGTCCGGGCCCAGGTGCAACGGCGGCAGCACGAAGCTGAGGGTCATCGGCACGGTGATGGCGTCGTCGGGGTCTTCGTCCTCGGGGCGGCTGTTCACGTCGTCCTCGAACGTCAGCAGGGTGCGCGACTCGGCCTCGACGCACAGGACCATGTCCAGCGGTCCGCCGCAGGCATGGTCGGGGTGCAAATCGACCTCCCACGTCTGGCGGTTGGAGTACGTCTCCACAAAATGACGGTCGCCGTGGACGTGGAAGCCGTGCTCTGACACGTGGTCCTTGAGGTTGGCGACGAACCCGTGCAGATCGATCAGCGACACTCGGATCCCCCTTGTATCGGACGTTGACAGCGGCAACCGCGCGGCACTGTATCGTGCCGGGCGGGGGTGTGACTCAGGCGGCTGGTGTGGTTCACTGGCACCGATGTCCCGCGACCTTCTAGATGTGCTCAATGCCGCCGCCGACGCGGTGATGGAGGCTCTGGCCGGGTGCACCGACTGGGGTCCCACCGGCCTCAAGCCGGGCCAGTTCGGCTTCGACCTGGCCGCCGACGCGGCCGCCACCGACGCGCTGCGCGACGGCGGCTTGCGCGTGCTCAGCGAGGAGAGCGGCCTCGAGGCCGGCGACGGCCCCGTGGCGGTGCTGGACCCGGTGGACGGCTCCACCAACGCGTCGCGGGGGATCCGCTACTTCGCCACCAGCATCTGCGTGGTGGACGGCGACGAGCCGGTGGCCGCGGTGGTTCACGACCACGGCAACGGCGAGCGCTTCGAGGCGCGGCGGGGCGCCGGGGCATGGAACGACGGCACCCGGCTGGCCCGCCCGCGCGAGACGCCGCTCCGCTCGGCGGTCGTCGCTATCAACGGGCAGGCGCCCGGCCGGGGCGGCTGGGCTCAGGTCCGGACGCTGGGGGCGGCCGCCCTGGAACTCTGCGCGGTGGCCGCCGGGCGCCTCGACGGCTACCTCGACTTCTCCTCGGGCGGCCTGGGCTCCTGGGACTATCTGGGCGGCCTGCTGGTTTGCCGGGAGGCCGGCGTGGAGGCCGTCGACGGCCTCGGACGCCCGCTGGTCACCACCGACCACGCGTCGAGGAGGGCACCGGTGGCCGCCACCCCGCGGCTGCTGGAGGACCTGATGGGCGCCTACGGCCGGCTGACCGGCGCCGGTCCCGCTCCCGACCAGCAGTGAGACCGGGAGCCTCCGGCCCCAGGAGCCACGCGGACAGGCGAGAGCGCTTTGCGTCGAGCGGGGGTCAGTCGATCGAGAACGGCGGGTAATCGTCGGTGAGCAGCATCGAGTAGGCCCACAGCCGGGCATCGACGCGCACCCAGCCCGCCGACCACCGGAACAGCGCCTCGGGCCAGCGTCCGGTGAGCGTCACCGCGATCAGGCCGATGATCGAGGTGATGCTGCTGACGGCCCAGACGAGGCTGGAGAAGACGGCGCCCGGGATCAGTACTGCGCCCAGCACCAGCTCGACGATCCAGACCCACGCGGGGAGCGAGGCGAACCCGAACATGAGCCCGAGCATGCCGATCAGGGTCAGCCACGCGAAGGGCACGATGAACCGGAACAGCACGCTGAGCCGGTTCCTCCCCTCGAGTCGGGGTGAGAATTCCACCGATATCCCCGCGCCGCCCGGATCCTCGACCGAGGGCGAGAAGTCGAACGGGGGATACGTCTCGGTGAGACAGGACATGTAGGAGAAGACGCGGGCCCGGTAGCGCACATAGGTTGCGTGGAACGCGGCGACGCCCGGCGGCAGCTTGCCGGTGAAGAGCACGGAGAACCACGCGTAGATCGCCGTAAGGCTGGCCGCGATGTTCATCACGGTGTGCAGGACGACGTACTGCGGGATCACGAGGATCACCTGCCCGATGGGACGCCAGTTGGCCATCCGCTCGGGTCGGTCGATGGTGATGGTGGCGGGGTAGCTCATAGAGTCAGGTTACACCACCGGAGCAAGCGAGACCAGAGATACCAGAGCCCGATTCTGGGCGCGAGAGCAGGCGTTAGGCTCACGGAGGCGGGCGCGTAGCTCAGGCGGTTCAGAGCGCTTCCCTTACAAGGAAGAGGCCGGGGGTTCGAGTCCCTCCGCGCCCACCATGACCAGTCCCTTCAGAACAGAAGTCACCGACGGCATCGCCGAACTCGAGCTCTGCAACCCCCCCGTGAACGCGTTCGGCGTGGACGCCCAGTTCGCGCTGGCTGCGGAGATGCAGGCGCTCGGGCGGCGCGACGACGTGCGGGTGATCATCATTGCGGCCGTGGGCAAGGGGTTCTGCGCCGGCCTCGACATCAAGGAAGTAGCCGCCGACCCCAGCCTGATCGTCCCCGCCAACCGGGCCAATTACGATACCTTCGCCGCCATCCACCTCAATCCGAAGCCGGTGATCGCGGCGGTGCACGGTTATGTGCTGGGCGGGGGCATCGGCATCGCGGGCGCGGCCGATGTGGTGGTGGCGGCCGACGACGCCTACTTCGGCGTGCCCGAGATCGACCGGGGCGGCATGGGCATGGGCGCCCACCTGCAGCGCATGTTCGGCGTCCAGAAGGTGCGCTACATGTACTTCACCGGCGACACCATCGACGCGGCCGAGGCCCACCGGCTGGGAGCGGTGGAGCGGGTTGTGCAGCGGGCCGAACTGAGGCCGACGGCTCGCGAGATCGCCAGCCAGATGGCCTCGAAATCGCCTCAGATGATCGGCATAGCCAAGCGGTCCCTCAACGGCGTGGAGGACGGCAGCCTCGAGGACAAGTACCGGTGGGAGCAGGGCTTCACCTTCGAGGCCTACCTGACGGGCGACTCCGCTGAGGCTCGAGAGGCCTTCGCCGAGGGACGCGAAGCCGACTTCGACATGCGCCCGACGAGCGAAGCCAGCTAGGAGAGCCATGACCAGCGTCAACATCGTGCAGCACTTCGAGAATGTGCGACTGTCGGACATGAGGCTGTCGTCGCTGGTGGTGGTCCCCAGCGGGCGCAAGGTCCGCAGCGTGGTGGCGGCCATGGCCGCCCAGCACACCGGCTGCGCGGTGATCACGGACGGCGCCCGGCTGTCCGGCATCTTCACCGAACGGGACATCACCAGGGGCGTGGTGCGGTCGCCTGAGACATGGGACGCACCGGTGGACCGGTTCATGACGGCCGAGCCCACAGTGATCGGTCACCAAGCCTCCGCCATCGAGGCGCTGCGGACCATGAACGCCCGACGGTTCCGCAATCTGCCGGTGACCGGCGCCGACGGCGACCTTCTGGGCAGCATCAACCACTACGAACTCATCCGGCTGGCCGCGTCCTTCCTGGGGTCGCAGAGCAAGCTGGGCCCCGAGTTGTCGCCCGAGCACAACCTGCACTTCGTGGACCTCACCGGCCTGCCCGCCCGCGACCCGCTGCTGGTGCGGCCCGATGACTCGCTGGCGACAGCCATCGGGGCCATGCTGACGGCCGAGACGGGACTGGTCTCAGTGGTCAGCGACCGCGGTGCGGTGATCGGGGAGCTCACCGAGCACGACGTGTTCCTGAAGGTCGCGTGCCGGGTGGACGACCTCGGCGCCGAGGCGGTCGGCGACTGGATGACCACCGAGATCGCCGCGGCCACCCCCGGCGCGTCCATCAGCGAGGCGCTGCGGGTCATGGCCGACCTCGGCCACCGCTACCTGGTGCTGATCAGCGAGACGGGCCGCGCCCTGGGAGTGGTCACCTTCCGCGAGATCACCGAGTACTTCGAGATCGTCTGCGGCTAAAGTCGGCGCCCCGCTCTCAACACCGCAGCGAAAGGACCCCGGCGATGGCCGACGACTACTACCGCGTGAACCTTCCGGAATCGGAGATGCCGACCCAGTGGTACAACGTGATTCCCGACCTGCCCGCGCCGCCGCCCCCGCCGCTGCACCCCGGCACCCTGGAGCCGGCCGGGCCCGACGACCTGGCCCCGCTGTTCCCGATGGGTCTGATCCTGCAGGAGGTGTCGGGCGACTCGTTCATCGACATCCCCGGAGGGGTGATCGACGTGCTGCGCCTGTGGCGCCCGAGCCCGCTGTTCAGGGCCCGCCGCCTGGAGCAGGCCCTCGACACGCCGGCCAAGATCTTCTACAAGTACGAGGGCGTGAGCCCGGCCGGGTCCCACAAGCCCAACACCGCGGTCGCCCAGGCCTTCTACAACCACTCCGAGGGAGTTACCAAGCTCACCACCGAGACGGGCGCGGGACAGTGGGGCAGCGCCCTGGCCTTCGCCTGCGCCCAGTACGGCATGGAGTGCGAGGTCTGGCAGGTGGCCGCCTCGTACCGGCAGAAGCCCTACCGCAAGACGATGATGGAGGTGTGGGGGGCGACGGTACACCCCAGCCCGTCGACGGTCACCGAGTACGGCCGCAGCCTGCTGGCGGCCGACCCCGACCATCCCGGCTCTCTGGGCATCGCCATCTCGGAGGCGATCTCGGTGGCGGCAGCCGATCCTGCGATCCGCTACTCGCTGGGAAGCGTGCTGAACCACGTGATCCTGCACCAGACCATCATCGGCGAGGAGGCTCTGCGCCAGCTGGCCATGGTGGGGGAGACCCCCGACGTGCTGGTGGGCTGCACCGGCGGCGGGTCCAACTTCGGGGGCCTGTCCATGCCGTTCCTGCGGGAGAAGCTGGCCGGCAACATGTCGCCGACAATCCGCTGCGTGGAGCCGGCCGCCTGCCCGTCGCTCACCCGGGGCGAGTACCGCTACGACTTCGGCGACACGGCCTGCACCACGCCGCTGCTGAAGATGCACACCCTGGGATCCGCCTTCATCCCCGAGCCGATCCACGCGGGCGGGTTGCGCTACCACGGCATGTCGCCGCTCATCTCCCACGTCTACGAGCTGGGCCTCACCGAGGCCGTGGCCATCGGCCAGATGGAGTGCTTCGCGGCCGCGCTGCAGTTCGCCCGCACCGAGGGGATCGTGCCCGCGCCCGAACCGACCCACGCCCTGGCCGCAGCCATCCGCGAGGCGCTGGCGTGCAAGGAGTCCGGCGAGTCCAAGACGATCCTCACCGCTCTGTGCGGCCACGGCCACCTCGACCTGGCCGCCTACGAGGACTACATCTCCGGGTCGATGGCCGACCTCGACCTGTCGGCTGAGGCCCTGGCCCAGTCGATGCAGGCCATCCCCGCCCTGCCCTAAGTCCCCCGGGCCCGCTGATCGCGGGTCAGATCTGCTGGAGGGCCTTGGTGACGCTGACCACGGCCTCGCGCCCGTCGCCGAATAGCATCATCGAGTTGTCCGCCGCGAACAGCGGGTTCGGGATCCCCGCGAAGCCGGGGCTGAGGCTCCGCTTGATGACCACCACCACACCGCTCTTGTCCACGTCGAGGATCGGCATTCCCGCGATGGGACTGTCCGGGTCGGTGCGGGCGATCGGGTTCACCACGTCGTTGGCGCCCAGCACGATGGTCACGTCGGTCTGCTCGAAGGTGGGGTTGATGTCGTCCATCTCGATCAACTGCTCGTAGCCGATCTCGGCCTCGGCCAGCAGCACGTTCATGTGGCCGGGCATACGGCCGGCCACCGGATGGATGCCGAACACCACCTGGGTGCCGCGGTCCTCCAGGCGCCGGGCCAGATCGCGGACGGCGTGCTGGGCCTGGGCCACGGCCAGCCCGTAACCGGGCACGATGGCCACCCGCTCGGCCGCCTCCAGCAGCATGGCCACATCGTCGGGCGACGTCGAGCGGACCTTGCCCGCGTACACGTCGTCGGCGCTGGGGCCGCCCGCGCCCGAGGGCGCAGGGCTGAACATCACGGCCAGCAGGGACCGGTTCATGGCGACGCACATGATCTGGGTCAGGATCAGGCCGCTCGCCCCGACCAGCGAGCCCGCGATGATCAGCAGCGAATTGTCGAGCACGAACCCGGCGGCCACCGCGGCCATGCCCGACAGCGAGTTCAGCAGCGCGATCACCACCGGCATGTCGGCACCGCCTATGGGCGACACCACCAGCATGCCGAGCACGGCCGCCACCGCGACCATCAGCCAGATCCACAGCGGATTGCCGGCATCGGCGACCATCAGCACCCCGAAGACGACGGCGGCCGCGACACCGGCCACGCTCACAACCTGCATCCCCTTGAATCCGGACCACTTCAGCGTCTCCTGAAGCTTCCCGAAGGCGATGAGGCTGCCGGTGAAGGTGACCGCGCCGATCAGCGCGGCCAGCCCGGCCGCGGCCGACAGCCGGGGGGTATCGGTAGCGAGGTCGGCCGCCTCGATGTACGAAGCCGCCGCGACCAGCACTGAGGCGCCGCCGCCGAAGCCGTTGAACAGCGCCACCAGTTCGGGCATGGCCGTCATCTGCACCCGCACGGCCAGCACCGCTCCCACCGCCGTTCCCAGCACCAGGCCCGCGATGATCCACTCGAAGCCCAGGATGGCGTTGTCGGTGAGGGTGACCACGATCGCGATGAGCATCCCGGTCGCGCCGAACTGGTTTCCCCTCACCGCCGTCCGGGGCCGGCTGAGACGCTTGAGCCCGAGAATGAACAGCACCGCCGAGGCGAGGTAGCCCAGCGTGGTCCAGTCGTCCATCACCGGTCTCCGGCGCCCTCGGCAGACGATGCCGCTCGGTCCTCAGCGGAGTCTCCCCGGCGGCGTTTGGGGCCGAACATCCCCAGCATCCGATGGGTGACCAGGAAGCCTCCCACCACGTTGATCATCGCCAGGGTGACGGCCGCGAATCCGAGCACCGCGGTGAAGGTGCTGTGGTCGGCGCCGGCCGCCACCAGCGCGCCGACGATGGTGATGCCGGAGATGGCGTTGGATCCCGACATCAGCGGGGTGTGAAGGGTGGGCGGCACCTTGGTGATCAACTCGACGCCGAGGAACACCGCCAGCGCGAAGAGGGTCACCGCGATCAGCAGATCCACTGGACTAGCCCTCCCCGGTCGCTTCCGACCCGTCGAGCGCCTCGGCCACGCCCGGATGCACCACCGCGCCGTCTCGCGTCACCAGCATGGCCGACAGGATCTCGTCGTCACGGAGATCGATCTCACCGTCGGGGGCGAGATGGCGCAGGAACGCCACGAGGTTGCGGGAGAACATCTGGCTGGCATGCCGGGCGCACCGCGACACCAGGTCGGTGGGCGCGAGGACGGTCACACCACCCCGATCGACCTCGACATCGGACTGCGACACGGCGCAGTTGCCGCCCCGCTCGGAGGCCAGATCGATGACGACCGAGCCGGGGGCCATGGCGTCGACCATCCCGGCGGTGAGCAGCAGCGGCGACGCCCGCCCCGGTATGGCCGCGGTTGTGATCACGACGTCGGAGGCGGCCACATAGGGGGCCAGCAACTCCTGCTGCCTGCCGGCGACATCCTCGCTCTGAGCCCGGGCGTAGCCGCCCGAATCCTCGACGCTGGCCGCGTCGGCTCCCGCCGCCGAGAGGTCCAGCTCCACGGCCCGGGCACCCATCGAGCGGATCTGCTCGACTGCCGCCGGCCGAACGTCATACCCCTCGACCACCGCGCCGAGGCGCCGGGAGGTGGCGATGGCCTGGAGACCAGCCACCCCCGCGCCCAGCACCAGCACCCGCGCCGGTGCCAACGTCCCGGCCGCAGTCATCATCAGCGGGAACATCTGGGGCAGCCGGCTCGCGGCCAGCAGAACCGCCTCATATCCGGCGATCGTGCCCATAGAGGACAGCACGTCCATGGTCTGCGCCCGGGTGATGCGGGGCACCAAGTCCATGGAGAAGGTACAGATGCCCTCGGCGGCATGGTGCTGCGCCCGCTGCGGCATCCACAACGGGTCGAACACCCCCACGAACAGCGGTGGACGGGCCCCGTCCACGCCGTCGCCGGTGGGCAGGTCCCGCACGGAGACGGCCAGATCAGCGGCGCGGGCCTCGGCCGTCGTGACCACAGAGGCTCCGGCGGCACGATAGGCATCGTCGCCGATCCCCGCCGCGGTTCCCGCGTTCTGCTCGACCAGCACGTCGCAGCCGTGGGCCACCATGGACTCGACGCCATCGGGAACCAGGGCCACGCGGCTCTCCATCGACGCGAACTCGCGCAGCAGTCCCAGGCGCACGGATCAGAAAGGATATCGAGCCGCGGCGTGATCTCGCCATCGGGCACGGAAGCTTCTAGCCTCGGAGGCGCCCTGTTCGAGCCTTCATCGCGAGGTGATTGTGAGCACCATCATCCACACCAGCCCGATGCCCGACGTGGACATACCCGACCAGTCGATCACCGAGTGCGTGTTCGCGTCGGCCGCCGAGCGCGCCGACGAGGTGGCCATCACCGACGGAGCCTCGTCGTCGTACACGTTCTCGGAGCTTCACGCCGCCGTTCGCAGCCTCGGCGGCGGGCTCAGCTCCCGGGGCGTGGGCCCCGGCACAACCGTCGCCATCCTCGCTCCCAACGTCTGTGAATACGCCATCGTCTTCCACGGCATCGCACTGGCCGGCGGCACCGTCACCACCATCAACCCCACCTACGGCCCCGAGGAAGTGCGCCATCAGCTCACCGACGCGGGAGCTTCGTGGATCGTGACCATCCCGATGTTCCTGGAGACGGCCAGAACCGCGTCGGAGGGCACCGGCGTGGAGCAGATCGTGGTCATGGGAGAGGCGGAGGGGGCCATCCCGCTGGCCTCGCTGTTCGGGCCGCCCATCGACCAGGTGCCGGTGGACTATGCCGAGCACGTCGTTGTGCTGCCCTACTCCTCGGGCACGACCGGGCTGCCCAAGGGCGTGATGCTCACCCACCGCAACCTGGTCGCCAACATCGCCCAGATGGAGTACACGTTCGTCCCCACCGACGGCGAGGTGGCCCTGGCCGTGCTGCCGTTCTTCCACATCTACGGCATGCAGGTGCTGATGAACATGCTGCTCGCGTTCGGCGTGCGGGTCGTGACCATGCCCCGCTTCGACATGGTCAGAGCCTTGGAGCTGGTGCAGGAGCAGCGGATCACGCGGTTCTTCGCGGTGCCGCCCATGGTGCTGGGGCTGGCCAAGCATCCCGTCGTGGACGACTTCGACCTGTCGTCGGTCAAGCAGATCTTCTCGGGGGCGGCTCCGCTGGGCGCCGACCTGGCCGCCGCCGCCGCGGCCCGGGTGGGCTGCGAGGTAGTCCAGGGCTACGGGATGACGGAGCTGAGCCCGGTCAGCCACTGCACGCCCGAGGGGCAGTTCCGGCCCGGGACGAGCGGCGTGACCATCTCCAACACCGAGATCCGCATCGTCGACCCAGAATCAGGCGACGACCTGGACGTGGGCGGGCGCGGCGAACTCCTCGTGCGCGGGCCGCAGGTGATGAAGGGCTATCTGAACAACCCCGAGGCCACCGCCGAGACCCTGGACGCCGACGGCTGGCTGCACACCGGCGACGTGGCCATCGTCGACGAGGAGAACCACGTGTCGATAGTCGACCGCATCAAGGAGCTGATCAAGTACAAGGGCTTCCAGGTGCCCCCCGCGGAGCTGGAGGCGGTGCTGGTCACCCACCCGGCGGTTGCTGACGCGGCCGTCATCGGCATTCCCGACGAGGAGGCGGGCGAGCTGCCCAAAGCCTTCGTCACGCTGGCCCCCGGCGCCGGCTCGCTGACTCTAGAAGACCTTCAGGTCCACGTCGCCGAGCATCTGGCCACCTACAAGCAGGTGCGGGCCCTCGAGGTGCTGGAGGCCATCCCCAAGAGCGCATCCGGCAAGATCCTGCGCCGCGAGCTGCGAGACGGCTGACCCCGGCAATAATCCGGCGCCCCAGCGTGCACCGTTGCCGCGCCGTTCGTCTAGGGTTCTAGCGCCGATGTCAACGCCGGCCGCCGGCCGGCCCCCAACCACTTGAGAGGACTAGCGATGGCAACACCGCAGGCGGCGATTCTCACCGATTTGCAGAAGTACCAGTGGTACACGCACATGAGCCGCGTCGACGGCGCAGACCTCGGCGTCATCCGTCGGGCGCTGAGCGACTGCCGGGCCGATGCCGAGGCCCAGGGCGTGAATCTCGGCGTCCTGCTGGGCCCGACCCTGGCTGCCGATCTGGGCATCGAGACCGGCGACGACTTCCAGCCCTATCCCGGCTACGCGTCCCCCGACGGAACCCGGGTGGCCAAGGGGACTCAGGAGGAGTTGCTCATCTGGGTCCACCACGCCGAGAAGGACCTGTGCTGGGAGGTCCAGCACACGTTCCGGCGCGCCGTGGCCGGCCACATGGCGGTGGCCCGCGAGACCCCGACGTTCATCTACAAGAACAGCCTCGACCTCACCGGCCACATCGACGGCACCGGCAACCCGGAGCCCGAGGACGAGCCCGACCGGGCCGTCATCGATGACGGGGACCCGGGCGAGGGCGGCGCCTTCTGCATCGCCCAGCGCTGGGTCCACGACTTGGACTACTGGTCGACACTGTCGCTGGAGCAGGAGGAGAACACGTTCGGCCGCACCAAGGCCGACTCGACGAAGCTCGAGGTCCAGGTGCCGAGGTCGCACCTGTCGCACGTCGAGCTGCGCGAGGGCGCGACCGCCGACGAGTCCACTCCCAAGCGCGGCGAGATGGTGCGGCGCTCCACTCCCTACGCCTTCCACGACGGTACCGTCGGCCTGTACTTCATGGGCTTCTGCAAGACACAGGCCCCGCTGCGCGAGCGGATGGAGGCGATGTACGGCATCAACGGCCAGGAGCCCGACTTCATCACCGACTACTCGACGCCGGCATCGGGCTCGTTCTACTTCGCACCGTCAGTGGAGGCGCTCGACGCCGCGCTGGGCTAAGAGGCCTGGCGGGTAGACGGCGGTCGGGCCGAGAACAACACGCTGAGCGAGACGTCTCAGTTCGTCTTCGGCGTTGACCTCGACGGAGTCGTCGCCGACTACACGGCGGGATTCGCGCAGTTCATTGCCGGACTGAGGGGCGTGGACCCTGCCTCCCTGCCCGAGGAGCGGTCCTACGACTTCCGCGAGTGGGATCTGAGCCCGAGCGACTTCGAGCGATACCACGGCTCGGCCGTGACCGAGCACCGGATGCTGGCCAAGCTGCCCGCCATCGACGGTGCGGCCGAGGCGCTGTGGCGGCTGTCGGACGCAGGCGTGTGGATCCGGGTGATCACCCATCGCCTCTACGTCAACTGGGGCCATGCCGAAGCGGTGGCCGACACGGTGCAGTGGCTGGACGCGGAGCGCATCCCGTATCGCGACATCTGCTTCCTGGGCAACAAACCGGAGGTGGAGGCCGACTGCTACGTGGACGACGCTCCCCACAACATCGCCGCGCTCAGGGCCAGCGGCAACGACGTGATCGTGTTCGACCAGCCCTACAACCGCGACGAGGCCGATCCCAGGGCCCGCACATGGCAGGAGGTGGAGCAAATCGTGATGGAGCGGTTCACGGTGTGGCGAGGCGTGGCCGGCGTGCAGACCCAACTCCCCGGAATGGACGCGGGGATCGATCGTCTGGCCGTGCGGCGGTCCGCAGGAACATCCCGACTGCCCGACACCGAAGACTGAACGCTCTCAACTGTTCAGGATCTCGAACGGTGAGAGGTCGCGAGGCACGGCGGACACGTCGACGCCGACTCCGACGCCGTCCCGCTGAGCCGACAGTGCGGCCGCGGCCGGGATCGTCAGAGCTGATGAGGCGACGGCCAGATCGGGCCAGGGCTGCGCCTCACCATTGGCAGCGCGTACGAGCCGCTCGATCTGGGCCACGTAGCCGAGGGCGGCCAGAGGGTGGCCGGAGTCCGGCGTCGGACCGGCCGGCGAGCCGTCGATCTCTGCTGCCGGCACCGGCCATATGTCGACCCTCGCGACATGGGCCGAGTCAGCGGCCTCGAGGGAGGCCGCGGCCACAGGGGCGCCCCAGCTGAGTTCGGCTCGGGCCCGGCGTCCGTTGGCGGCCTCCAGCAGCACCGAGGCGGCGCGGTCCAAGCCGTCGACGACCTCGTACCGCGGCGCGGCGACAGACTCTACCGCCGCGCCCATTGCAGCTATCAGCACAGGCCAGAAGCCGGCCGCCGGATCGACGGTCACGCCGCCCCCGAAAGCCCGGCCCGCATCGGGGCCCCGGGCCGGGTCGGGTACGGCCAGCCGCAACTCCAGATGGTGGGGGTCCATAGCCGCCACCGCGTCGAGCATTCGGCGCACGGCCGGCGCGTGCAGCAGATTCACCGCGGCCATGGCCGGCCTGCCCTCGAACGCGGCGCCGAGTTCGGCGATGCCGTCGATGGACGTCGCGGCGGGCGACTCGACCAGCACAGCCCGCAGCCGGCGGGACGAGGCCAGCTCGGCCAGAGCCTCGGCCCGGGCAGCCGGGGGAGTGGCGATCACAGCCGCGTCGCAGGCCTTGGCCAGCTCCTGAGCCGTCAGAACTGGACATTCCAGTGCTCCGGCGAGAGCAGCCGCTCCACGCGAGGAGGTCGACCGGGCCGCCACGCCGGCCAGGCGCACACCGCTGACGGCTCGGACCGCCTCGGCGTGCAGCGTGGCGGCCCGGCCCGCGCCGACGATTCCTACCGACATCACACCGGAATAGTCCCACACCGATTCGCTCGGCCTCTAGTAGCGCAAACTCTGAGCCGTTAGTGTCTCGCCGTGCCCGAAGCCCCCTCGCTCGATGACGATACTCCTGACGACGACAACGACGAATCCACCGGGAGCGTTCATCCGCTGCTGCAAGTCCAGGAGATCGACACCGAGACGGAGCAACTCCAGCACCGGCGGGCGACCCTCGAAGTGCGCGGGCGCCTGGTCGCGGCCCGGTCCGAGCGGGTCGAACTGCAGCAGCAGCTCGACACGCTGGGCTTGCAGCGCATAGAGGTGCTGACCCGCCAGAAGCGCCTGGAAGACGAGGCTGCGATCATCCAGGCCAAGGCCGACGTGGACGACAACCGTCTGTATTCCGGCGAGATCACCGCCATCCGGGACCTCCAGGCGCTTCAGGACGAGATCGCCGGGCTGCGTTCCCGGCAGGGCGTCTTGGAGGAACGGGCCATCGAGGCGCTGATGGAAGCGGAAGAGTTGAGCGAGAAAGCAGAGGCTCTGGAGGCACAGCGCGCTGCCAGCGACGAGAGGGCGACGGTGCTGGAAGCCGAGTTGGCCGCGGCGGAAGCGGACATCGACGGGCAACTGGCGTCGCTCTCGGCCACCAGAACCGAGATCGCAGCGGGCGCCGAGGCTCCCACAGTGGCCAAGTACGAGCAGCTGCGCCAGACGTTCGGGCCGAGCACGGCCGTGCCCTTTGATCCGTCCTCAGGTTGCGGCTGCCCCCATCAGATGCCCGCGGTCGAGGTGGCCCGCATCAAGCGCTGCGCCGACGGGGAGGTGCTGGACTGCGCCGAGTGCGGCCGGCTGGTCCTGCGCTGAGGTGAGCGGCTGGTCCTGCCGGAACGGCCGGCACCGGTCCTGACGGGCATGTTCTGTTGGTTCGCAGCGTGCGGCGTGGTTGCCGTGGCGCTGGTGTTCGGCAGCAGCGGCGTCGACTACCGGGTTGTAGCGCTGGGCGCGGTGCTGCCTCTGGCTGAGAACGTCAGCGGGTCACCCTGGGTGCTGCACACCCTGGCCGGCAGCGCGGTGCTTCTCGTGGCGGTAATGGCCCTCACTGCCGGCAGAGGGCGACGGCTGCGGCGCCGGCGCTGGATCGGGCTGCCCATCGGGACCCTGGTGTTCCTGGTGGCCAGCGGATCCTGGTCGCGCACCGCCCTGTTCTGGTGGCCGGTCGGCGGCAGCGGGGGAGTGGGCCAGGGAGTCCCCCCGGAGTACGACCGACCCCTGGCCATCATGATCGCGTTCGAGCTCGCCGGGATCGCCGCCCTGATCTGGACCGCCCGCGGCTTCGGCCTGTCAGATCCCGAGCGCCGTCAAGCATTCCTCACCACCGGCCGCCTCACCCGCGCATAGGTAGTCGAGCCGGTGGTGGCGGGGAGTCGGCCTGTAGGCGGGATTCTGTCCGGGAGCCCCGTTTCCGGGTCTCCGTGGATGACCATCCATCTGTGCGATCTACCCGGGAGTGTCTGCGGGCGGGCCGCCCTCTCCCTGCTCGATCTTGCTCCGGGTGGGGTTTACCTAGCCGCTCCGGTCGCCCGGAGCGCTGGTGCGCTCTTACCGCACCGTTTCACCCTTGCCGGTGTGAGCCGGCGGTCTGTTCTCTGTGGCACTCTCCTGCGAGTCGCCTCGACTGGCCGTTAGCCAGCACCCTGCCCTGCGGAGTCCCGACCTTCCTCGATCCGCCTCAGCGGACCGCGGCCATCCGGCCGGCTCCCCGCCACCGCAGCAAGGCTAGTTAGCCTGAAGCCTGGACGCGCCCGGATCCGAAGTGCCCGCGCGACCCGGAGGGAAACCATGACCACTCTCGACGACTACGGCGGCTGGCCCGGGATACTCGGCACTCTCGCCGCAGGCCGAGACATCGGAACCGGCGAGGCCCGCGCCGCGCTCGGGGCGATACTCGCGGGCGAGGCGACCGACGCCCAGGTAGCCGCCTTCATCGTGGCCCTGCGGCTCAAGGGACCCGCCGTCGGAGAACTCCTGGGCCTGGTGGGAGCCATGCGCGACGCAGCCACGCCCCTGGACATCCCCAGCAGCGCCATCGACATCGTGGGCACCGGCGGCACAGCCGGCCGCAAGGCCCACGCGCTGAATGTCTCGACCATGGCCTGCTTCGTCGCCGCCGGTGCGGGCGCCACCGTCTGCAAGCACGGCAGCGTCAAGGCCTCGTCCACCTCGGGTGCCTTCGACCTGCTCGGTGCCATCGGCGTGCCGATAGGCGCCGCGCCGCACGAAGTCGAGCAGATGGTGCGCTCAGTGGGGCTCGGATTCGCCTTCGCCAAGACCTTCCATCCGGCCATGCGCCATGTGGCCGGCGTTCGGTCGCAGGTCGGCATATCGACGATCTTCAACCTGCTGGGGCCCCTGTGCCATCCGGGCCACGTGCAGCGCCAGGTCTTGGGGGTGCTCGACCGGTCGCTGGCCCCCGACATGGCCGCCGTGCTGCAGGCCACCGGTTCCGTGCGGTCGCTGGTGGTGCACGGCGACGACCGATTCGACGAGTTCACCACCACCGGGCCGAATCTGGTGGTCGATCTGAACGAAGGAAGGGTGACCGAGTACCGCATCGAGGCGACCGACGTGGGGCTGGCCCCGGCAAGGCCCGAAGAACTGCACGGCGGTGATCCATACGCCAACGCGCAGATCCTGGCCAGCATCCTGGCCGGTGAGCCCGGACCCAAACGCGACATGGTGGTGCTCAACGCAGCCGCAGGTCTGGTGGTGGCGGGAGTGGCGGACGACCTAGCGGCCGGCGTCGAGGCAGCCGCCGCGGCCATCGACGACGGCAGGGCCGCCAAGAAGTTCGACGAGGTGACCACGCTCCCCGCAGAATGAGCGTCGATACCTCCACGCTGGCGGCAGTCGGACGGCGGGCCGGTCTGTGCGCGGTCGGCTTCTGCCGGGCCGAGCCCTTCACCGGTACCGCCGATGCCCTACAGGAACGTAAGCAGGCCGGGCTGCACGGCGGGATGCAGTTCACCTACCGCAACCCGCAGCGTTCCACCGATCCGGCGCGCCTGGTGCCGGGGGCAGCCGCACTTGTGGTCGGCGCCCTCGAATTCAGTGCCGAGAGCCCCGATCGGCCCGACGACGGCAGCCCCTATGCCCGGGTGGCCGCCTACGCGCAGGCCGACTACTACACCCCGCTGAGAGCCGCTCTGGAGGCCGTCGCAGACGTGCTGAGGGCGGAAGGCCACAGAGCGGTGGTGTCTGCCGACGAGAACGGCCTCGTGGACCGGGCCGCAGCCCATCGAGCCGCCATCGGCTGGTGGGGCAAGAACTCCAACATCCTGATGCCGGGCTCCGGCAGCCTGGCCGTGCTCGGAGCAGTGGTAACCGACGCCCCGCTTGTGGCCGCCGACCCGGAACCGGTCGCCGACGGCTGCGGGTCCTGCCGCCAGTGCCTGGACGGCTGCCCGACGGGGGCCATCATCGCTCCGGGCACGGTGGACGCCCGACGGTGCCTGGCCTGGCTGGTGCAGGCCGACGGCGTCTTCGACCCCGACTACCGCGTCGCGCTGGGAGACCGCATCTACGGCTGCGACGACTGCTCCGAGGTGTGCCCACCGAACCGGGTACGCGTCCGCCAGCGAGCCCCCGCCCCGGAACCGGCGGGTCACCGGACGTGGGTGCCGGTGCTCGATCTGCTGGATTCGGAGGACTCCGAGCTGCTGTCGACCTACGGGCGCTGGTACATACCCAGGCGCCAGCCCCGCTACCTGCGCCGCGACGCGCTGGTCGTGCTGGCCAACGTGGGCGAGCCCTCCGAGCCGCGGGTGCAGGCCGCGGTCGACCGAGCGCTGCGCGACCCCGACGCGCTCATCCAGGCGCATGCGGTGTGGTGCGCCCGCCGCCTCGGTCTCGGCCTGGAGGCGCTGAGCAATCCCGACGATCCCCTGGTCAGGGCCGAACTGGAGCGGCCGGTGCCTACTCGAGCTGAATCATGACCCGTCACCTGCTCGTGACCAATGACTTCCCGCCCAAGGTGGGAGGCATCCAGAACTACCTGTGGGAGCTGTGGCGGCGGCTGCCCGCAGACGATGTCGTGGTGCACACAACCCCGTATGAGGGCGCGGACGCATTCGACGCGGCCCAGCCCTTCGCGGTGACCCGATCCCGTGAGCCGTGGCTGCTGCCGGGGCCGCACCTCACCCGGAGAGTGCGACGCCTGGCCCATCGCCACGGCGTCGATCTGGTCGTGATCGATCCCGCCCTTCCGGCCGGACTGATCGGACCGCGCCTCGACCACCCCTACGCCGTGATCGTGCACGGCGCCGAGGTGGCCATTCCCGGCCGGCTCCCGGGCACACGACGGCTGCTGCGGGCGGTACTGGCCGGGGCGGCGGGGGTGATCGCGGCCGGGGGTTACGCCGCCGGCGAATGCGAACGAGCCCTGGGCCGGCCGCTGCCGGCGTTCGTGATCCCTCCCGGCGTGGACGTAGATCGGTTCCGGCGGAGCTCCGCCGCCGAACGGGTCGAGGCCCGCGGGCGGCTGAACCTCCAGCCCGGGGCCCCGACGGTGGTGAGCGTGTCGAGACTGGTGCCCCGCAAGGGAATGGACACGCTCGTGCGGGCAGCTGCCCTGATGGCCGATGTCCGCCCGGACCTGAGGGTCGTCATCGCCGGGAAGGGCCGCGACCGTCGCCGCCTGGCCCGCCTGGCCGACCGCGTCGATGCCCCGGTCGAGCTGCTGGGGCGCCTCCGCGACGACGATCTGGCCGCTCTGTACGGATGCGCCGATGTGTTCGCCATGCTGTGCCGAACCCGCTGGGGGGGCCTGGAGCAGGAGGGTTTCGGGATCGTTTTCCTGGAGGCGGCTGCAGCCTGCGTTCCACAGGTCGCCGGACGCAGCGGCGGCGCCCATGAAGCGGTGATCGACGGCGAGACGGGGATCGTGCTCGATCCGGCCACGCCGGAGAGCGCGGCGGCCGCCATCGGCGCCCTCCTGGACGACCCCCGACGCCGGAAGGAAATGGGCGACGCCGCTCGCCGGCGGGCCGAGACCGAGTTCTCCTACGACGTGCTGGCCGCCCGACTCGGCCGCGCCCTCGACGCCATGGTCGAGCAGTCGCCGGGCTGAGCCATGCCGCATCCACTGGCAACGTTGTTAGTGTCAGTCACGGCGCGACACACCTGCGGCCGCGTCCCTTGCTGGCTCTAGATGGCGGTGCCCAACGTGGTCGATCAGGCAACCCAGCGCACCACGATCATGGCTTCTCCGGAGCGGTGCTTCGACGTGGCGGTCGACTTCGAGCAGTATCCCGCATGGGCCCGCGACATCAAGAAGGCCCGCATCCTCAGCCGGGATCGGGACGGCCGCGCCGTCGATGTGGAGTACCGGGTCACCGCCATGGGCCGCTCCACGACCTACACGCTCAGATACTTCTACGGATCGGACCCGCTGCGCCTGGCCTGGCGGCTCCAGCGGGGCGACGCCACCACCCGACTCGACGGCGAGTACACCTTCGTCGCGGTCCCCGGCGAGTCCGACACCACCGAGGTGTCCTATCAGCTGGCCGTCGAGCTCGCCGTCCCTCTGCCGGGCTTCGTCAAGCGGCGGGCCGAGTCGCGCATCATGCATACGGCGCTCGACGAGTTGAAGGCTCACGTGGAAGCCGGCGCCGGATCCTGAGACCGACTCCCGAACCGGCATGTTCTGCGGCCTAGACATCGGCGGCACCAAGGTGCTAGGGGTGGCCGTTCACCCCGACGACCTCACGACGCCCGTCGCGGTGCGGCGCGACGCGACCACAGCCGACAGCGACGCGCTGGTCGACACGATCATCCGGATGGTCGCCGCCCTCGAGTACGAGTGCGGCGGCCCGTTCTCGGCCGTCGGAGTGGGGATCGCCGGGCTGGTCGACGCCAACGGGGTGCTCAGGTACTCGCCCAACATCGACGGCGTGCTGGATCTCGACCTCCGTCGCCGCCTGCGCTCGGAGTGGCGCCGGCCCGTGGTGGTCGAGAATGAGGCCACTGCTGCGGCCTGGGCTGAGTCGCTCCACGGCGCGGGCCGCGGCAGCAGGCATGTGGCCCTGGTTGCGCTGGGCACCGGGCTCGGGACGGGTTTCGTGTTCGACGGGAGGCTGTACCGGGGCTGGAACGGCTTCGCGGGCGAGTCGGGTCACATGACCGTTGAAATGTCGGGCCCCGAGCACGTCACAGGCGCCAGCGGCCCATGGGAGTACTACGCGTCGGGCACGGGCCTCGGTCGCCTGGCCCGCCAGGCCGCCGCGAGAGGCGACCTCGACAGCGCCGTCTCCGAGGCCGGCTCGGTGAGCGCCATAAGGGGCGAGCATGTCCACGCCCTGGTCGCCAAGGGAGACCCCGACGCCCTGGTCGTTCTCGACGAGTTCTGCCGCTGGGCGGCGGTCGGCGTGGCCAACCTCGTGCATGTGCTCGACCCGGAGGTGGTGGTCATCGCAGGGGGGCTGATCGACATCGGTGAGCCGCTGGTGCGGGGCATCGAGGCCTGGACGCATCGCCTGGTGCTCGGCGGCGACCACCGGCGGAAGGTCCAGGTGGTCCCGGCGCAGCTCGGCAGCCAGGCCGGCGCGATCGGCGCCGCCCTGCTCGCCTCGGAGGCCGCGTGATGCCCAGCGCCGCTCTGCTCGCCTCGGAGGCCGCGTGATGCGGGTCGGCATGCTCACCGGGGGCGGAGACTGCCCGGGTCTCAACGCCGTGATCAGGGCGGTGGTGCGAAAAGGCGAGCGGCGCTACGGCGACCAGGTGATCGGGTTCATCGACGGCTGGCGGGGAGTGGTGGACGACGATTGGGTGCAGCTCGACGTCGAGGCCTGCCGCGGACTGCTGCCGAAGGGCGGAACGATGCTGGGCACGTCGCGCCACACGCCGTTCAGCCTTCCCGACGGCATGTCTCGTGCCACCGAGACGATCCGCGGCTTGGAGCTCGACGCACTCATCGCTATAGGGGGCGAGGGCACCCTGTCGTGCGCGTCGGAGATGGCGGACCGCGGCTTCGAGGTCGTCGGTGTGCCCAAGACGATCGACAACGACGTGGGCGTGACCGAGCGGACCTTCGGCTTCGACACCGCCGTGACCGTGGCCACCGAGGCCATCGACCGGCTACATACCACGGCCGAGAGCCATGCCCGCGTCATCTTCGTGGAGGTGATGGGCCGCAACGTGGGCCACATCGCCACGTGGGCCGGGATCGCGGGGGGTGCGACCTACACCCTCGTACCCGAGGAGCCCTTCGACCTCGACGACCTGTGCGAAGCCCTGCTGCGTCGCCGCGCCCGGGGCCGCTACGCGTCCATAGTGGTGGTAGCCGAGGGCGCCAGGCCGAAGCCGGGCACCCTCGAAGTGGCCGAGCCCCCGGTCGACGAATACGGGCACAAGCGCCTCGGCGGCATCGCCACCGTGATCGCGGCCGAGGTCGAGGCTCGCACAGGACTGGAGACCCGGGTCACCATCCTCGGACATGTGCAGCGGGGAGGTTCGCCCACCCCCTTCGACCGGGTGCTGGCCACCCGGTTCGGGGTCGCGGCCATCGACGCGGTCCACGACGGCTGCTTCGGTCAGATGGTTGCCCTCCGGGGCGGAGCGATCGAGCTGGTGTCGCTGCAGGAGGCCACCGCCCGTTTGAAGCCGGTGGGCCGCGAACTGCTCGACGTGGCCCACACGTTCTTCGCCTGAGTGGTCTGCGCCCGGACCGTCTGCGCCCGTCGCCTAGCTCTCGCCGCTCTCGCCGTCCTCCGGCGATGTGGTGGTAGTGGTTGCCGGCGCGAAGTCGGGCTGGAACTGCTCGTAGGCGCTCGTCCGGAGCACTGAGCCGGGCTCGGCGTCGGCGTCGCTGGTAGGGACCGACACCTCCTGGCCGTCGAGCAGGATCCGTACGCCGTCGACGCCCTCGGTTGCGGAAGCGGTGAACACCAGCTGCGCCGCTGCGAACTCGAGCTCGTCGGCCGAGGGCGGCTGATCCTCGCCTTCCGGCGACAGGTGCACGATGTCGACGGTGGCCACGCCGTCGACCACGGTGGCGCTCAGGATCTCGAACAGCTCCAGAGTGTTGAAGTAGCCGGCGTCCGACTCCTCGGGCGAGGCTGCCTCCCCGAACAGGGTCGCCAGCAAATCCTCCAGCGGGGCGCTGCGATTCACCTGGCGCTCCACCTCCACCACGATGGTGCGCTCGATGTCCTGGGGGTTTGTCAGCAGAAAGACGGTCCGGGGCTCGGTCAGGAGCGGAGCGGGAACCGTGGTGGTCGTGGATGCGGTGAACCCGGGCCTGAGGCTCTCGGGCAGCTCCTCAGGATCGATGGCCTGCGCATGCTCATCGGTCGGCAGCCCGCAACCGGCGGCCGCGGCCACGGCCAGCACCAGGACGGCCCGGAGCGCGAGACGGCGCCGGCGGGCGCGGCGGAGCAGCCGCCTCACGGGGTCAGAGCCTCCTCGGACTCGTCGTCCGCGGTGGTCACCGGCAGCTCGACGACGAAACGGGCGCCCCGGATGGCGTTCGGGCGGTCCTCCACCCAGACCCGGCCACCGTGCAGCCCGACGTGCTCGGCCACCAGGGCCAGACCCAGGCCCGACCCTGAGTCCTTGCCCCGCCGCCCGCCTGCCCGGCCTCGGTGGAAGCGGTCGAAGATCAGCTCGCGCTCGGCGGGGACCACTCCCGGGCCGTTGTCCTCAACGCCGAGTTGCACCAAGCCATCGTGCCGGTCGAGGCTCACGCGCACCTCGCCGTTGCCGTACTTGGAGGCGTTCTCGACCAGGTTCGACACCACCCGGCCGAGGCGGCGCTTGTCGGCCAGCAGCACGGTGGCCTCCATGCCGGGGGCGGCCTCGAAGTCGACCACTGCGGTCGAGTCGAGCCCGAACTGGAAGATGGCGTGCTGCACGAACTCGACGATGTGCACCTCCTCGGCCTCCAGGTCTGCGGTGCCCACGTCGTAGCGGTTGATCTCCAAGAGGTCCTCCACCAGCCGACGGAACCGGGAGATGTCGTCGCTGAGCAGGTCCAGGGCGGTGCGGCCCCGCTCGCCCAGCTCGTCGGCCATGTTGTAGAGCACCTCGACCGAGGCGGTCAGCGTCATCAGCGGGGACCGCAACTCGTGGCTGACCTCGGATGCGAAGCGGGCGTCCCGGGCGATCCTCTCCTCGAGGGCCCGGGCCATCTTGTTGAACGAATCGGTCAACGAGGCCAGGTCGGCGTCGTCGGGCGGCGTCAGCCGGGTGTCCAGCGCGCCGGCCGCCAGGGCCTCGGCCGCGGTCCGCACCTTGACCAGCGGGTTGAGCATCCGGCCCGCGGCCCACCAGCCGACGGCCGCCGCGAACAGGGTGGTGACCGCGGCCACGCCGAAGAGGATGAAAGCCAGCGTGTCCAGCGTGTCCTCGATGTCGTCGAGGGGGGCGGCCTCGAAGTAGATCGCGTCGGTCGGGGTGCCGGGCATGGGGACGGCGGAGACGATGGCGGAACGGGAGCCGATCGAGGTGCGCATCCGCGCCGGCGTCCCCGACTCGACCAGCGCCAGCAGCGAGGCGGGGACCGTCTCCCGATTGAACACGAGGGGGTCGGCCGAGGTCCACTCGTCGCCTACCCGCAGCAGCGGGAACGTGCCCGAGGTCTGCCTCAGCCGCTCGACGATGGCCCGGCGGCCTTCGTCGTCGGTCTCGGCAGTGAGCTCGTTGCGTACTCGCCGGCCGTTGTTGGCGAACACCGAGAAGGCGGTCTCGTCACGCTCCTCCAGGAGGTTCTGCCGGGTCAGGGCCAGGGTGGCGAACGAGATGGTGGAGGCCAGCAGCAGCCCGCCGACGGCGAAGGCGGAGGTGATGCGCCGGCGCAGTCCCCGCCTGACGAAGAGGGGCAGTAACGTCGGGCGCCGCACGGGCTTACGGTTGGAGCTTGTAGCCGAGCCCCCGCACCGTCACAACATGGCGCGGGTTGGCCGGGTCGGGCTCGATCTTGGTGCGCAGCCTGCGCACGTGGACATCGACCAGCCTGCCGTCCCCGAAGTATCCGAGGCCCCAGACCCGTTCCAGCAGCACTTCCCTGCTGAATATCCGGCCGGGGCTCGACGCCAGTTCCACCAGCAGCCGGAACTCGGTCTTGGTGAGGTGGGCCTCTGTGCCAGACACTCGAACCACTCCCTCGTCGGGGAGGATATGCAGGTCGTTGAACACGATCTCGCTGCTGCCGTCGTCGGAGGACCGCGCCCGCCGCAGCAGGGCCCGGATTCGGGCTGAGAGCTCCTTGGGAGCGAATGGCTTGGTGAGATAGTCGTCGGCGCCGGCTTCGAGGCCCGCCACCACGTCGTGAGTGTCGGAACGAGCTGTGATCATCACGATGGGAACATCGCTCGACTTGCGTATGGCCCGGCAGATGTCGAACCCGTCGATTCCGGGAAGCATGATGTCGACGAGGACCACGTCGGCGGGCACGCGGTCGAACGCGGCCAGAGCCTCCTCGCCGGAGGAGACCTCGTCCACTTCCCAGCCCTCGTCCTCGAGCGCCAGCCGGAGCGCGGTGCGGATGCGCTCGTCGTCCTCCACGGTGAGGATCCGGGTGGTCACGAGCCCCGGCCTCTCCAGGGTTCCCCGACCGGCGGGCCGGCTGCGCCCCGAGGCTGCTGGGCCCGCCACTCGGCGGCCGCTCGCAGGGTCAGCACGGCCACGATGCCGGTTCCCGCCGCCGCGCCGACGGCGGCACCCAGGCCGACCAGGCCGGCCGTGGTGGTGCAACCGCCGTCGCAGCCGAGATCCATCACCGCGAATCCGATCAGGCCGCCGCACACGCCGGCCACGATGATGGCCGAGAACGCCAGTACCCGCGCCAGGAGCGAGGGCGATGAGTCGGGCGGCACGGTGCCGCGCTGGTCCAGCACCACCCCAAGCGTACCCGAGCGCCCGCAACGCCTCCTGCTACGACACGGAGGTCGTCACGGTAATGCCGGCCTCGGCGACGAGGCAGCGCAGGTGCCGGCCTCGGTGGCCCAGCCCCGGTCGTTGACCGCGCCCTACGAGGGCGCTCCTCGCCTCAGCCACTCCGAGACGTTCGCTCCCGCGCGGGACGCCGCAGAGGCGAGGCCGTGCACGGCCTGGGCCGCCAATTCCGGCCTGAGCCGAGCGACCGCCCGGTACTCAGCACCCTCGACGCTGGTGAAGTGCCAGTTCGCAGGGTCACCCTGTGCGAGCACGGAACCCTCTGGCGAAGGCTGGAACTTCGGCATGTCCAGGCTGTGCGGACTCGTATCGAAGCCGATACGGATGGCGTCTCCCTCGGGAGAACGGATCATGGCCGCGGGCTTCTGGGGGTCGGGGCTGAGAGGCAGCATCGGGAACGCCCGACTTGTGTCGAGGCGGACGCTGTCGCAGAGAGGCTGGATGCACAGCCAGTAGCGCCCATCTCCATCTCGAAGGACGACACCCATCTCAAGCCTCGGTGGCTCGCCACCAAGACTGCTTGAAGTCATCAGGATGGCCAGAGACTCATTCGAGGCACTGTTGCCGACAGCAGTCGCTAGATCACGGACGGCCCTTGACGTTGCTTTGTCTGTCATGCCGGTTTTCGACAGGCCATTCACGATCGCTTCTCGGCACAAGTCAGAGTCGTCGAGAGCCTTGAGATCTCCGGGAACCTGCTGGTCGCTCTTCAACTTATGGGCCAGCCCCTCAGGCGCTCCACTCGGTTCAGTGTGATCGAGGTGGGCGCGCACGGATTCCAGATCCCAGACCTCCCCGACTCGTTCATCGTGCAGCGCCTGCTCAAAATCGCTCGCGAGCAGTCTCACGAACTGAGGCCCGGCGTCGGAGGGTTCCGGCAGCAGCGCTCGATGCACGAGCGCTGCTGCGTCCAGGCCGGAGTTGAAAGTCGCGAGGATCCTCGGGGTCGACTCGCGCAGCGTGTTGATGCCTCGGAACGCGAACTCGGGCATCAACCCCTTGAACACCATCTCAAGGTCGTCTCGGATCATTCTCGGCAAGTCGCGATAGTCGGAGGAGGGTTGCCGCCTATCCTCTCCGCCGGGCAGGGGCGGTCCCGGCTTGCCCAGAACCAGTACGACAGTGTTGCCGTGCCTCAGCACGAAGTCGTCGATTTCCTCGAAGCCGGCGTCCTGGATGAGACGTACCGCCACATCGCTGAGGCTTTGTGCGCCGGTGAACACAACTATTACTTGGAGACGGGACTCGTTCTGTGAAACGATCTCGCGGATGACGTCAACCGTTGCGGAGAAGTTCCCGAACAGGAGCCAGTCGAGAATCAACAGGTCAGCGATCTGAACGCCGCGTAGTGCCGTAGCTTCGATTTTGACGGGATCGTTGCTCGGTTCGACGACACTGCACACCACACCTGCCGCAAGAAAAGCGCTGACGAGGCTCGACGGGCGTACCGGAGTCTCGTCTTCTTCAGGCGGCGTCACAAGGTCTGGTCCAGGCTCGTCGTCAGCTGCGCCAGCCTCCTCGATGTCGAGTGTCTCCAGCGGCAGATAGTCGGGCTCCACACGATCGTCGATCAGAAGGGCCGTGCGGAAGTAGTCACTAATCGCAGTGCTCACGGCTGCCTCCGCTGACGGATCAAGAACTCGGCACCGCCGTCGCGGCTTCCCAGGGCTATAGACCAGCCGGCCCTGTCTAGTACCTGGCTGGCGATGGCGAGGCCCAGGCCGCTGCCCCCTGGCTTGGTTGTGAAGCCGAAGTCGAACACCCGGTCGGCTATATCCTCGGCAATGCCCGGCCCGGTGTCCCGGTAGACGAGCGTGTCCCCTCGCGTGCTCAACTCGATGATGCTCTCGGAAGCGTGCGGTCCAGTGCCTTGGATCCAATACAGGCTGTTGTCGACGAGGTTGATGAACACCGGATAGAACGTCGAAGCGTAGCCGGTGATCTTGGCAGCCTCGAACTGCCGGCTTGCCCGGATCTCGGTGTGTGCGACTCGAAGGCGCTCACGGAAGAGCTCGTCGAGAAAGCGGTAGATGTCGCTGCCCTTGATGGTCGTCTTGGCGCGCCTCAGTCTCCTTTGCATCGGAGTCAGAAGCGTGAGGTAGCTGTCGAGATGGTCGAAGTCTCGTCGCAGGTCTTCGTAGAGTCCCACGAGTTGCGGGTTCTTCTTCGCCCAGGATCCGACCCGTCGCACATCGCTTCGGATGCTCGCGACCGTCGCTCGGAACTCATGGTCGACCACGGCCAGCGCCATGCCCAGCTGCACGTATTCGAGTTGGTCGTCAGCCTGGGCACGCAACTCAACGATCTCGGCGTCGGCGGCGGCCGCGAGCTCCGTCGGCGCCGGGGCGCCGCTGGTGAACACTACGTCGCTCGCTCGAATGAGATTCGCGACGCGCGTGAGCGCCCTTCGGGAGTCGGCCGCCAGCGAGTCCAGTTCCTGCTCGAACTCCGCCTGCTCGCGGATCCAGCCTGTGCTTGCCGAGCCGCTCGGACGGGCTATGCCTGCAAGGCGCCTGTCGAAGTCCGCTCGCAACGTCTGGAGCGTGGAGGTTGCGTTCGTGTTCAACGCTGACAGGGCCCGGTCGGCTTCAGTTTGGGCGTCGGCCATCTGCTCCGTTGCCGTCGCGATCCTCCGCTTGACGAACCGGTCTCGTTCCTGCTCGTCTGCCTCGCGTGCCGCCAGGCGAGCCTCCGTGCCCCCCGCCAGGTCGTCGACCAGATCGAGGGCCGGCCGTACGTACGACTCCTCAACGTCAGCCGCCCCGCGCTCGACGAGCATCATGTCTTGGCGCATCGGCCTCGACAGCGCGAAGCCCTCCGGCTCGTCGAACCCAAGCGGTGCCACCAACTGGCGCAGGGCTCGTCTCGCCTGTGCGACCTGCCTCGTCGCCGGTTGAAGGCGATCGGCTGCCGCAAGCTGCGTACTGAGGTCCTCGACTATCTCCGAAGCCCGTCCTTGGAAGTCCGTCTCGGACAGATACTCGACGGCTGATGCCAGCTGTGATCGCAGTTGTCTGCGTCCCGCCGCGGCTTGCTTCTCGCGTTCCTTGCGGAGCCTGTCCTCTCTAGCCAAGCGCTCTCGACCCTGCTCGTAGGCGCGAACCTGCGGGGCATCGGGTCGGAAGTACTCGGCAGCCAACTGCTTTAGCAGGTTGATGAGGAGTTCCCGAAAGTCTGAGTAGGCGCGGCCGCGCGTGAATCCCTCTCTGCCCGCCTTCTCGTGCAGGCCAGGGTTCTGTTCGCTTGTGAGGCTGACCGCGCCGAACATCCGCCTGTAGGAGAAGTAGTAGTACGCGGCCCCCAAGGTCCGTCGCTCCTCAATCTCTAGGTAGTCGACGTCGGGCCGGCCATACGGTTGCACCCTGATCCCGTCCATATAGACGTACAGGCCGCCGAGTCGCTTCAGCTTGGTGTTCATGGACCCGAACGCCTCGGGGTCCAGCCTCGAATCGCTGGCGTTGCCCTGCACCACTCCGAGTTCGAACGTGAACGGCCCGCAACGCGGCCGCCGCGAGTCCGGGCATCTGACATGGAGGTCCGCGGCCTCCTCGTCGAAGATCCTGATCGTGCCGATGAAGTCGCCGTGCTCGTCGAATTCGCCGTGGATGTGGTGGTCCGCCTGCTCGAAGTCCGCCGTTTCGAAGAAGTCGTCGGGCCGCAGCAGGCTCTCCGAGTCGCCGCCGCCGCGGTGATCCATGAAATCTACGGCGAAGTCGGGGGTGGAAGCCTCGCCGAGCCAGGCGTCAGTGAAGCCGTGCAACGTCCTCTCGAACAGCGATGCTTCTTTGGATCCGGGCATGCCGATCTCCGCGGCCAGATCCTCCGAGACCGAAGAGACTAGGAACACGGTCCCTGCGGAGCCGAGCGGCCCCAGTCCAGGCACGGTCTCGTAAGGGTCGTCCGGCAGCGCGTCCAACGTCGCTTGGATGCCGTCCAGTGCCTGAGTCCACTCCGTCGCGCTGCCGCGCCGCCGGAAGAGGTTCACGGCCTCCGCCAGCGGTGCCTTCAGAAGGGCCACATCGGCCGCGGTCAACCGATCGCCGTCGAGTTCCACCAAGCCGACGGGCACTTCGTCCAAGTCGATGCCGGGAAGCTCGAACATCTTCCAGTTGACCAGCGCAGCGACCGCCGGGCAGCTGTCCCGCTTGGACACGACCAGGACCTGGCTGCCTAGGGCTCCGATGGCGAACCGGCCAATGCCCTTTTCTCCCAGCTGAACTCTCGGGGTCATCCCTGCGGGCCGCGGCGTCGAGTCGCGTCCCAACTTCGACTCGGTCGCGATCGTGAGCCAGGCGCGCTCGAACGTCTCGCGGTCCATCCCGACGCCGTCGTCACTCACCACCAGGAGGTCTTGCGCGCGGAGGAAGTCGGCGGTAGCGATGGTGGCGTACGCGTCGTGGGCGTTCTTGAACAGCTCGCTGAGCGCCGTGGGGAGATTGGCGATCTGCTGTCGTCCCAGCATGTCGACCGCCCGAGCCCGAGCCCGGAACGCGGTCATGCCGCTTGCCTTGTGATCTCGGGGTCGCGGTCACTCCCCGGCGCACACGGGCCTTGGGCGCTGCCGGTCGGCGTGCCCGCGAACGTCTCGGCGTGCTCCATGAGGTGGTCACCGAAGCGACGTGCGAGCACGACCGGGACCGCGTTGCCGATCTGTCTCGCCTGTGAGGCCAAGCTCCCGAAGAACCTGAACTCGGTGGGGAATGTCTGCAGCCGCGCCGCCTCGCGGACGCTGAGCGCCCGGTCCTGGTCCGGGTGGCCGAAGCGCCCGTTGCTGTAGCTGATGCACTTCGTGGTCAGCGTCGGTGCTGGCTGGTCCCAGCTCAGCCGGCCGTACACGTCGGTGTGGCCGTCGAAGCCGCCCCGGTGACAGTCGGGCCAGAGATGCTCAGGCCAGTTCCGTCGGTCGCCGCCCTCAGGCGTCGCCCGAATGCGGGCGAGGTTCAACTTCGACAGCCGCATGGCCCGGTGGCTTTCAACCTCAGGGTCCGCTTGCCCGGCCGCGAGCGGAGGCAGGCCGCTGATCCACTCTCGGACCGTCGAGTGCGGATTGTCGGTGTCGGGGCCGTGGGTGGCACGGGGGATGTCGATCGGCCCGAGGCGGCTCGCCACCAGCACCAGGCGCCGTCTGGTCTGCGGCACCCCGTAGTCGGCGCTGGAGATCGTGCCGTGCGAGACGTGGTGCGTCTTGGAGACCTCGTCCACGAACTCGGCCAGAGGGCCCCGAGACGCCGACAGGCGCTGCATCCCTGGAACGTTCTCCACGAAGATCAACTCGGGGTTCAGGGCCTCCACGAACCTGAGGAACTCGAGTAGGAGGAACGAGCGGCTGTCCCGATGCGTCGGCTCGTGGCGGTGTCCGGCGAAGGGCTGACACGGTGCACACCCGGCGAAGAGCCGGATCGGATCCCCCGGAAGCTGCAGCGCAGCCTCGACCTCGTCAACCTCCAGGTCACGAATGTCCCGTTCGAGGATGGCTGTGGTGGGGAAGTTCAGCCGGAAGGAGGCCGCCGCGTCGGGATCCCAGTCGATGGCAAGTTCCGGCACGATGCCGGCATCGGCGAAGCCTCGCGACGTCCCGCCGCATCCCGAGAAGAAGTCCGCGAGGACGATACGGCGGCTCACCCCTCGGCCTCCGACATGTCCAATGCCGCAGCGGGCCCTTCTATCGTCACAGACTCCCAGGCTATTGGCCACGGCCTGCCCGCGACTGCCACCACGGCATCATGAAGCGGCTCCTCCTCGCCGCGGCGGCGTTGAGGACGGCGCTTCCGAAGCCCCCGCACGCTTGGTGCATCGGGATCGCACGACGTCGGCATCTGGAGCATCTGGATCCCCCTTCCGTTGAGCCAGCCCATATTCCATGTGCAATTGAGGTACTCCGAACATTCCACCAGAACCGTGTGACAAGAACAACGAACTCTTCGCCACCGAGAGTTGGTACAGGCAGTGATCCCGTGAGCGAGTGTGCGAGAATGCTGGGCCTAGCTCGCTTCGTCGGAGGCTCGACCGAACGACATGGATCTCTTCCCCTGGATGGCTGCTTCTCATGTGTCGGCATGTTCGCGGATGGCCGTGGTCGCTAGGTCGGGGCGGCGATGACGGCGGTGCAGCCACAGGTGGCGTCAGCCGCCTTGGAAGCGGGGCAGCGGGTGAGGCTTCCTGGTGAGACCGGCGTCGTCGTGGTGCGGGGCGTCGTGCCGCGTGCTGAGGGCGTGGACCTGTTCGTGGCGAGGGACGCGAACTCCAGCGAGGTCCAGATGGTGCCGCTCACGACCGGGGAGCGGCCAGCCGCCTCGACGCGGCCCGCGCAGAGGGCTGGCGCGACCACAACCCTCACGCCGCGGAGCGGATGGCGACTGCCCTGTTCGTGAGGTCGCTGTGCCCGCGCGCGGGCGGTGCTCGCGGCGCGACCGAGGCGGAGCTATTCGCGGCTTCGTTCGTTCCCGGCGGCGCCTACGGCACCGGAGACGCCGAGACGGTCGCCGCGGAGCTGTTGGAGACCGAGGCGGGTGCGGCGTCGGTGGACTCGTTGCCGGGACGGGGCGGCGCGCCGAAGCGGTGGGTGTTCGAAACCCGCAAGACGCTGGCGATGCTGACCCGGGCCGAGAAGAAAACCGTCAGCGACCGCGACCGCGACCGCGCCATCACCGAGCGGGCCTTCGCTCTCGCCTCCTCGGGACCGTTCAACAGCATCGTGCATGCCGACGGAGGGGACGCTCCCGACGGGGGAGCCACCGCGCAGGCCTGCCGTGAGGTGCTCTCCCAGGCAGGCATCGACAACAAGCACCAGACCAGGCTTGTCATCTTGGACTCGCGCTGGTTCTCGCTGTTCAACGGCGACGACAGCGCCACCCGCGAAGCGACTGCGGCCGCCATGGGCGTCGACCCGAACCCGATGAGCGTCCAATGGGCGTCATCGGCGGTGTTCGCCTGCGCCAACACCGCAGTGCGCGCCCAGGCCCGCGGCCTCGCCTCCGAATGGATCGCCCGCCAGCGGGTCGCTGAGCATCCCGCCGTGAAAGCCGACAACGACATGCACAAGCAGGCCCAGGACGACGCGAGAGAAGCCAAGAAGCGACTCGACGGCATGGTGCGCCAGTGCTACAAGCACATCATCTACCTCGCCCCCAAAGGCGAATACGAGCGCGACGTCGAGTTCCTGCGGCTCCGCAAGGACACCCAAAGCGCCCTCAACGGCTCCGACGTGTGGGAGGAGCTCCGCGAACGCCGCAAGGCGTTCAACCCCGGCGAGTTCAACCGCAAGGTGCTGCTCCACAACCTGCGCGACAACGATTACGGCTGCCCGATCTCGGAGATCCGCGACAGCTTCTGGTCCAACCCCCACAAGCCGCTGCTGCCCACCGGCGCGTCAGAGTTGCAAGACGCGATCTACGACGCCATCGCCAAAGGCGACATCGAACTGGCCAACCCCGACGGCGTCGTCTACCCGGTCCACGCCCGCAACGACATCAACCTCGCCGCCCACAACATCCGCGTCCGCCGCGCCACCCAGCCCTTGGCGCAGGCGCAGTCATCCGTTCCTGACGAGCCAGACAAGCCCGACCCACAGCCCGACACCCCAAAAGCCGAGGTCAGGCACTGGCAACTCACCCTCAACATCAACACCGCCGTCAACTTTGACGACCCTGACGCCGACCTAGTGCATCTCCTGCGCGAGCTGTCCAACCGGCTGGAGGAAGGCAAGATCTCCCACATCAACCAAACCACCCAAATCACCATCACTGGCGAACAAGAAACCGCCGACGCCATAGAAACCCTAGCCAAAGAAGCCGGAACCCCCGTCAACATCATCCAACTATGAGGCCACGGATCTGACACAGAAGCCCACCGCCTGCGCGGCGCCGACCATAAGCGGGCCAACGCCGGCGGGGCACAGCCCGCACTCTTTCGCAGTGCATGGCCGACGCGCTGGACAACCTCACTAGGGGCGCCTCCGGTGCAGCCGGAGCGAAGCCCGTTGCGGACATCGCTCTCGTCGCCCAGCTCGATGCCGAGACCGAGAAGTTCATGATCAACACCGCCGACGGCGAGCCTCTGCCCCCTTTACCTTGTTGATCGGCAGGCTCGCCGGCGACTCGTCGCTGTTCGGGCTGGTGCTCAGCGCCAAGGGAGTGCCCCTTCTGGAAGGGCCGCAACATCCGCCGGGCCACCGAGGCCCAGTTCCAGGCGCTGATCGCCCTCTACGGCGGTTGCGCGGGCTGCGATGAGACCGACCAGCTACGGATTCAGGCCCACCACAAAGACCCCTTCGCGCTGGGCGGGACGACCGACCTCGACAACCTCATACCGCTGTGCTGGAACTGCCACAGCAATATTCACGACCACGGCTGGACCATCACCAGCGCCGGAGACGGCAAGAACACCATCGCGCCGCCGGACCGCACCCACTACGACCCCGCCCACCTGCCCGACGCCCCATCGCTGCGATCCCCTCCCGATCCGCGGCCGGAGTTTGCGCCTCAGGCGCCGCCCGCAAGGTCTCCAGACCTGGCCGCAATTGCCGCCAACGGAAGCCGGGCCGGGCCGTCGGGACCCAAGCAGGCCCGAGCCACCCTGCGGCGGGTCCAGGTCGCCCAACACCAACCGCAGCTCCACTAGGGGAGCCGGGGAACGCTCACTGCGTGCGAGCCACCCTTGCGAACGGTGTCACTGCGGGCTGGCAGACTGGGGCCGTGCGCCGCAGGTGCCGGGGCGACTGGTGAGCACGGAGATCAAGGGGCGTCCGCCCGACGGAACGGTCGGGTTCCTCCATGTGGACATGGACGCCTTCTACGCCGCGGTCGAGGTGAGACGCCGTCCCGAACTGCGGGGAAAGCCGGTAGTCGTGGGCGGCACCGGCAGCCGGGGGGTGGTGGCCGCGGCCAGCTACGAGGCCCGGGTCTTCGGGATCGGATCGGCCATGCCGTCGGTCCGGGCCCGCCGGCTGTGCCCCCATGCCGTCTTCCTGCCCGGCGACCATTCCCACTACGGCGAGGTGTCCGAGCGGGTGATGGCCATACTCACCGACGTGACCCCCCTGGTGGAGCCCCTGTCACTGGACGAGGCCTTCCTGGACGTGCGGGGCGCGGCCAGGCTCCTCGGGCCCGCCCCCGAGCTGGCTGCCCGGATCCGCGGCCGGATCCTGGACCAGGAGCAGCTCACCTGCTCGGTGGGAGTGGCCTCCACGAAATTCATGGCCAAGCTGGCCACCGAGCGGGCCAAGCCCCGAGTCGGACCATCCGGAGTGGTGTGGGGTACGGGAGTTCACGTCGTCGAGTCCGGCACCGAGCTCGACTTCCTGCATCCGCTGCCGGTCACCGCGCTGTTCGGCGTGGGGCCGGCCACGTCGCGGCGCTTGACGCGGCTCGGCGTCGAGACGGTGGGCGACCTGGCCTCCCTGCCGGAACCGTCGCTCGTGGCCGCGCTGGGCGCGGCCGCCGGCCGACAGCTCCACCAACTGGCCAACGGCATCGACGACCGGCCGGTGGTGGTGAACCGCTCGCCCCGCTCGATCAGCCACGAGGAGACCTTCCCCCGGGATCTTCATACCGGATCGGAACTCCAGGCAGAGGCGACCCGCCTGGGCGACGCTGTGGCGCGGCGGCTGCGGGCGTCCAGCCTCGTGGCTCGCACCATCGTGCTGAAGGTGCGCTTCGGAGACTTCAAGACCATCACCCGTTCGGTGACGCTGCCCGACCCCACCGACAGTTCCCGCGAAGTCGTGGCCGCGGCCCGCGATCTGCTCGCCGCCATCGACGTCACGCCGGGCGTGCGCCTGCTGGGAGTGGGAGCCTCGGGACTGGTCGAGGCCTCCACCCAGCAACTGTCCTTCACCGACGGCGCCCAGGCCCACGACGCAGCCGAGCAGGTGACCGACCAGATACGGGACCGCTTCGGTGCGTCCTCGATCGGCCCCGCAGCCGCCGTCCGCGGCGACAGAGGCCTGCGGTCGCCCCTGGACCCCGATCAGCGCTGGGGACCCGACGCTGCCGATCCGCGATCCGGCTAGAAGCAGTCAACCCGAACAGCCGGAAATGGCTTGACGCGGGACACTCGAATCCGGCTATCGTCAAGGCAGATATGCACGGCTGCTGCACACGCCAACGGTGCCGGAGGTGATGGCGTGCCGTTGTCAGAGGACGAACAGCGCATCCTCAGCGAGATCGAGTCGCACCTCTACGAGAGCGACCCCGAACTGGCTCGCGAGGTAGCCGAGACGACCGTCTACACCCACGCGTTCCGCAGCATCAAGTGGGCCGCGCTCGGCCTCCTGGCCGGGGTGGTGCTCATGGTGTGGCTGCTGTCCACATCGGTCCTGCTGTCCTTCGGCGGTTTCCTCGTGATGCTCCTGTCGCTGCTGTTCCTGGAGCGCAATGCCCGCCGGGTCGGGAAGGCCGGGCTCGGCCAGATGACGGAGTCCATGCGGGGTGGACGGCTGCGCCATGTGGTGGGCGGCGCCGGCTCCCGGATGAGGGACCGTTACGACCGCGACAACCGCAACGGCGACTGACCCACTCTCCCGAAATTCCTGTGGTCAAGGACCGCTGAGGTCCTCGACTACAGGGATTTGGCTCGGAAGAGCGTCGACGGGTCGAAGGCCGCGACCAACCGGCTCGACATGCTCGCCCGGCGACGGCACGCGGCGACTACCCGCGACCCCAAGACTCCGGCGCGGACCGCCATCGAGTCGGAGGTGTTGAGGGCGTAGCGCCCATGCGTGGCCAGGGTCGCAAGCTCGGAGACGGGGCCGACCTCGCCACGGGCCGCCGCCACCCGCCGGGCCAACTCGAGGGGCGTCTCGAACGTCCTGGGGGCGAGACCCGCCAATGCCAGTGCCTCGACCGCGTCGCCCCACCACTCCTCGATCAGGCCAGCCGGGTCGCCGGCCAGTCGAGCCCGGACCCGGCGGCGATTCAGGCGGCGCAGCACCGGCACCGACCCCAGCATCAACGCCGCCGCGGCCAGCACCAGAACGCCAACCGCCACCAGACGCGGGACTCCTTGCCCGAAGGGGCCGGCGTGGTCTCCGGCCCCGGCCGACCGTTCGGCTGCGTCCGATCCGGAGGCTGAATCCTCATCAAGCGGGCTCCTCAATCCGGCGAAGCCGGATCCAGCCGCGTCGCCGGACCCGCCGGACGGCGCGGCGCCCGGCTGGGGGGCGCCCAACTCGCCCGGCGGTTGGAGGCCGGCCTGATTGGCGACATGGCCGGTGACCGCGAAGTCTCCAGGGGCGCCCCGGCCCGGGGTCGGTTCGAAACGGACCCAGCCGGCGCCCGCGAAGTAGACCTCGGGCCAGGCATGGGCATGCTTGCCCCGCACGACGTAAGCCCCCTGCTCGCCCCGTGTCGAGTCCCACTCCCCCCAAGTGAAGCCGACCGCCACCCGGGTCGGCAGGCCGACGCTGCGGGCCATCGCCGCGTAGGCCGTCGCGAACTGCTGGCAGTAGCCGGCGCGGACGTCGAACAGGAACTTCTCGAGGCTGTCGACGCCGTGGGCGGAGTGCACCTGCAGGTCGTACCGGAACCCGCCGTCCAGCCGGAAGTAGTCCTGCAGCAGCAGAGCCCGGTGGTAGTCCGAACGGCTGCCCGCGGTGACCCGCTGCGCCTCATCGAGCACGACCCGGCGTGCATCGTCGGGAAGCTGCGTGTTGGAGGCCAGGAAGTCGGGGTCGAGAGCCGAGGCGTCGACGGCGCGGAGCCGGTCAGGATCGGCGATCGCGGGAACCACCGACTCCGCTGAGTAGGTGAAGCGGCTGGGTCCGCTCAGTGCGGCCGGCCGTGCCTTGATCAGCGAACCCGAGGCGGTCTCGTACTCCAGCGCCACCCCGCCGTCGTCGATGACCCTTCGCAACTCGAAGGCCACCGGCAGGTAGGAGTTGCCCAGTCCCGACAGCGACACCGTCTGGACGATGGCCGCCCCGGCCGTCGCCGGATCGATCGTGCCCTCCAGAGGTCCGGTCGCGTCGGCGTAGTCCGAGCGGGCCCCCCACCCGTTCCCGTCGAACTCGTCGAGCGACGTGAGCCTCCAGTACTGGCGCTCATCCTGGAGCACCTCCACCGTGAACAGCTCACGATCGGACAGCTCGACCAGACGGCTGCGAATCTGGACGAGCGGACTGACGAGAACTCTCGGACCGGACGGATTCCCGTCCGAACCGGACGGCGATCCGGCAGCCGTCGATCGCAACTCGAAATCGGCCCACGGCTCGGGCTGCGGGCTGGGAGGGTCGACCCACGGCGCGGCGTCGGTCACTTCGAACTCGGCGAGATCGACCCACGGCTCCGCGCTCGCTCCCGGAAGCCACGGGCCGGCGACGGCTCCGGACACCACAGCCAGCATCAGCGCCGCGCTCCCGGCCCGGGCCATGGCCACCGTGCCCCGTCCCGGCCTGGGCTCGATCCAGGTATCGACCCGCCGGTTGCGCAGCCAGAGGGCGACCATGGTGGCTCCGACCGCCCCGCTGAAGAGCGCTCCGTGCCTCACCGCCCCGTCTCCCGTTCCGGCCGCCACCGTGAACCCGTACACCGCTGAGGTCGGAACGACGGCGTTGACCGCGGCACGCATGCGGAAGGCGGCCGTGTCGGCCAGGAAGGCGCCGGCCGACAGCGTCGCGGCCGCGCTCAGAACCAGGCCCGGTGCCGGCGCGACCGGCGCCGACGAGGCATTGAGGACGCTCCAGCCATCCACCAGGTGATCGCGCGCCGCACCGACGGTGTCGACCGTGGGCAGCACCAGCCAGGCCGTGGAGGGATAGAGCAGCACGGTGGCAGTCACCGCCAGACTGGCGCCGCAGACCAGTCCGGCCGCCAGCACCGGCAACCGGGCGCGCCGGGCCGCGGCCGCGATCACGTGAGCCACGACCGCAAGCGTCAGGACGTCGGAGAGGAAGGGTCCGTCGGTGAACAGCCGAGACATGCCGGCCCCGACGACGACGGTCACCGAGACCAGGGCAGCCTCCGCCAACCAGTCGTAGGCAGCGCCGCGGGCCCCGCCCGACGTCGGTCTCGCAGAGCTCACAGGTGGGCTGGGACCATGCGACCGGCCACTGCGGCCAGCCGCCACAGGCCCGGAAGCTGGCCGGGGCCGGTCAGGTGGATCCAGCGGCCCTCGAGGTCCGCGGCCGGCGAGGCCGGCCCGCGGCCGCCGGTGCCGTGGGTGACGACCAGCGAAGCGCCGAGGCGCCGGGCCAACTCATGGCGGGCGCCCGCGTCGTCGATGGCGTCACCGGACGCGGTGACCGCCACCACAAGCGATGCTCCGTCCGTCGTGGTGGTCTCGATAGTGGGCCGCCCGCCTTCCAGCATGGCCAGGAACTCCAGTGCAGCACCGATGTCGTAGGGGTGGGCGAGCCGCGGAGTGCCGCGGCCGTCGGTGGTGAGGATCCGGGCCTCGTCGCCGGAGCGAAGCACCGCGGTGACGATCGACGCGGCCACCGAGGTGGTGCGATCCTGCACCGCGGCGGCATCGCCGGGTGGACGGGTGTCGATCACGACCGTCATGCTCCCCGGGCGGGAAGGCTGGAACCGCTGCACGACGAACTCGTCGAGCCGGGCTGCCGAGCGCCAATGGATGTGGCGGAGATCGTCGCCCTCGGTGTAGGGGCGCAGGACATCGAACTCCTCGCTGGTGAGCCCGAGCGACCGGCGGCGGAACTCGACGGGCAGGGACAGATCACCGCCGACCGGCAGGCGCGGCGACGCCAGCTGCTCGATCGGTGGGTGCACGATCACGCGTGTGCGGCTCTTGTGCGTGTGGCGCCGGCGGGCCAGTCCCAACGCGTCGCCGTCCTCGACGAGTGTGGGACCGATCTCCAGGACACCGCGGCATGCAGGATGCAGGCGATAGCTCCTTGCCACCGCAGATCCGCCCGGCACCGGCGCCACACGGACGCGAGCGTCGTCCGCGCCGCTGACCTGATCGGAGATGCGCACGGTCGGGGACGGCAGGCGGGCCCGGTTCTCCACCTCCAGTCGCACGTCCAGCGGCTCGGAGACGGCCACCATCGCGGAGGAGACCCGCCGCCTGACAGACAGCCGGGACGGATGGACGAGGCGCACTGCCAGGGCCATCACCACCGCGACGGCGGCCGTGGCCCCGACGACGTAGAGCTCCAGGATCCCGAAGACCCGCCCGCCTGCGACCGCAGCGACCCCCGCCCCCAGCAGCTTCCAGCCGACCGGGGTCGGCATGTCAGTGCCTCCCGCTCTTGTTCGCTGCGCTCACGGGCCGCTCGGGCCACGGCCTCGCTCGGCGTCTCGCGATGGTGTTCACAGCTGCTCGCTATCCGCTCGGCCTCAGGCTCCCTTGCGGGGTACGGGCACGGAGTCGATGATCTCGGTGACGATGTCGCTGGACCGCACACCCCGCACCCGGCTGTCGGGCTTGGGCAGGAGCCGGTGCGGCAGCATGGACGGGGCCAGCGCCTTGATGTCGTCGGGCGTGACAAAGTCGCGGTTCAGCGAGGCCGCCCTGGCCCGCGCCACCCTCAGAAAGGCCAGCACACCCCTGGGGGACAGGCCCAGCGACAAGCCGGGATGGCGGCGGGTGGCACCGGCCACCTCGAGCAGGTACGAACGCAGCGCGCCCGAGACATGGACCTCCTCCAGCCGTTCGGCCATCCACCGGACGACGGCCCCGTCGGCGACCGGCCCGATGAGATCGACAGGCTCCTGGGCGCCTCTGTCCATCAGGATCGCATCCTCGGACTCGCGATCCGGATAGCCCACTTCGAGGCGCATGAGGAAGCGGTCCAGTTGACTCTCCGGAAGCGGGTAGGTGCCCTCGTACTCCAGCGGGTTCTGCGTTGCTATGACCGTGAACGGCGGCTCGAGGCGCCTGGTCACGCCGTCGATGGTCACCTGCTGCTCGCCCATGGCCTCCAGCAGTGCCGACTGGGCCTTGGGGGAAGCACGGTTGATCTCGTCGGCCAGGACGATGTTCGAGAACACCGGCCCGGGCCGGAATTCGAATGTTCCGGCGGCCCGGTTGAACACCGACGTTCCGGTGATGTCGACCGGAAGCAGGTCGGGAGTGAACTGGATCCGGCCGAAGCTGACATCGACACTGCGGGCCAGCGCCTTGCCCAGCGTGGTCTTGCCCACGCCGGGCACATCCTCGATCAGCACGTGGCCCCCGCACACCAGAGCCAGTACCAGCAGTTCGATGACCTCGCCCTTGCCCTTGACGGCGAGCTCGATGTTCTGGCGGATGAGCTCGAACTGCTCATCAAAGTGTCCCATCGCCGGGCCAGCGTATCCACTCGGCCCCTAGGCTTGGCCGGTGTGGGCGCCATGTTTGCTGCCAGGGTGGTCCTCCGGTCGGCCCGGGCTGTAGCCGTCCGGCCCCGGCTATGGCCGACCGCCCTCGCTCAACTGGCCCGCTTCGCCCCCGACCGCTGGTGGCGCCGGCCCCCGTTCATCCCGTTGCCTACGCCGGAGCTCACCCGCTTCAGGTCCGAGACCATGTACGGCGATCCTGGTGTGGCGCCTTCGCCAGCCGACATAGTCGTCTGGCTGGATTGGTGCCGGACCCAGAACCGCTCGGCCTCTAGGACACTGCTCCGATCCGGCTAGCCTGCCCCCGATGTCCGGGGTGCTGGTTCTCAACGCCACCTTCGAGCCGCTGGCGGTGGTTAGCGCGCGACGGGCCGTGTGCCTGGTCCTGGCCGAGAAAGTAGAGATGCTGCACGCTGCGGGCCGGGCCTTCCGCTCGGAGCGACGATCGGTGGAGGTTCCCTCGGTGGTTCGGCTGAGCCACTATGTGAGCGTGCCCCGTCCCCGGCACCGCTCCCCGAACCGGCGGGCGGTGTTCGCACGGGACCGGGACTCCTGCCAGTACTGCGGCGACCGGGCCGAGACGATGGATCACGTGGTGCCCCGCAGCCGCGGCGGGAAGCACACCTGGGAGAACGTGGTAGCCGCCTGCCGGCGCTGCAACGCCAAGAAGCGGGACCGCCTGCCCAGCGAGAGCGGCATGCGACTCCGGCGGCGTCCCGAGCCACCGTCGCCGTCGACCTGGGTCGAGATCGCGGCCGGAGGCGTGCCCGATGTCTGGACGGCCTACCTGCAGCCACGAAGCGATCTCCGCACCGCGTGAGCGGGCCGGACAGGCCGGACCCGAGAGCGCAGCGCGGCTGCCGCTGGACGGTGCAGCGCTTGCAGGGCCCGGTGTCGGAATTGCTCGAGTCGGCCGAGCCCCCGACAACTGCCACGAGGTTGGCCAGGATCCACACCGTCACCGGCGCGGGACTCGTGCTGGGGAGCACCCAGAGTCTCGAGACTGCGGATCAGATCCGGGCGGCGGCCGCGGGCACGGAGATCCTTCGGCGTCGCAGCGGTGGGGGAGCGGTGCTGCTGCGTCCGGGAGGCCAGGTGTGGGTGGACTTCTTCGTCCCGGCCTCCGACCCGCTGTGGAGCGACGATGTGGCCTACACCGCTCAATGGGTGGGCGAGCTCTGGTCCGCGGTGATCGAGCCCTTCGTGGCCGAACCGATCTCGGTCCATTCAGGCCGGCTCGTAGCCGATCGGTGGGGGAGGCTGGTGTGCTTCGCCGGATCCGGCCCCGGGGAGGTCTTCGCCGGCGGGCGCAAGGTCGTCGGAGTCAGCCAGCGCCGCACCCGATCGCGGGTCCGCATTCAGACCACGGCCCGGCTGGGGCACGCGGACAGCGCGTCGAGCATCCAGGCTGACGCTCGCGGTCTCGACGAGATCGAGCTCCTGGACGTTACCGCAGCCGATCGCGAGACCGGCCGGGCGGTGATGGCGAGGCGCTGCGGCTCGGTGCCGGCCACGGAGGCCGGCTTGACCGAGGCCCTGCTCGGAGCCCTGGAGGCGCAGGCGAGAGACAGCCGGTAGCAGCCTCGCAAGTTCGCACGTCATCAGGCGCTTGTCTTGGCGCGCTTTTTGACTTGCGCTGTGGTGCAAAAGGGAGTACAGTGGTTGGCTGTGGAGTATATGGGAGCGACCGGACTCGGGCCGAGGGCGTGAGCGTCAACCATGACCGGCCATCGCACCCTATTCGTCGGCGTTCACGAGCACACCCTGGACGGCAAGGGCCGGCTGATCCTGCCGTCGGGGTTCCGCAGCCACTTGGCCGGCGGCGCCTACATCACCGCGCTCGACTCCTGTGTGGGCATCCTGCCCGTCGACGAGTTCGCCGAGACCGCCGAGCAACTCCGGACGCAGGTGGGCGGCGAGCAAGTGGATATCAACGCGCTGCGCAGCTTCGCGGCCCAGGCCGACTTCGTGGTGCCCGACGCCCAGGGCCGCATGAGGATCCTGCCCCACCTGCGGGACGCCGCCGGACTCGAGCGCAAAGTGATCGTCACCGGAATGATCCGCCGCATCGAGGTCTGGAACCCCGACCGCTGGGCAGAGGTCCAGTCGGTGGGCACCGAGCGCCTGGCCGACGCCATCACGCACGGAAGGGGTATCGCCAGTGTCTGATCGCTGGCTCCCGCTCCAGCAGGCCCACCCCCGACACCGACCCGACTACCCGCACCCAACCCAAGACCAAACCAACCACCGACACCGAAGCAGTCACCGAAGGGCTGCCCGGTCATGTGCAGTTCCCCGATTGGCAGATGGAAGACCCGTACTCCGCCCGCTTGCCATTAGCTCGATCGGGGGAGAAATCCCGACGTGCGCCGTCGGTCGGGGAACTGCAGATGACCGGGCACACCCAGCCAATCCAGCCGGCCCTCCCGACATGACGGCCGGCACCGGAGAGGGCGCCGGTGCCTACCACCAACCGGTCATGCGCCGCGAGGTGGTGGAGGTACTGACCGAGGTGCCCGACGGCCTCGTCGTCGACGCCACCGTGGGCGGAGGCGGCCATGCCGACGCTCTTCTCGCCCGCGCCCCGCACCTGCGGCTGCTCGGGCTCGACCGCGACCCCGCCGCGCTGAGAGCCTCGGCCGAGCGGCTCGCCGGCCACGGCGGCCGGGTCGTCCTGCGTCACGCCCGCTTCGATGCACTCGGCGACGTGCTGGACGAGATCGGCGTAGGCGAGATCTCAGCCTGCCTGTTCGACCTCGGGGTCAGCTCGGCCCAGTTGGACCGGGCCGAACGCGGCTTCAGCTACCGCCTCGACGGTCCCCTCGACATGCGGATGGACCCCTCCACCGATGTAACCGCGGCAGACATCGTCAATCACGCCGATGAGCGGACCCTCTCCTCGATCCTTCGACGCAACGCCGATGAGCGGCAGTGCCGCCGCATCGCCGCCGCCATCGTCGCCGGCAGACCCTTCGCCACCACCACCCAACTGGCCCGGGTCGTGGCCGGGGCCGTGCCCGCTCCCGGGCGCCGTCGCGCCCATCCCGCCCGGCGCACCTTCCAGGCCCTGCGCATCGAGGTGAACCACGAGTTGGACATCCTCGAGACCGCCCTGACCGGCGCCATCGAGCGGCTCTCGGTCTCCGGGCGCTGCGCGGTGCTCTCCTACCATTCCGGAGAGGACCGGATCGTGAAGTCCGTCTTCAGGCAATCCGCAGGGGAGGTCCCGCCGCCGCGGCCCGGCCTGCCGCCCCCGCCCGGCTCGGAAGCCACCGTGCGACTGCTGGGACGCCGGGCCCGCACGCCCTCCGAGTCGGAGAAGGCCGGCAACCACAGGGCGAGCGCGGCACGACTGCGAGCGGTGGAACGCCTCTCGCTCCCGGGATGACTGATGGCACCGCCGTCTCAGCGGAGCGCTTCTGTGCGGACCGCCGGTGCGCCCGCTCCGAGAACCGAGCGGCCGTCACCGGACCTCAAGGTCGCCCGCTCGCCGGACCGGACCCGACGCTCCATCGGCGGCATCGGCACGGTGCTGGCTTTGGGCCTGTTCGGGATGTGCCTGGCTCTCGCCGCGCTGCACGCCGTCCTCGTAGAGAACCAAGCCACCCTTGACGATCTGCTCGAGCGCAACCAGCAGCGCTACGAGCGGATCGACAAGCTGCAGGCGGAGATCGCCTACCTCGACTCCCCGGAGGGCCTCGCCGATCAGGCGCACTCCGCCGGCCTGGTGCCCTCGGCCGAGCTGGCCATCCTCACCCCGATCGGTCCGCACCAGCTTCTGCCACCCGAGGAGGATCCCTTCAATCTCGGGTCGTCGGGCTGGCCGCCTACCCCGCCTGTCGCTCAGCTTCCAGAAGCCCCGGAACTCGGGAAAACGGCCGGATGACGCCCCCCGGGCGGCGTTTCGATGCCTCGGCGCGACATCCCAGCCGCTCAGGCTCGACCGGCGCAGCCCGGCCCACGGCACCACTGCCGCTCGTCACTCGCCCCAGGGTAGTAACCGTCCTGGTGGTGCTGGCACTCGCCCTGGGAGGGCTCGTCTACCGCATAGTCGACGTGCAGGCCACTCCCGATCCGCGAGTCCTGGAGGAAGTGTCGAACCCCCTCGGCGAGATCGTCGTGCCCGCGCCCCGCGGGACGGTCTTCGATCGCAACGGGCGGGCCATCGCCCTGTCGCTGCCGGCAGCCACCGTGGTGTCGGACCCCCGTATCATCTCGGATCCCCACCAGGTCGCCGCCGCTCTCTCCGAGGTGATGGGAATCGAGGCGGAGGTGCTGCTCGACAAGCTGCAGGGCGACGGCGCCTTCCGCTATGTGGCGCGCCAAGTCGACGCCGAGGTCGGAGAACAGGTCAGCGATCTCGGGATCGAGGGGATCAGGGTCATCTCCGAACCGCGGCGTGAGCATCCCAACGGCGGCTGCTCCGCACTGGCCGCGGTCGGCCGGGTCAACATCGACCACGCGGGCATGAGCGGCATCGAGGAGACCTACGACGAGCATCTGGCGGGCACCCCGGGCCGGGTGATGAAGGAGGTCGGGGTAGACGGCACCACCATCCCAGGGGGTCTCTCCGAAGTGACCGCTCCGGCCGAGGGGCGAGACATCACCGTCACCCTCGACCGCAACGTCCAGTACCAGGCCGAATCGATGATGCTGGAGGCCGTCGCCGGCACCGGGGCCTCATCAGGAGTGGCCCTGGTGGCGCTGCCGGCCACCGGCGAGATCGTCGCCATGGCCAATGTGGCCAGGGGCTCCAACGGCATCGTCGACTGCACCCGGCACAACCTGGCCGCCACGTGGAGCTACGAGCCCGGCTCGGTCTTCAAGCCGGTGACCGCGGCCGCGGCGCTGTCGAGCGGGGCGGTGGCCGAGCAGGTGACCATCGAGGTGCCGTCGTACCTGACCATCTGGGAGCACCGCTTCGAGGACACTCCCACCCATCCCGACGTGGAGTGGACACCGACACAGATAGTCGCTCGGTCGTCCAACATCGGCACCATCAAGATGGCCCTGCAGGCCGGTGAGGAGCGGATGTACCAGACCATGCGCTCCTTCGGCTTCGGGGCCCGCACGGCCCTCGTCTTCAAGGGAGAGTCCAAGGGGATCCTGCCTCCGCTGAGCGAGTGGAGCGGTCTCAGCCTCCCCAACATGGCCATCGGCCAGGGCTTGGCCGTGACCCCGCTGCAGATTCTCCAGGCCTACAACACCATCGCCAACGGCGGGGTGCTGGTGCCGCTGAAGCTGATCGTCGACGACGCCGGCGACGACGCCGGCGACGGACCCGTGGAGGGGCCGGCTCCGGTGCGGGTCCTCAGTAGAGAGGTGGCGGCAACCCTGATGAGGATGCTGACGTCGGTCGTTGAAGTGGGTACCGGTCGAGAGGCCGACGTGGAAGGCTTCTCCATGGCCGGCAAGACCGGCACCGCCTGGCAGCCCTGCGACATCGGGTACGAGTGCGTCAACGAGAGGAACGAGCTGATCGGCCGCCATCACACCGCCACCTTCGCGGGGATCGTGAGCAACGATGACGGTCCAGCGCTGGTAGTGCTGGTGATCATCGACCAGCCCAAGGGCGAACGCATCTCGGGAGGCAGGCTGGCCGCGCCGACCGTGAGCAGGATCGCCGAGTACGCCCTGCGCCAGCTGCGGGTGCCCGCTGAATTGAACACCGTCGGTGGCGGGCGCCGCCGAGCAGACCCGGCCGTAGTGCCCACGCCATCGACGCTGCTCGCCGACCAGTCGCCGGATTCCGGCGAGTCGCAGACATGACCAGCGGGGCGTGCCCATGACCGGCGGGGCGACGACATGACCAGCCTCGGCGAACTGGCCCGATCGCTGCCAGCCGACCTGCTCCCGTCCGGCGACACCGGGCGCCCGGAGGACATCGCCGACGCGGCGGCGGTCCAGGTCGGCGACGTAGAGCACGACAGCCGGCGTGTCACCGGAGGAGCCCTGTTCGCGTGCATCCCGGGCGCGACCCGCGATGGACACCACTTCGCTGCCGATGCGGTCGCCGCCGGGGCTACCGCTCTGCTCGTGGAGCGCCCGGTGCCGACGAAGGTGCCCTGCCTGCTCGTGGCATCGGTCCGCCGGGCGGTCGGGCCGGCCGCGGCCGCGGTACACGGGCATCCCTCCCGGCGCTTCGACTTAGCGGGCGTCACCGGCACCAACGGCAAGACCACGACGGTCCGGCTGGCCGCAGGCCTGCTGAGGGCCGCCGGCCGTGACGCGGTCGAGATCGGCACCCTGACCGGCACTCTGACCACTCCCGAGGCCACCGACCTGCAGCGCAGCCTGTCCGAGTCGGTGGACCGCGGAGCGAGCGCCGCAGTCGTCGAAGTCTCCTCGCACGGCCTGGCCCAGCACCGGGTGGACGGATGCCGGTTCCGTGTGGCCGCGTTCACCAACCTCGGCCACGACCACCTCGACTATCACGGGTCGATGGACGACTACTTCGGGGTCAAGGCCCGGCTGTTCACCCGCGAGCTGGCCGAGAGCGCCGTAGTGGACGTCACCAGCGGATGGGGGCGCCGTCTGGTTGAGTTGGTCCCATCGGAGATGCCCCTGGTGAAGGTGGACCAGCGCGACATCGATGTCTTGGAGGCCGACGCCGGGTCCAGCGTGTTCCGCTGGCGCGACCAGGTTGTGACCCTGCCCCTGGCGGGGGCCTTCAACCGGACCAACGCCGTGCTCGCGGCCGAGATCGCCTTGTCGCTCGGCCTCAGCCCGGACGCGGTCGCGGCGGGTCTGGCCGAAGCGGCACCGGTCGCGGGGCGATTCGAGCCCGTAGATACCGGACAGGACTTCGCGGTGATAGTGGACTATGCCCATACCCCCGACGGTCTGGCCGCGTTGCTGCAGGCTGCCCGGAGCCTCACCGACGAGCGCCTCACCGTGGTGTTCGGCGCGGGCGGCGACAGGGACCGCGCCAAGCGTCCGGAAATGGGGGCCACCGCTGAGAGACTGGCTGACAGGGTGATCATCACGAGCGACAACCCGCGCTCCGAAGACCCGCAACAGATCATCGACGACATCATCAGAGGCATGAGCCGCGCCCCCGACCTGAGTGACCCAGACCGCCGCAAGGCGCTGCGCCACGCCGTCGCCACGGCCCGACGGGGCGACGTGGTGGTCATCGCGGGCAAGGGCCACGAGCGCAGCCAGATCATCGGTAACCGCAGGCTCGCCTTCGACGACCGGGACGTGGTACGCGAGGAACTCGAGCGCCTGGCGGCCCGCCACCCAGTGGAGGCCGAGCAATGATCCGGCTGCTGATCGCGGGCTGCATCGCAATGTTCGTCTCCCTGCTGGGCTGCTGGATCCTGATTCGGGTGCTGGTCCGTTACGGAATAGGCCAGCCCATCCGCGACGACGGCCCCTCCGAGCATCGGCTCAAGTCGGGCACGCCGACGATGGGCGGCATCGCCGTCGTGTTCGCGGCCACAGCCGGGTACGTGGTCAGCGACGTGTTCGGCGGCATCTACACCCGGACCGGCATCATCGTGATGGTCACCATCATCGCGGGCAGCATCGTCGGCCTGCTCGACGACTGGATCAAGGTCGTTGCCGCCCGCAACCTCGGACTCAACAAGAAGACCAAGATTGTCGGGCTGCTCATCGTCGGGATCGGCTTCGCATGGGCCATGACCGAGTTCACGTCGGCCCACACCACTCTCTCCTTCACCCGCTTCGACAGCCCCGGCCTCGAGCTGGGCAGGCTTGGCTGGTCGATATGGGCCGTCTTCCTCATCATCGCGACCACCAACGCGGTGAACCTGACTGACGGGCTCGACGGTCTGGCCGCGGGAGCCAGCGGGGTCGGCTACGGCGCGTTCATGATCATCGGGTTCTGGCAGTTCGACCACTACGACGACTACCAGGTGGCCCATGCCCTCGACCTCGCGGTGGTGAGCGCGGCCATGGTGGGCGCCATCATCGGGTTCCTGTGGTGGAACGCCGCGCCGGCACGGATCTTCATGGGCGACACCGGCTCGCTGGCGCTGGGCAGCGGCCTGGCCGCCCTGGCCCTGGCCACCAACACCCAGCTGCTGCTGCCCATAATCGGTGGCCTGTTCGTCATCGAGACCCTGTCGGTGATACTGCAGATCATCTCGTTCAGGGGGTTCGGCCGGCGCCTCTTCCGCATGGCGCCGCTGCACCACCACTTCGAGCTGAGAGGCTGGCATGAGCCCACCGTCATCGTGCGCCTGTGGATCTTGTCGGGCCTGTGCACGGGCCTCGGACTCGGGCTGTTCTACGGCGATGCGGTCAACACCGGCATAGTCGACTCCATCTCGAGGCTCACACCATGAGGCCGCCCGGAGGCCGAGCGGGCAGGCCCGCGGCCAGCGATCCGTTCGAGGTGCCGCCATCGCTGCTCCTGGCCGGGTTCGGCGCGGCCAACCAGGCGGTAGCCCGGGCCCTGATGGCGCGAGGCCACGACCTCGTCGTCTTCGACGACCGTGGAGGCCAAGATGTGATGACGGCCGCCACGTCTTGCGGGTTGGACCTGGAGGTCGCCCCCGACCGTCGGCGCCTCGTCGATCTGGTCCGCTCGGTGGGCGCGGTGATCCCCACGCCGGGCATGCCCGAGCACCATCCGGTCCTGGCGGCCGCTAGGAGCCGCGGCGTGCCTACCGCCAGCGAGTTGGACCTGGCCGGCGCGTGGGACTCCCGACCTATCGCGGCGGTCACCGGAACCAGCGGCAAGACCACGGTCACCGAGATGATCGTGTCCGCGCTGGAGTGTTCGGGTGTGGGCGCGGTGGCGGCCGGCAACAACGATCTGCCGCTGGTGAGCGCCGTCGAGCGCACCGATGTCGAGGTGTTCGTGGTCGAGGCCTCATCGTTCCGTCTCAACCACAGCCGCCGCTTCGAGGCGGACGCCGCCTGCTGGCTCAACTTCGCGCCCGACCATCTCGACGTGCACTCCGACGTCGCGTCGTACGAGGCGGCCAAGGCCCGGCTGTGGCAGTGCCTGCCTCCCACCGGGACCGCCGTCGCCAACCGGCTGGACCCCACCGTCATGAGCCACCTGCGGGACGACCGGGCCGCATCGACGTTCACCGATGAGGGTACGGCGGACTGGTGGCGCGACGCCGACGTGCTGACCGGACCGGGCGGCCCGATCGTGGGCGTTGGCGAGCTGCGCCGGTCCATGCCCCATGACATCGCCAACGCGCTCGCCGCGGCGGCAACCGCCACGCTGGTGGGCGCCACCACCAGGGGAGTGGCCGAGGCGCTGCGCGCCTACGAGCCTGGGGCCCACCGGGTTCAGCGGGTCGCCACCATCGACGGCGTGACCTTCTACGACGACTCCAAGGCCACGACTCCCCACGCCACCGTCGCGGCCCTGCGCTCCTTCGAGGCGGCGGTGCTCATCGCCGGCGGCCGCAACAAGGGCCTCGACCTTCAGAAACTGCGCGACGCGGCCGACCGGGTGAGCTGCGTGGTGGCCTTCGGCGAGGCTGCCGGCGAGGTGGCCGAGGTCTTTGCGGCCGACACACCGGTGTTGATGGCCAAAGACATGACCGAGGCCGTGGAGCTCGCCGCGACCGCGGCCGAGCCGGGCGCAGCCGTGCTTCTGTCGCCTGCCTGCGCCTCCTTCGACGGCTACTCCGGCTACGCGGCGCGAGGCGAGGACTTCGCCCGCGTCGTGAACGCCCGTGCCCGGCCAACCAGCAAGGCTGCGTCCAAGTGATCGTGACCGAACGCACCCGCGCCCGCCAGCAGGCGCTCGTCGAGGCCCGGGCCCGTCACGCCAGCGCCAGAGTCCCGCCCGACGGTCGCGGCCCCAAGCCACCGATCGGCCGCCGCACCGGACTGTTCCTGGTGCTGTTCCTGGCGTCCGTTTCCCTGGTGCTGCTGGGCCTCGTGATGGCCCTGTCGGCCACTGCCGCTCCGAGCCTGTCGGGTACCGATTCGGCTTGGTCCCTGTTCAAGAGCCAGGCCATGTGGCTGGGCGTGGGCGTGCTGGCCCTGCTGGTGCTGCTTCGCATCGACTACCACCATTGGAAGCGGCTCGCGCCCATGGGCCTCGGTGTGTCCGTCCTGCTGCTGGCGCTCACCGCCATACCCAGCGTGGGTCTGAGCGCCAACGGCGCCCGGCGCTGGCTCGGAGTGGGTCCCGTGGTGTTCCAGCCCTCGGAGGTGGCCAAGATCGCTTTCGTGGTCTTCGTGGCCGACCTGCTGTCCCGGCCCGACCGGCACATGGAGGACACGCGGGCGACGCTGGTGCCCGTCCTGATGCTGACCGGCGGGATAGCCGCGCTGTTGATGCTGCAGCCCCACCTGGGCACAACTCTCCTGATCGTCGGGGTGGCCCTGACGATGCTGTACTTCGCCGGCGCCCGGTTCCTCCATCTTCTGGCCGCCACCGTGGCCGGGGCGGGGCTGACCGCGATGCTCATCGCCTACTCGCCCTGGCGCAGAGACCGAATGCTCGGCTTCCTGGACCCCTGGGCCGACCCGTACGGCAACGGCTACCAGACACTGAAGTCGATGCACGCCATGGCCTCCGGTGGCGTCGACGGGCTGGGGCTCGGCGCGGGCCGGGCCAAGTGGGGCTTCCTGCCCTACGCCCATACCGACTTCATTTTTGCCGTCATCGGCGAGGAGCTCGGGATGATCGGCTCCCTGTTCGTGGTGGTTCTGTTCGTGGCGATTGCCGCCGCCGGCCTCGGTGTGGCCCTGCGGGCCCCGGACCGGTTCGGAATGCTCCTGGCGGTGGGGGTCACGGCATGGATATTGCTGCAGGCCGCGCTCAACATGGGGGCGGTGCTCGCCATCTTTCCCGTCGTGGGAATCACCCTGCCCCTGCTCTCCTTCGGTGGAACGTCGCTGGTGGCAACACTGGCCGCGATGGGGGTGCTGCTAAACGTGGCGAGACAGATCCGATGAGTGGAACATGGGCTCTCATAGCCGGCGGCGGTACGGCGGGCCACGTGCTGCCGGGCATCAGCATCGCCCGCGAGATCACTGTCCGGGGTGCCCCGCGGCACGTCGTGCACTTCGTCGGCAGCGCCCGCGGCATCGAGACGCGGCTGGTCGCCGAGGCGGGATTCGCTCTCACCGCGCTGCCCGGACGGGGGCTGCGGCGCGGGTTCTCCCTCTCGAGTCTGGCCGCCAATGCGACCGCGGCCGCCGAACTCGCCCGAGCCTTCGTCCAGGCGCTGCTCGTGCTGAGGCGCCGCAAGCCTGCCGTCGTGGTGGGGCTGGGCGGCTACGCGTCGGTCGCAGTCGGAGTGGCTGCCGCCTTGTTGCGTGTACCTCTGGTGATCACGGAGCAGAACGCGGTACCCGGCCTGGCCAACCGGCTGTTGAGCCGGCTGGCGGCCGGTGCGGCAACGGCCTTCGAGGACACCGACCTGCGCCGAGCCGCCTGGACGGGCAATCCGGTGCGGGCCGAGGTTCTGGAAGCGGACCGCTCGGCGGGACGGTCGGCGGCCCGGGCCGCCTTGGGCGTCGACGAGGAGTGCCGGCTGGTGGTGGTCTTCGGAGGCTCGCTCGGGGCCCGCACGATCAACGAGGCGATCGCCGGGGCGCTGGACCTCTGGCGGGATAGACGTGATCTCCATGTACGCCACATCGCGGGGCACCGCGACTACGAGGACCTGTCGGGCCGCATGTCCGCGGAGCCGGCGCGAGCCCTCAACTACGACCTGGTCGCATACGAGGACGACATGGCAACGGTGTATGCCGCCGCCGACCTGGTCGTGAGCCGGGCGGGAGCCACCACCGTCGCCGAACTGGCGGCGGTGGGAATGCCGGCCGTGCTGGTGCCCCTGCCGGGCGCGCCCGGCGACCATCAGACCGCGAATGCGCGGCGGCTCGAGGCCGCAGGCGGTGCCGTGCTGGTCAGCGATGGTGAGCTCGACGCAACCCGGCTGGTGGCCGAAGTCGACGCTTTGCTCGAGGATCGGGACCGCCTCGACTCGATGGCCGGCGCAGCCCGATCGCTGGCCAGACCCGAGGCGGCCAGCGCCGTGGTGGACCTGATGGAGGCATGCGCAAGAGCTGGACTACCCAATCGTTCGGAGGTCGCGGGATGAGCTCGGTGGACCTCTCCACTCCCACTTCCATCCATGTGATCGGCGCTGGTGGCGCCGGGATGGGCGCCATCGCGTCGGTGCTGCGGTCCATGGGCCACCAAGTGACAGGATCGGACCTGCGCGACGGCCCGGTGGTGGCCAGGCTCCGCGCCGAGGGTGTGCCGATCGCCATCGGCCACGATCCGGCCAATCTCGGCGACGCCGCCCTAGTAGCCATCTCCTCGGCCATCCGCGACAGCAATCCGGAGGTGCGCGCCGCGCTGGAGCGCGGCGTGCCGGTGGTGAGGCGCGGCGAGATCCTGCCCGCCATCGCCTCCAGCCGCCGGACCATCGCGGTGGCGGGCACGCACGGCAAGACCACGACCAGTTCGATGCTGGCCCTGGCGCTGGTGGAGGCCGGTCTCAGCCCGTCGTTCATCATCGGCGGCGATGTCAACGAGATCGGCACCGGCGCGATGTGGGACTCCGGAGAGTGGTTCGTGGTCGAAGCCGACGAGAACGACCACACCTTCCTCTCCCTCGACCCCGAGGTGGCCGTGGTGACCAGCGTCGAGTCCGACCACCTCGAGAACTACCAGAACTCGCCGGCTGCGCTGGCCGAGGCCTTCGAGCAGTTCCTGGCCTCGGCCCGCCACCGGATCGTGTGCGCCGACGACGCAGGCGCAGCACGGCTGGGTGCCGCCTTCGGCGCGACGACGTACGGCACGCACCCCGGCGCCGACTTCCGCATGGTGGACGTCTCGCTCATGATGCCCTCGTGTGAATTCGAACTGTGGTCCGAAGAGACGAGACTGGGACTGGTAACGCTTCCGACCCCGGGCCTGCACAACGCCCTCAATGCAACCGCGGCGATCGTGGCCGCCCTGAGGGCCGGTTCGTCCTTTGCCGATGCGGCCCGAGCGCTGGCCCGTTTCGGTGGAGTGGCTCGGCGCTTCGAGTTCCGCGGCGACGCCGCCGGCATCACATTCGTGGACGACTACGCCCACCTTCCCAGCGAGGTCGCGGCCGCGCTCGCCGCGGCCCGAACCGGCGACTGGCGCAGGGTGGTGTGCGTGTTCCAGCCCCACCGGTACAGCCGCGTCGCCTCCATCGGCTCAGACTTCGCCGATTCCTTCGTCGGGGCCGACCATCTCGTGCTCACCGGGATCTACCCGTCGGGCGAGGCGCCCCGGCCCGGCGTGACCTCGAAGATCGTCCTGGACGCAGTGCTCGACGCACATCCGTGGTCGTCGGTGACCTGGCTTCCGAGGCTCGACGAGGTCGCCGACTGGCTGGAGGCCCGACTGCGCCCCGGCGATCTGTGCCTGACGCTGGGAGCCGGCGACCTGACCTCGACACCCGATGTGGTGATCGAGCGCCTAGAGGCCCGGGCGGCGGGGGTCGGAGGATGAGTGCAGCCGTGCGACACGCTCTCGCCGACCTCGAACGGCGGCTGGCCTCCTCGGCCTTGGGGCCGTCGCTACAGAAGGACTACGGCTTGGCCCCTCGCACCACCTACCGGGTAGGCGGACCGGCCCGCCTCTTCGTCACGGTGAACGACCTCGCCGAACTGGAGGCACTGGCCGCCATCGTCTCCGACCTCGCGGGAGCCGTCCCACCCGTCCCGGTGCTGGTGGTGGGGCGAGGGTCCAACCTGCTGGTGGCCGACCGCGGCTTCGACGGTCTGGCCATTGCCCTCGGCTCCCGGCTGACACGGTTCGAGATCGACGGTCCGATCGTCCGCGCTTCCGGTGGCGCCTTGCTCCCGGTCGTCGCCCGCGCCTCGGTAGAGGCCGGGCTGACCGGCTTCGAGTGGGCGGTGGGGGTGCCCGGCACGATCGGTGGAGCGGTGAGGATGAACGCGGGCGGGCACGGCTCGGACATGTCCGAGTCGCTCCTCGACGCGGTCGTCGTCGATCTTCACCGCGGCGACACTGCCATCCGCACCGCGGCTGATCTGCGTCTCGGATACCGCACCAGCGTCATCGTTGATCACCAGGTCGTCGCGTCAGTAAGGCTGAAGTTGAGGTCTGGGGATTGGGAGAAGGCCCGATCCGAACTGACCGAGATCGTGCACTGGCGCCGGACCAACCAGCCGGGAGGGCGCAACGCCGGGTCGGTCTTCACCAATCCCGAACACATGGCGGCCGGCGAACTCATCGAGTCCGCGGGCGCGAAGGGCCTGCGAATCGGCACCGCCGAGGTATCGGCGAAGCACGCCAACTTCATCCAGTCCGACGAGGAAGGCCAGGCCTCCGACGTAGTCGAGGTCATGCGGGAGGTGCGCCGCCGCGTCAGAGACGTACACGGCATCGAGCTGTCGGCGGAGACCCACCTCGTGGGCTTCGAGCCCTGGGAGCTGCCGTGAGCACAGTGACCGTCGACCCGCGCATGAAGGCCCGCCGCGTTGCCGTTCTGCGCGCCGAGGGACGGCGCCGACTGCGGATCCTCATGGTGGCGCTGGGCGTCATTCTGGCCGCCGCGGCTGCCTGGGGCGTCAGCCTCACACCGCTGCTGGACGTGGACCGGCTGGCGGTCTCCGGCATCGACCCGGCCAACCGGGCCGAGATCGTCGAGAGCTCGCAGCTGTCGGTCGGGATGCCCATGGCGTTCCTCGACGTCGACGACGCTCAAAGCTCCATCGCCGCGCTGCCCTGGGTCAGATCGGCCCGGGTGTGGAGGGACTGGCCGGCCACGGTTCGCATCGCGGTGGATCCCCGCGTGCCGGCCGCGGTGGTCCCCGCCAGGGGAGGACGCACCGCCCTGATCGACGCCTACGGATACGCGATCGGCTGGGGGCCGAGGCCGGCCGAGGCGGATGCGCAGGCCGACGGGCCCGATCCGACCGCCGGCTCCCAGGTGGCCGCGCTGCCCCATGTGTCGGTGCCGTTCTCCGGGCAACTCGGTGACATCCACACGTCCGCCGACGGGCCGCTCGCCGTCGTCGCGGCCATGCCTGACGATCTACGCGCCTGGGTGCGGACCGTCACTGTCGAAGCGGGCCAGAACCGGATAGGCCTGGAACTGATCGGCGGCGCCACCGCGGTACTGGGCGATCCCGTCCTGATCGACGACAAGATCAGTGCGCTGCGAGCTGTGCTTGCGACCGCTGATCTGGAGTGCATCACCACGATCGACGTGACCATGCCCGACCTCGCCACCGTGGCCCGCCATCATCCCTGCCAGCCCTGACCCGACATAGCCCGGGTGGGCCGTCATCACGGTTCTCTCCCGTGTCTCCCGCTCTTGTTCGCTACGCTCACGGGCCGCTCGGGCCGCGGCCTCGCCGTATGGGCCATATCGTGCGCCTACCCGCTCGGCCTCTAAGAGCGAGCGCAAATAGGTGGCTAGGTGCGGTTGTAGCGGTCGGCCCATTTGGTGAGTTTGATGGTGATGATCGCGGCGATCGCCAGTGCGAGCTGCCCGAGGCGTGCTTTGGTGTTGCGGTCGGTGCTGCGCCGCA
>JAJEJB010000050.1 GCA_022828135.1 Acidimicrobiia bacterium | reverse complement strand
CGAGATCACGCGTGGCACCCCCTCGGCGATCAGCGACGCCATCGATGGCCTCTCCGGCGAGGACCGGGCGTCGCGGGCGCTGCCGCGGCTGCACAACCTCTCCCGGCGGCTCGCGAACGCGGCGACGGCCTCTCTCGTGCAGCCAGCGAGGGGTCGTGTGTCGCCTAGGGGCCGAGCGCGGTGAGTCCATGCGACCGCCACCACGCCGCGACGCGGGGCGACCCGGGCCGGGGCCTCGTCGGAGGCCGGTGCCGTTGGTGGGGGGTCGGGTGCTGGAGACACCAAGTTGGACCGGGCGTGGGATCAGCTGGCGGCGCGGCGATCGGGGTCGGGGTTGTCGGGGGAGGGCTCGTCGGGGGCGGCAGCATCAAGACCGCGCATCCTGAAGTCCCCGGGAGCCATGAGGTGACCTTCCACCCTGGCGACCCGCTCCCGTGTGTCTGCGACGTCGCGGGCCATGCGATCGAACTTCGTCTCGAGGCCATCGAACCTCGTCTCGAGGCCATCGAACCTGGTCTCGAGGCCGGTGAACCTGGTGTCGAGGCCGGTGACCGCGTTCTCCAGGCCCGTGACCCTGGTGTCCAGGTTCCCGATCTTGGAGTCGAGATGGTTGAACTGCCGGAGCATCAGCGTGACGATTGTGACCGTCGAGCCCGCGATCGCCACGAGCAGTGTGACCATCAGGGTCAAGGTGTTGAAGTCCAGAGTGGTCGTGTCCATGGCTCGGGCGCCTCCGTTCCCGGCATGACGGTTCTCGGGGCTAGCCGGAGCCTCGGCCGGCGAAGGCAACCATGACCATATCTGCTGCTTTCAGTGATATGCAACTACTTCAGTGGCTATTGATGTATCGACCGGTCGGGGCGCTGCCAGCAGCGTGAGATTGTCGGCGGGCTGGTGCCGGGACGCCTCGGTGAAGGCGTCCATCATGGCGACGCATTCGAACACCCTGTTGCGGCGTCCGGCGCTGCGCTGGACGAGGATGCCGGCCTCCGCGAGCCTGGAGACGGCGTTGCGGGCGGTCCGATCGGTCGAGCCGAGCAGTCTTTGTGCGCTGGCGGCGGTGACCACCGGGTTGGTCGGAAGGTGGGCCAGCAGCCGGAACGCCGCGCTCGACGACCGGATGCGATGCTCGCCGGCGGCGGCGGCCCACAGCTGCTGCAGGGCGTCCACATGGGTGTTGAGCCGGTCGTGCAGCCGGCAGGCGTGGTCCGACGCCGACGCGAGGTGCTCGATCCAGCCCGAGAACGCACGCGATCGGCTCGGGTCGTCGGGCCCACAGACGACGCGGGTCGCGTCGAGCGCGTCGAAGTACTCGCGTCTGGTGAGCATCAGCGCCGCGCTGACCGGCAGCGCCGCGTCGGTGGCGAGTCCGGCCCTCAGGTACATGTACTGCAGCAGCGCCCGGCCTGTGCGGCCGTTGCCGTCGGGGAACGGGTGGATCGTCTCGAACTGTGCGTGAGCCACCGCGGCGCGCACCAGCGGGATCCCGTCGTCGGGCTCGTTGACGTAGGCGACGAGATCCTCGAGCAGGCCGGGCACGGCTTCGGGCGGGGGACCCACATGGTGCGCCTGCAGCGGCCCGCCGAGCTGGTCGGCACCGACCCAGTTCTGGCGGTCGCGTATCTGCCCCGAGATCGGGTCCTCGCCCATCAGCGTCTCGTGCAGCCGCCGGAGACTGTCGACCGACAGCGCCGCTCCCGACGCGGCCAGCTCGCGTGCGTGGGCGGTGACGCTGATGTTGCGCAGAGCCTGCATCTCGTCGTCGGCGGACCGCTGGCCGAACAGCGCCAGCCGGGCCTCGGCCCGGGCGACCCTGCGGGCCGAGGGGCGGATTCCCTCGATGCTGCTGGACGCGATGCTCTCGGCGCGCTCGAGCAGCCACTCGGCGGGCAGCCTGCCATCGGCACCGTGCTGGAGGTCCCGGCACCGCTGGGTGGCGGCGGCCACCCGCTGCCATGTGCGAGCGTTCAGGTCCGGCGCCCAGCCGCTGATCGGGTGCGGGATGTACGCCTCGAACACCTCCGAGGGCGGATCGTCGCGACGGGCAGGCCGCGAGTCGTATTCGCGGCTGTCCCAGTAGCGGGGAGTTGTCATGCCCATCGCTTGGTCCCCTACCGCCGCTAGCCTGATACGGCAATGTCATATGCCGATATCTAATGAGTTTACCGTATGGACACATTTGCGGCAACGTTTCACAACGCTCGCCCTGCCCGCAGGTGCGGGCTCCGCGTCGCTGCGGGCCTCAAGGAGGGTGACGACCCTCGCCAGTGTGAGCGCCATCTCCAGCTGGTTCTCCTCGAGCTTCGTGAATCGGGCGTCGATCTCGTCCTCCAGCCTTATGTTCGGGGTCGGGTGAGCGGACGGCAGGACCGAAGGCACACCGTTGACACCCGGTGGCAAGGCTGTGCATCAGTATACATTAACAATGACTGAAACACCAGTGCATAGAAGGGCGTCCCCGCACCAAGCCCCTGTTCCAGTTATGTGAAGTTATGTAGATATTGTCCTCACGGCTCATTCAAACGCTGTAATCGAACAATGCCGTCATAACTCAGGAGTCCTTCCGGGTTCGGGACTATCCTTCGGGGTTCTGCTTGACCATCCTGCGCCTGCACGGGAGCGCCAGGATGGCTGCTATGTGATGTGGCGGGCTCGGGCTTCCAGGAGTTCTCGGCGGGCGGCGAGCAGGTCGGAGCGCTGGTAGGCGCGTTCCTCGGTTTCTCGCCGGATATCCCGGCCCCAGGCCTTCTGCGAACGGGGCCGAAAACCGCCTGCGGCGCGCGATTCCATGATTGAGGGACATAACGGGGTCGCAGCAGGCTTATATGTAGTGAGCGAAACGCAAGAACATAGACGTAGCGACCACTTTTTATTGGGAAATCAGGCCATTATGTGGCTGCAGGAGTTGAAGGGAGACGAACGATGGGCAAGCTCACCGCCGCCTCCGTACCGGGGAATACACAAGCCCGGGAAGTACTACGACCAGCACGGGCTGGTACTGCGGGTGGCGCCCGGAGGGTCCAGGCAGTGGATCTGGCGGGGCACCGTCCGGGGCCGGCGCCGGGACATCGGGATGGGCGCGGTGGCCTACACGACGCTGGCCGAGGCCCGCGACATCGCCTACCAGTACCGCAAGCTGGCCCGGGCCGGGATCGACCCGAGGTCGACGCGGCGCAACGACTGCGTCCCCACCTTCGCCGAGGCGGTGGAGCAGGTCATCGAGGCGTACCGTCCCGGCTGGAAGGACACCGGCGGCTCCGAGGAGAACTGGCGGTCGTCGCTGCGGCGCTACGTCTATCCCTCTCTCGGGACCGCACTGGTGGATCAGATCACGACGGCCGACCTGGTGCGGGTGCTGCTGCCCGTGTGGCACTCCAAGCCCGAGACCGCCCGCAAGCTCAAGACCCGCCTCGGGGTGGTGATGCGCTGGAGCATCGCCGCGGGCTACCGCACCGACGACCCCGCGGGCCCGGCGCTGGCTGTGGCCCTGCCCCGCCACACCACCCCGGCCAACCATCTCGCCAGCCTTCCCCACGACCAGGTCGGCCCGACCCTCGAGAAGCTCGACACGCTGCCGCTGGCGTGGCCGCCCACGGTGGCGTGCCTGAGGTTCCTGGCGGCCACCGCGACCCGCTCCGGCGAGGCCCGGTTCGCCACATGGGACGAGATCGACCTCAAGGCCCGGACCTGGACGGTGCCCGCCGAGCGCACCAAGACCAGCCGGGAGCATGTGGTGCCGCTGTCGTCGGCGGCGCTCATCGCGCTCGACGTGGCCCGCCTCTACTCCGACGGCGACGGCCCGCTGTTCCCCTCGCCCTCCGGCAAGCCGCTGAGCAACGGCGCCATGTCCAAGCTCACCCGGCCCTTCGAGTTCACGCCCCCGGGCTGCGGGCCTCGTTCCGGTCCTGGGCGGCCGAGACCGGGGTGCCCCGGGAGGTGGCCGAGGCGGCGCTGGCGCACTCGGCCGGGGCGTTGGAGCGGGCCTACCAGCGCTCCGACCTGCTGGCCGCCCGCCGAAAGGTCGTGGAGGCCTGGAGCCGCCACATCTCATAGCAGGATGTCGGCGGCCATGAGATCCTGCCCGGTGGCGGCCATGTAGCTGCCCGCTGGCGGCCAACAGTTCTGCCCGGCGGCGGCCAACAGAGTTGCCCGCGTTGAAGTCCGTCTCCTGCCGTGGTCCACCGCGGCGGGGTGCTCCT
>JAJEJB010000040.1 GCA_022828135.1 Acidimicrobiia bacterium | reverse complement strand
ACCCCGAACAACCTTGTTGTCCACATCAACGATGTAGTCATCGCCAACCAGCTCATACATCGCACCATGCTCAGACTCCGGGAACCAATCCGTCTGAACCACCAACGGCGACGGACACACACCCGACAAATCCGCAGCCACTCCTTCGGTCGTGGTGGGCTCAGCTGCGGCAGCGGCCGCCGCGGCGGCCGCGGCAGCCTCCTCGGCCCGAGCGGCGGCCGCATCGGCCTCAGCCTGGGCGGCGGCCGCATCGGCCTCAGCCGCTTCCAGGGCCGCCTCGAGTTCGGCGACGACCTCGGGGTCTACCGTTCCTTCGGCTGCGGCCATGGCCTCGTCTAGGGCCGCCTGGGCCTCAGCCGCGGCCGCGGCAGCCTCCTCGGCCCGAGCGGCGGCCGCATCGGCCTCGGCCTGGGCCGCGGCGGCCTCAGCCTCAGCCGCGGCGGCCTCGGCTTCAGCGGCGGCCGCGGCAGCTTCAGCCGCGGCGGTGTCGGCGGCCGTGTCGGCGTCCGCAACGTCGTCGTCATCGTCGCCGCACGCTGCGGCCACCAAGCCGAAAGCCAGCAGTGACGCGACGAGGCGCATCCACGTTCTCTTCTTCACCTTGGGTCTCCTCCTGCAGGTCATGAACTGATCGGGCCGGATCCGGCGCCGACCGGCGACGCTACAGGAGTTGTATATGAACGCCCAAAGCGGGCGCAGCGGCTGGAGAGGTCAGCCGAGAACCTCGGTCTCGTGCCACTTGCCGATCACCAGCTTCTGGATCCAGCCGAAGGTCCAGAACACGACGACGCCGAGGGCCGACGACATGATGACCGAGGTCAGCAGCTCCTCGCCGTCCAGCTGGCTGGCATAGCGGCGCAGGAGCTGGCCGATGCCGGCCTCGCCCTGGCCGAAGAAGAAGTCGCCGACGATGGCGCCGATGACCGACAGCCCGGCCGAGATGCGCAGCCCGGCGAACACGGCCGGCAGGGCACACGGGAACATCAGCTTCCGCAGCCGTGTCAAGCGGTTGGCGTGGTGCAGGGTGAACAGATCGTGCATTCCCCGCTCGGCCGACTGCAGACCGAAGAGGGTGTTCATAATGATCGGGAACAGCGAGATGATGATGCACACGATCACCCGCGCCGTCGTGCCGTAACCGAACCAGAAGCCGATCATCGGCACGATGGCAAGGATGGGGATGGCCTGCAGGGTCACCGCGAACGGGAAGACGGCTCGCTCCACCATCTTGGCCTGGCTCATCATGGTGGCCAGGAAGAGCCCGATTGTGATGGCGATGCCCAAGCCGATCAGCGCCACCTGGGTGCTGTTCCAGAGCGCCTTCAGGATCCTCGAGTAGTTGTCCCAGTCCAGAAAGCCGGTGTTCAGCACCTGATGGGGCGGCTGCAGCAGGAACCGGCGACCGGGCTCCAGTATCACGTACGAGATCACGTACCAGAGCCCGATCAGGGCTCCCCCCAACACCACGGGCGGAAAGGCCGCCCGGACCAACGTCTTGGGCCGGGACTCACCCGGCAGCGGCCCCGGCGCGTGGACTAGGGCGTCCTCCTGCGGGGGGAGGTCCGATCCGGTCGCACCGGAGCCGGAGTCTCCGTCCAGCTCCTCGCCTGCCGGGCGGGTCAGGTCGGGGATCGTGGTCATGATGAGGAACCTCGCAGTGCTAGGGAGACCTCGCCGCTCAGAAGGGCGAATTCGGGATCGAACCGCAGTTCGGGCTTGCGCGGGTAATCGAACGGCACATCGAAGCCGGCCACGATCCGTCCCGGTCGAGCCGACATGACATACACCTTGGTGCTCATGAACACCGCCTCGCCGATCGAGTGGGTGATGAACAGCCCGGCGAACCCCTCGGACTGGAACAGCCGCTGAGTCTCCTCGTTGAGGTGCTCGCGGGTGATCTCGTCCACCGCGCCGAAGGGCTCGTCGAAGAGGAACACCGGCGGCTTCAACGTGAGGGTGCGGGCCAGCGAGGTCCGCATCCTCATGCCGCCCGACAGCGACTTCGGGTAGTGGTCCTCGAAGCCGGTCAGCCCGACCAGCTCGATCGCGGCCGTCGACAGGCGCCGGCGCTCGTCGGAGCCGAAGCCGTGAAGCTCCGAGAACAGTTCCACGTTCTGGCGCACTGTCCGCCACGGAAGCAGCGTGGCGTCCTGGAACACGTAGCCGAGACTGTCCCGGTCGACGTCGACGCTGCCCGCGGTCGGCTCCAGGAGGCCTGAAGCGATCCGCAGCAGCGTCGACTTGCCGCAACCGGACGGTCCCACGATCGTCACGAACTCGCCCTTCTTGATCGAGAGCGTGATCTCGCGCAACGCTTCGGTGCCGTCAGGGAAGATCATGCCGATCCCGTCGAATGACAGCGCACCATTCATGCTGGCAGTCGTCACCAGATCCGTCTCCCCCTTGGCAGCGAAATGTGAACGGTTGCCGATCTCAGCGGCGACCATACAGTACCGCCAACAGCCATTGACCAGACCGGTGAATGATGAGAATCCTGCTACTCGACGGCTACGACCCATCCGACCACGACCGGCGCGTGGTCGTCGAGGCGATCGAGGAGTTGCGTGCAGGGCACCACGAAGTGGACCTGCTTCCGGTTCACGGCTTCAACGCGGTGATGTCCGCGGCCGAGCGGGTCGCCTACCACGGCGACCAGCCGGTGATCTCCGACGATGTGCGCGACTCGGCCGAACGGCTGCAGGCCGCGGATGCGCTGCTGTTCTGCTACCCCTCCGTGGTCTTCAATGTGCCCGCGAGCGTGAAGGGCTGGCTCGAGCGGGTGATGGTGCCGGGCGTGGCGTTCGTGTTCGACGACCAGCACCGAGTGAGGCCGGGGATGCAGAACATCCGCCGGATCGGCGCACTCACCACGAGCCCGCACGGTCGGCTGGCCCGGCGGCGGGCCCGCGACGCGGGCAAGCGCACTACGGCCAGGACGCTCCGGCTCAGCGCCCACAAGCGCTGCCGGACCACCTTCGTGGCGGTGCCGACACCCGCGGACGACGCCGGCGTCGCCAAGATCCGCAAAGCCCTCCGCCGCTGGTAGCGCACCGGACCCGCCGGCCGGGAGGCGCCGACTATGGCAGCAGGGGCAGCACCTCTTCGGCGATGCGGTGGAGCTGCTCCTCCACCTGCCCGTAGGGGTCGCCGGGCATAGCCGGGAACAGCAGCAGGTTCTCAAGGCCTATCTGCTCGTCGTAGGCGGCGATGGCCTCAGCCACCTGCTCGCCGGTGCCCACGAAGGTGGTCTTCTGGTCCAGGGACTCCTCCAGGGTGGGGATCAGCCCCGGCTTGGCCGGCTTGCCGTCGGCACCCATGTAGCCCTTGCTCCAGCCGTAGGGGCCGAGGAACTTCCAGAACTCGTCGTGGCCGTCGCGCATCGACGCCACCGCTTCCTCATAGCTGTCGTCAACCCGCACGTTGAGCACGAGCAGGCGGTGCTCGCCCCGGCCCAGCTCGCGGCCGTGCTCGGCGGCGTGGATCTCGGCGAACTTCTCCCAACGCATCTTCACGAACGAGTGGTGGTTGTTCCAGAACACGCCGCCCCAGCCGCAGCGCGGCACCTGCTCCAGCGTCGGGGGCGAGGTGATCGCCTGCCAGATCTCGTAGGGGTACAGCGGCCGGGGCACCAGCGACAGCTCGGTCACGAACCCTCCCCGGTCCGGGATCCCAGCCGGCGGGAAGTCATACACCTCGCCATGGAAACTGAAGGTCTCATTGTCGAGGGCCAAGCGGATCACCTGCATGGCCTCGTCGAACTGCTTGCGGTTCAGCTCGTCGGCCGCGGCCTTGTCGGGATTGTCGAAACTGCCGATCTGGGTGCCCAGCGTCTCAGCCTCACGCGGCACCGTGCCCCGCCCCACACCGAGGATGCCGCGGCCGCCGGAGACGTTGTGCATCGTCGCGAAGTCCTCGGCCAGGCGCAGCGGATGCCACTGCGGCACGATGTTGAACGCCATCCCGATACGGATCTGCTCGGTGCGCTCCGCCAGGATCGTTCCCACCAGGATCCCGTTGGGGATCACCTCATAGCCCTCGTGCTGGAAGTGGTGCTCGGTCAGCCAGTACGAGTCGAACCCCAACCGGTCACACACCACCCCCATGTCGATGATCCGCTCAGTGGCCCGCCACACCTCCTTGTGGTCATAGCGGCGGTCAGTGGGAGCGGGCGGGCCTGGGCCGGCATCGTCCATCTCGACCCCGCCGAACAGGAACACCCCGGTGCGCACGCAGCCAACTGTAGGCCACTCCGGTTTCTGAGATCGAAACCCGGCGGGTGGGACGGTGCCTCCCGCGTGCGACACTGCTCGGCGTGGCCGACTTCAGCCAGACCGGAGGGGTGCCCACTCTCCACGACCTCCTTCACCGCAGCGTCTCGGACCTCGAATGGAACCTGCGAACGTGGGCCTCGAAGCGGCCGGTGACGTTGATCATCCCCTGTCTTGCCTCAGAGATCGGCTCGGACGCGTTCGACAAGATGCTCGGCGAGCTGGCGTCGGCCGATTGGCTGGCCCGGATCGTGGTGGGTCTCGACCAGGCCGACGAGACCGACTTCCGCAACACCCTCCGCCTGGTCGACGCCCTTCCCCAGCAGGGCGATGTCGTATGGAACGACAGCGAGGCCGTCCTTCGCATCGAGGAGGGTCTGGCCGCTCAAGGGCTCGCGCCGCGCAGCCGCGGCAAGGGACGCAACGTCTGGTACTGCCTGGGAGCGGTGCTGGCCCGGGGGACCGAGCCCGTGATCGCCATGCACGATGCCGACATCGTGGGCTACAGCCGCGAGCTGCTGGCCCGGCTGGTGTATCCGGTGGCCCATCCCGGCTTCGGCTACTGCTTCGCCAAGGGCTACTACCACCGGGTCACCGAGGGCCGCTTCTCCGGTCGGGTCACCCGACTGCTGGTCGCCCCGCTGGTGCGAGCCCTGCGGGCCGAGGCGGGCGAGCACAGCTATCTGCGCTTCCTGGAGGGGTTCCGCTACCCGCTGGCGGGGGAGACGGCCATGGAGTCGTGGCTGGCCGCGAGCCTTCGCATCCCCGGGCACTGGGGCATGGACATCGGCATCCTCTCCGACGTGTACGCCCAGTGCGAGCCCTCGGCCATCTGCCAGGTGTCGGTGGCGAACGCCTACGACCACAAGCACCAGGACCTCTCGGAGCACGACGCCACTGCCGGTCTGCGCCGGATGAGCGTCGACGTGTCGGCCACCATCATCCGCCGTCTGGGGCTCGAGTCCCTGGACGGGGCCTCCGGGCTCTGCGACGCCTATCTGGTCGAGGCCCGGGACCTGATCCGCCACTACGCCAACGATGCCGAGATCAACGGCTATGTCGTGGACCGCGCCGCGGAGGAGGCCACCGTCGAGGTGTTCGCCCGCAGCCTGGCCGATGCCGTCGAGGTGTGCCGAGCCCATCCCGGCGAGGACGAGCTGAACCCGTCGTGGCGGCAAGTGCTGGAGCACGCGCCCGAAGTGGCTCCGATGCTCCTCGAGTCGCTCGACCCGGAGGCAGTGCTCGCCCGGTGAGCCTTAGGGCGTCGGCCCCTTAGCAGTTAGCAGTCGCGGACGACGCGGAAGGCCCGCATCGTGGCCTCGCGGCACCACTGGCCCATGGCCTCGTCGACGGCCTCGACGTCGGCGCGCGGCACTGCGTCCCAAGCCTCCATCGACTCCCACCGGATCACCGCGTGGACCCGGCCGGGATCGTCGTCGGCAACCCACATCTCCTTGCCGGCGAACCCGGGACAGGACTTGAGATAGCGGCTCCAGTGGCGCTCCTCGACGGCCAACCACTGCTCGCGCTCGGACGGGTCCACCTCGAAGGTGAGAAACTCGATCACCATCGATTTCAGGCTAGGCGGCCGGCGCAGCGTAGGGTGAAGGGGTGACCGGAGCCGTCTGCGATCTTCGCAGCTACATGGCGGTAGCCGAGGCCGCGGGGATGCTCAACCGCATCGCGCGTCCGGTGAGCCTCGAGCACGAGCTGGCCGACGTGGCCGCCGCGCTGGAGCGCTCCGACGCGGGGCCGGCGCTGTTCGAGGCTCCCAAGGACTCGCCGTGGCCGATCTTCTCGGGAGCGGTCAGCAGCCGGCGCACCGCGGCGCTGGCCCTGGGCTGCGAACCCGACGAGGTGGTGGACCGCATGGGCCACGCCCTCGAGCCGGCCAACGGGGTGGCCACGGCTCGGGTGGACGGGGCGGCGTGGCACGACGACTGCATGACCGGCGACGACGTCGACCTGGCCGCCATACCCATCCCCACGCACTCGCGGGGCGACGGCGGCGCCTTCATCACCGGGGCCGTGAGCGTCACCAAGGACCCGGTCAGCGGGCGGGGGAACCTGTCGTACAACCGGATGCTGATGCTGGACCGCAACGTTCTGGGCTTCAACGTCAACGAGTGGCGCGACGTGGGCACGTTCATGCGCAGCCGGCCCGACCCCGGCGCGCCCTTCGACGTGGCCCTGGCCATCGGCCTCGACCCGGCGGTGATGATCGCGGCCGGGGTGCGCACGCCGGTCGACGAACTGCTGATCGCGGGTGCCCTGCGGGGCCGGCCGGTGGAGGTGTGCCGGGGCCGCACCGTCGACGTTGACGTGCCGGCGCACGCCGAAGTGGTGATCGAGGGCCGGATCCGTCCCGAACAGCGGGCCGACGAGGGGCCGCTGGCCGAGTTCCACGGGTACCACGGCGAGATGTGGCCCAGCCCCACGGTTGAGGTGACCGCCATCTCCTGGCGCCACAGCCCCATCTACCAGACGATCATCCCGGGGTGGTATGAGCATGTGTTCATCGGCAACGTGCTGCCCCGCGAGCCGCTGCTGCGCCGCTTCGTGCGTCACATCGACCCCGGTGCCGACGTGCACATCCCGCCCTACGGCAACGGCTTCCTGGCCGTGATCCAGATCGACCGCGACAATCCGGGCACGCCCAAGAATCTGGCCATGGCGGCTATGGCGGCCCACATCAACATCCGCAACGTGATCGTGGTGGACCGCGACGTCGACGTGAGCCAGCCCTCCGAGTTGCACTGGGCCCTCACCAACCGGGTCCACTGGCTCGACGACGTGTTCACCGCGGGCCATGCCCAGGGCCACGAGATGGATCCCACCGCCGACAACCGGGGTGTGGGCACCAAGGTGGGCATCGACGCCACCTACAAACGGGAACGCCGCGAGTACGGCGAGCGGGTGGCCTACGCGCCGGTCGACCTACAGAAGTACCTGCCGTGACGGGAGTAAGTGGAGCCGTCGCCCTCGCCCTACAGAAGTACCTGTCATGAGCGGGCTGCGGCGGGTGGTGGTGGCCATCAGCGGGGCGACCGGCGTGGTCTACGGCGTCCGGGCGCTGGAGCTGCTGCGTGAGGTCGACGATGTGGAGACCCACCTGGTGATGACGGGCCCAGGTCGCCAGACGCTTGCCTACGAGACGGACCTGGCCCCGGCCGATGTGGAGGCCCTGGCCGATGTGGTCCACGGCTCGCGCGACATCGCCGCGCCGATCTCGTCGGGCTCCTACGCCACCGCGGGGATGATCATCGCCCCGTGCTCGATCAAGATGCTCTCGGCGGTGGCCAACTCCTTCGGCGCCGACCTCGTGTCGCGGGCCGCTGACGTGACGCTCAAGGAGCGGCGGCCGCTGGTGCTGATGGTGCGCGAGACGCCGTTGCATCTGGGCCATCTGCGCCTGATGGTCCACGCCGCGGAGATCGGCGCGGTGGTGTACCCGCCGGTTCCGGCCTTCTACACCCGGCCGGAGTCGATCGAGGACATAGTGGACCACTCGGTGGTGCGGGCCCTGGAGCATCTGGGTGTCGAGGTGGCCGAGATCCCCCGCTGGGGGGAGTAGCCGAACAAGCTCAGGACAGGCTTCGAAGCACGGCGTCGGCGGTGTTGCGGCCCGGTGCTCCCCAGATCCCTGAGCCCGGGAACGTGCCCGCGCCCGACAGGAACAGCCCTGGTACCGGCGCCCGGTACCGGCTCAGTTCCCGGCGCCGCCCGAACAGCGACGACAGCGGGGACGCCGCGTACGACGGCGTGTAGCCGCGGCCCAGGTACAGCTCGCGCTCGTAGCGGTCCGGGGTCATGGTCCGGTAGCGGTCGATCGACTGGAGGAAGCCCGGTCGAAGCAGACCCGACCACACCTCGAGCCACCGGGCCGGCTCCGGGGATCCGTCCCATCCGCCCTCCAGGTCGTACGGCGTGAACAGCGCTTCGAGGCTCAGCACGTGGTGGCCGTCGCGGCTGCGCATCGAGGGGTCCAGCACCGACGGAACGTTGGCCATCATGGTGGGGCGGTCGGCCACCCGCCCCAGGCTCCGCAGCCGGTGCGCCTCTAGCACCTCGGTCATCGAGGGCGAGACCACGTAGTTCGACTGGGCAGGGTCGCGCCCATCGAACAGGTCGAGCAGCTTCGAGTCCTCCAGGACCGGGTAGCGGGGGACGTCGGTGATGACCGCGTCGATCTTGGACTGGTAGCCGTCACCGCGAGCCTGAGATCGGGCCCGGTCAACGAAGCGGCGTGCGGACCGGCGCCCGGGATCGGGGAGCCACTGCGACGCCACCACGACCGGGTCGCATGCCGATACCACCGCTTCCGACGAGACCTCGGTTCCGTCGGCGAGCCGCACGCCCGTCACTCCCCGGCCGTCTCCCAGCAGTCCGGCCACCGGCGTACCGCAGCTCAGCCGGCCTCCAGCGGCCACAAGGGAGGCGGCCAGAGCGTCGGTCAGGGCTCCGCTGCCGCCCACCGGGCGGCCGGTCTTGACCATGTGGCGCATGGCGTAGAACGCGCCGGCCAGGCCGGTGCCGCCGGCGTCGGGCGGCGCGCCCCACACGGTGGGGCCGTTGGAGATGCCCGGCATGACGAGCGCCTCGTCATCGAAGTACGACCTCAGAACGTCCAGCGCGCTGGCGCGGCTCCACTGCAGGAGCCGGGCGCCGCCCCGCCCCCGGCGGGCCAGGACGCGGGCCAGCATGCGGGGCGTGGAGGCCGGTCCGGTGCCCATCTCCAGTGCCAGCTCGGCCACCGGTCGGGCGTCGGCGAGATAGCGGCGGTAGGCCTTGGCCTGAGCGGGACGGTGGCGCCCGATCGACTCGATCGTGCGCTCGCTGTCGTTGAAGAACAACCACGGCGGGTTGCCTTCATAGTCCAGGTACACGGTGCTCGGATCGGCCTCCAGGTACCGCAGCCCGTGAGCGGCCAGGTCCAGGTCGTCGATGAAGGGCATGGCCCGCACCATCGTGTGGTCGCAACTGCAGATGTTGAAGCGGGCATCCAGATCGCTCACCGTTGAGGCGCAGCCGCCCACGGTGTCTCGGGCCTCCACCAGCAGGGTGTCCACACCGGCCCGAGCCAGGTAGGCGGCACAGACGAGACCGTTGTGGCCGCCGCCTACCACCACCACGTCTACATCGCGGCCTGCCGGGGAGCGACCGGAAGCGGCCCCGGCCTCCGAAACGGCGCCGGGACTTGTCACTGGGCTCGTGGGGTGGCGTCGTCGTCGGAGTGGACGATCACCAGCGACTCGGTCTCCCGCCGGTCCAGTTCGGCGACGAGTTCCGCCACCTGCGGGTCGTCAGGTTCGGCCCCGGCCACGGCCACCACGAAGCGGGCCGTGCCGGGCACGTTCTTCAGCATCCCGACCGGGCTGGTGAGCGCGGCGGCGGCCCTCTCGGGCGTGAGCCGCTCATAGGGCGAGCAGCCCGCGGCTGCGGCCACCCGCAGCGGCCGGTGCACCCGGTCGGCGATCACGTAGCCGAGCGCATCGGCGCCGATGCAGGCCACCACGTGGGTGGAGGCGGACGGGATGGGCGGTTCCCACGGCGCGGGAGCGGTGAAGGGACGGCGGCGGGCTCCATCGGCCTCAACAACTATGTGATCGGCGGCCCCGTTGGCAAACCAGCGGTCTACTTCGGTGGGCGCGAACCCGAGGGCCTTGCGCTCGTCGGTCGTGCGCCACACCAGCACCGCGTCGTCATGGTCGAGAGCGGCGGCAAGGTCGTTGTCGGTGGGCCCGATCAGGCAGGGGAACCCGCCGGTGCGGTCACGGCCCATGCGGGTGGTGGTGGTGAGCAGCGTGCGGGCCGGCAGGCTCCGGCCCAGCGCGAACAGCAGGGTCGTCTTGCCGCCGCCGCCGACCAGGGCCACCAGCGACCGGCGTCCCAGCCCGAGGGCCTCGGCAGCACCGGCCAGGCTGGTGATGCGCACGTTCGTGCCGGTGGGTCAGGTCTCCCGGATCTTGCGGGCGAGCACGACGATCACTGTCACCAGAACGCCCATGATGATGAGCCGCTTGAAGTTCTTCACGGCGCGAAGCGTAGTGGTCCAGCACGCCACCGCGGCCAGGGAATCTTGACGGCGGGGAGGCTGGGCCGCGACGCCGGTTACCCTGCCGCTCGGAGGTGTCTGAGTGCCTGGTGGGCTCCCCCGCCTTCAAAGCGGGTGGGACGGGCGATCCCCGTCCGGCGGGTTCGATTCCCGTCCACCTCCGCCATTACTGATCCATATCATGCCTATGACCTGTATGTTCACAACTCCAATGGCATGAGTTATCACTTCTAGTATTGATATCGACCTATCCCAACGGAATGGACAACTCGATTGTTGCTTTGCTGGTGTACTCAGGTTCCCGTCGGTAGTTGGATTGTGGTGGCGTTGCCGATGTGGGCGTAGCGGCCCGGTGTGCATGTGAGGATGATCACCTGACAGTGGTCGCCTGCGGCGGCGATGGCTGCGCCCATGCGTTCTAGGCGGTCTGGGTCGCTCCAGCCGAGGGCATCGTCAATGATGACTGGCGCTCCGCCGCCGTCGGGGCTGACGATGGCGGCGCAGGCGAGTCGGCTGATCACAGCGAGTTGCTCCAAAGCGCCGGCGCTTAGTTGGTCGACTCGGAGGGTGTCGCCGTCGAGTGTGCGGCTCACGATGCGGAGGTTCTGGTCGATGTCCACCGTGAATGACGGGTTGAACACGATGCGACCGAGCTGCTCGATGCGCTGCTTGAAGGGTCCGCTGTAGCGCTGGCGGGCTTCCTGGCGGCGGTGGGAGAAGGTGTCGTGGAGCAGGCGTGCGGCTTCGGCTCTTGCCTCGGTGCGCTGGTGCTCGCGCTCGAGGTGCCGAAGCTCTCCGGTGGCTTCGTCGTGGCGGGTGTGGAGTCCTTCCTCCCCGCGTACGGACAGCGTGATGCGCAGATCGTTCTGCCTCTCTTGGTTGGTTTGGAGGCCGTCGCTGGCGCGCTGCGCGGCGTTCTGGGCGTTCTGCAGTCGCGCTGCGAGTGATTCGGGGTCCGCGGCGCTCAGTTCCGCCTTGGCGCCTTGCAGTGACTCGAGTGCCTCGCATGCGTTCTCTTCGGCTTGGACGAGTTCGGACGCGATCGTGCTGTCGGCTCGCTGAGATCGTGCCGACTCCAAAGAGTCAGCGACCTGGGTCTGGGCGTTGCTGGCCATTTCGATCTTGCCGGCGAGGTTTGACTTCTTGATTCGCTCGTCTTCGAGGGCGCTTGAGGCGCTACTGGCCGACTGGTCGCAGTTGGCGAGTTCTGCGCGCTGCTCCTCGACCGTGCGCGCCATGGCTGCGGCGACCTGCGTGGCTGTGTCGAGATCGGGGGGCAGGGGCGGGTCTTTGGGTCGCTCTGCGGCGTATGCGTTGATCCGCTTGGTGAGTCTCTCGATCTTGCCTCGCAGGCCGTCCACGGTGAGATCCCGTAGGTCGCGCTCGATCGTGTCTTGCGCGTCTCGACGCTTTCGCTCTGCTGCCTTGCGTTGTTCGGCGGCTTGTCGGGCTTCGGCCTGATCGGCGACTCCTGCCGCCGAGCACAGGCGACGCAACTCTTGGTGAGCGTGGCGCCGCTGGGTGGCAAGGCTCTGGGAGCCGGTTCCGGCCCGTACCCGGATCTCGGCGGTGTCGGGCACCACGAGCAACACGTCCTCCTCCACCACGGCGTGGTGCCCCTCACCGGCACGGAGCACGACCTCCTCGCCGTTGATATCAATCGTGAGGTCTCGTGAGGCGGTCGTGTCGACCGAGGCGACCGCGGCCTCGGCCCTCACCACCGCCAGGTGTGCGTCCTCAATCTGCCCCAGCAGGTCGTCATCGATCTTGACTGATTCGAGCACCGTGTCGGCCTGTTGCAGGTTCTGCTCAGCCTCCACGATCCGTTCGTGGCGCTCGGAGAGTTGTTCTACCTCGATGCGGTTGCGGTGATGGTCGCGGTCCTCGTCAGCGCGGCGCTGCTCGGCCTCAGCGGCGCTCAGGGCGGCTTGGGCCGCCTTCAGCGCGGTGGTCGTGTGCTCGACGTGTTTGATGGCAGCAGCTAGGGCGGGTGCCGACTGCTGGGCCTGTATTTCGAGTTCGCTGAGTTCTTCGGTCCGGGATTCGAGTTCGTCGATGAATTCCTGTCGGCGCTGCAGTTCGCTCGCGATGCCTTCATGCTTCAGCGTCGCAGCGGCGCTGGCAGCGACCAAGCGGTCAACCTTGTCGCGGACTCGCTCGGTTGCATCCCACTGTTCACTGAGTTCGCTCGCCCGCTGATCGAACTTGTCCCGGTCCGCCACAAGCCGCCGCCTTTGGGCCGCCAGACGCTCCATTTCGGTTACGTCGCGGTCGAGGCTGTTGAGCTGATCCTCCAATTCGTGGATCCTTGATCGGGCAGTCTCCACCGCCGCCTGCTGGGCGCTGCGATCCTTCCTGGGCCGGCCCGTCGCGGTCCAGTAACGGTCGCGCTCCTCGCAGATCCGGGTCCATAGATCGTCGTCCTCGTCGGCTGTGTCATCCCCGCTCGCGGCCTGGTCGAGGGCTGCGACCAGCGACGGCACGTCGAAGCCCGGCAGCAACAGCTCAGCGCCCTGCTCGATCCGCAACGCTCTCCACAGGTCTTGATCCAGAGTCTCGCCGAGGATCTCCTCCACCCGCTCATGGGCCGCTCGCCCGGTGAGCTGCTCCTGCTGTGGAGACAGAACCTGCAGAACCGTCTCGGGGCGGCGCAGCCAGCGCTTGCGGTAGATGAAGCGGTACTCGCCAGTCGACATCTCGATCTCCACTTCGGGCCCCACATCGCGCCCGACCGGTTGGACCGACTTGACCTGCCGGTGCCCAGACGAGTCCATCCTCGTCAGGAGGAGGTCGAGTCCCTCCGGCATGGATGTCTTGCCGACCTCGTTGGGTCCCTCAATGACAGTGATCCCTTGAGCGGGGAGCTCCACCTCGCAGTCGGCGACGCCCCGATAGTTGCAGAGCCTCACCCGGTGCAGCCTCATGCCGGCGACCGCGTGAGCCGATACAGCAGCGCCAGCGCATCTTGAGCGATCACCGCCCGGTCCCCGGACCGGGCCATCTCACTGAAGTCCGACAGCGCCTCACGGGCATAGCCCGACACGCCGAAGTCATCGAGGTCCGCGTCGTCGGGGACCACCGCCAAGCCGCCGTCCCCGTGGCGGACCTCCAAGCCGCCGAGCAGGTCGGTGTAGTGATCGAGCATCTGATCGAGCCGGGCCCTCTGAGCGACAGACACCTGACCCCGAAGGGTCGTCCTTACGATGCAGCGCTCCTTGTTGTCCGAAGACTCCAGCCAATCCCGCAGCGCATCGATGTCCAAGTCAGTACCCAGCTCCCAGCCCCGGTGCTCGAACCGCCAGGTTCCCACCCTGTGGCGACCTACCTCTACATCGTTGCGGTCGAGGTCCACGACCAGCGCGTTGCCCGGCTCAATCTCATCGAAGTCCGTCGGCTCGGGCGCGCCCGAATACCAGACCTTGCCAGTGTCGCCCACATCGGTCGTCGAATGACGATCACCAAGCGCCACATAGTGGATCACGCCCGACTCGATCCTCTCTTCCAGCCGCTCAAGCGAGATATGCGCCGGATCGTTCGACTCCGGCCACATCGCGTCCACCGCCCCGTGGCCGCACACCACGCGCAGCACATCAGTCGGCTCAAGGCTCTCGCAGGCTTCACCAACCAGATCGACGAGTGGACGCTTGTTCGGCCACGGCGCAGCGATCAACTCAACCCCGGACACTGCCTGAACACGCTCACTGCCGTCCAGCACCATCACATTGCTCGGCCGATGCGCCCTGAAAGTCGGCGACCTGAATATCGAAGACGCGTCCAGCGGATCGTGATTGCCCGGCAGCAAGAAAAATGCGAGCGGAGCAGCGGCGCGCATCTTGTCCAGGGCCCGCACCAGCACCTGCCGGTCGATGTGATTCGAATCGAACACATCGCCGCACACCACCACGAAGTCACAGTGTTCCCGCTTGGCTAGTTCTGCAATGGTGCTGATGACCTCGATCCGGGCGGCACTGAACCGGGCCCTGGCCTCCTCGCTCAGGTAGCGCGCCGGCTGGCCGATCTGCCAGTCAGCGGAGTGCACGAACCTCACCACGCCTTGGAGGATAAGCAGCACGACATGACGATTGGCAGGGTGCGTATCCCGTGCCAGCAGGAGTTGTCGCTGTCAGCTGGGCGCTTGACTGGCCGGGCCCTCAAGGTGGCCCCGAGCCCCGGGTTGGGCACTTCTAGGTCCGTACCGTGATCCAGCCAATCGCTCTCGACTGCCTCCGTGCTACCTGTGTCGGTGAGGACTTCGTATTGGTCCGCCGTGAGGCGCCTGAGGCTGGTGTGACGCCCGGTGGTGTCGCATCGGGCGAGCTATTCGAAGACCGACCGCCCGGCGAGTTACGGTGAAGCCAATGGCCTACTTGGCCGACTATTCCGACGTGCTGACCCAGGCGCAGCGTCGCGTCTGGGGCCGGATGGCTGCGATCGCATCGCACCGCGGCGGCACCCTGAGGGGCGGGACCGCATGCGCGATGCACCTGCGGCACCGCCGCTCAAGGGGCCTCGCCATCGTGACGCCGGAGCCATTCCGCGGGTATTCGTTGGCCGACCACCTCGAACACATCTCCACCGATGTCCAGTTCGTCAATGTCACCGACGAATCCTGCGAGGCGGTCGTGGAGGGTGCCCGCGTCGGCCTGTTCACGGCGCCCGACAATCCCCGCGTCGCCGCTGACGTCGTGGTGTGCGGCATGCCGGTCGCGTCTGTCCCCGACCTGATGGTGGCCACGATGGAGGCCGTCCGGTTCCGCCGCGAGCTGTGCGACCACATCGACCTGCACGCAATGGACACCCTCAGCGGCCACACGCTTGTGGACAGGATTGGGTTCTACTGCCGCCGCTACGGCCAGGACCGTCTGCCGCCCGCCCTCGACGACATCATCGAATGCCTGGCCGACCCGGGACACCTGCGTGGCGACCCGGCGCTTGGGCACCTCCGAGGCGAGGCGCTCGCACACCTTCGCCTCCAGGCCGCCGCGATGAGGAAGCACGCGACCACTCTGCGCTCACTCCCCGCCCGGACGGAGCGCGAAGGCGGCGACGAGCGCTACGACAGCTCCCCACCCGCTGCGGCCGCCCCGCCTCCGCCCAGGTGCCCGGAATGCTCAAGGCGCCACGGCCGGCTGCCCGACGACCTGGCCGATTATCACCCGTCAGCCCTATGGTGCGACACCGTCGCTTCCCACAAGCGCGACGGCAGGTACGCCGCGGCCCTCGACATCCTCGAGAAGTGCATGCGGTTTGAGGAAGCGCAGCACGGCGGCGTCGCCCCCTGGTGCTACCAGGAGGCCGCCATCATCAACCGCAAGATCGGCAACCGCGGCGCTGAGCTTGCGGTGCTCCGCCGCTTCGAGTCGCAGCGCCACCACGCCGGGGCACTGCCCCCCAAGCTCCTCGACCGGCTCTACAGGCTCGAATCCGCCGGTGCCTAACACCCCCTCGCGTTCGCCATCGTTCGTGAACGTTCGTCCCCTGTTGGGGCCCCCAGCCAGCCAGCAAACCAACCGCATCATCGCGTCTAGCTGATGGCCACGAGATACATCATTGTTACCGCAGCGTTCGCGAGCGTTCCTGAACGTTCCTGTGCGTTCCTAGGGCCGTCGGACGGCTCCAGCAACAGCTTGTCGTCTCGCCATATGTGACGGACTCGCACCCCTTCTGAGGTGGACGGCACTGTTAGTGCAAGCGTGTGGCGGCCAAACCACCCCAACGGACTTCAGGAACGTTCCCCAGCAAGAATGAAGCGACAACGACTGCCAACACCACCAGCAGCAGCCCCAACACCGACCACGAACCCTGGAACTCAGCAACCAGGAACGCAACTTCGAATGACCAGGAACGCGCCCGCGCAAGGACACCAATCGACCCTCGCTGAGCACCGTGACCGTCAGCGAGCCGTCGCCGTGGCCGTAGCGATCTGGGGGATGAGTGCTGACGCAGCGGCGGCGTAGCCGAGCGGCATGGCGACGGCATCACCAATCCACTTCGCTAGCTGAGACCGACTCGCGGGCCGATCCAGCGCCGGGCTGAAGCGGTAGCTGTCAGGAAAGCCCTGTAGGCGGGCGGCCTCGGCAGGAGTCAGCGTGCGTGGTTCGCTCGGATGCACGAAGCGCCCACGGCCTGGCGTCGTGAAACCGGTCGTGATGGTCGGCGCGGGACGGTCCGCGTGCATTCGGCCGTAGACAGCGCCGTAGGTGGTGCCGTCCTGATGGCATTCTGGTCGCTCACCAAGATCTAGGTCGTGCTCGTCGTTGTCGAACAGCCACTGGATGCGCTGTTGATTCGCCTCAGTCAGAGCGGTCGGCTCATGCAATGACCGATCACCAAGGATCTCCAGCCCGGCTCCGAGGGCCCAGCCCACCGGACGGGCGCGAGGCTGCGCCAGGGCCTCGCTCATGGCTACGATCGGCACCGGGACGCCTTCTGTAGCGCGACGTGCCACCAGGAAGTGCCGCCTCCGGGTTTGCGGCCATCCCATCGCATCGGCGCTCAGGACACCGTCGGTCACGACATAACCGTTCGATTCGAGCAGCGCCCGGGCGGCGGGCACGACCTGCGACTCGTCGTGGATCACCGACGTTACGTTCTCAACGATTACGGCGCCGGCATTGCACGCCACCGCGAAGGCGGGCACTGCCAAGTACAGGAGGTTCCTTCGGTCGCTGCGCCGGGAGTGATTGTTCAGATTCGAGTGCCCCTGGCATGGCGGGCCGGCCGCGACGAGATCAACACCGGCGCAGGCGGACCGAAGATCGTCATCAAGCAATTCCGGTTCGTAGACGAAGTGGGCGGCGGCGCCCGCACCGCGGATGCGATAGTCCACCAGGGAGGTCACGGACTCCGTCAAGGTTTGCCGGGTCCTGTGGTTGCGGGCATGCACTTGAAGCGCGTCCGAGTCCGTGTCAACCGCGAGTTCGCACACGAGCCTCCGTCCTGCCTCGGCAACAAACTGGCCAACGCCGACCATCAACCCGCCTGCACCAGCGAACAGGTCCACACTGCGAACCGGTGGAGCTCCGATTCGGGAATCTGAGGCCGACAGGGCCGAAGCGCCCTCGGGCACCGGCGTCGCCCCGCTCAGGAACGCCCTCCACCATGCGCCCAACGGATCAGACTCAGCCATCGCTGGGGTCACGCCCTGGGCCTCGCGAAGGTCTACAGCCGACGACGCTGTCCAGCCGGGGATGCTCAGAGTTCGCACGAGGCGGTCTCCGTCGAGGCGCACGCTCGCCGTGGGCGCCAGGCTGGCCGCCGTCTGCGTCACTGGAGTTGGCGCGACCACAACTCGCCCACCATCCCGTTGGCGGCGTCTTCGTTGAGCATCGCAGGGACGACGTTTACGAGGCTCCGGTTGAGCTGCTTGGCGAACTCGCGCAGAGGGTTGGTATCGAGGCGGGTCGCCGGATCCGCCTGACGACGCACAATCGCGCGCACTACGGCCGGATGTTCGCCCGCCTTGACCCTCAGTATGTGGCTGCGCCAGAAATCCGTGCCTTTGGTGACGGCCCAAGCGAGGTCGCCGTGCTCAAGCCCGCCGAGACACTTGACTCTCAAGTACATCCGCGTCGCCACGCAGTTGAAGAAGTTGCGCCCGTCGACATACTGCTCGTACCTGCCCTTCGACGGACCCGGCTCGTCAAGGCTGGCCTGGTTGGGCCGGAAAGCGGGCTCGCGCCACACCGCGAAGTTCCACAGATGCGCGAGCGAGACGTACCTCCAGAAGCCGGGATCGTCGAGCGCGATCACGTCAGCCCCCGAGTCCGATACGGCCCGGTACAGCACGACCGAGGCGCGGCCTTCGGTGCGATCGATGTCGCGTCGCGTCCCGTCAGTGGGCAGCAGGGTCTCGATCTCGCTGCGAGCGGCTTCCAACGCAGTCATGTCCACGGCCTCGCCTTCGCCGACCTCCTTGCAGGCTGGGCGGACGTCGAGTTCAAGGTCGTCGATGAACCGCTCGCCGGAGTCGGAGAGGTCTCGGACGCGCTGCCTCGCGACCTGATGACAGGCGTCGAGCGAAACATGCAGATGCACGGCTACTCCTGTGCGTCCAGCGACTTGAGCGCCGCCGGCAGCGCAGCACACACGTCCTGCGCCAGCACGACGGCCTTGGCGGGATCCTGCCGACATAGGCGTAGCACATCATTGCGATCGCGGCGGGGCCTGCTCCGATCTGCCAGCAGCCTTACGATCCTCCCGATCAGTGACTCCTTCAGATCCTCGTAGTTGTCGCGGTCGTCCGTATCGGTGTAGCGCCTCGCGTACTCCGCCACCACGTCCGCGAAGAAACAGACCATCAGCTGCCGCTGGAGGTAAGCCGCCTGCGGCGAGCGGGCTTGGGCGTCGATTGTCTCAAGGAGGCTCTTGTCGACCCAGAACATTGCGATCTCGACGCCCGCCTGCGGATCGGCAATGTCATCGTCGATTTGTGTGAAGCTGGCGGTGCCCTTCGGGAGCTTGAGCTCTTGGCGGCGCTCGTCATCCAGCGGCAACGGCCTGAAGAGTTCGGCGCCGCTCTCGCAACGAAGCCTGAAGGTCGCGTGCGCCAACCAGGTGCCGGCACGAGAAGGCCGAAGCGGGCGCTCTTGCGAGACCTTGACGTCGCGCGTCAGAGCCACATAGGCATCGACTACCGCACCGTGCGAGTCGGAGCAGAAGGCGTCCCAGCGCGTGCCATCGGCCCGCTCTCCGATTCTGGACGGATTGCTCAGTTCGTGGCACCCAGACACGGGGTGGAGTAGAACGATCTCACAGGTCCTGAGCGATCCGGTCCGGGCCGTCACGACGAAGGTCAGCAAGGCCGGATCGAATCCCGAATCCGTCGCGCCCACGCGAACGTCTCGCTTGAAGCCCTCAAAGTCGTCGTCACTTGACCAACGCAGCGTGGGGACACGCCGCGCGTACTCGGTCGTCACCAGCACGCTGTTGCCCGCTTCGCACGCTAGGTCGCCGTAGTGCAGCACTGTGTTCTCGAGCGAGCGTTCGAGGCGCGGGTCAATCCTGAAGGGCCGTATCGTGCGGCGCTCAGAACTCACTGGTCGGGGCTCTCTGCACCGTCGAAGCGATCCTCGGCGACGATCTCAGCGGATACGTCCACCTCAACCGTCCAGTAGGAATCGTATTCCTCGGTGAGGTACTCGAATGTCACTCGGTGCCCCGGCTTGATGCGACCCCGAAAGACATGGCCCGAACCCTCTTGAGGAACGAAGCCACGGGGTGTCTCGACGTCCAGCGGGACCGTGTGCTGCTGCCGGGAGCCGTCTATCGCCGCGAAGCTGCATCGAAGGCTGACCTCAACCAGATCACCCTCGGGGTGCTCGGGCGTGTAGCCGTCGCTGTAGCCGATCGACGCCGCTCCCTCAACGTAGGGTCGCCCATCCTCGCCGACGGCGAGCCGCTCGCCGGGCTGAATCGAGAGCGCTCGCGCGGGCCTCGGCGGAGGCCTCTCGCCGGGAGCGGCGCCTCGCCAGAGCATCCGGGCCAGCTCGTCCCACACCGGGAACCGCATGGCGGCGTAGGGCTTCGGCTTGGGTCGCACCTCGGCGCGATACTCCCGCACACGGCTCCTGACTTGCTGTAGCAGCAGGCGTGCGGCTTCTGCATCCGCAGTGGCGATGTCCCCCGCGGCGCTAGATGTCTGCCAAGTGTCGTGAGCCTTGTTCTCCGTAAGCCTCAGACGCTCGTTGATGACCGAGTCGGCGACGAACGCTCCCCTGATGTACGGCGAGCCACGCGCTCCCGTGTCGTAGTACTCCACCACCATTCGGGGATCGCGGATCAGCGCGACCAAGCTGCGGTGCTCAACCTCGCCGGCATCTTCGGCCAGACCCTCAACGGTCTCCGGATACGACCATCCCGAGCGGTCCGACCTTAGTGCCAGTTTGCCGAATCGGTCGTAGCCATCGGCCGTTGAGCGGGGCTTCAGGTCGTACGCCCGCAACTCGCTGCGCTTGTGGTCCTGACGCATCATCGCGGCCTCGAAGGCTTCGATGAACGGCAGGAGATCTGGGTTCCGCTTGGGCCGCGGATGGTGCACGCCGCCAGTGGTTTCGTCCTTGACAACCAATCCAAACTGCAGGGAGCCGTCCTCCAACGCCGGCCACCAGAACCGCTCAGCGGCACGGACCAACCCGTCGGCCGTGACCGTCGGGTCCACCAAGAGCATGGTGGTGCCGCGGTCAGACACCTCGGCCGGATCGCGGAGGGCGAAGCCGAGGAGTGACGCCACCTGATCAGCGGCCTCGTTCACGCAGGGCTCGTGCCCGTTGCCGAGGCATGCGAACCATCGCGCTCCCGTGTAGCTGCGTCCCTCATGCTTGTGGGATCCCCAGTAGGTCATCCCGAGCAGCCGCCGCGTGACTCCTTCATCGTCTGGGCGCTCCGCAAAGCAGGTGTAGGCGATCACAGTGCGCACTCGGGAGCCGCGAATCAGCCCAGCCTTGCCGTATCCGAAGGATCCGCCGCGGTTGGGCGTCGCCGGTGTGATTCCGATTGTGCACATGGCCCGCAGGAGCTTGGAGTCCTCGCCCCACGGGCCGTGCATGCCCCCGGCAGCATGCTCGCGTATCTCCAGCATCGGTAGCGGGAGGTCACTGGCGAAGCCGTCGGACAGGCAGTCCTTCTCGCCCAGACCGAGGATCTGGCGTGAATCCACTGACTCGACACGATGAGCAAGGTCACCGAGACCTAGCGCTCCAGCGATGCGATCGCGGTCCTCGCCCCACAACTCAAAGAGTCGGAAGCTCACCTCAAAGGGATGCGGCTCAAGTTCGCCAGTCTCAGCTCGCGTCTCCATCGCCGCGTCCCAAGAGTTCTGGACAGCCTCTCGCATGAGCAGGGCCGATTCGTCCTCAAGAGGGTCCGCCCCGAACACTCCGGGTGACTTGACGCGCTCGCCTCTGAACATCTTCGCAAAGTCACCGCTCGCGTTGATCCGCGAGTGGTCCACCAGCTCCCAATGCCACTCCGGCATACGGTCATCACGTAGCGGCGACGAGCCCCCGTCACGCATGGAACCCACACCGTACAGTCCTTAAGGCAGTACAGGAGCAGGCGGCGAGCCGCAACGAACAGGGGCCCTAACCCGGCCCCATCGTGCCTAGCCTGTGGTTGGGGCACGCGGGACGATCGATCAATACAGCGGAAGCCCTCGAAGCCCAAGAACGCCAGCCGTCAGTCCCTGAAGCCGTGCGCGGTGGGCACCGAGAGGTCCGACGCAGCCGCACCACCGTGACAGCACGCCTCCGTTTGGCGTGCAGGCGTCGGCGCGAACGGCACCCGGCCACTACGGTCCGAAGTGTGGGAGCGGACTCGGGAAGGGAGTCTTGGGCTTCATCGCCGGCAACCCGCAGATCGATGCAGGGCAACCGAAGCCGCGACACCAAGCCCGAGATGGCGGTGCGCTCTGCGGTACATCGGCGCGGCATTAGGTTCCGGGTGTCAGCTCGACCCCAGCCGGAGTTGGCCCGCACCGCCGATCTAGTCCTGCGCAAGACCCGCATCGCTGTGTTCGTCGACGGCTGCTACTGGCATGGATGTCCTGAACACCACACCCAGCCGGCGACCAATTCCGAATACTGGTCTGACAAGATCGCACGCAATATCGAGCGCGACCAGGAGACCACCGCTTATCTTCAGCAGACCGGATGGACGGTGATGCGCTTCTGGGAGCACGAGGATCCTGAGGCCGTGGCCGACAGAGTCCAAGAAGCCGTGCAGTCGTACTTGTCCGGCGGCGTGACGTCTGGGGACCTGAGGGGCAGGAATCGAAGGTAGTCGTGGTTTGCGCGGGCATGCCCGCTCGTGGGCCAGTTGCAAGTGGTGTGCTGGTGTGCCCTGCGTGAAACCCGGGGAGGCTCACAGCGTCTTGTCAGTTGAGCCTTCGGCGCTGACGGTGCTCGCGCCTGTCTTGTCCGGGTCATGGCTCACGTGCACTCCAGTTCCTCGCAATCCTGATTCCTTGGCGAACGGCGGCTTGCTGAGCTCCGCGGCGCTGTGGGGCTCGTCTACAAGGACAGGCCCCCATCGGATCGTCGGCGCCCTCGCCTGGAGCGGTACGCATTGTCGAGCCGGTCGGCGGCGAAGTACGCCGCAGTAGGGCTCCGGTGTTGCGCGGGGACGGCCTGTTCGATCAGGTCCAGCAGTTCGGCCTGGCTGCGGATGCCGAGTGAACGGATGAGCATCTCGCAGTCGGCCTCATCTACCTGGCGATGGCTGATGAGCTTCATGGCGAGCACATAGCGGTCACCGGCGGAGTCGACGATGAGGCGGTGCCCGGTGAAGATGCGCTCGGGCTCCAACGGAACGTTGACCCGTTTGAGCTTCGCGCCGTCGTTGATCCAGTCGGACCTCAGACCGCGATGGCGTTTGCTGACCTCTTCGACCGCGGCCCGCAGCTGTGGCGTCATCCCCTCGGAGACGACATCGACGTCGCCGGTGAGCCTCAAGCCTGTCTTGACAGCGATCACCGCGCCGCCGGCGACATAGAGATGCAGAGGGTGGGGTGTTCCTGCCTTGACTAGCAGTTCATCGACCTCAGAGAGATAGCCCAGCATCTGCGCTGCGTCGAACGCAGCTGGGGGATCGGGCTCAGCGGAAGCCATGCACCCGGTAGTCGTCCAGGCTGCGAGCGTCGAACCAGACATTGTGTGCCGCACAGGCCGATGGCGCCTGTGCCATCAGCTGTGTTGTCCACGGCGTCGCCTTCAGGCGCCCGTCGGTCAACGGGACCGGTTGGCGGGCGCGATGGCGCCGCACCCACCCCGGCAGCTCAACGTCATCGCGGTCACACAGGCTGTGCACGACCGCGGAGATCTTGGCGATGTCAAAGCGCCGCGGCCCGACACGGTGCCACCACCGCCACCGCCGGGGCGCGTCAGCGATCATCTGCTTACGCCTAAGCGCATCAGAAGCCGCCCAGTCCTTGACGAACTGGCGCACCGCTACGACCCTGCCGCGGCCGTCGTTACGCGCAATCCACTCAGGCAGGTCACAGGCCCGCAACAACCCCCTCGAAGGCTCGCTCATTGACGCGACGCCTTCGCACTGCGCCGAGCGCCCCGAATTCTTCAAGACCGAGACGGGCCCTGGGAGCCGTGGCCTGTTGCTCATGCATCGAGTGTACTGCTGCGAGTGGTGCGGTCGCGAGAGGACTAGACGAGTAGTTCCAAGGGGTGGGGTCCACCATTTGAGGGGTGAGGGTGTCCAAGCTCGGGGTTGTCCACAGGCCCCGATCTTGGAGGATCTCGGCATGAACCCGGACTTGGACACCCTCGTGTGTGCACTGTATGTGCGGATCGACGATTTGTTGGCGGCGAATCCCCACTGGGCGCCTGAGCGGCCCGCGGTGGGGATCGCGCCGCGGCTGTCGGACGCGGAGCTGGTGACGCTGGCGGTGCTGTCGGCGCTGTCGGGGTTCGATTCTGAGGCCCGCTTCGTCCGCTACGCCAAAGCGCACCTGGCACCGTGGTTCCCGTATGTGCCCCAGCGCAGCGGCTACAACAAGCGGCTGCGCCGCAGCGGCGAGATGATGCGCCACGTGACCGCCGCGCTGGCAAGGGAGTGCCCGACATGGCACGACGACGTGTGGCTGGTGGACTCCACGCCGGTGGAGTGCGGCCGCAGCCGCAGCACCGCTGAGCGCTCCGACCTCACAGGATGGGCCGCCTACGGCTACTGCGCCTCGCACTCGCGGTGGTTCTGGGGGCTGCGCCTTCACCTCATCACCACACCGGCGGGGCTGCCGGTGGCCTACGCCCTCGCCGGCGCCAAAGAAGACGAGCGCGACATGTGCCTCGAGATGATCGCCCGAGCCCGGATCGCCCGAGCGGGCCAGACCCTCATCGCCGACAAGGGCTACCGCAGCGCCGCCTTCGAGCACGAACTCGACGCCGCGGGCATCACACTGATCCGGCCCGCCGCCAAAGGCGAGCCGCCCCGGCCCGGGCGGCGCTTCCTCAAGCCGCTGCGCCAGACCATCGAGTCGGTCAACTGCACCCTCAAAGCCCAACTCGGCCTCGAACGCCACCGAGGCCGCACCCGCACAGGCGTCGCCGCGCGCATCCTGCAACGAATCCTCGCCCTCACCGCCGCCATCTGGCACAACCAAACCACCCAACAACCCGGGCCCGCCCGCTCCCTGATCGCCTACGACCACTGACCCCTTGGAACTAATCATCTAGATGGCAGGCGGCCCGGAAGAAGTCGACGAGCGTGGTGTGAGACCACATCCCGGCGGGTAGGTTTCGCCCGCTCTACCAGGCCCAAGGAGGCACTCAGTGACGATCTCGACCCCTCGGAAGTCCGTTCTTGCTCTTGCCGCGGTGGCACTTCTTGCCGCCACCGCGGCGCTGGTGTCGCCGGCCGGCGCGCAGGAGACCCCGGTGCCCATCAGCGCAGACACCTTCTCCCTGACGATCCTGCACAACAACGACGGCGAGTCGAAGCTGCTGCCCGACGAGGACGCCGGCTTTCCGGGCGTGGCCCGCTTCGTCACGCAGATGAGGGAGTTGCAGGCCGCGGCCGCCGAAGCCGGGGTGGTCACCCTCACCTCGGGCGACAACTTCCTGGCCTCCCAGGAACTGAACGTCTCGCTGGCCCGCGAGGGCGCCCTCTACGACTCGATCGCGCTCAGCGGCCTGTACGACGCGATGGCGCTGGGCAACCACGACTTCGACCTGGGCCCGGAGGTGACGGCCCGATTCATCGAGGGGTTCGACCCGGCCGTGACGTTCCTGTCGGCCAACGCCGACTTCTCGGGCGAGCCCGTGCTGCAGGCGCTGGTCGACTCCGGTGTGCTGGCCGGCAGCACCGTGGTGGAGACCGGCGGGCAGCAGGTCGGCGTGATCGGGGCGGTCACGCCCCAGCTTCGCAACATCTCGACGCCGCGCAATGTGGTGATCTCCGACGTCCTGGCCGCGGTGCAGGCCGAGGTCGCGTCGCTGACCGCAGCCGGGGTCAACAAGATCATCCTGGTCAGCCACCTCCAGGGGGTGTCCGAGGAGGTCGCGCTGGTGGCCGACCTGGCCGGCGTGGACGTGGTCATCGCCGGCGGTGGAGACGATCTTCTGCGCAACGAGGGCGACACCTGCATGCCCGACGACGAGCCGGCCGGCCCCTACCCGGTGCTGGTGGCCGACTCGACCGGCACCGACGTGCCGGTGATCACCGCGCCCGGCGGCTACCGCTGCATCGGCGCGCTGACCGTCGTCTTCGACGGCGACGGCAGCATCGTCAGCCATTCGGGCCGCTCCGTCGGCGTGAGCTTGGCAACGACACCCGATCCGGCGGTCCAGTCGAGCGTGATCGAACCCCTGGCCGCGGCCGTGGCTGAGATCGACGCCGACGTGATCGGCACCAGCGAGGTCGACCTGGACGGGCGCCGGGCCAGCGTGCGCACCGGCTCCTCCAACCAGGGCAACCTGCACGCCGACGCTCTGCGGGCCACGGCCGCCAACCTGGCCGGGGACTTCGGGACTCCCGCGCCGGATGTCGCCATCCAGAACGGCGGCGGGATCCGCAACGACGCCGTGATCCCGGCCGGGCCCATCACCGCCGGCGACACCTGGGACATCGCCCCGTTCCGCAACTTCGTGGTGGTGGCCGAGGTTCCCCGTGAGACCTTCCACGTTCTGCTGGAGCAGGCCGTGGACCGGATCCCCGGCGCCGGGGGCCAGTTCCCGCAGGTCTCCGGGTTCACGTTCACCTACGACCCGTCGGCTCCGGCCCGCGAGACCGACCGGGCCGGCGACTGCTCGCTGGCCGGCGATCCCGGGGCGAGGATCCGCGACGTGACCCTCGACGACGGCGCCGCCATCGTGCGCGACGGCGCGGTGGTGCCCGGTGATCCGGTGGTGCTGGTCACCATCGACTTCCTGGCCAACGGCGGCGACTGCTACCCGCTGGCCGACATCGACTTCACCAAGCTGGGCGTCAGTTACCAGCAGGCCCTGGCCAACTACATCTCGGAGGACCTGGGTGGCACGATCACCGCGGCCGACTACCCCGAGGGCGGCGACAACCGCATCGTGGCCGTGGAGGCCGAGCCCGAGCCGGTCACCGTCACCGTCGAGCGCGGCGACAGTCTCTGGCGGATCGCGGCCCGTCACCTCGGTTCTGGTGACCGCTGGCTCGAGATCTTCGACCTCAACCGGGGCCGGGTCCAGGCCGACGGTCGCAGCCTGCGCAACCCGCACCTGATCCAGATCGGCTGGGTGCTGGAGCTGCCCTCCAGCTGAAACCAGCGGCTAGGCGCGGTCGCCGTTCTGGGCGGTCAACTCCAGCAGTTGCTGCTCGCTCAGGCCGGCCGCAGCGCCGATGTCTGCGGCGGCGATATCCGGATTCGTCGCGCCCATCGCTTCGAGGATCGCCTGCTCCCAGAGCCGGTTCGCCTCGACTCGCCACTCCGTGACCGCGGCCACATACTCCAGCCGCTTCTCGCGCCGTTCGCTCGGCTTGGTGTTGTAGTCGAAGGACGGTTTCTCGGGCAACCGCGGGGATCGCTTCCTAAGCACGGCTCTACCTCCTGAATCGCTATCAGCGGGTACAAACGGAATCCACCTGAACAGTGGCGGCCGGCAGCATAAGGGAACAAGGCGGCAACATTCAAACTCGGGGGTCCCGGGCAGACCCCGGCAGTGCGTCTGCTCAGGTGTAGTCCTGGTACCTGTCCAGGTAGCGGGTCGGGCGCTTCAGGGCGTCCTTGCGGAACGGGTCGCCGAGCTCCTTGGTGCACATGGCCTCGATGACCGTTGTGCGGCCCCCGTTCATCTGGGCGTCGACAGCCGCGGTCAGGGCGGGGCCGACATCCTCGAGCTGGTTGACCCGCACCCCGTCGGCGCCCATGGCCCTAGCCACTTCCGACCAGTCCTCGCCGCCGTCCAGTTCGCCGGCCACGAAGCGCTGCCCGTAGAAGTCGACCTGGTTCTTCTTCTCGGCGCCCCACTGGCGGTTGTGGAACACCACCGCGGTGACCGGGATGTTGTGCCGCACCGCGGTCATGGTCTCGACCATGCTCATGGCCCAGGCCCCGTCGCCGGCGTAGGCCACCGCGGGACGGTCGGGGGCGGCCTTCTTGGCCCCGATGACGGTGGGCAGCGCGTAGCCGCAGTTGCCCCAGCTCATGGCGGCGAAGAACGACCGGGGCTCCTCGAAGCGCAGGTAGCTGTTGGCCACCGAGTTGATGTTGCCGATGTCGGTGGACACCATCACCCGCTCCGGCATGGCCTTCTCGAGCTCGCGCAGCACCTGGCGGGGGTGCATCCAGTCGTCGGCCTCGGCCGCGGCCTGCTTGATCATGTCCACGCTGAAGTCGTCGGTCTCCTCGGTCCAGTCGTCGAGCTCGGCCTCCCATCCGGCCTTCTCTGTGGCGATGTCCGCGGCCCGCTGCACCCGGCTGGCGTCGCAGGCCAGCTCCCGGCCGGCCAGTCTCGCGGTCAGAGCGGCCGCAGCCGCGCCGGCGTCGCCGCAGATGCCCACGTCTATGCGCTTGACCAGCCCGAGCATCTTGGCGTCGGCGTCCACCTGGATGACCTTGGCGCCGGCGGGCCAGTAGTCGAGGCCGTGCTGGGGCAGTGTGCCGAACGGGCCGAGGCGGGTGCCCAGCGCCAGCACCACGTCGGCCCGGGAGACGAGCCGCATGGCCGCCTTGGAGCCCTGGTAGCCCAGCGGCCCACACCACTGGGGGTGCGAGGCCGGGAACGAGTCGTTGTGCAGGTAGCTGTTCACCACCGGGCACCCCAGGCGCTCGGCCAGCGCCACCGTGGCTGCCATGGCGTCGCCCATCACCACTCCGCCGCCTGAGATCATCACCGGGAAGGCGGCTCCGGCCAGCAGCTCGGCCGCCTCGTTGAGGGTGCGGTCGCCGCCGGGGCCCCGGTCCAGGTGCTGGGGCTGCGGGATCTCGACGTCGATGTCGCCGTAGAAGCGGTCGCGGGGGATGTTGAGCTGGGTGGGACCCATCTCCGACAGGGCCCGGTCGAAGCAGCGGGCCGTCAGCTCGGCCATGCGGTGCTCGTTGTTGACATGGCCCTGGTACTTGGTGAACTCCTCGAACATCGGCAGCTGGTTGGCCTCCTGGAAGCCGCCGAGGCCTATACCCATGGTTCCGGCCTCGGGGGTGACGACCACCACCGGGCTGTGGGCCCAGAAGGCGGCCGCCACGGCGGTCACGCAGTTGGAGATGCCGGGGCCGTTCTGGCCGATCACGACCCCGTGGCGGCCCGACACGCGCGAGAAGCCGTCAGCCATGTGGGCCGCGCCCTGCTCGTGGACCACCGGCACCAGCTCGATGCCGGCCGGCTCGAAGATGTCCATGGCGTCCATGAAGGCGCTACCCATGATTCCGAAGATGGTGTCGACGCCGTGGGCCACCATCGTCTCCACGAACGCCTCGCTGGGAGTCATGCGGGTCATGTGGGCACCTCCATCGGCTAGCTCGCCCGTTCACGGGCGACAGCGGATGTTAGAGCCTATAACTGATCCCCTATACCCCGCCATACCCCAGCTTCCTGGACTCAGGCGTGAGCACGCCTAGCGTCGCGCCTGTGCAGCCTGAATGTCTGCGGGCCACTGGCTCTTGATATAAGCAAGAACGGCCCAGATGTCCGCGTCGTCGAGTTCGTCGGCGAAGCCACGCATATCGCTCTTGTAGTCTCCTCCCGCGAGGGCCTCGGTTCCCCACTTGGTCATCTCGAACAACTGAGCGTCGCTGTGATGCCACGTGTGTCCGGTCTCGTCGTGGGGCGGGGCCGGAAGGGTCCCGTCGGCCTTTCTCTCCCGCCAGTTCGGCTGTCCTTCGAGACTCACACCGTGGCATGAGGCGCATGATTCCGCGTAGACCGCGGATCCCCGAGCGACAAGCTCGGGATCCGAGGCGTCGGCTCTCCCGGAATAGGGCAACTCTTCGGTCCCGTCCGGGAAGACGGACCAGGCTGCAACCAGAGCGCCTACGACCACGACCAGCACGATGACGGTGGAGGTCCGGCCGCGTCGCTCGCGCTTTCTCCCGGTCACGCGCGATTCGAGCGGAAGCGGCGCAGACGGAGGCTGTTCGACACGACGAACAGCGACGACGCTCCCATGGCGGCCGCGGCGGCCATCGGGCTCAGCACGCCAGTCGCGGCCAAGGGGATGGCGGCCACGTTGTAGGCGAACGCCCAGAACAGGTTGACCTTGATCGTGCCCAGCGTGCGCCGCGACAGGGCGATGGCGTCGGGCACGGCCCGCAGGTCGCCGCCCACGATGGTCAGGTCGGAGGCCTCCACGGCCACGTCGGCGCCGGTTCCCACCGCGATGCCGAGGTCGGCCTGGGCCAGCGCGGGCGCGTCGTTGATGCCGTCACCGACGAACGCCACCCGCTTGTTCTCCTGGAGGTGGGCCACGGCGGCGGCCTTGTCACCGGGCAGCACCTCGGCGGTCACGTCGTCCACTCCTATGAGATCGCCGAAGGTGCGGGCCGTGCGGCGGTTGTCGCCGGTGATCAGCGACACCTCCAGACCCATGGCCCTCATCTGCTGAACCGCATCACGGGAAGTGGGCTTGACCGTGTCGGCCAGCGCGACGACGGCCTCCGCGGCCGAACCTGTACCGACCAGCACGGCAGTGTGGCCGGCGGCCTCGGCTCCGGCCATCGCCTCCTCGAGCTCGCCGGCGACCTCCTCGAACAGGGAGCGCCGCCCGACCCGGACCTCAGTGCCGTCGACCCTGCCGACCACGCCCAGGCCGGGACGGTTCAAGAAGTCGGTGACAGCGCGGTTCGACGGCCAGCGTCGGGCGATCGCCGACCCGATCGGATGCTCCGAACGCGACTCCAGGGCGCCGGCCAGTCGTCCCATGGCCGCGACATCCGTCGTGGGCTGGGCCACGGCGTTGACCACTTCGAGGCGGCCCTCGGTGACGGTGCCGGTCTTGTCGAGCACCACCGCGTCGACGCGGCGGGTGTCCTCGAGCACGTCGGCGCCCTTGATGATCACACCCAGTTGGGCACCCCGGCCGGTGCCGACCATCACTGCCAGCGGCGTGGCCAGACCCAGCGCGCACGGGCACGAGATGATGAGCACCGCGACCGCGGCGGTGAAGGCGTCCGACGAGGCCGCCCCGACCACGAACCACACGCCGAGGGTGGCCGCGGCCAATACCACCACAACCGGCACGAACACCGACGCCACCCGATCGGCCAGCCGCTGCACCGCGGCCCGACCGCCTTGGGCCTCGTCCACCAAGCGCACGATCTGGGCCAGAGCGGTGTCAGCGCCCACGCGGGTCGCCTCCACCTCCAGCGTGCCGTCGGCGTTGACGGTGGCACCGATCACCCCGTCGCCGGGGGCTACCTCCACCGGGACGGACTCGCCAGTGACCATGGACATGTCCACCGCCGATGCTCCACTCACCACAACGCCGTCGGTGGCGATCCGCTCGCCCGGGCGAACAATGAACGGCATCCCGACGACCAGCTCTTCGGCCGGTATCTCGGTGCCGTCGGGCAGGCGAGCGGTGGACGCTCCCAAACGGGCCAGAGCCCGCACGGCATCACCCGATCTGCGGGTGGCCCGGGCCTCCAGCCACTTGCCCAGCAGGACGAGCACGACGATGACCGTCCCCGTCTCGAAATAGATGTGGCCGTCGTCGACTCCGGCCACCAGAACCACGGTCGACCAGAGCCAGGCTGCGGTGGTGCCCATCGAGACCAGGGTGTCCATGGTGGCGGCCCGGTGGCGCAGGTTGCGCAGGTTGCGCAGCGCGGCCCGGTGGAATCCCCCACCCGAACCGAACACCACCACTGCGGAGGCCACCAGGGCGGCCCAGCGCCAGCCGTCGAAGCGCAAAGGCGGCACCATCGACACCGCCGCTACCGGCACTCCGGTCACGATTGCGACCACCAGCCGCCGGCGCAGACCGGCGATGCGACGCCTCTCAGCCCCGCCGTCGTCACCGGTGTCCACCGGCGCCGAGTACCCGGCCCGCTCCACCACCCGCCGGAGGTTGCCCTCGTCAATGGTGCGGTCATGCAGGACGGTGGCCTTGCTCGAAGCGAAGTTCACCCGGGCGTCAAGCACTCCGTCGGCGGCCCCGAGCGCCGATTGCACCCGGGCGGCACAGGCGCCACAGGTCATGCCCTCTACCCGGAGGTCGGTCCTGACCTTCGTCGACGACCCGGTTCCCATACGCCCAATGCTACGCCTGAGGGCCCATCGATATTCCCGTGCGGGAGGATCTCAGCGGTCCCCGACCATCGGGATTTCGGGACTTGGGACCGCATCGGGCAGACTTGCGGGATGCCTTCGACCGAGACGTCGCCGGAGACCCCCGTGGGGCGGGTGCGGCCCGCGGTGGACGCCCTTCCCGCGTACAAGCCGGGCAAGGCCGCCGAGCAGGCCGAGCGGGAGCACAACATCGCCGAGGCCATCAAGCTGGCCTCCAACGAGAACCCCTACCCTCCCCCGACCGCGGTGGTCGAAGCGGTGGCCGCGGCCTGCCGTGACGGCAACCTCTACTGCGACCATCGGGCCACCGCGGTGCGCGAGGCCCTGGCCGACCGGCTGGATCTCGCGGTGGAGCAGGTGACCGTGGGCGCGGGCTCGGTAGCGCTGCTGTACCAGCTGGCTACCGCGTATCTCGACCCGGGCGACGAGGCGGTCACACCCTGGATCTCGTTCGAGGCCTATCCGATCTCGGTGCAGACCATGGGCGGGACCCTGGTGAAGGTGCCCCTGACCGCCGGCCATGCCTTCGACCTCGACGCGGTGGCGGCCGCAGTCACCGAACGCACCAAGCTGGTGCTGCTGGCCACCCCCAACAACCCCACCGGAACGGCGGTGTCGACAGCCGCGGTGGCAAGGCTGGCCGAGAGCATCCCGGCCGATGTGGTGGTGCTTGTGGACGAGGCCTACCGGGAGTTCGCCGACCCTGGCCTGGGCGATCCGCTGGCCGATCTGCTGCCCCGCTTCGACAACGTGGCCGTGGCCCGGACGTTCTCCAAGGCCTACGGATTGGCCAGCCTGCGGGTGGGTTACGTGATGGCCCATCCCGAGATCGTGTCGGCCATCGACAAGTGCCTGATCCCGTTCAACGTCAACGGGCTGGCCCAAGCTGCGGCCCTGGCCGCGCTGGGAGACGACGGTGCCGCCGCCGAGGCGCAGTCGAACATCGACGGCATCAAGGTCGAGCGGGGCCGGGTGGCGGCCGCGCTGGCCGCCGACGGCTGGGACATACCCGACGCCCAGGCCAACTTCGTGTGGATGCATCTAGGCGACCGGACCGACGAGGTGTGCATTGCTCTGGAGCGGCGAGGAGTGGTGGTGCGCCCGTTCTCAGGGATCGGCATCCGGGTCACCATCGGCACCCCCGCCCAGAACGACCGCTTCCTGACCACCCTCGCCGAGGTCGCCCACCCAGCCTGACATCCCGGCTCCAACTCCAGAACTGGCAGCGGGGAAGGCCGAAATCGGCGCTGAGCGCTGCCAATTCCCCGGGATGCGGGTTAGCCGCCGGCGGTTTGGGGGACGAAGTAGACCTGCGCTCCCTCGGCCAGCGGCTCGTACTCGGGGTGGGCGATGAGCAGGCCGTCGATCACGACCGAGACACCGGACCGCAGGGCGTCGCCCAGGCCCGGGTAGCGATTGTCGAGGTCGTCGATGAGGGCGCCGACGGTGGCTCCCTCCGCCTCAATCTCGGCGAGCCCCCCGGCAGGGCCCCGCAGGTTGGAACTCAGGTGGACCCGGACGGCCATGGGCGACTCCCGCAGACGCGGCCCTGTCGGAACGCCCTACGAGCCGTTGGAGCCGCCGTTGGCGGTGATGGCCTCCAGCACCCTGATGGGCGACATCGGCAGGTCGCGGATGCGGCAGCCGGTGGCGTCGTAGATGGCGTTGGCCACCGCCGGTATCGGGGGCACGATGCCGGTCTCGCCCACGCCCCGCACGCCGTAGGGATGGGCCGGGTTGGGGACCTCCACGATGATGGCGTCGATCATGGGCAGATCCGAGGCCACCGGCACCCGGTAGTCGAGGAAGCTGGGGTTCTCCATCACGCCGTCGGAGTCGTAGATGTACTCCTCGTTGAGGGCCCAGCCCACTCCCTGGGCGACGCCGCCCTGGATCTGGCCCTCCACGTAGCTGGGATGGATGGCAGTGCCCGCGTCCTGCGAGGCGGTGTAGCGCACCACCCGCACCACGCCGGTCTCGGGGTCGACCTCCACGTCGCAGAGGTGCACCGCGAAGCCGGGTCCGGCCCCGTGGGCCTCCAGCGACCCGGTGGCGGTGAGCGGGCCGCCGGTGCGCTTGGCCTTGGCACAGATATCGGCTACCGACAGCGGATCCTTGTCGCTGTCGCTGCCGGTGTAGACAGCCTGGCCGTCCACCCAGTCGACGTCGTCGACATCGACGCCCATCATCTTGGCCGCCCGGCCCCGCAACTCGACCACCATCTTGCGGCAGGCCTCCACCACGGCCATGCCGGTGGCGAAGGTGGCCCGGCTGCCCTCGGTGATGTCGGTGAAGCCGACCGCCTCGGTGTCGCCCACCACGGGGCGGATATCCATGGGATCGATGCCCAACTCCTCGGCGGCCATCAGCGCCATCGAGGCCCGGCTGCCGCCGATGTCGGGGCTGCCGGTGACCACGGTGGCGGTGCCGTCCTCGTTGAGGTTGACGGTGGCGCTGGACGACTCGCCGATGTTGAACCAGTAGCCGGCGGCCAGTCCCCGGCCCTGGTTGGGCCCCAAGGGAGCAGAGAAGTGCGGGTGGTCGCGCACCGCCTCGAGACACTCCACGAACCCGATGCGAGCGAACGGGAAGCCCATCGTCGACGGTTCGCCCTCGGTGACCGCGTTCTTGAGCCGAAGCTCCATGGCATCGATGCCGAGCTCCTCGGCGACCTCGTCGAGCAGCGTCTCCATCGCGTAGGCGGTCAGGGGCGCGGCCGGTGCCCGGTAGGCGGCCGAGCGGGCCGTGTTGATCACGACGTCGAGCGCCTCGATGTCGAAGTGCGGGATGTTGTAGGACTCGAACACGGTCATGGCGCCCAGCAGCCCGCCGGGGCCGGCGTAGGCGCCGTTGGTGTAGATCAGGTAGGCGTCGCCGGCCACCAGGTTGCCGTCGCTCTGGGCGCCGAGCTTGATCCTGAGCTTGGTGCCGGGAGCGGGACCGGTGGCCCGGAACACCTCGTCGCGGGTCATCACCATCTTCACCGGACGCCCCGCCTTGGCCGACAGGGCCACGGCCAGCGGCTCGAGGTAGATGGTGGTCTTGCCGCCGAAGCCGCCGCCGATCTCGGCCGGGATCACCCGGATGCGGGTGTTCTCCCAGCCGAGCAGCGTCGCGGTGGACGACCGGACGTTGAAGTGCCCCTGCGAGGAGCACCAGATCGTGGTGTGGCCGTCCTGGCCGGTGTCGGCCACGCAGGCGTGGGGTTCGATGTAGCCCTGGTGGACCGGCCGGGTGGTGAACTCCCGCTCCATCACGAGGTCGGCCTCGGCGAACCCGGCGTCCATGTCCGTGCCGCTGGAGAACCGGGTGATGTTGCTGATGTTGGAGGCCTCCTCGGCGGGCGGGTTGGCCCCTGCGGTCATCATGTGGGCGTGCAGCACGGGGGCGTCGGGGGCCAGCGCCTGGTCGATGGTGAGCACCGCCGGCAGCACCTCGTACTCCACCTTGACCGCGGCCGCGGCCGCCTGGGCCTGGTCGCGGGTCGAAGCGGCCACCGCGGCCAGCGCGTGGCCCTCGTAGAAGACCTTGTCGCGGGCGATGACGTTGACGCACATGTCGTACTGGCGGTGGCCGGGAGCCACGGCCGGGAAGTCCTCGCTGGTGATCACCGCCTTGACGCCGGGCATGGCCTCGGCCTCAGACGTGTCGATGGAGGTGATCCGGGCGTGGGCGTGGGGCGAGCGCACCACGATGCCGTGGAGCTGGCCCGGCAGGTTGAGGTCGGCCGCGAAGCGGGCCCGGCCGGTCACCTTCTCGAGCCCGTCGTGGCGGACGGGCCGGGTGCCGACGTACTTGTAGCGGGGCTTGGGCTCGGTGACGGTCACTTGCGGCTCCTAGCTCTCGTTGATTGCGGTGTTTCCCGCTCTTGTTCGCTGCGCTCACGGGCCGCTCGGGCCACGGCTTCGCTGAGTGTCTCTCGGAATCGTTGCATTGCGCCGCCTACCCGCTCAGCCTCTCGGCCGCGGCCTGCACGGCCCGCACGATCTTGTCGTAGCCGGTGCAGCGGCAGAGGTTGCCGGCCAGGCCGTAGCGGATCTCGGTCTCGGTTGGGTCGGGGTTGCGGTCGAGCAGCGCCTTGGCCGCTACCAGGAACCCGGGGGTGCACACGCCGCACTGCAGGGCGGCGCCCTCCAGGAAGCACTGCTGGAGAGGGTGCAGGTCGTCGCCGGTGGCCATCCCCTCCACGGTGGAGATGGATGTGCCCTCGGCCTCGGGGGCGAGCACCAGGCACGAGCACAGCAGGCGCCCGTCCATGACGATGGAGCAGGCCCCGCAGTCGCCGGTGCCGCAGCCCTCCTTGGCTCCGGTGAGGCCGACCTCGTCGCGCAGGGCGTCGAGCAGCGTCTGGCCGCCGTCGCAGAGGAACTCGGCCGGGTCGCCGTTGATGGTGCAGGTGACGTGGACGCGGCTCATGACTGGCCTCCTCGCTCGCGGGCCCGCTCGGCCGCGATGGACACTGCCCGGCGGGCCAGCACGCCGGCCACCTGCCGGCGGTAGGCGACGGTGCCCCGCTTGTCGTCGATGGGGTTGGTGGCGGCCGACGCAGCCGCCTCCACCGCGGCCAGCGCATCGCCGGCCGGTTCGTTGCCGATCAGGGCGGCCTCGGCGTCGGGCACCCGTACCACGGTGGGAGCCACCGCGCCGAGGGCGATGGCCGCCGCCGCGACCTTGCCGTCGCCATCGAGGGTGACCCGGGCCGCCACGCCGACCACCGCGATGTCCATCTCGGTGCGGGGGATCAGCCGCAGGTAGGCGTCGGCGGTGCGCGCCGGCGGCTCGTCCAGTTCAAACTCGACGATGAGCTCTCCGGGGCCGAGCGACGTGGTTCCGGGGCCGGTGGCGACGTCGGCCGCGGCCACGGTGCGCTCCCCGCCCGGTCCGGCGATCACCGCCCGGGCGTCGTTGACAATGAGGCTGGGCGGCGTGTCGGCCGCGGGCGAGGCGTTGGCCAGGTTGCCGCCCCAGCTCGATCGGCTCTGGATCTGGTCGGAGCCGATCAGCCCGCTGGCCTCGACAAGGCCCGGGAAGGCCGCGGCCAGGCCGTCATGGGCGCAGATGTCGGCGGTGGGGGTGGCCGCGCCGACCGTGTAGGTGGATCCGCTGCTGCTGATCGCACACAAGCGCTCAATGCGCTTTAGGTCGACCATGACGTTCGGCTCAGGTCGGCCGGCGCGAATCTGGGGGATCAGGTCGGTCGCGCCCGCGTACACGCGGGCGTCCGGCTCAGAACCCAGCAGATCCACCGCCTCGGCCACCGTCGTCGGGGAGGCATATTTCATGGCCGAGAGCATACGGTGCCGCTGGTCCGGTCGGTCACTGGAGGAATCTCGGGTTGAGCACCCGCGGTATGCCCACAGAATCGGCCCGAGAATCTCTCACCGGTTCCTCCGCGGGGTGTAGCATGCCGCCCTACTCGAGGCAGATCGGGGTGGTTCGAAGGGGGTCGCAGGGCTATGGCGGATACGTCTTCGGCTGTCACCAACCCAGGCTCGAAGGGCTACGAGCCAGACGTCCCCATTTCAACGTCGCCGATGTTCGACTGGCCGCCGCGACCGGTGGCGATGCTGCTGTACCTGGTCAAACCGGTGATGCTCCCCTACGGAGTGTTCTGGGTGGCGTTGGCCGCGCTGACGTGGAACTACCTGACCCCGTCGATGGAGCGAATGGCGAGCCTGAGTCCGGGGTGGGTCCTGGAGATCTATCTCCGCAACGCGCTGATCCTGACCGCGGTGGCCGGAGCGCTTCACCTGGCGCTGTATGTGAGGCGGGCCCAGCAGCAGCGCTACAAGTACAACCGGCAGTGGATGAGCACCACCAACCAGGAGTTCCTGTGGACCAACCAGACCCGCGACAACGTGTTCTGGAGCCTGGTCAGCGGTGTCACCATCTGGACCGCCTACGAGTCGCTCACCATGTGGTTCTACGCCAACGACTGGATCCCGCGGGTGGAGTGGTCCTCGGGCTGGCCGTACCTGTCGGTGCTGACCGTCGGCGTGTTCCTGTGGTCGGTGACCCACTTCTACCTGAACCACCGGCTGCTGCATGTTCGCTGGTTCTACGACCACGCCCACTACCTGCACCACCGCAACGTGAACACCGGACCATGGACCGGCATCTCGATGCACCCGCTGGAGCATGCGATCTACTTCAGCGTGTTCGTGCTGTGGTGGGTGGTCCCGGCCCATCCGTTCATCGTGATCCTCGGCGGCCTGTTCCAGGGAGTGTCGCCGGCGGTGTCGCACTCGGGGTTCGAGCGCTTCGAGGTCGGCCGGCGCGAGGGGCGCAGCGCGCCGGGCGCCGACTACTTCCACCATCTGCACCACCGCTTCTTCGAATGCAACTACGGCAACCGGCCCGTCCCCATCGACAGGCTCTTCGGCACCTTCCACGACGGCACCCCCGAGGCCCACGCCAAGATGCGCCAACGCATGAAAGCCCGCCGCGGCAACCAGGCGAGCGCTCGGTCCTGACACTCACGCACCCGCAGTAGCGTGCGGGCATGGACACGCTGCAGCGTTACCGGGCGCGTCTGGGTGCCTCGGTCGGCGGGCTGTTCTCCCATGGCGAGATGCCGCTGCAGCGCACCGCCGACTATCCCGGCGACGCTGGGTTGTGCGGGCCGGGCTCGGTGAGCTGGAAGGCGATCGGCGACGTGAGCGTGTTCGTGGGGGCCATCCGGGCGCTCCTGGTCCAGGCTGCCCATCCCGAGGCGGTGGCCGGCGTCGACGACCACAGCCGCTACCGCGACGACCCCATGGGCCGCCTGAACCGCACCGCCTTCTACGTGACATCGGCGACCTTCGGGGCCATGCCCGAGGTGGAGGAAGCGGTGGAGCGGGTCCGTGCCGCCCATCACGGTGTGAGCGGAACCTCGCACCGTGGGCAGGCCTACGACGCGACGATGCCGGAGTTGGCCGCCTGGGTTCACAACACCCTCACCGAGTCGTTCCTGACGTCGTACCGCGAATTCGGCCTGGGGCTGACCGAGGCCGAGGCCGACCGGTTCGTTGTCGAGCAGTCCCAGGTCGGGGCCATGCTCGGGGCCGCTCCCCTGCCCCAGACCGCGGCCGAGCTGCACACCTGGGTCCGCACCCATCCGGCGCTGGCGCCCAGTCCCGGGATGCGGTCCGCGGTGGACTTCCTGCGACAACCACCCCTGCCTGCCCGCCAGCGTGTCGGCTACGCGGTGCTGATGCAGGGAGCCATCAGCACGATGCCCCCCGAGCTGACCAGCGTGCTCGGCCTGAAGGCCCGCCCCGGAGCCCGCCTGACCACGACCACGCTGTTGACCTTCCTGCGCTGGGGGCTCCGCAACAGCCCCTCATGGCGGGCCGCCCTGGACCGCTGCGGCGCCCCCTACGACCCGTCCAAGTTCCGCGAGATGCCCCGACCGTGACCACCGAGCCCCACTCCGACACGCCGGCCACCGGCCGCGGCGAGCCCGGAGAGGGCGAAGACGAGAGCTTCTCGGCGGGGGTGAACCTGAAGGGATCACTGCGCGAATCCATGCAGGCACCCTTGACGGTGTACGAAATCGTTGGCGGGCAGCGGTTCTTCGACGAGCTGGTCGACCGGTTCTACGACGCCGTCGAGGGCGACCCTTCGCTGCGGCCGATGTACCCGCGCGACATGGGGCCGTCGCGGAGGCATCTGGCCGGCTTCCTGGCTCAGTACTGGGGCGGGCCCCCGCACTACAGCGAGGAGCGCGGTCACCCCCGGCTGCGCATGCGGCACTTCCCTTTCGCCATCGGGCAAACCGAGCGCGACGCCTGGATGGCCCACATGACCGCCTCGCTCGATGCGGCCGCCATCGCCGACGGCACCGGTCGGCCGCTGCCCGACGAGATCCGGGCCGCGATGTTCGACCACTTCGACAACGCCGCCACCCACCTGATCAACCAACCCGACAGCTGAGGGCCGGTCCGCCACCGAAATTGATGTCGATATTGGGCCTACAGGGGCCGATTCCGCATCAATTTCGGGATGGGGCGGTGAGCAGATGACGGCCGGGGAAGACCTCGGGCGGGAGGATGCGGCCCTCGTGCTGCACCAGGTCGCCGTGCACCCAGGTGGCGTCGATGCCTTCGGGCGGGACCAGCGGATCCTCGTAGCTGTTGCGCTCGGTGACCCGGTCCCAGTCGAACAGCACCAGCGAGGCATCGGCACCCTCACGCAGCACCGGGCTGGGCAGCCCCATGAAGTCGCACGGCATCACCGCCAGGCGGTGCACGATCTCGGCCACGTCGATGCCCAGCTCGCGGGCCATGCGCAGCGCCTTGGGGAAGGATCCGAGAGAGCGGGGATGGGGCTTCTGGCCCGGCCCGGGCATCAGCCCGTCGGTGCACAGCGCCATGTTCGGGCGGCGGAAGAACTTCTCCACGGTGGCCTCATTGCCGTAGTGGCTGATGATGGCAACCTCGCCCCGATTGTGCAGGAAGAAGTCGCAGACCGCGTCGTGGGCCTCTATCGAGTTCATGTCGGTCACGCCCGCGGCCAGCACGACGTCCGAGAAGCGCTTGCCCAGGAACTCGTCGCCCACACCCTCGAGCACCCCCGCGATCTGGACGCCCTCCAACCCGCCGCAGAACGCCACGAAGTTGTCCCAGCCGGCGCCATCGGCGTAGATCTTCTCGAACGCGAATCGGCGCACGTCGTCGTCGGTGAGCCGGGCCATGAACTCGGCCCGAGTGCCTGAACGTACCTCCGGCGGGAACAGGGCGTCAGCGGTGGTGCTGCCCGCGGTATAGGGGTACATGTTGCCCAGGGTCGGCACCGAGCCGGACGCGTCGTCGAGCTTGGACGCCACCTCGCCGAAACGGTCCCAGTTGCGGCGCCCGGCGATCTTGGAGTGCTCGCTGCAGTAGCCGCCCCCGCCCTCCACCGCAGCGGTGATCACCTCGTCGAGAGCCTCGATGATGTCGTCGCTCTCGGAACGCAGATGGGGGTACAGCGCACCGGGCTTGACCTCGTTGAACGCCCGCACCAGGGCGGTGATCTCCCGCTGGTCGGAGTACACCGCCGGGTTGTAGACGAGCCCCGTGGACAGGCCCAGGCACCAGGGCGCCTCCCGGCGCACCACCTCGGCCATGGCCCGGATCTGGGCTTCGTCGGCCGTCCGGTCAAGATTGCCCATGACCGTGCGCCGCACCGCGCTGTGGCCGAGGTGCATCCCAAGATCGGTGACCGACCGGCCGGCGTGCCACCGCAGGAACTCCTCCATCGTCGTCCATGGCCACTGGCCGCCGCCGGCGGGGTCGTCGCCGTCGGGATCGCCCGGCGCTCCCGCCATACCGTCGAGGGGCGCGAGCTGCGCGGCGTACTCAGCTCGCTGGTCCGACGCCACCGGCGCCGGCGACAGCCCGTCCACACCGCAGATGCGCTTGGTCACACCGCCCCGCACAGCCATCTCGCAGCTCACGGGAATGCCGTGCTCGCCGACCCGGGTGCCGGCCAGGGCGCCATGGTTGTGGGTGTCCACGAAGCCGGGCGCCAGCACCCGGCCATCGGCCTCGATGGTGCGTTCCGCTCCGGCGGCTGCGCTGGGCGGGACCTCGCCCAGATGGACGACGCGGTCACCGTCGATCAGCGCATCGCCGCGGTAGGGCTCGGTGGCCCCGTCGCCGGCGACGATCAGCGCGTCGGTGATCAGTTGCCGCACGGCCTCACGGTATCCGGGCCGACCCTGTCTCTAAGCTGAGTCGTAGATGAGGTTGTTCTCGCACCGCAAACGGCCGGTCCATCTCGGGCCGTACCCGCTGGAGCGCCTGCCCCGACTCAGCACACCTGATGCGCAGCCTCCGGGTTCGGGCGCTGAACAGTTGCCGCCCCGGCAGGCGGAGGCCCACTCACCCGGCCCGCGGTCGGCGGCGCACGCCTACGGGCTGTACCTAAACCTGTTCGATCAGCAGCGCCACGGACCGGTAGCACCGGAAGCGCCGATTCCCGACGATCCGGCCGGCGCCGCCCGCAACCTCAAGGCCGGGCTCTACTTTCTCGACGCCGACATGGTCGGCTGCGGGCTGATTCCCGGCGAGGCCTGGACCGGCGCGAAGCATGCGCACCGCTATGGCGTCGCCATCCTGATCGGATTCACCCGCAAGCTCGGTGGTCCCCAGCCCGGCGACGACTGGATCGACGGGACCCGCCAGGTCAATGCCGATCTGAGGGCCACGGAGCTGGGCGTGATCACCGCCCACTACATCCGGACCCTCGGCCACGACGCAGTGGCGCACACACCCGGTGCCAGCGACCTCGACCTCGACCGGGTGGCGCTGCAGTGCGGCCTCGTGGAAGCGCACCAGGGCCGGCTGCGGGTGCCCTACATCGACGGCGGGTTCGCGTTGGCGGTGGTGAGCACCGACTGGGACCTCGCTCCCGATGCCCCTCTCGCCCGCCGGGGACCGCTGGCGGCTCTGCGCAGCACGTCCGGACTCGGCTGGATTCTGGGACGGGGCGGCACCCGGGCTGGCATAAGCCGGCTGAACGGCGATCACCGGCCCCTCCACATGGGCCGCTACCCGATGGAGCGGATCAAGCGGGTGGACTCGTCGACCACCCTCATCATCGAGGACGAGGTGCCCAGGGTGCCGGTTCGGGCCGGCGGCTTCCCGCGGGCGGCCAACGGCGACATGGGGCCGAAGTTCCAGGGCGACGTCAAGGTGTTCGCCTGGAAGACCCCCCACGCCCAGTCGTACGTGCACCAGATCGACGCCATGGTCCCCTACCAGGACGGCGACGTCGCCCCCGAGATCGATCCCGCCAGCGGCGACCCCGACCACAACGCCGACGCTCTCAAGGCGCTCGCCTACCACCTCGGCGGCGACATGGCCGGCGTGTGCCGGGTCCCGACCTATGCCTGGTACTCGCACCGCAAGGACGGATCCGTCGTGGAGCCCTACCACGCCAACGCGCTGGTGATCCTGCTGGACCAGGGCTACGAGACCATGGAGGGCGCCAGCGGCGACGACTGGGTGAGCGGCGCGCAGTCGATGCGGGCCTACATGCGGGGAGCGCAGATCGCCGGGATCATCTCGTCCCACATCCGCTCGCTGGGCCACAGCGCCCGCAGCCACACCAACGCCGAGTCCGACGTGCTGCACATCCCGCTGGTGCTCCACGCCGGGCTGGGCGAGCTGAGCCGCATCGGCGAGCTGGTTCTCAACCCGTTCGTGGGCCCGAGGTTCAAGTCGGTAGTGGTCACCACCGACATGCCGATCACGCCCGACCGCCACATCGACTTCGGGCTGCAGGACTTCTGCTCCAAGTGCACCAAGTGCGCCCGCGAGTGCCCGTGCGCGGCCATCCCGTTCGGTGACAAGGTCATGTTCAACGGAGCCGAGATGTGGAAGCCCGACGTCGAGCGGTGCACCAAGTACCGGCTGGGCAACCTGCGAGGATCGGCCTGCGGGCGCTGCATGAAGACGTGCCCCTTCAACATCGAGGGGGTGCTGGCCGAGCGGGCCCTGCTGTGGGCCGCCATCAAGCTGCCGTTCACCCGCCGCTGGCTGGCCCGGCTGGACGACAAGGTCGGAAACGGCTCGATCAACCCGATCAAGAAGTGGTGGTGGGACCTGGAGTGGCGCGACGGCCGGACCATCGTCCCGCCCAAGGGCACCAACGCCCGCAACCTGGACATGGAGGGAGACAAGGTGGCCGCCCGCCAGCAGATCGCCCACTACACGGCCGACATGCTCCCGCCCGGTGACGCCATCGGCGTGCCCGTCAAGCTGATCCGCAAGGAGGCGCTGGCCCGCACCGACGCAGCCGAGACGCCGGCTCAGGCCCGAGCCCGAGTCGGTCGCGCCTAGACGCGCCCAGCCGGGCTACCCGACCCTCAGAGAGTGCGGGCGAAGGTGGCGAGGTCGCGGGCTGAGGCGGCGTACACCTCGGGCATGGCTCCCGGCAGCAGCAGGTCGCCGGCGTGGCAGGTGCCGTTGACGGTGCGGCTGTAGGTGGACACACCCGCGGCGAGGAGCTTGCGGAAGTAGTCCAGGCCCTCGTCGCGCAGCGGGTCGAGCTCGTTCACCGAGATCACGTGGGGCGGCAAGCCGACCAGATCGTCCACCGAGGCGTGCCAGGGCCAGGCCAGCGGGTTGGTGAGGTTCGCTCCGCCCGGGTCGTAGGCCTCCACGAAGTAGCCCATCACGTCGTTGGCAATGAAGTACCCGTCGTTCTCGTGCAGCGACGGCAACTCCGGCGGCATGGCGGCGTAGGCGCCCGAGATGTACGGGCACTGGGCGTACACGCCGTCGATCCGGTCGAGACGGCCCTCACGGCGAGCCTTGAGAGTGGTGGCCAGCGTGAGGTTGCCCCCGCCGGACTCACCCGACACGACGAGCTTGGACACCCCGAGTTCGTCGCGGTGGGAGTGCATCCATTCCAGCGCCGAGGTGCAGTCGTTCAGGGCCGCGGGGAACGGATGGCAGCCGAGCGCCCCGGCCGCGTTGCGGAACTCAACCCCGATCACCACCATCTCCAGCGCCGCCAGCTCGTCGCGCCAGCGCCGGTAGGAGGCGCCTGCGGCGGACAGGATCACCATGCCCCCGCCGTGGATGTGCAGGATCCCCGGATGCGGGCCGGCGCTGCCGGTCGGACGGTGGATGTAGAGGCTGATGTCGTTGCCGTCGACGCCGGAGATCACCTCGGTGCGCGACTCCACTCCCGCGACGGGAGGCAGGGCCTCGAACAGGATGTCGAAGAGCTGCTCGAAGCCCGGCTCGCCCAGGGCCGCCAGGTCTCGGATGTCCTCCAAGGACGAATCGGAGGTGAGGGGGACGGGATCGGCCCGCCCGGCCAGGCCCAGCGGCTCGAGCGCCCCCACCATGCGTGGATCCGCACGCGGGTCGGTGGCCACAGTCATCTCGGGATCACCCAGCCGTCCGGGAAGGTTGGACTGCACGGTCATGGTGGTGTCCATGGACATCTCCGATCTCGCGGGGCCGGGTCCGGACCAGCGCTAGACGGCCGAACCCTAACGGCTCCGGCCGGGTGGCAGGGCAACGAGCCCGACGAGGCCCGCTGGGGGGTTGCCGACCACCGTCAGGGCAGACTCCCCGCCGTGAACCGGGCCGGAACCCGCATGGGTGAGCGAGAGTTCATCCTGTTCATGGCCCTGGTGAGCGCCATGGCCGCTCTGGCCATCGACATGCCGCTGCCCGCCTTCGAGCAGATGCGGGCCGCCTTCGGCCTTGCCCCCGACGCCACCGACCTAGCCCTCACCATGACCCTGTTCTTCATGGGCATGGCCGCGGGGACGCTGTTCTACGGCCCCATCTCCGACACTGTGGGCCGCGAACGGGTGCTGCTGGCCAGCATGGTGCTGTACGGCGGAGCTGCGCTGGTGGCTGCGCTGGCACCGTCGCTGCCCGTGCTGTACGCCAGCCGCTTCGCATGGGGGCTGGCCGCAGCCGGTCCTCGAACGCTGTCCCAGGCCATCGTCCGGGACCGTTTCGCGGGGACGGCAATGGCCCGCGTCATGACCCTAATCCAGGCCGCCTTCTTCATCGGACCGATCATCGCCCCGGTTCTCGGCAAGGCTCTCGTCGAGATTGGCTCATGGCGCTGGGTGATGGCCTTCGGGATCTTCAGCGCGCTGGCCGTGACGCTCTGGTCGCTGCGCCTGGGCGAGACCCTCGCCCATGAACATCGCCGGGAGTTGCAGCTTGGAGCAGTTGCCGTTGGGTTCCGCACGGTGGTCCGTAACCGCATTGCTCTCGGCTACACGCTGGCAAACACATTTGCCTTCGCGGCGTTCTACTCCTTCCTGGCCAGCACCGAGTTGATCTTCTCGGCCGTGTACGGCCAGCCGGAGTGGTTCGTGCCGTACTTCACGGCCATGAGTGTGGCCGCGGCGCTGACAGCCCTGGGCAACAATCGCCTGCTGCGCTCGGTCGATGCGAGACGGGTGGCGCTCAGAGCCGGGACGACCTACTCGGCGGTGTCGGCAGCGCTGCTCGGCGTCACCATCGCCGGCAACGGCGTCCCTCCCCTTCTGCTGTGGCTAGTGCTGTTCAGCCTGGCCAACTGCTGCCACACTGCGTTCTTCCCGACGAGCATCAGCCTGGCCCTGGAGCCGATGGGCAAGCTGGCCGGCACGGCCGCGTCGGTGATCGTCTTCAGCACCTCGATGCTGGGCTCGCTGCTGGCCTCCTTCACCGACCGCGCCATCGACGACACCGTGATGCCGATCAGCGTCGCCTACCTCGGCTACAGCCTCATCGCCCTTGGCTTCCAGCTGTGGGCTCGCGGCGGCGCTTCGAGTCCGTAGCGATACCCGCTGGCCGGGAGGACCACCGGCTGGGGCAGACTCGCCGCCGTGAGTGGACCCCTGCGCCGCATGGGCGAGAGAGAGTTCGTGCTGCTCATGGGGCTGCTGACCGCTATGTCGGCCTTGGCCATCGACATCCTGCTGCCTGCCTTCGCGCAGATGCGTCCCGCCTTCGGACTGGCAGACGACTCCACCCGGCTGTCTCTCACGGTGACCCTGTTCCTGATGGGTGCCGGGGTCGGGCACCTGTTCTACGGCCCGATCGCCGACTCGGTGGGCCGCAAGCCGACACTCGCGGGAAGTCTGGTGCTGTACGCCGCAGCGGCCTTGGTGGCGGCGCTGGCCCCGTCGCTGGGAGTGCTCTACGCCAGCCGGTTCGTGTGGGGCTTCGCAGCCGCCGGACCTCGGGTGCTGACCCAGGCCATCGTGCGCGACCGTTTCGCGGGCACAGCCATGGCCCGGGTGCTGACACTCATCCAAGCGGTCTTCTTCATCGCGCCGATCCTCGCTCCCGGCCTCGGCAAGCTCCTGGTGGTGGTCGGCTCATGGCGCTGGGTGATGGCATTCGGCGTTATGACCGCGCTGACCGCGGTGATGTGGTCGCTGCGCCTCGAAGAGACCCTCGACCCCGCCCACCGCCGTCCGCTGCGGCTGGGGCCGGTGCTGGCGGGCTTCCGGGCCGTGGTCTCCAACCGCACGGCGCTGGGCTACTCGCTCATGGTCACCTTCGGCTTCGGGGCCTTCCTGGCCTACCTGGGCAGCACCGAACTGATCTTCGGCGACGTGTACGACCGCTCGAGCTGGTTCGTTCCGTACTTCACCGTCTCCGGCGTGCTGGCCGCAGCCGTCGCCTTGAGCAGCAACCGCCTGCTCCACCGGCTGCACGCCCGCCAGCTGGCACTCGGAGCAGGCAGCGCATTCGCCACGGCCTCAGCCGCGCTGTTCGCGGCGACGATCACGACCGACGGCCTGCCGCCGTTCGGGGTGTGGCTGGTGCTGTTCAGCCTGTGCAACGCAATTCATGTTGCGGTGTTCCCATCCGGCATAAGCCTGGCTCTGGAACCGATGGGAGAGATGGCGGGCACGGCCGCATCCGTGCTCGGGTTCGGCACCTGGATGCTGGGCTCGTTGCTCGCCTCGTTCACCGACCGGGCCATCGACGGCTCGGTCATGCCGATCGGCATCGCCTACCTCGTCTACAGCCTGATTGCACTGGCCTGCCAGCTCTGGGCCCGCGGTGGAGCGTCACGCCCCCGCCGAGGCGAGGTTTAGCATGGCCGGCAGAGGAGGCGCGGCTATGGCCGGGATCAGCTTCGACCACGGGCTGGCCGAGATAGGTGACGGGCTCTGGGCGTACCTTCAGCCCGACGGCAGCTGGGGATGGAGCAACGCGGGCCTCGTCGCCGGCGACGGCCGGTCCCTGCTGGTCGACACGCTGTTCGACCTGGCGCTGACACGGGCGATGCTGCACAGCATGGACGCCATAACGGCCACCAGGCCGATCCGAACCCTGGTCAATACGCACGCCAACGGCGACCACTGCTACGGCAACCAGCTCGTCACGGGCGCCGAGATCGTGGCTACCGAGGGGTGTCTCGAGGAGTTCCAGGAGGTGCCGGCCGCGGCCCTGGCGGCGATGGTGGCGGCGGACTTCGGCGATCCGGTGGTGAACGACTACATCCGGGCCGCCTTCGGCCCGTTCGACTTCGGCGGCATCGTGGCCACTCCGCCCACCAGGGTCTTCGCGGATCGCTTGGACCTGACCGTCGGCGGGCGCGCCGTCGAGTTGATCGACGTCGGCCCGGCCCACACCAGAGGCGATCTGCTGGTCCACGTGCCGGACGCCCGGACCGTCTTCACCGGGGACATCCTGTTCGTCTACGGCACGCCCATCGTGTGGTCGGGCCCGGTCGACAACTGGGTCCGTGCCTGCGACTTGATCCTCGAACTCGGCGCCGACGTCATCGTGCCCGGGCACGGTCCGGTGACCGACGAGCGCGGCCCGGCGATGGTCCGGGACTACCTGACCTTCGTGCAGCAGGAGGCGACCGAGCGGCACAACGCCGGGATGCCGGCCGCAGAGGCCGCCCGCGACATCGACCTCGGCGAGTTCGGCGAATGGACCGACAGCGAGCGGCTGGCGGTCAACGTTCACGCCGTCTACGTCGATCTCGACCCGGCGTACGTCCCGCCCGACTTGATGCAACTCGTGCGCGAGATGGCGCGTCTGGCCCGGCGCTGACGAGCCTGCCTCCCGGGGCCGGCGGCGCGGCTCACTGCTGCTGCTGGCTCTGCTGGTGTCGCCATTCCTGGGTTGGCGGCGCCGCGATCGTGGTGATCTGCCGGGGCGGAACGCTCGTTGCGGCCGCGGGCGGTCCCTCGACATGCCTCCCGATGACCACTTCAGCGTCGACCTCTGCGGTGCCCGAGCCCATGAAGGCGCCCCTCACCGGCGGCACGTCGCCGTAGTCGCGCCCGCAGCCGATGACGACGTGGCGCTCGGAGACCGGGCCGCCATTGGTCGGGTCGAGCGCCCACCAGCCCGAGCCGGGCAAGGCGACCTCGATCCAGGCATGGGTCTGCACCGTCACGACCTCGGCGGTCTCGGCATTCGCTGAGGTCTCATCCGCCGCGAACAGGTACCCCGAGACGTAGCGGGCGGGAACACCGACACTTCGCAGCATGCCGAGGGCCAGGTGCGCGAAGTCCTGGCAGACGCCCGCCCCTCCCTCAAGCAATTCCGCCAGGGAGACCCCGATTTCGGTGGCGCCCTGCTCGTAGCTCAACGCTCCTCGCACATCGGCTGCCACCGCGGAGACCATCTCCGGCACGGACGCGGCTCCTGCGACCGCGGCTGCGGCCCGCTTCTCGACGGCGTCGCCGGGGTGCCAGTCGACGTGCCGGGACGGCTCCAGGAATTCGAGGTGGTCCAGCCGGAAGCCGGTGTCATCCAGCGCCGAGACCGCCGGAGCCCCGGCCGGCCCGGGGCGGGGGGCGGTCTCCACGGTCGCCTCAGCCAGCAGCTCCAGTTCTGTGTGGGGGGTGCGGATGCCGAGATGCTCCACGACCGTGCCCCAGTAGTCGCGCACCGAGAGCACCTGGAGCTGCGGCTGCGATGTCAGCCGGTACGACAGCACCCTCTGGTGATCGTCGTCGCGGGGCCGCACCCGCACCTCGTTCTGGCATTCGGTCACCGGCTCCGAGTAGCGGAAGTGCATCCGGTAGGAGATGCCGAGCCTCACGACGCCCCCTCGCCGGCATGGCCGGGTTCGCCCGCATCGCCGGGTTGGCCCGCATCGCCGGGGCGGACGTACTGGGCTTGGACCGTGGCCATGGCCAGCGGCGGCACGATGCCGGCATGCACGTCGCTGGCCAGTCCCGCGAGCTGCACGGCGAAGTCCTGCAGTGTCGCCACCGGGGCGGACGCCATAGCCTCCTCAACCTCGCCGAGTTCCAACCGGGCTCGCAGCAGGGCCGCCTTGCGGCGGGCGCGGTCCAGAGCCGCGGCGTTCGCGCCCAGACCGGTGAGGCCCTCCTCGGCCCGGCTGAGGCATGACAGCACCGAACGGGGCAGGTCCGGGGCGTGCAGCAGGTAACGCACGACGCCGTCGGGGTCGGGAGCGTTGCCGTGCTGGCGGTGGTACGCCTGCAACGAGCTGGTGAGCCGCAGCATCCGGGTTGCGTCCATCGTCCCGCGGGCGTCGGAGTGGCTGGCCTCGAGCAGGCCCACCGTGAAGATCGAGCGTTCCAGCATCCGGCCGACGACCACGAAGGCGTGCCCCTCGTCGCGTCGCATGCCCTCGTTGAGGATCCCGGAGATGGCCAGGCAGGCCCGCCGCACCATCAGCAGCACCTCGTGGAGCCCGGCCGGGGCGGCGTTGGTGTGGCCGAGGAACGGGAACCTGAGGTAGAGGCCGTTGGCCTCCTCCCACAGCTCGATCGGTATCCGGTCGCGAACCGAGCGCAGGTTCTCGCGGACCGCGATGACGGCCGATACCACCGAACCGGGATTGTCGGTGTCGGACAGCAGGAACGCGACCAGTTGCGGCTGGCTCTCCAGCGGCCCGACGGCCTCCAACTCCTCCTGTAGCCCGAGGGTCCTGACCATCAGCTCGCCCTCGGCGCGGGCCTCGTCGCCGCGCAGGTGGGTGATCGAGTTGGCCGCGTAGTTGAGGCACCTCGACGTGGACTCGGCCCGCTCCAGGTAGCGGCCCGTCCACAGCAGCGCCTCGGCGTGACGGGCCAGGATCATGGTGTGCTCCGGGGCGGGTTCCCTGGCTGCCGGTACTCCGCCGTCATGGCGCCTCGGGGGCCAGGACCCAGGTGTCCTTGGAGCCCCCGCCCTGGGAGGAGTTGACGATGAGCGATCCCCGGCGCATGGCCACCCGGGTGAGTCCGCCGGGGAAGACCTGGGTCCGCTCGCCGGTAAGCACGAAGGGCCGCAGGTCGAGATGGCGGGGCTCAAGGCGGTCATCAGCGACCGAGGGCAGCGTGGACAGCTGCACCAACTCCTGGACGATCCAGTCTCTGGGCTCGGCCTCGATCGTGGCCCGGGCCTGGTCCAGTTCCTGCTCGGTGGCGTGGGGGCCGATCAGTACGCCGTAGCCACCGGATTCGCCCACCGGCTTGGCCACCAGTTCGTCCAGCCGGCCCAGAGCCTCGCGCCGCTGGTCGGGGTCCCACATCATGTAGGTGGTGACGTTGTCGATGATGGGTTCGGCACCCAGGTAGTAACGGATCAGTTCGGGCACGTAGGGGTAGACGCCCTTGTCGTCGACGACACCGTTGCCGAGCGCGTTGCACACCGTGACGGTGCCGGCCCGCAACGCGCTGAGGAGGCCGGGCACGCCCAGATTCGAGTCGGGCCGGAAGGCCACCGGATCAAGGAAGTCGTCGTCGATGCGCCGGTAGATCACGTCCACCCTGACCAGGCCCTCGATGGTTCGGGTGTACACGCTGTGGCCGTCGACGACCAGGTCCCTGCCCTCAACCAGCTCCACCCCCATCGAGCGGGCCAGGAAGGCGTGCTCGAAGTAGGCGGAGTTGAAGATGCCCGGGGTCAGCACCACGATGTGGGGATCGTCCCCGCCTCCAGGCGCCATCGACTCCAGCGTGGAGCGCAGCATCTGGCCGTACTGCTCGGTGGGCTGCACGGCGTGGTCGTAGAACAGCCAGCTGCAGGCCTTGGCCATGGCCGCCCGGTTCTCGACCACGTAGGAGATGCCGCTGGGGCTGCGCAGGTTGTCCTCCAGCACCCGGTAACGGCCGTCGGCGTCGCGCACCACGTCGATCCCGGCCACGTTGCAGTGTGCGGAGTGGGGCACGGCGATGCCCATGGCGTTGCGTTCGAAGCCCTGCGACGACATCACCAGCCACCGGGGCACCACGCCGTCGGCGACCGCGGCCGCCCCGCCGTTGTACAGGTCGGCCAGGAAGCAGTTGAGGGCCGCGACCCGCTGGGTAAGGCCCCGGGCCAGCTCGTCCCACTCGGCGGCGGCGATGAGCCGGGGGAAGAGGTCCATGGGCCATATGCGCTCGGTGCCCTCCTCCTCGCTGTAGACGGTGAAGGTGATGCCCTGGCGGCGGAACTCGTCGGCCACGAGCTTCTCGAGCCGCTTGATCTCGTCGACGTCGAGTTCCCGGAACCGCTCGACGATGCGGCTGTAGGCGTCGCGCACCGAACCGTCGGCGTCGAAGGCCTCGTCGTACCATCCGCCCGCGTCGTACTCATCTAGCAGCCCCGCACCAGGCTCAAGCAACGGATCGACCACGACCGACAATGGTAGATCACGCCGCGGACCGCTCCAGTAGCGCGGCCGACGCCCCGGCCGAAGGCCTGTCTCCGTTCTTGACGCAGTTGTGCCGCTCTGGTGAGGTCAACTACGTCAAGAACGAGCGGAGCAGCCGCAGGCGGGCAGTCCCGGGTGCCCGTGCCGCTGCCCCGGTAGCTTGGCCGAGCATGAGCCTGCTTGAAGTCCAGGAGTCGATCCTCGAGACGGTCAGCGATGGTGAGCCGCTGGCTGTGCCCCGCATGCGGCCGGCATCGGGCGGGGGGCCGCACCCGCTGATCGTTATGTTCATGGACAAGCCCGGCATCCGCGAGGGCCTGAGAGTCTTCGGGAGGCGTCTGGCCGCCAACGGCTACGACGTGATCCTGCCGGATCTCTACCACCGCCACGGACGGATGATCGGCTACGGCCCGGCCGAGCTGGCCGCCGACCCGGGCGCCGGGGACCGGTTGGTGTCGCTGATGATGTCGCTTACCGACGAGGGCATCCAGAACGACCTCGACGCCGCGCTGGAGGCGGTGGCCGCCGACCGGCCGGCAGGGTCGCTGGCGCCAGCCGGCTGCATCGGCTTCTGCCTAGGGGCTCGGGCCGTGTTCCGCACCATGATTCGCCTGCCCGATCAGTTCAAGGCGGGCGCGATGTGGCATCCGTCCTTCCTGGTGGACGGTGAGCCCGACTCGCCCCACCTGACCGCCGGAGGCTTGGCCGGCTCGCTCTACGCCGGCTTCGGAGAGGCCGACAAGATGATGAGCGTGGCCAGCATGCAGCCCTTCATCCAGGCGGTCTCCGCCCTGGGCGACCGGGTCACGGTCGACATACTGCCGGGGGCCGACCACGCCTACACGTGGCCGGACGCGCACACGTACAACGAGGCCGCCGCCGAGCGGGCCTGGTCCCAGACGCTGGCCCTGTTCGGCTCCGTGCTGACTCCGGCGCGTGGCTGACCCCTACGTTAAGTACCAGACCGTCGACGATCTGCGCCGGCGGGCCCGGCGCCGGATACCGCGGTTCGCCTGGGAGTACCTCGACAGCGGCGAGGGCGACGAGCGGTCCAGCGCCCGCAACACCGAGTTCCTCCAGCGGGTGCTGCTCACGCCGCGGTTCCTAAGAGGCGAGCTGGAGCCCGACGTCGGCACCGAACTGTTCGGGGTCCGCTACTCGCTGCCGGTGGGGATCGCCCCGGTGGGCCTGACCGGGCTGATCTGGCCCGGTGCCGACATCGCTCTGGCCGAGACCGCGGCCCGGTGCCGAATCCCGTACGTGGCCAGCACGGTCAACACCGCCGACGTCTCGGACGTGGGGCCCCGTGCCGGCGGTATGGGCTGGTTCCAGCTCTACCCGCCGCGAGACGTCGCCGTCCGTGAGGACCTGCTCGGCCGGGCGCAGCAAGCCGGCTTCCGCGTCCTGGTGGTGACGGCCGACGTGCCGGCGCGCGCCCGGCGGGAACGCCAGACTCGCCAGCGGGTCTCGATGCCGCCCCGCATCACGCCCCGCCATGTGACCCAGGCCGCCCTCCGGCCGGCGTGGACGCTCTGGCTGCTGCGAAACGGCCTGCCCCGGTTCCACACCCTGGAGCGCTACGTGGACCGGGCCACCCTGCGGGAGCTGGCCGGCTTCGTTGGGGCCAGCCTGGGCGGCACCCTGTCGTGGGACTACCTGGCCGAGACCTGCGAGCTGTGGCCGGGCCCGGTGGTGGTGAAGGGGATCTTGCACGCCGACGACGCGGCGCGCTGCGTCGACACGGGTGCCGATGCAGTAGTGGTGTCGAACCACGGCGGACGCCAACTCGATGCCGCGCCCGCGGCCATCGAAGCCCTCGGGCCTGTCGTGGAGCGCATCGGCGGGAGAGTGCCGGTGCTGTTCGACGGCGGCGTGCGAAGTGGCCTGGACATCGCTCGGGCGCTGGCCCTGGGCGCCGACTTCACGCTGTCGGCCCGGGCGTTCATGTACGGACTGTGCGCCCTCGGATCCGGGGGCGCCGGCTTCGTGGCCTCGATGTTCGAGCAGCAGCTCACCAGCGTGATGCACCAGCTCGGCTGCCAGCGCCTGGAGGAGCTACGAGACCGCGACCCCGACTTCGCTCCAGCTTGAGGGGGTAGTGTTCCAACCGTCCACGCCGACGGTGGAGCCGTCCGCCGCGGCACGACGACCACAGGCTTGGGGGCGACGAGGACCTTGTTGAGATTCGTCGAGGAGATCCTCCTGCTTCTGCTGCGAGACGAGGGCGGGAAGTTCGAGGCCGTGCCGGGTATCGCGCTGGACAACGCGCTCGCCGGCGGCGTGCTCATGGACCTCGCGCTGGAGAATCGCATCGACACCGACCCGGGACGTCTCATCCTCGTCGATCCGACGCCCGTCGGAGACAGCCTGCTCGATCCGACACTGGCCGCGATCGCCGGCGGCGAGCAGCGCGATGCCCTGTACTGGGTGGGGCAGACAGCCCTACGAGCTGCGGAGATCCGGCGGGAGGCGCTGTCGCGCCTGGTCGAGCGCGGCATCCTGGAGCACGACGAGGGACGCTTCCTATGGGTGTTCCGCTCCCGTCGCTACCCGATCGTCGACGGCAGGGCGGAGCGCGAGGTGAAGCTGCGCATCCTGGGAGTGCTGCTCAGCGACGATATTCCCGACCCGCGCGACATCGTGATCATCGGCCTGGCCGACGCCTGCGGCCTCCTGCCGGCACTGCTGCCCGAGGGCGCCTACGACAAGGCCCGGGCGCGCATAGACCAGGTCCGCAGGCTCGATCTGATCGGTCAAGCCACCTCCCGGGCGATCCACGACATTGGAATGTGGCTCGCAGCTGGCCGCGTGTAGACGATGAGCGCCACCCCGACACCGGAGGAGACCGCCGCCCAGCTAGTGCGAGCCGGCGTAGGCAAGGCCCGGGCCATGCTGGCGTCGACGGTCGTGCTGGCGTTGATGGCCGGAGCGTTCGTTGCGCTGGGAGCGATGCTGACGAGCACGATCGCGGCGCAGTCAACACTGGGCGCCGGGCCGACCCGTCTCATCATGGGGCTGGGACTGACGATGGGCCTGTTCTTCGTGGTTGTCACCGGCGCCGAGTTGTTCACCGGCAACAACCTCATGGTGATGGGCGTTCTCAGCCGCACGATCCTGGCGAGGGAGCTGGCCCGCAACTGGGCGCTGGTCTACGTGGGCAACCTGATCGGCGCCCTCATCATCGTGGTGCTGGTCTTCTACAGCCGCTGGTGGGAGCAGGGGGACTTCTCGTTCTCCGAGTTCTCCGTGACCTCGGCCGACGGCAAGGTGAACCTCCCGTTCGGGATCGCCTTCCTGCGGGGCATCGTGGCCAACATGCTGGTGTGCCTGGCCGTGTGGATGGCCACCGCGGGGCGCACGGTCACCGACAAGCTGCTGGCGGTGTCCCTGCCGGTCACCGCCTTCGTCGCGGGCGGGTTCGAGCACTCCGTCGCCAACATGTTCTTCCTGCCGTTCGGCGCTCTCGTCGCCACCGAGGCCGACGCCCTGGCGGCCGCGGGGCTCACCGCCGCCGACGTGAGCCGGCTGGACGCAGCCGGGATCGCCCAGAACCTCGTGGCGGTCACGCTGGGCAACATCGTCGGCGGCGTCATAGTGGGACTGGCCGACTGGACGGTCCACCTGCGCCGCCGAGCCGTAGCCGCCGCTGCGGAAACCAGAGGCAAGACCCCGCCAGACGCCTCCACCTAGATTGAAAAGGATTTCAGGTCGCAGGCAGCAGAGTCTCTACCGCGCCCAGGCCTTCGATCTCGGCTACTAGCTCGTCGCCCGGGGAGATGGGCTGCATGGGGCACAGCGAGCCGGTCATGATGGTCTCGCCTGCCTGTAGCGGGGTGCCTCGCTGACTCATGGTGTCGGCCAGCCACAGCACCGAGTTCAACGGGTTGCCCAGGCAGGCCACACCGGAGCCGGTGGCGGCCTCCTCGCCGTTGACGGTGAGCCGCATCTCGGCCCGGCGGAGGTCGACCGCGGCCAGGGGCACCGGACGGGTGCCGAGCACGTAGAGCCCGGCGCCGGCGTTGTCGGCGATCATGTCGAAGTTGGTGATGTCCCAGCCGGAGATGCGGCTGTCGACGATCTCGAACGCGGGGAGCACGTAGGCGGTGGCGCCGATCACGTCGGCCACGGTGTGCTGGCCCTTGTCCAGATCGGCGCCTAGCACCACCGCCACCTCGACCTCGACCCGCGGCTCGATCAGCCCGGCACCGCCGATGTCGTCGCCGTCGGTGCGGCACCGGTCCGCGAACAACACGCCCCAGATGGGCTCGTCCATTCCGAGCTGCGCTTGGACGGCCGGGTTCGTCAAGCCCACCTTGTGCCCGCTCACCCGGCGGCCGGCCCGCAGCCAATGCTCGGCGTTGAGCCGCTGAACGGCGTATCCGGCTTCGGGGCCGGCGGCTTCGAGGCCGGGCATGTCCCGCACCGGCTCGCAGGGCACTCCCGCCGCCATCGCGTCCCGCAACTGCCCGGCCGCGGCTGCGAGCGCGTCGGGCTGAGGCAATGCGGTCACTCGCCGTGGACGTACTGCCAGCCGAAGCGGCCCTTGATGCAGAGATGGCCGCTGGTCACCGAATGGTCGGAGGGGGAGGTGACCTTCACGATCCGCTCGTCCTGCACGTGCAGGTCGAGGTTGCAGCCCACGCCGCAGTAGGAGCACACCGTGCGGGTGACGGTCTGGTCCTCCGGTCGCCACTCCCCCACCTCGCGCAGGTCGTACTCGGTCTTGAACTGGAGGGCGCCGGTGGGGCACACCCCCACGCAGTTGCCGCAGTAGACGCAGGCCGAGTCGGGCAGGGTCACGTCGAACTCGGTGGAGATCCGGGCATCGAAGCCCCGGCCGGCCACCGCGATGGCGAAAGTGTGCTGGGCGTCGTCGCCGCAGGCCTCCACGCACTTGTAGCACAGCACGCACTTGGAGTAGTCCCGGATGTAGAGCTCGTCCTGGACCTTGACCGGCTCCTCGACACGCTCGACCGGATGGTCCTCGTCGCCGTAGCGGTCGGGGTCGGCGCCGTAGGCCTTCATCCAGTGGTGCAGGTCGTCGGCCTGGCTCAGGTCCACACCGGAACCAAGGAACTCGAGGACCATGCGGCGGCTGTGGCGCACCCGGGGGGTGTCGGTCTGCACGACCATCCCCTCTTCAGCCGGGCGGGAGCACGACGGCACCAAGGCCCGGGACCCCTCCAGCTCCACCACGCACACCCGGCACACGTTGACCGGGGTCAGGTTCTCGGCCCAGCACAGCGTGGGGGTGTCGATGCCGGCCTCGACGCAGGCGGCGTGGATGGTGGACCCCTCCGCCACCTCGACCGGCTGCCCGTCGATGGTGATCGTGACGGCTGTCTCTGTGATGGTCGTGTCGGTCATCGGGAGGGCGCCGACGCTATCAGGCCGAGGTCCAGGGCGGAGCGGACCGCCGACGCCGCAGTGTGGCCCAGGCCGCAGATGGAGGCGTCCACCATGACCTCGGCCATCTCGTCGATCAAGGTCCGGCGGGCCGGCGACAACGACCCTCGCCTCTGCATCTGAACCAGCGTCTCATGCTGGCGCACCGCTCCCACCCGGCACGGCACGCACTGCCCGCACGACTCGTTGCGGAAGAACTCGGCGATGCGCACCACGACGTCGGTCATGTCGTCCGAAGTGTCGAAGGCCATCACCACCCCCGAGCCGAGGGTGGTGCCCGCGGCCCGGGTGTCCTCCAGCGTCAGCGGCAATCCGAGCGAGTCGGGACCGACGAACGATCCGGCCGCGCCGCCCATCAGCACCGCCTGCAACTCGCCGTTGCCGGCGACGCCGCCCGCCAGTTCCAGCAGGTCGCCCAGCGTCGTGCCGAACGGCACCTCGTAGAGACCCGGGCGCCCGACCTTGCCCGACAGACACAGCAACTTGGTGCCCGGCGACCGTTCGGTCCCCCGGCTGCGATAGGCGTCAGGCCCCTCGGTGACGATGTCGAGGACGTTCAGCAAGGTCTCGGGGTTGTTGATGGCCGTCGGCTCGCCGAACAGGCCGTGGGTGGTGGGGAACGGCGGCTTGTTGCGCGGCTCGCCCCGGAACCCCTCGAGCGAGTTGAACAGGGCGGTTTCCTCGCCGCAGATGTAGGCGCCGGCCCCCCGCCAGATGGCGATATCGAAGTCGTGGCCGGTGCCAGCCGCGTCCTCGCCGAGCAGCCCCGCGGCCCGGGCCGCGTCGATGGCTCCCTGAAGTCGGCCCGTGGCCAGCGGGTACTCACCGCGGATGTAGATCCAGCCGTTGGCCGCGCCGGTGGCCAGCCCCGCGATGGTCATGGTCTCGATCACCGCGAACGGGTCTTGCTCCATGACGATGCGGTCCTTGAACGTGCCGGGCTCGGACTCGTCGCAGTTGGCCACCACGTGCTTGGGCCGCCCGGTCTCGGCGGCCACGGCCCGCCATTTCACCCCGGTGGGGAAGGCCGCTCCGCCCCGTCCCGACAGGCCCGAGTCAGCCACCGCTGCCATGACCGCCTCGGCGCCCATCTCCCCGGCCCGGCCCAGCGCCTCGTAACCGCCGTGGGCGAGGTAGGACTCCAGCGACTCGGGGTCGGCCACGCCGATGCGACGCAGCAGGCGCAGCGACTCCTCGCCGGCCTGGGGCAGTTCGAAGGGCTCGTCGTCGGCGGGCACATAGTCGGGCCGGCCGCCGGACCCCTGCACGAACAAGGCGGGAGCGCGCTCGCACTGGCCCAAGCAGGGCCCCAGGTGCACATGGCCGCCCGCCGCCCGCACCGAGGCGGCCAGGTCGTCGTATCCCGCGATCTGGCAGGCCGCGTCGACGCACACGTGGAAGGTGTCGCCGTCGTGGTCGGGCGACTCGGTGCGGAAAAGGTCATAGAACGTGGCCACCCCGAACGCCTCAGCCGGGGGCACGTCCAGCACCTCGGCCACATAGTTGATCCCGCCCGGGCTGATCCAGCCGGCCTCGTTCTGAAGAGCGTGCAGCGCTGGCAGTAGGAAGTGGCGGCGCTCACGGCGCCGGGCCGTGCCGGAGGTGTACAGCCTCTCGGTCTCGGGACGCACCACCGGGTCCACTCCCCTGGCGCGCAGCGCGGCATCGACCGCGGCGGCCTCGGCATCAGTGGCGCGGTCCGCGCCCAGGTAGATGTCAGTCATTCTCTACGCGGGAGCAGATTCCGGTTGGAGCTTGGAGATGCGGATGGCGGCCGCCTTGAATTCTGCCGTACCCGAGCGCGGGTCCCACTCGTCGTTGGTCAGCACGTTGGCGTCCACCAACTCAGGGAAATGGAACGTCGTGAACGTAAGGCCCGTCGGGATGTCGGGCTGGAGGCGCACGTCCATCTCCACCGAGCCGCGAGGCGAGCTCACCAGCACCCTCTCGCCGTCGGTGATACCAAGCTGGGCTGCGTCGGCCGGGTTGACGTCGAGGGCGTCGCCGTAGCGGATCGGGGAGGCGTAACCGCCCGACTGGACGCCGGTGTTGTAGGAGTCGAGCGCACGGCCGGTGGTGAGCCGCAGCGGGAACTCGTCGCTGAGCTGCTCCTTGGGCGGGGCGTGGTGGGTGATGCTGAACGGCGCCGGATCCCGGCCCTCCAGGTCATCGGCCCGCAGCCAGCCATGGAGGAACTCCGAGCCCGGGTCGTCCTCGCTGCCGCAGGGCCACTGGATCCCGCCGGACTCCTCCAAGCGCTCCCAGGACATGCCGGCGTGCATCGGCGACAGCGACCGCATCTCGTCCCACAGCTCCTGGGAGCTGGGGTGGCCCCAGTCAACGCCGAGGCGGCGGGCGAGTTCGCCGATGATGTCGATGTCGTGGCGGGCCTGGCCGGGGGGCGGCACCGCAGGGCGGACCCGCTGCACCCGCCGCTCGCTGGAGGTGACCGTGCCCTCCGACTCGGCCCACGCCACCGAGGCCGGCAGCACCACGTCGGCCATCTCCGCGGTGCGGGTCATGAATATGTCCTGCACCACCAGGATGTCGAGTCCGGCCAGCAGCTTGCGGGCGTGCTCCACGTCGGCCTCGGAGTCGGCCGGGTTCTCGCCGATCACGTAGCAGGCCCGCAGCTCGCCGGCCTCCATGGCCTCGAACATCAGCGTCAAGTGCTTTCCGGGCACGCCGTTGAGCTCGGTGCCGTAGGCGGCCTCGAACTTGGCTCGCACCTCGTCGTCGGCCACATCCTGGAAGCCGGGGAACTTGTTGGGAATGGCGCCCATGTCGCCGCCGCCCTGCACGTTGTTCTGGCCCCGGAGGGGGCACAGACCCGAGCCCCACCGGCCCACATGTCCGGTGAGCAGGGCCAGGTTGCAGAGCGACACCACGTTGTCGACCGCGTTGTGGTGCTCGGTGATGCCCAGGGTCCAGAGGATCTGGGCCTTGGGCGCGGTGGCGTAGGCGTGGGCCATCTCCCGGATGGCCTCGGCCGGCACTCCGGTCTGTTCGGCCGCCCAGTCGAGGGTGCACGACTCGACATGGGCCGAGTAGGCCTCGAAGCCCTGGGTGGAGTGGGCGATGAAGTCGGGATCGTGCAACCCGGCGTGGATGATCTCGCGCCCCATTGCGTTGGCCAGCGCGATGTCGGTACCGACCGACAGTCCCAGCCAGCGGTCGGCGAACTTGGCCGAGGACGTGCGCCGGGGGTCGATGGCGTACATCCGGGCGCCGTTGCGGAGGCCCTTGAGGACGTGGTGGAAGAAGATCGGGTGGGCTTCACGGGCGTTGGAGCCCCACAGCAGGATGACGTCAGCCTGCTCGACCTCGGCGTACGACGAGGTCCCGCCTCCCGCTCCGAACACTGTCGCCAGACCGACGACGGAGGGAGCGTGTCAAGTTCGGTTGCAGGAGTCGATGTTGTTCGACCCGATCGCCGTGCGGATGAACCTCTGGGCGGCGTAGTTCATCTCGTTGGTCGCCTTCGAGCAGCTGAACATGCCGAAGCCGTCGGGTCCGCAGCGGTCGAGCACGGCCCGGAAGCCGTCGACGGCCCGGTCGAGGGCCTCGTCCCAGGAGGCTGGTCGCAGCCTCCCGTTGTCGCGCACCATCGGAGTGGTCAGCCGCGGCAGCCGCTTGTCGCGTGATCGTCCGCCCATTTGCCCCTTCTCTCCTTGCTGTTCCCTCAGCACAGCCCTACGCGTCAGCCCAGTGACAGAGTCTCACGGGCCTGATCCGGAGACTGGATTCTGCCCCCCAGTGCCTCCGCTACCTCACGGGCCCGGTGCACCAGGTCCGCGTTCGACGCGAACACGCCCCGAGCAAGGTACAGGTTGTCCTCCAAACCCACCCTGATGTGCCCGCCGAGCAGCATGGACTGGGCCACCCAGGGGATCTGGCTGGCCGACAGGGCGAAGCTGGTGAACTCGGCGCCGGCCGGCAGCAGGCGAACCAGCGCGGCCAGCAGGCCCACGTCGGTGGGCGTGCCGTAGGGGATGCCGGTGCACAGCTGGACCCACGGCGGATCGGCGATCAGGCCCTCGTCCACCAGCGTGTTGGCGAGCCACAGGTGACCGGTGTCGAAGATCTCCAGCTCGGGCTTGACTCCGAGCTCCCGGACCCGCTTGGCCATGTCGCGGATCATGTTCGGGGTGCTCACGTACACCTGGTGGCCCTCGCCGAAGTTCAGGCTGCCGCAGTCGATGCTGCACATGTCGGGCTTGAGGGCCTCCACGTGGGCGAGGCGCTCCAGGCCGCTCACCAGGTCGGTGCCGTCGGGCCCGAAATCGAACGGGTCGGGATCGCCGATAAGCAGGTCACCGCCCATGCCCGCAGTGGTGTTGATGATCACGTCACCGTTGGCCGCCCTCACCTGCTCGAGCACCTGGCGGTACAGATCCACATCGCGGGCGCCCTTGCCGGTGGAGGGATCGCGCACGTGGATGTGCACGATGGCCGCACCAGCATCGGCCGCCTCCAGCGCAGCCGTCGCGATCTGAGAGGGCGTTATCGGCAGGTCGGGATGCTTGCCGGCGGTGTCGCCCGCACCGGTCACCGCGCAGGTGATAATCGGGTTGCGGTTCACCATCCCAACCCTACCGCGCCCGGTAGGCGCGGACTGCCTCCGGTAGGGGGCTTACGGGCGTGCGCGGGTAGGTGCAAGCCCGCCGCGTCGGGGCGGGGTGTTTCCCGCTCTTGTTCGCTGCGCTCACGGGCCGCTCGGGCCACGGCCTCCCCCGTATGAACCGGATTGGCTCGCCTACCCGCTCGGCCTCTTGCGGGCACGGACAACCGCCCGGGATACCGATACGGTGACGGAGCCATGAGATGGTCGAAGCTGTTCATCCCGACGCTGCGCGACGCTCCCGCCGACGCCGAGGCGGCCAGCCACAAGCTGCTGGTGCGCGGCGGGTTCATACGCCAGCTCCACGCGGGCCACTACTCGCTGCTGCCACTGGGGCTGCGGGTGCACGACAAGGTCGAGAACATCGTTCGCCGGGGCATGGAGGAGATAGGCGCCCAGGAGTTCCTGCTGCCGGCCATGCACCCGGCGTCGATCTGGCAGCGCTCGGGGCGCTGGGACTCGGTCGGCCCCGAGATGTTCCGGCTCCAGGACCGCAAGGAGGCCGACCTGGCGCTGGGCATGACCCACGAAGAGGTGTTCAGCGAGATCGCGAGGGAGATCGCGTCGTACCGGTCGCTGCCCCAGATCTGGTACCAGATCCAGTGGAAGTTCCGCGACGAGCCCCGGCCCAAGTCGGGCCTGCTGCGGGTGCGGGAGTTCGCCATGAAGGACAGCTACTCCTTCGACCTCGACGACGCCGGGCTGGACCACGCCTTCGAGACACATCGGGAGGCCTACACCCGGACCTTCCAGCGGCTCTCGCTCGACGCGATCGCGGTGCAGGCATCGTCGGGCATGATGGGCGGCACCGGGTCGGTCGAGTTCATGGTGCCCTCCCCCGCCGGTGAGGACGACATAGCCCGCTGCGCGGGCTGCGACTACGCGGCCAACGTCGAGAGGGCCACCTCGACGCTGGCGCCGGTCGACGACGGCGACACCAGTGCCGATCTTCTGCGTTTCCCGACCCCGGGCGTTCGCACCATCGCCGCTCTGGAGACGGTCGAGGGCGGAGCGCCCGCCCACCGCCAGATAAAGACCATGGTCATGGTGCTCGACGGGGCGATGACGCTGGCCCTGGTGCGGGGTGACCATCAGCTCAACCTCCAGAAGCTGGCCGACGGCACCCGGGCCGCCGACATCCGCCCGGCCGAGGCTGCCGAGACACTCGAGCGCATGGGTGCCCATCCGGGCTCGCTGGGCGCGGTAGGGGTTCAGGACAAGGACCTGCGAATCGTGGCCGACCATGCCTTGCGGGGGCGGCGGAACCTGGCCACCGGCGCCAACGAGGACGACTGGCACTACTCCGGTGTGGACGTCGACCGGGACATCGCGGTGGACGAGTGGCTCGACCTGCGGGAGGTGTCGGCCGGGGAGCCGTGCGTGAACTGCGGCCGGCCCCTGGAGGTGGTCCGCTGCATCGAGACCGGCCACATCTTCAAGCTGGGCCGCCGCTACAGCGAGGCCATGGGCGCCACCGTGCTGGACGCCGACGGGGAGGAGCGCACCATCACCATGGGCTCCTACGGCATCGGCATCGGCCGGGCCATGGCCGCGGTGGCCGAGGTGCACCACGACGACCGGGGCCTCGTCTGGCCGGTGGCGGTGGCGCCGTACGGGACGGTGATCACGGTGGCCAGCATGCGCGACGACGCGGCGGTGGCCGCGGCCGAGCGGCTGTACGGCGAGCTCCAGGGGCAGGGCGTGGAGGTGCTGCTGGACGACCGCGACGCCCGGGCCGGCGTGAAGTTCGCCGACGCGGAACTGGTCGGCATCCCGTGGCGGATCACGGCGGGCCGGGCGGTAGCCGACGGTGAGGTCGAACTCACCGAGCGGGCCACGGGCGACACGCAGCGGGTCGGGATCGGGGATGCCGCGAGCCAGGTGGCCGAGCGGTTGGCCAGCGCCTGATCCCGAGGCGCCCGATCCCGAGGCGCCCGGATCTCAGTCCGATAGTTGCATCGAGAGGCGGCCGGCCGCCTCGATCACCGCCATGCCGAGGTCGTGGGTGTCGTCGGGGTTCGGGAACCGGTACGCCGGCCCATGGACGTGCAGGGCGGCCTCCACGTGTCCCCCGCTCTCAAAAATGGGGGCGGCCACGGAGTTGAGTTCCTCGGCGAACTCCTCGTACACCCAGGCGTACCCGATGCTGCGGATCTGCTCGAGGCGGTCCCGGAGCTCGCCGGGGTCGGTCATGGTCCAAGGCGTGCACTGCACTAGCGGCGAGGCCAGGTACCGGTTGATGAAGTCGGGGCGCTGGTGGGCGAGGATCACCAGGCCCGAGGGCACGGCGTGCAGCGGGGCGTGCTCGCCGGTCCAGTCCCGCACCTGAATGTTGGAGGAGGACTCGGTCTGGTCGAGGTAGTAGACCTGCCCGCCGTCGATGATCGACAGCCCCGCGACCTCGTCCAGGCTCTCGGCCAGCTCCAGCAGGTGCGGCCGGGCCGCGGCCACCAGGTTGCGACCCCGGGGAGCCGATCCGGCCAGATCGGTGAGGCCCGAACCCAGCCGGTACTCGCCGCCGGCCTCGGTCTGTTCGACGGCCTGCTCCTCCTCGAGGGAGGCAAGCAGGCGGGCCACTGTGCTCTTGGGCAGGTCGACCCGCTCGGCCAGTTCGGTGACGCCCACCGGACCCAGCGCCAGCGCCCGCAGCAGCGCGAACGACCTCTTGATCGACTGAACAGTCACGTCAATACCCTGAGTTCGCTCACGGCCGGTCTCGGCGGCGGCGGATCTCGGCGTTCATGGCCGGGATGACCTGGTGCAGGTCGCCGATCACAGCCCAGTTCGCCTTCACCACCATGTTGGCCTCGGGGTCGATGTTGACGGCCAGGATGTGCTTCGAGCCCATGGCGCCCACCCAGTGCTGGATGGCCCCAGAGATGCCCGAGGCGATGTATATCTCCGGGGCGATGCGGGTGCCGGTCTGGCCGACCTGGTCGGAGTGGGGCCGCCAGCCGTTGTTGGTTACGGCCCGGCTGCAGCCGACCCGCCCGCCCAGCAGCTCAGCCAGTTCCTCCAGCGGGGCGAACCCCTCGGCCGAGCCGACGCCGCGTCCGCCGCCCACCACCACCGGCGCGGTGGGCAGGGTGACGCCCGCCTCCAGCACGACCCGGTCCTTCACGACGGTGCGGGCCAGATGGGCGTCGAGATCCACCGGCACGGCCTGAACCGCCGGGGCCGCAGCCGGCGCGGGCTCGACGGGCGCCGAGGCCACGCTGTGCAGGCCGCAGGTGAGCAGCGCGGTGCCCGCCGCGGCGAGGGTGGCGTCCTCCAGCAGCGATCCTCCCCACTGGATGCGGGTCATGGACCACTGCCCGTCCCCGCCGTCGGGCGGCGTGATGTCGGTGCAGTTGGCGACGAACGGCCAGTCGAGGCGGGCCGCGGCCTGGGCCATCACCTCGTTGCCCCGCTCGCTGCCGCAGGCCAGCACCGCGCCGGGCCCTAGCTCACCGATGACCTGGACCAGCGACTGGCCCCAAGCCTCGGGACCGAAGTCGCTCAGCACGTCGTGGTCCACGGTGTACAGCCGGGCGGTGCCGTGGTCGCCCGAGACGGCCGCGACCTGCTCGGTTGCCACTCCGGCCCCGATGGCCAGCGCGTGCATCTCGACACCCATCTTGGCGGCCAGCGTCCGCCCGAAGGTGAGCGCCTCCCGGGCGGGCTCGCCGAGAGCGCCCCGGTCGTGCTCTAGCACCACCAGCAGCATCACAGCACCCCTAGTTCCTCGAGCACGTCGACGGCTGCGGGTGCCGCCTCGGGACCGTCGCCGAGGATCACGGTCTGCGACACGGTCTCCGCTGGACGATGCAGCCGCACCAGCGACTGGCCGCCGGCGTCGGCGTCGAGTTCGACCGTGTTGATCTCCAGCTTCTTGGAGGCCAGACGTCCTCTCATCGTCGGGTAGCGGGGAAGATTGATGCCCTCCTTCACGCCGAGCGCGGCGGGCAGGTCCAGCTCGTACACCTCGAAGCCGCCGTCGATCTCGCGGCGGGCCCGTACAACCGGGCCGTCTATCTCGATTCCCTTGATGCCGTTGACGATGGGACGGCCGAGCGAATGGCAGACCCGCACCCCCACCTGGAAGCCGCCCGAGTCGGCCGACTCGTTGCCGAACAGGATCAGGTCGAAGACGCCTCCGTCGGCTTCCAGCGACTGGATGGCCGCGGTCATGGCCCGGGCCGTGCGCTGGGGGTCCCAGGCTGATCCGTCGGTCTGGATGAGCACGCCGTGGTGGGCGCCCACCGAGGCCGCGTAGCGCAGTTGCTCGGCGGCCTCGGCCGGACCCAGGGTGAGCACGGTCACCTCGCCGCCGGTGCGCTCTGCGATCTGCACCGCCTCCTCCACGCCGCACTCCTCGTGGGGGCTGGTGGTGAAGCCGAGGTGGGCCGCATCCACGGCCAGGCCGTCCGCGGTGACGTTTATCTTTGCGCCGGGAGCCGGCACCCGTTTCACGCAGCACAGGATCCGCATTCCGCGTCCCCCGCTAGCTCTTCATGCGGGCGTCGTCGGGGTCGAACACCGCGCCGGTGCCCGCCACCCGCACCGGGAACAGCTCGTTCATGTACATGACCTGGAGTTCGGTGCCGGGTGCGGCCAGCTCCGAGGGCAGGTAGCCCATCAGCATGTGCTTGCCCACCGAAGGGCCGGGGCCAGCGGTGGTGACCCTCGACACCCGGCCGTGGGAGTCGACGATGCGATCGCCGTCACCGGTCAGGATCGGCTCGTTGCCGCCCTGCATGTAGCGCTTGCGACCGCGGGCATCGTGCAGATCCTCGACCGTGAGCACGCACATCTGCACCTCGGGATCACCCGCTTCCCGGGCCGCCAGGTAGGCCTCTTTGCCGATGAAGTCGGCTGCCTTGACCCGCGGCCGGGCCAGGCCGGCCTCCAGCGGGTTGTATTCGCTCTCCAGCTCGGCGCCCATGAGGCGATAGCCCTTCTCCAGGCGGCCGGATGTGCCGTACACGCCGCCGCCGGTGGGCCGCAGGCCGTAGTCGGTTCCGACCCGCATCAGCGTGTCCCAGACTGCGGGGCCGTCGTCCCAGGCCAGGTAGATCTCCCAGCCGGTGTCGCCCACATAGGAGATGCGGAACAGGGTGGCCGGCACCGGCCGGCCGGTCCCACAGTCGAGCTCGACATCCACCAGCGAGCCGTAGGACGAGCCGGCCTGGCTCAGGTCGGCGTCGCAGACCGCTCCCAGAACGGCCGGGGCATTGGGTCCCCACAGGCCGAGGGTGGTGATGTCGTCGGTGATGTTGGCGAAGCTCACCGATCCGTCCGTGGGCATGTGGCGGCGGGTCCAGAACTCGTCGCGCCCGCCGTCGAACACGCCGGTAACGATCCGCACCCGCTCGGTGCCCATGCGCATCATCGTCAGGTCGGAGTGGAAGCCGCCGTCGGGGGTGAGCCAGGGCGTGTAGATGGAGCGGCCGACGGGCACATCGATCCTGTTGACCGCGAGACGGTCGGCGTAGGCGACCGCGCCCGGCCCGGTCAGTTCGTAGATCTGGAACGCACTGAGATCGACCAGCCCGCAGTTGTCGCGCAGGTTGAGGTGCTCGGCGTTGGTGATCGGGCTCCACCAGCGGTTGTCCCACTCGACCTCCCGCTCGGACAGGCCGTAGCGCTCCACGAGGTCGGCGTTGGACTCGAACCACTGGGGCCGCTCCCAGGTGCGGGCCTGGAAGAAGAAGGCGCCCAGGTCCTGCTGGCGCGAGAAGTACGGCCCGACCCGCAGGTTGCGGCGGCTCTCCCACTGCTCGGCCGGATGGACGATGCCGTAGGTCTTGTTGAAGTGCTCGGCGGAGCGGGCCCAGATGTGCTCGTCGGGGCGCTCCTCGGGATAGAAGCGAGCGATGTCGGCGCCGTGCACGTCGATCACCCGGGGATACCCGAAGGTCATCCACTCGGCCACGACCTGGGCCATGCCCGGCCCCTCCTTGACCCACACCGCGGCGGCCGACCACAGGTTCCGGACCTCGGGGACCTCGCCCAGGCACGGCATGGCGTCGGGGGTGAGCGACAGCAGGCCGTTGATGGCGTACTTGATCTCGGCGTCGCCCAGCATGTCCATCAACTCGATGGCCTGCTCCATCTGCGGATCGAAGTCGTCGGGGGTGAACGGCATCTCCGTGGGCGAGAGCGCGGCCTCCTCGTTGGAGGGGATGTCGTCGGGGTGGTGGAAGATGGGGCGATGGGCGTAGGAGCCCACTTCCATCGAGCCGGCTGTCTGGCGCTCGTAGCAGAACGTGTCCATGTCCCGCACGATCGGATAGCCGATCTCGTTGCCGGTCTCGGCCAGGATGTCCATGGGACCGACATCGGCCATCTGGTGCACGGCGGGGACCAGCGGGATTCGAGCGCCGGCCATATTGGCCAGCCGGTTGGACCACACGCCGCAGGCGATCACCACGTAGGTGGTCTCGATGGTGCCGGCGTCGGTCACCACGGCCTTGACGGTGTGGTCGCCCGGGTTGGGGCCGGGTTCGGTGACGATGTCGAGCACCTCGGTGTTGGCCAGCACCCGGCACCCGTTGTCGACGGCCAAGCGGCGCATGACGGTTCCGGTCTCCAGCGAGTCCACCACCGAGACGGTCGGGCAGTAGAAGCCACCGAGCACGATGTCGGTATTGACGAACGGGACGAGTTCGCCGACCTCGTCCGGGGTGAGCAGGTGGGCCTCCACGCCCCAGGCGGTGGCGGACGTCATGCGCCTCTGCAACTCGTCCATCCGCTCCTGCGTGCGGGCCACCTCGATCCCGCCCGAGTCGACCGACAGGTCGAGGTCCCGGTACTGGTTGGCGCTCTGGACGCCGAGCAGGCACATCTCCTTGTTGTGGTCCACCGGGAAGATGAAGTTCGATGCGTGACCGGTCGACCCGCCGGGGTTGGGCAGGGGTCCCTTGTCGACGAGCACCAAGTCGTTCCAGCCGAGCTTGGTCAAATGGCCTACGAGACAATTGCCGACGATGCCGGCCCCGATCACCACGCACTTGGCGCTGGCGGGGAACTCGCTCACAACCAATCCTCCTGTGCTGCCGTGCCAGCGGGATGGGGTTCTCCTGTAGTCTGCGGCGTCCGCCTTGAGGGCAGGTGCCACATCCTGTTCTGTAATGCGGAATCGTTCCGCGATACGGAACGACAAGCTACCCTCGGGGGCGGTGCCGCGCCAACACCCCGGCCGGTGCTCGCAACCGCGCAAGACTGCTGCGAAAGGAAGGGCAAAGATGCCGTTTCCGACCGATCTGGAGATCGCCTCCCAGGCCAATCTGAAGCCTCTCGGAGAGATCGCCGCCGACGCCGGAATCCCGGCAGAGATGCTGGAGCCCTACGGCGCCGGCGCCGCCAAAGTGAGCCTCGACGCGGTCGGGGCCATGGCCGACGCCGGCCGGCCCCGGGCCCGTTACGTGGTGGTGTCGGCCATCACCCCGACCCCGCTCGGCGAGGGCAAGACCACAACCACCGTCGGGCTCGGCCAGGCCTTCCAGCACATCGGGCGCAGCGCCACCATCGCCATCCGCCAGCCGTCGATGGGGCCGACCTTCGGGATCAAGGGAGGCGCCGCCGGGGGCGGCTACAGCCAGGTAGTGCCCATGGAGTTGTTCAACCTCCATCTCACCGGCGACATGCACGCCGTGACCGCGGCCCACAACCTGTGCTCGGCCATGGTCGACGCCCACCTGTATCACGGCAACGAGGCCGGTCTCGACATACACAACATCACCTGGCGCCGGGTGCTCGACGTCAACGACCGGGCGCTGCGCAACATCACACTGGGACTGGGCGGGCGGCTCGACGGCGTGCCCCGGGAGTCCGGCTTCGACATCACCGCCGCCTCGGAAGTCATGGCCGCGCTGGCGCTGTGCACCGGTCTCCACGACCTGCGGGCCCGGCTGGGCCGGATCGTGGTGGGCTACACCAAGGCCGGCACCCCGATCACCGCCGAGGAGATCGGCGTGGCCGGGTCGATGGCCGTGATCCTGCGCGAGGCCATCAAGCCCAACCTGATGCAGACTCTCGAGAACACGCCCGCGCTGGTGCACACCGGACCGTTCGGCAACATCGCCACCGGCAACTCCTCCATCGTGGCCGACCAGGTAGGCATCCGCACGTCGGACTTCCTGCTCACCGAGGCCGGCTTCGGTGCCGACATGGGCGCCGAGCGGTTCTTCAACATCAAGTGCCGCTACTCGGGTATCGCTCCTGACGCGGCCGTGCTGGTGGCCACCGTGCGGGGCCTGAAGGCCCACTCGGGCAAGCACAGGATCGTGGCCGGTCGTCCGCTGCCGGACGCAATCCTGGCCGAGAACCCCGACGAGGTGCACGCGGGTGGCGACAACCTGCGCAAGCAGCTCGAGAACATGCGCATCCACGGCTGCACGCCGGTGGTGGCCATCAACGTGTTCCCCGAGGACCACCCTGCCGACATCGCCGCCATCGGCGAGATCGCAGCCGAGTACGACGCCCGCTCGGCGGTGACAACCCACTTCGCCGACGGCGGTCGGGGTGCGGCTGAGCTGGCCGAGGCGGTGGCCGAGGCGGCCGAGGAGCCCAGCGACTTCGCAGTGCTGTACCCCGACGATGCGTCGCTGAAGTCCAAGATCGAGACAGTGGCTACCCGGGTCTATGGAGCCGACGGGGTCGAGTACTCCAGCACGGCCGACAAGCAGCTCGCCACCTACACCGAGGCCGGGTTCGGGAACCTGCCGGTGTGCATCGCCAAGACCCACCTGTCGATCTCGTCGGATCCGACCCTGAAGGGCGCCCCGACGGGGTGGACGCTCCCCGTGCGCGAGGTGCGTGCGTCGGTGGGGGCCGGGTTCGTGTACCCCATCTGCGGCGACATGCGAACCATGCCCGGCCTGGGCCGGGTGCCGGCCGCCAAGGGGATCGACATCGACGCCGACGGAAACATCGTCGGCCTGAGCTGACCTGCGACGTAGATGCTGTCCAAGCTGCGGCGCGCCCCGCTGTCGGGGGAGACGCTCGGGGCTCGCCACCACCGGCTGCACCTCGTCAGGGATCTGACCTTCGAGGTCATCCCCCTCAAGAGCCTCGACGCGGCGATCGAGGCGCTTCCTGCTGGTTCCCGGGTTTCGGTGACCGCGTCGCCGGTGAAGGGCCAGGCCGCCACGTGCGAGATCACCGAGCGGTTGATGGCGCTGGGCCACGAGGCCATCCCGCATGTCTCGGCTCGGCTGGTGCCCGATCGGGCTGGGGTGTCCGAGTTGGCCGGCTGGTTCCGGTCGGCCGGGGTGTCGACCATGTTCCTGGTCGGTGGGGATGTGGAGTCGCCGGGCGCCTACTCGGACGCGGCCTCGTTCCTGCGGGACCTGCTGGAGTGCGACCACGGGCTGAGCACGATCGGCGTGACCGCCTACCCGCACGGCCATCCGCTCATCGCGGAGGAAGTGCTCCATGAGGCCCTGCACGCCAAGCAGGCGCTGCTGGCGGAGGCCGGCGTGGAGGGCTACTGCAGCACGCAGATGTGCTTCGACCCGGACCGCATCGAGGGCTGGCTGCGGGGCGAGCGGGCCGCGGGGCTGACGCTGCCCGTGCATCTGGGGATCTCGGGGGTGGTGGATCGGGCCAAGCTGCTCACCATGGGCGCCCGCCTGGGCGTGGGGCCGTCGCTGCGGTACCTCCGCAAGAACCGGGCCGCCATCATGAAGCTGATGACCTCACCCAACTACGACCCTGACCACATCCTGATGGCTCTGAGCCCGTCGTTGGACGACCTCGGCGTGACCGGCCTGCACGTGTTCACCTTCAACCAGGTAGCCACCACCGTCACCTGGCAAACCTCCCACCACGGCTAGTCCCCTACAAGCGGCGGCCTCCGGCCATTCTTGATGTAGTTGTGCCGCTCTGGTGCGGTCAACTACATCAAGAACGCAGGGGAGAGCCGCAGGCGGCGGAAACGGCATCGCATAGGCCACCGGGGCGATTGATGTAGTCGTCCCAGGTGAAGGACAGCACTTTCCAGCCGGCGACCGTGAGACGGTTCCGTCGCCGCGGATCGGAAATGAAGGACTCGCGATTCAAGTGATACCGGACGCTGTCGAGCTCGATGGCCACCCGATGGGCTGGGTATGCGAGATCGACTTGGGCAAGAAGCGCTCCGGCGTCATCGCAGATCCGGTACTCGAGGCGGGGACGGGACAGTCCTGAGCCGACCAGCAGGTCCTCGACCATCCGGCTCCATTCGCTGAGCGGGACCGGATCGTCACCCAGACATTCGTCCAGGACTGAGCGGAGTGCGACGCAGCCGTGACGACCTTGCCGGGCATGAGCGGCAAGAACACCGTAGAGGTCGCCGGGCCGAAGGAGTCCGTCGCGCAGGACTGCGTCGATCACACCGGCGAGCCGTCTGCTGGGAATGACACCGGCCAGGTCCAGGACGGTCCGGGCGCGGTCGGTGCAGAGCACGCCCTGCCGCTCCGTCGGCTTGGCCAGCTTCATCTGACTTGACTGGTGGAGCCGTACCCCCGCAATCGATGGGCGCTTGCCCCTCGGGACGGTCACGTCGATGCAGTCGAGCTTGAATCCCTCGATGCCGTGCAGCGCCGCCGCCGACCGGTGGCTCGCCAACCCGTCGTGAGCCAAGCAAGCAGCCATCAGCCTCGACAGCGGAGATAAGGAGGCGGCCGCGTGCCGGTAGACGCCCCGGGCCTCGCTCACCCAGCGCCCCGAGCGCAGGCATCTTTCGATCTGGGCCCTGGTCATGCCCGCCTTCAGAGCCTGCGCACGGGTGATGACCCCATGCTGGCGCTTCATCCGCCTGAGAACCCGCTCCTCGCCCATGGGCACCCCCCGCTTCTCGACGTCTCTGGTTGAGGCGCCCAGCCAAGGAAGAGGGCTGCGATATAGCAGTTATTCAGGTCAATGAGCTGTTTTGGTTTAGAAGGACTGAGATTGTACTATCCAACCAAGCGGATTGGTTCGGTCTCCAGTTCCTCACGATTGTCGGAGTTCAGGGCGGGCGTTCGACTCGCGCAGGTGCTCGATCTTGCCAAGCTGCGTGTCCATCATCCTGCGACGGGTTCCACCCGGCATGAGCTCGTCAACTCCCCTCCTGAGCAAGTCAGCGCGGTTCGACACAGTCGTGATCGCTTCCGTGAATTTGTCCCACTGGGTCTCGAACGCGCCGAGCACACCCAGGATCTCCTGGGCTGAGCGCTCGAGAGCGAACGTGTCCATGGCCTTGCGCACGATGACCAGCACAGCTAGCAGTGTGGAGGGCGAGCAGATCAGAACGCCCTTCTCCAGGGCCCTGTCGGTCTCATCCCTGCACTGCTCGTGGATCGACGCATACAGGCCGTCGTTTGGAATGAACATCAGGACGCAGCCGACGGTCTCTTGGGAATCGAGATAGCCATCGCGCCCGACAAGGTCATTGACATGGGTTCGTACAGCCAGTCTCAGCCTCTTCGTGGCCTCGTGCCTCTCGCTCTCAGACGCTGCCTCCACGTACTCGGAATGGGCAGCCAAAGGGAACTTCACGTCCATGTGAAGCCTCTCGTCCTTGGGCAACAAGAACGTGTAGTCAGGGATCCTGCCTGTGGGAAGCTTGGTTTGTCTTAGATAGTTGACGTTCTCCTTCATCCCCGCGACACGGAGAACGTCCTCAGCCATCCGCTCACCCCACTTGCCGCGTGCGGTGGGGTTGGAGAGCACGTCCTTGAGTTGGCCCGTGGTCTTTGTTAGTTCGGAAGTCCCTCTGGCAGCTTTGCTGAGTTGCTCCGCGATGGTGCCGTGCTGCTCCGCCGCGTCAGTCTGCATCGACGTCAGGGCATCACGCATCGTCTTAACCTCGGCTTTGAACCCTTGAACCTGTTCATCGATGGCCCTGTGTCGCTGCTCCAGTTCTGTCTTGCCCGTCGAGAGGCGCGAATCAAATGCCTCGCGTGCCTCGCCCACCACGCTGGCGATGGCTGCCTTGACGGCGTCCTGTACCGAGTCGTCCCGCCTCCGGACGGCCGCGACCACGGCGAACCCAACCAGGATGACGGCGATGACGATGATGATTGCGGCGGTGAGATCCATGGCATCCACTGTAGGAAGGGGGTGTGACACGAGGGTGGAGGCTCGTTTATCGTGCTTGACGGCCGGGCGCTCGTTGGTGGCAGAATGGGGTTGTGACTAGGTCGGATCGTGGGTGGGCGGCGGTGGAGCCGGTGTTGGCTGATCCCGTGGCGGAGCGGGCTCGGCTGCTGGATGACCTGGCCACCTCGTACCGGCTGTTCGCGGCCTTGCGCTGGGGTGAACTCGGCGACGGCCACATCACCTGCCGCGACACCGAGCAGCCCGACCACATGTGGCTGCTCCGCTACCGGGTCCCCTTCGAGCGGGCCCAGGCCTCAGACATGGTGCTGGTCGCACCCGACGGCAGCGCCACCGACCAGGACGGTCGCCCCGCGCGCATCAACAACACCGCCTACCACATCCACCACCCCATCCACGAGGCCCGGCCCGACGTCACCGCGGCCGCCCACGTGCACACCGCCTGGGGCACCCCGTTCGCGGCCGAGCGGCGCATGATCGAGCCCATCACCCAGGAATCGACCATGTTCTTCGAGGATCACGCCCTCTTCGACGACGAAGAGGTCCAGATCCTCTCCTGCGACGGCGGCAAGCGCATCGCCGTCGCCCTCGGCGAGTGCCGGGCCGTGATCCTGGCCAACCACGGCCTGCTCACCGTCGGATCCAGCCCCGCCGACGCCATCGGCTGGTTCGTCCTGATGGAGCGCGTCGCCGAGGTCCAGATGAAGGCCCGGCACGGGCTGCCGGTCTCAGCCGAGGCCGCCCGGGCCTCCCGAGACGACATCGTGTTCAGTGACTACGGCTGGGACCTGTTCAACTGGGCCATCCGCCGCCACCTCAAGGTCCCGTAAGCGAGCCGGCCCAGCCCGAGCCGCTCCAACCTGAGCCGCCGCCTCAGCGCTAGTCCGGGAAGGCTCCCAGCATCCGGGCTGCGGCCAGGGTGTTCTGCAGCAGGCAGGCGATCGTCATGGGACCGGTTCCGCCCGGCATCGGCGTCACTGCGCCCGCCACAGCCTGGACCGTCTCGAAGTCCACGTCGCCGACGATGCCTTCGGCCGTGCGCGAGATCCCCACATCGATCACAGCTGCACCCGGCTGCACGAAGTCGGCGGTGACCAGCCTGGCCATGCCGGCCGCGGCCACGATGATGTCGGCCTGCCGGCACACCTCCTGCAACTCCGGCGTGCGGCTGTGGGCCAGCGTCGGTGTGGCGTCCACCCCCTTGCGCCCGAGCAGCAGTATCTGGGGCAGCCCCACCAGGGTCGACCGGCCGATCACCACCGCGCTCTTGCCGGATACCGCCACCCCGTAACGGTCCAATAGGCGCATAACCCCCAGCGGGGTGCAGGGCACATGACCCCGCTGACCCCTGACCAGCCGGCCCATCGACCTGGGCGTGAGCCCGTCCACGTCCTTCTCCGGAGGGATCAACTCCAGGACTGCATCTGCGTCCAGACCCTCCGGCAACGGCAGCTGCACCAGAATCCCGTGCACGCCGGGGTCTCGGGCCAGATCGCCGACAGCCTGCTCCACCTCGGCCTGGCTGGCGTCGGCGCCCAACTCGACATGGCGCGAGACCATGGCCGCCTCCGCCGCCTTGCGCTGCTTGTTGCGCACGTAGATGCGGCTCGGCTTGTCGTCGCCCACCAGCACGGTGGCCAGACAGACCGCCGGCCCACCCGCCGCAGTGACCTCTGCGTTGAGTTCGGCGACGATCTCGTCACGCAGCCGGTTGCCGTCCATCAGCACGGCACCGCCCTCGGTAAGTTCGAATTGTTCGGTCATCAATCCCGCCTGTGGTCTTCGGGCCTCGCGGCAAAACCGTCGGATCTTTCAGCCGACCCCCGAGACAGGCTACGCCCCGCCGCCTACGATGAGCGTTCCGATATGCGGAACCGTTCCAAAACGGTTCCGCCCGCGTACTCCCGCCGCCCTTGAGTGCCCAAAGGTGGTATCCGCATGAGGATCCTGTTCGCCGACGGCCTGTCCGACAGCGCGGTCGAACGGTTGCGCGCCGGCGGCGACGAGTGCGTCATGAAGCCGTCGCTCACTGCGGAGGACCTGCCCGCCCACATCGCCGGCTTCGACGCGCTGGTCGTGCGCAGCACACGGGTTACCGGGCCGGCAATCGAGGCCGGAACCGACCTGGGACTGGTGGTGCGAGCCGGTGCCGGCACCAACACCATCGACTGCCAGAGGGCCGCCGAACTTGGGATATACGTGTGCAACGTTCCCGGCCGCAACGCCGTTGCCGTGGCCGAACTGGCAATGGGGCTCGTGTTCGCGACCGATCGTCACATCGCGTCCTCCACGGCCGACGCGCGGGCCGGTTCCTGGAACAAGAAGGCCTACAGCAGCGCGAGGGGCCTCTACGGCTCCACTATCGGCATCATCGGCATGGGCGCCATCGGCCTCGAGACCGCTCAGCGAGCTGCTGCCTGCGGGATCAGGGTGGTCACAGAGGACAAGTCGCGTCATCGCAGCGTGCGCCAGCGGATGGCCGACATTGGCGTGGTGACCCTGCCGGATCTCGATGCCGTGTTGGCCGCCGCCGACATCGTGTCGTTGCACGTACCCGGCGGCCCCGGCACCACTCGGCTGGTCGATGCGAGGTTCCTGGCCAAGATGAAGCATGACGCCGTGCTGATCAACACCTCCCGGGGCGAGGTCGTCGACGAGGCCGCCCTGCTCGACGCGCTCAACTCCACCGACATGAGGGCGGGCATCGATGTGTTCGCCGACGAACCGCCCTCCGGGACCGGCTCGGTCGACTCCGCCCTCGCCCGCCACCCCAAAGTGACGGTCACCCATCACATCGGAGCGTCCACCAACCAGGCCCAGGAGGCCGTGGCCGAAGGCACGGTCGAGGTGCTCGAGGAGTACCGCACGGGCTCGATCATCAACTGCGTGAACCTCGAACAGGCCCCCCACCGGACGGCCACGCTGAGCGTGCGCCATTACGACCGGGTCGGCGTCCTGGCGTCGGTGCTGCAAGAACTTCGCGGCTGCAGCCTCAATGTGGCCAACATGAGCAACCGCATCTTCGCGGGCTCGCAAGCGGCGGTGGCCACGATCGACGTGTTCGGGACCGTCGACCCGCAACTGCTGGACGCGGTGCGTGCCCTTCCCGACGTGATTCAAGTCTCGGCGTTCGACGCATGAGCAACTCCGAATCGGTGCTGGAGCCCTTCGCGGGCTGGCTGGTGAAGTCCGAATGGGCCGACCGGGTGATCAGCCGCGCCTACGACAACCTCACACCGGGCCAGCGCCGATCCATCGTCAGGGAGAACCCGTACAGCTACGTCAACGTCACCCGCAGCAGCGAGGATCTGCTCGACGACGAGCACCTGTCCCTAGACAACCTCGTCACCCAGGGCGCGGCGTCCCTGACCCGCCTGCTCGATGCCGAGGTGTTTGCGCCGACCGGCCGGCGCGCCCTCTATCTGTACCGGCTGACCCATGCCCGAGGCTCCCAGACCGGCATGATCTGCACCGCGGCAGTCAACGGCTTCGACGACGGCCGCATCCTCATCCACGAAGGCGTGCGCGAGGACCGCGCCGAACTGCTGACCTCCCACTTGGTGGGGGTGGGCGCCACGTCGCACCCCGTGGCGCTGGCGGTCAGAGCATGGGCCGACTCGGAGTACGCGGCCCTTCTCGATGAGGCCGCCGGAGCGGCGCCGGCCGATCTGGAGTTCGGCTCGGACCTGGTCCGCCACCAGATCTGGACGGTTCCTACCGAGTTGACCGACAAGCTGCTGGAGGCGCTGGACGGCAAGGTGCTGTACGTGACGGACGGACACCACCGCTCGGCTGCGGCGCAGCGGGCTCTGGCCCGCGAGCCGGGCAGCCCAGTGCTTAGCCGCACACTGGCCGCGGTGTTCCCCCACAGCCAGCTCCATGTCGAGGCCTACCACCGGGTCGCCGCCGACCAGAGCCACGACAACCACCACGACTGCCTGCGGGCAATGCAATCCAGGGTCAGTTACATGGGAGGAGAGCTGGAGCGGGTCTCGACCGCAGACGACGCGCGGCCCAGGAATCGCGGCGAGGTCGGCGTGTACGCGGTGGGAAGCTGGCACCGTCTGACGCTGCCCCCGCCGGACTCCGAAGCGGGCGCCCTCGACTCGCTCGACGTGGACCGGCTGCGCCGGCTGGTGCTGGACCCCGTTCTCGGTGCCGACGAACTGGCCGCCACCGGCACGGTCGACTACGTGCCCGACACTGCCGGCCTAGACGAGTTGATCCGCCGCTGCGACGCTGCCGACGGCCTCGGCTTCGTGATGTACCCGTTGTCGGTGGACGAGCTGCTGGCGGTGGCCGACGAGGGAAGCAAGATGCCCCCCAAGTCCAGCTTCTTCTATCCCAAGCCCCGGGCCGGGGCCTTCCTGCGGGTTCTGGGGCAGGGTGCCACCGCCCACCTCACCCCGTCCTGAGAGACCGGGCGGCAGTCACCGCCGGCAGTCACTGCCGGCAGCCCGGTTCGACGGTCCGCAAAGCCTCACTGCCGGGCCATCTCGGCCCGTGCTGTGGTGACGTTGTCGCGGCGGGTCCGCGGCGCCAACTGGATCTCGACCTCGTGCAGCGTGCCCGAGAAGGGGAACGGCGCCGCATAGCGATCCGACACCGCCGAGCCGTGGTCGTGGCCGATGCTGGTGCCGACCGCGGAGATGATCCCCATGAACACCGGCAGGTCGCACCGCCCGCACTCGGCGCCGTCGATCGCGATCTCCAGCGTGCCCGTAGTGCGGCTGGTGCGCTTGAGGCGCATCGACACGGTGGCGTCCCCTGCGGGCACCTCCGTGCCGGACTCCAGCACGGTGTGATCACCGAACGCGTTGTAGTCCACGACGAGCCGGCCGTCCTGCACGAACATCGAGACCCCGGCGCTGGCCGTGCCGGTCGCCCAGATCACACCCTCGTCGGTGGCGGCGCGAGTCACCCTGGCATCGAGAGCGAAGCCGCGCCCGCCCGGAGCGGGCGCGGTCCCCACCGCAATGGGCGACATCGGCAGCCGGTAGCGGTAGCGCCGGTTGACGGGATGGGGCGAGCGGTCGTCCAGGCGGGGTGAGAACATCCCGACCCAGCTGTCGTCGAGGGGCAGCACCCCGTTGCGCTCGGCCTCGCTCCACCACAGCCCGATCAGCTCGGCCAGCTTCTCGGGCTTCTGCGCGGCGAGGTCGTCGCACTCCGACGCGTCCACCGACAGGTCATAGAGCTCCCACTGCTCGGTGTCGAAGTCGTCGCCTGTGACGTGGCGGCACACCGCCTTCCATGAGCCGGCCACCAGGGCCCGCGAGCCGGACATCTCGAAGTACTGCAGGGTGTTGGTCGCGGGATGGGAGGCGTCGCGCAGCACCGGCGCGAACGAGTGGCCCGTGACCGGCATCTGCTCAAGGCCTTTGAACACCTCCGGCGGGGTGAGGCCCAGCAGCTCGTAGACGGTGGGCACGACATCGGAGACGTTGACGAACTGATGCCGCATGGTGCCCCGCTCAGCGGCGGCGATGCCCTCGGGCCAGTGGACCACCAGCGGCACGTGCACCCCGCCCTCGTGGGTGTTCTGCTTGTACCACTTGAACGGGCTGTTGCCGCACTGGGCCCAGCCCCACGGGTAGTTCACATAGCTGCGGGGGCCGCCGATCTCGTCCAGCCGGGCGATCGCCTCCTCGGGCACCTCCGGGATCCCGTTGAACCACTTCATCTCGTGCATCACCCCGAACGGGCCGCCCTCCTGGGACGCCCCGTTGTCGGAGAGCACCACGAGGATGGTGTTGTCGAGCTGACCCAGGCGGTCGAGGCCGTCGACCAGCATGCCGATCTGGTCGTCGGTGTGGTCGAGGAAGGCCGCGAAGGCCTCCTGGAGGCGGGCCGCGAACCTCTGGTGGCTCTCAGGCAGGGTGTCCCACGGCTCGACGCCCGGATTGCGGGGCGCCAGCCGGGTCCCCTGCGGGATCACGCCGAGCTCCAACTGGCGCCGGTACCAGCGCTCCCGCACGACGTCCCATCCCTCGTCGTAGCGGCCCCGGTACTTGGCCAGGTAGTCGGGGGGCGACTGATGGGGGGCGTGGGTGGCCCCGAAGGGGAGGTAGGCGAGGAACGGCCGGTCGGGGCGGATTCCTTTGCTGTCGCTGATCATCAGCAGCAGTTGATCGACGAGGTCCTCGCTGAGGTGGTAGCCGTCCTCGGGCCGGGCCGGCGGATCGGCGCGGTGGTTGTCGATGGTCAGTTCCGGGTTGAACTGGTCGGTCTCGCCCTCGAGGAATCCGTAGAACCGATCGAAGCCCCGTCCCAGCGGCCATTGGTCGAAGGGTCCGGCCGCCGACGAGTCCTGGGTGCGGGCCAGATGCCACTTGCCCGCGCAGAACGTGACGTATCCCTCAGCGGACAGCACCTCGGCCACCGTCGCCGCGTGGTTCGAGATGTGACCGATCTGGTGCGGGTACCCGGTGCGGAAGTTGGACAGTGTCCGCAGGCCGACCGCGTGCTGCGACCGCCCGGTGAGCAGAGCGGCCCGGGTGGGCGAGCAGAGCGGGGTGACGTGGAAGTTGGTGAACTGCACACCGTTGGCGGCCAGCCGATCGACGTTCGGCGTGTCGATGTCGGAGCCATAACACCCGAACTGGGCGAAGCCGGTGTCGTCGAGCAGGACGATCACCACGTTGGGCGAGTCCTCTCCGGGGTGCGGTGGCTCGCTGAAGTGGGTCTCGGACTCGGCTCGGGTCCGGCCGATGCGGCCCTCGAAGGTCGGGATGGGAACGTGCCCGCCGGTCATGGGGCTCCCCTTTCGGTGCAGGTTCTCGTGGAACTCACGGTCGGACCTCGACCCGGTGCAGGTCGTCGCCCACCTCGATCCTGCCGTCAAAATGCACGGCGGCCAGAGCTTGGTAGGCGTCTTCATCCCCGGCGGCCGGGGGCGGGAAGTAGTGGGTCAGCACCAACGTCTCCATGCCGGCGCGGGCCGCCGTCTGGGCCGCCTCTGCCGGCGACGAGTGATAGTCGAGCGTGTCGAGCACCCTCGGTATGGGGATCGTGGAGACGACATCCTTGCGGATGACGGTGTGAACCAGCGCTTGCGCGCCCTCACACAGCCGGTCGAGGCCGGCGCACGGCACGGTGTCACCCGCGGCGACCACCGATGAGCCCCCGTAGTCGAAGCGGAAGGCCACCGTGGGCTCGACCGGCTTGTGGTCGGTGGGAGCGGAGGAGATGCGCACGTCTCCGCCCAGGTAAATCTCGCCCTCGGTCACCTCGACCACCTCAACGGGCGGCGGATAGTCGAGGTCGTCGTGGTGGGCGATGCGGTAGCTGATGTCGGGGCCGAGCGACTCGCCGATACCGGCTACTACCCGCCTCGTCCCGGCCGGGCCGACGATGGTGAGCGGGCTCGGCTCGAAGGTAGTGATCCATCGGGTGGTGATCACGTCGTTGAGGTCGGTGATGTGGTCGCTGTGAAGGTGGGTGAGCAGTACGGCATTCAACTGCGCGGCACCGACTCCCGCGGCGGCCAGGCGCATGAGCACGCCCCGGCCGGCATCCACCAGGTACTGCTCGGATCCTCCGGAGACAAGCGTGGCCGGACCCGCTCGTTGCGGGTCGGGTATGGGACCACCGGTTCCTAGCAGGGTGACGGCGAGCATCTGTCCGGGCCTTTCAGCGCGCAACCGGCGAGCGGACCGTCGACGGGCTCAGGCGTCGGCGGCGTCTAGCGCTCCCACCATGGCGGCGGCGCCTTCGTCGATCTCGGCCGCGGTGACGTTGAGCATGGGGGTGACCCGGATGACGTTGCCGTAGAGGCCTCCCTTGCCGACCAGCAGGCCCCGGTCCCGGCAAGCCTCGAGCACTGCTGTGGCCCGGGCGGCGTCGGGCTCGATGGAGCCCGGGTGCACGAACTCCATGGCCTGCATCAGCCCGCGGCCCCGCAGCTCGGCGACGAAGTCGGCCCGCTCCACCGCCGGAGTCAACGCGTCCACCAGCCGCCGGCCCATGGCCAGCGCGTTGGCCTGCAGGTCGTCGTCGAGCACCCGGCGCAGCGTGGCCCGACCGGCGGCGGCCGACAGGGGGTTGCCGCCGAAGGTTGAGAACTGGAGCGCGCCGATGGAGTCGAATATCTCGGCCCGGGCCACCACGCCGGCCAGGGTGATGCCATTGCCGACGCCCTTGGCGAAGGTGAGCATGTCGGGCACGATCCCGTGGGCCTCGTAGCCCCAGAAGTGCTCGCCGGTGCGGCCCCAGCCGGTCTGCACCTCGTCGGAGATGAACAGGATGCCGTGGGACGACAGCACCTTTCCCATGGCCCCGAAGAAGCCGTCGGGGGGAACCGCGAACCCGCCCACGCCCTGGATGGGCTCGGCGATCATGGCGGCCACGTCCCCCGAGGTGGTCATGTCGATGAGCTGCACGAGGTCGTCGACGCACGCTGTGGTGTATGCGTCGTCGTCGAGGTGGCGGAACGGGCTGCGCAGCCGGTAGCCGCCCTGGACAAAGGTGACGTTGAGTCCGGTGAGGCTGGTCGACGACCAACTGCGGTGGGCGGTGATGGCCTGGGCCGAGAAGGTGCGCCCGTGGTAGCTGTTGCGCATGGCCAGGATCTGGTTGGAGCCGCGGTGCACGGTCGCCATGAGCAGGGCGGCGTCGTTGGCCTCGCTGCCCGAGGGCGTGAAGAACACCCGGGCGTCGTCGATGCCCGATACCCGGGCCACGTCCTCGGCGAAGGCGATCATCGGCTCGCTCAAGTACAGCGTCGAGGTGTGCATCACCTTGCCGGCCTGGTCCTGGACCGCGGCCACCACGCTGGGCTCGGCGTGGCCGATCATGGTGGTGAGCACCCCGCCGAAGAAGTCGAGGTAGCGGTTGCCCTCGACATCCCACACGTAGCTGCCCTCGCCCCGGTCTATAGAGATCGGCTGGTCGTAAAGCAGGTGCAAGAAGCTGGGCAGAGACGCCGCGTACCGCTCGGCCAGTTCAGCGTTTGTAGTCATGCGCCAGATTATGCCTTAGAACCCGCTCGTGTAGATGCAAGCCCGTCACCTCCGGGCGGGGGTGTTTCCCGCCCTTGTTCGCTGCGCTCACGGGCCGCTCGGCCTCTCGCTGGACCCGGCGCAGGCTCCGCTCGTGGTGGTCAGTCGTTGCGGAGCTTGCGGGCTAGGGCTACCGCTGCTTTGGCTTCCCGGTTGGTGCGGAATTCGTAGATGTCGGAGCCGGCCAGGATCCAGCGGCTGCCCCGAACGCCCAGCCAGCGCAGCGGCTCGGGCTCCCATTTCGGGTGGCGGACCCCCACCCAGGGCAGGTCGACCCGCTCGGAGTCGGTTCCGGTGATCAGGTCGGCCAGCGTGCGCCCGGCCAGGTTCGACGGCGCCACCCCCTCCCCCACGTACCCGCCCGCGCCGGCGGTGCCCGCGGCCCGGTCGAAGTGTACGAAAGGGGTCCAGTTGCGGGGCACGGCGAGCACGCCGCCCCACCGGTGGGTGATCCGGGCGCCCGACAGCGCCGGGAACAGGTCCACCAGCGTGGCGTGAATGCGTTCGTGCGAGCGGCGATGGCGCTCCAGTGTCGGGCTGATCCGCGATCCGTACAGGTAGGGCACTCCCCGACCGCCGAACGCGATCCGGTTGTCCGCAGTACGCTGGCCGTAGATCACCATGTAGCGGTCGTCGGCGAATGTGGGCCGGTCGGCCAGGCCGATCTCGTCGAAGGCCGACTGCGGCAACGGCTCGGTGCCGATCATCAGCGAGTAGACGGGCAGCAGCTGGCGCCGCCGCCCCCGCAGGTCCCGGGTGTAGGCCTCGGTGGCCCGCACCACCACCTCGGCGCGCACCGTGCCCCGGTCGGTCAGTACCCGGCCGGGCTCGATGGCGGCCGCCGCGGTCTGCTCGTAGATCTTGGCCCCGCGCCGCTCAACCACGTCGGCTAGGCCCCGCACCAGCCGGGCCGGGTCGATCGCCGCGCAGGGTGCGTAGAAGATGCCGCTGAGCACCCCGGTGGCGTTCGCGTGGGCCCGTGCCTCATCCGCGGTCAGTAGCCGGATCTCGTCGACGGTGAGACCGAGTTGGTGTTGATGGGCTATCTCGGCGGCCTGGCGCTCCGCTTGGGGACGGTTGCGAGCGAAGCGGATCACCCCGCCCTTGTGGAAGCCGCAGTCGATGCCCTCGGCCTCGGCCACCCGGCCGATCTCGTCGACGCTGTCGAACACGGCCCGGGCGAGACGCAGCGAGGCAGGCAGGTCGGCGAGGGCCGCGTATGCCTCGATCCCCGCGGCCAGCTCGCCCACCACCCAGCCGCCGTTGCGCCCGGAGGCCCCGAAGCCGCAGATGTCGCGTTCGATCACCGTCACCCGCAGCGTCGGGTCGAGGCCGAGCAGGTAGTAGGCGGTCCACAGTCCTGTGAACCCGCCGCCGACAATGGCTATGTCGGCGTCGCGGTCACCCTCCAGCGCCGGACGAGGGGCGAGCGAGCCCGGGAAGGTGTCGAGCCACATCGACCGCTCGCGGTATCGCGCGTCTGAGGCAGGGCCGGGGGGCATCCCGGTACTGTACGCCCGCCCCGTCCGACCGCGAACTGGCAGCGGACAGTGCCCAAAACGGACTCCCCCGCTGCCAATTCCCTTGGCGGGCCACTGGTCGGCGACCCGGGTACTCTGCGGGTATGCGACGGCCGCCGATCAGGCACCTCGACCTGGCCGGGTCGCCCGAGGCCATGGGCGACGCCCACGGGCGGGCCCACGCGGCCGAGATCCGCCAGTACGCCGACGAACGGGTGGACATCGTGGCCGGGGGGCTGTGGAGCGGTGGACCGCTGGAGCGGGGGGCGGTGCTGGAGCTGGCCGAAGCCTGCCTGCCGGCCCAGGAGGCGTTCTCGCCCCGGCTGCACGCCGAGATGCTGGCCATGGCGAACGCGGCCGGGATCACCCCGGCCGAGGCCGTGGTGGTGGGCGGGTTCACCGACTTCGTGGACACGGTGCGGGCTACCACCTCAGGACCGCACCCGGCCTCGGCGACCGAGGACGACTGCACCGCCTTCGTCGTGCCCGACGGTCGGGCTGCGGGGGCGGGGATGGTCGGGCAGACGTGGGACATGCACGACGCCGCCACCGACCATGTAGTGCTGGCCCGCCTGCGCCCCGACACCGGGCCCGGCGCGCTGGTGTTCACCACCGTGGGATGCCTGGGCCAGATCGGCATGAACGAGTCAGGCGTGTGCGTGGGCATCAACAACCTCACCGGCAACGACGGCCGCTTCGGGGTGATGTGGCCCACCGTCATCCGCGAGATGCTGGCCCAGGCCACCGCAGCCGATGCGCTGGACGTGCTGCTGCGAGCCGACCTTGCCGGCGCCCACAACTACCTGATCCTCGACGCTGACGGCCGGGGGTACAACGTCGAGGCCATGCCGTCGGCCCGGCCGGTGGAGGTTCTGGCCGATCAGCCGCTCGTGCACGCCAACCACGTCACCGAGCCCGCGGCCGCGCCCTTCGAGGGCGAGCGGGACACCGAACTGATGGCCAACTCGCGCCTGCGCCAGAGCCTGGCCGAGGCCATGCTGGCCGGCACCGGCGAGCCGATCGGCGCTGAGCGTCTGATGGAGATCACCCGCGAGCCCTCCGCAATCTGTCGCTGGCCCGACCCCAGGTACCGGGTCGAGTCGAGCGGCGCGGTGATCATGCGGCCCCGCACCGGCGACTTCTGGGCCTGCTGGGGCCAGCCGGCGGACAACGACTACGAGCACTTCTCGCTGACACCCGCCGCCGCCCAGCACAGCTGAGCGGGCCGCGACCGCCATGGGCGAACTGACCTACACCAACATCAGGGCCGAGTGGGCCGAGGCGCTCCAGCACATCGAGCACACCGCGTTCCCGACCGCCGACACCGAAGACCTCTACTGGGCCGACGAGCTGCGGGCCCTGGCCCTCGAGTTCCCCGACGGCGGCGTGGTGGTGCTCGACGGCGACACCCCGGTGGCCATGGGACTGGGCATCCGCGTCCACTTCGACTTCAGCCACACCCAGCACTCGATCCGCGACCTGGTGGGGGTCGACGGCGGCACCGGCCACGTCCCCGACGGCCCCTGGTACTACGGCACCAGCATCGCGGTGCTGCCCGACTACCGCCGCCGGGGCATCGGCAAGCGGCTCTACGACATGCGCAAGCAGATCTGCCGGGACCTGAACCTGGCCGGCATCGTGGCGGGCGGGGTGATCCCCGGCTACGCCGACCACAAGGACGAGATGTCGGCCGCCGACTACGTGGCCAAGGTCTCGGCCAGCGAGCTGTACGACGCCACCCTCACCATGCAGATCGCCAACGGCTTCGAGGCCCGCGGCGTGATCGCCGACTACATCACCGACCCGGCAGTGGACAGCTGGGCATCGCTGATCGTCTGGGAGAACCCCGACTACAACCCCGACGCCTGACGCCGGGCGGCGCGGGCCTCTAGTTCGGCGATCAGGTGCTCGTCGTGCTGGCCCAGGGCGGGGACGGTGGTGTCCGGATCGCCGGCGTCGCTGAGGTTGAAGGGGGGCTTGTAGACCTCGGTCGACCCGGTCGGGACCGTCACCTGCATGAAGCGGTCGCGGGCCCTGAGCTGATCGTGCTGCCACAGCGCCATCGGGTCCCGCACGAAACTGTGAGCCACCCGGCCCGCCCGCAAGCGCCCGATCAGCTCCTCGGGCGAGACCGAGGAGAACACCGAGGTGATCATGACCTCCAGGTCGTCGATGTTGGCGATGCGGTCCGGGTTGTCGACGAACCGGGGATCGGTGATCAGCGCCGGGTCCTTCAGCACGTGGGTGGCGAAGTCGACCCAGTCGCGGTTGCTCTGCACGGCGACCATGACCAGCTTGCCGTCGCTCATCGGGTACATGCCGTAGGGGGCGATGATGGTGTGGCGGTGCCCGGACCTCGTCGGGACCGAGCCCTTGCCCACGGCCGCATAGGTCGGCGCGGCGGTCCACTCGGCGACGCACTCCAGCATCGACACCTCGATGGATGCGCCCTCGCCGGTGGCCTGGCGCCGGTAGAGCGCGGCCAGGATCGACGAGAAGGCGTACATGGCCGCCGAGATGTCGGCGATCGAGAACCCGACCTTGCACGCCTGTTCGGCGGTGCCGGTCAGGGCCACCGCCCCGCCCTCGGCCTGAACGGCCAGGTCGTAGGCCTTGTCGTCGGTGCGGGGGCCGCCTAGGCCGTATCCGGAGATGTCGCAGGCGATCAGGCCGGGCAGCCTCTCCCGGAGCTGGTCGGCCAGAAGCCCGGCCCGGTGGGCCGCGGCCGGTGACAGGTTCTGCACGAACACGTCGGCGCCGGCCACCAGCCGGTCGAAGGTGGCGCGGTCGCCGGGATCCTTCAAGTCCAGCTCGATGCTCTGCTTGCCCCGGTTGGCCCACACGAAGAAGGCCGACGTGCCGTCCATGGCCGAGTCGTAGTGGCGGGCGAAGTCACCCTCACCGGGTCGTTCCACCTTGAGGACGCGGGCGCCCAGGTCGGCGAGCTGGCGGGTGGCGAACGGGGCGGCCACCGCGGCCTCCAGTGCGACCACGATCACACCGTCCAGGGGCGCACTCATGGCGTCTGCACCCTCACACCGTCCAGGGGCGCGGTCTTGCGGTCACGGCTCCGGGTCCGGTGGCAGGTAGCCGTCGCGGGTCTGGGGCAGCTTCATGTCCAGGATCCGGGACGCCACCACTGTGCGCAGGATCTGGGCGGTGCCCCCGCCGATGGTGAACATACGCACGTCGCGGTACATGCGCTCCAGAGGATTGTTGCGGCTGTAGCCAGCCGCGCCGTGGGCCTGGAGCGCGTCGCTCACCACCGCGATGGCCGCCTCGGAGGTGAAGATCTTGGCCTGGGCGGCCAGGGCCGGATCGGGGAACGGGCTGCCGCCGGGGCCCTCGGAGGCCGCCGCCCGGTAGGTGAGGCTGCGGGCCGCCTCCAGCTTCACCGACATGTCGGCCAGCATCCACTGCAAGCCCTGGAACTCGGCTATGGGACGCCCGAACTGCTCGCGCTTCTTCACGAACTCCAGAGCGAGCTCGTAGGCACCCGAAGCCAGACCGAGCGCCACGGTGCCGGCACCCACTCGCTGGGTGTTGTAGGCGTTCATCAGGTCGGCGAAGCCCCGTCTCAGCCCCGAAGGCGGCTGCACCGCCATGTCGGCGGCGACCTCCATGTCGTTGAAGTTGACCACTGTCTCGGGGATGCCCCTCAGTCCCATGGCCGGCTCGCGGGGCCCGATCTCGAGCCCCGGCGTCTGGTCCCTGAAGGCCAGGAACGCGCCGATGCCCTCCTCGTCGCCGTGCTCATCGAAGACCCGGGCGAACACGAGGTGCGTTCTCGACACGCCACCCCCGGTGATCCAGTGCTTGACCCCGTTGAGCACGTAGTCGTCGCCGCTCCGGTCGGCCCGGGTGGTCATCTCCGACGCCGCGCTCCCGGCCCCGGGCTCGGTGATGCAGATGGCCGGCTTGTCCCCGGCCAGCACCAGCGCCGCCACCTTCTGGCGCTGGGCGTCTGTGCCGTAGGCCATGACCGCGGAGAGCGCCCCCATGTTGCACTCAACGGCGATGCGGCCCGTGACCCCGCACACCTTGGCCATCTCCTCCACGACCAGCACGGCGTCGAATAGCGACCGGCCGGGTCCGCCGAAGGCTGCGGGCACGGTCATGCCACAGAAGCCGGCCTGCTGGAGGGCGGCGACGTTGTCCCACGGGTACTGCTCGCTGCGGTCCACCTCGGCGGCCCGCGGCGCGATCACCTCGCGTGCCAGGGCCCGGGCCTCGGCCTGGAGGGCCCTCTGCTCCGGTGTGAGATCCCAGCTCATGCCGCCACGGCCGCCGCCTGCGCGGTCAGCGTGATCAGGTCTCGCTGGGCGAGACTCCCACCGATTCGCCGGGTAGCCGCACCCAGTGCGTCCACAATCTGCACGCAATGGTCATAGTCGCCGTGGGCATAGCTGCAGAAGGCCTCCACGAGCGGCTCGACGACGCGGCTGAAGGTCCTGTCGTTCTCGCTGGTCCCCGAGGGGCGCTCGCCGAGGCCCTCGAACCAGCGCCCCGCTCCGGGATGGTCGGGCCGCCGCGTGAATGTCAAGGCAGCGTGCACGTCCAGGAAGCCGCAGGTGTGGCGCTCGGCCACGCCGTCCCAGCGCTCCGCCAGCGCGTCCCAGCGGTCGCCGACGTCGCATCCGGCCAGTTCGAGCCGCCACAGCAGCGATGTCTGGTCGCAGAGCTGGAAGGCGGTCTTGGCATGGGGCATCCGTTCGTCGAACACCGCCAGCGCGCCCGGCTCATCACCAGCGGCCAGCAGGCGCAGGGCCAGATGCCACCAGATGTGGGTAGCGAAGAGTTCCTGGGCACCCCACACCTCGACGGATCCCTCCAGCAGTTCAAGCGCGGCCGCAGTGTCGTCGGTGGACTCGTAGACGTGAGCGAGCGCATGCCTGGCCCACAGGTCCTCGGGGTCGAGGTCCAGGGCGACCCGGCCCAGCTCCTCGGCCTCGCCGTAGCGACCGACCTCTTCCAGGGCGAAGGCGTGCTGGCCGGCCAAGAAACCCCATCCCGGCTCGTCCCGCCACGCCTCCACGGCGTGGGAGCTGGATGCCAGCCGGCCACGGTCGTCGCCGACGTGCAGGTAGAGGTCGTGCGCGAAACGGACCGCAGCGAAGTCCCGCCCGCTGCGGGCGATGCCGTCCCAGGCATGTGCCGCCGCGGTGAACTCACCCGCCAGCAGCAGCTCGAGCGCCAGCACATGGGCCTGCTCGCGGTCACCGGACCCGCCGGCGCGGGACCGGGTCCGGGCTGCGTCTGCCGCCAGGGCCGGTGAGCCGGACGGGGTTCCGGCCAAGACTCGATAGACCGCGGCGAACACCGGGCCCAGAACGAACGCCTCGTCGTCGGCGCCTGCCTCCGACATCACGGCCACGGGGTCGCCCCGGTAGTGCAGATACTGCTCCCAGCCGCGCTCCCAGGCCTCGACGCTGGCCGGCTCTCCCTGCACCGGCCCGGGGTCGGGCAGGCCCACGACACTCACCTGACCTCGACCTCCAGATGCTCTATGCCGTTGACGAAGTTCGAGTCCACGTAGACAGGATCGCCGGCCAGCCGCAGATCGATGCCCCGGGACAGGATCGCCCCGATGAGCACGGCCAGCTCGAGGCGGGCCAGCGGCGCCCCCAGGCAGAAGTGGGCGCCGCCCCCGCCGAAGGCGGTGTTGGGCGGTCGCAGCGGCCTGGTGACGTCGAAGCGCAGGGGCTCGTCGAACACCTCCTCGTCGAAGTTGGCCGCCGCGTACCACATAACCACCTTGTCGCCGGCGCGCAGCGGCGTGTCCTGCAGCACGGTGTCGCGGGTCAGCGTGCGGCGGAAGTACAGGATCGGCGACGAGTACCGGATCACCTCCTCGACGGCCTGGTCCATCAGCGACGGATCGGAGCGAAGCTGCTCGAACTGGTCGGCGAAGTCCATCAGAAGCAGGGCCAGGTGGGCCATCGAGGCCCGGGTCGTCTCGTTGCCGGCGAAGACCATCAGCCGGAAGAAGTTGGTGAACTCGGCGTCGGTGAGGCGCTCGCCGTCGACCTCGGCCTCGATGAGCTTGGTTACCAGGTCGTCGGCGGGCTCGGCCCGGCGCCGCTCGCCCAGGGCGCGGGCGTACTCGTTGATGCCGTGGGCGGCCGGGCTGTTGAACGGCAGCAGCCGCAGGTCGGTGGTGTTGCCGTAGGCAGTGGGCTCCAGCGGCTTGCTGGAGGTGCCGGCCACCAGATGGTCGGTCAACTCGATCATGTAGTCGTGGTCCGACTCGGGCACGCCCATGATGTCGCAGATCACCCCGATGGGGATCGGCGCGGCCACCGCCTCCACCCAGTTGCCGCCCCCGGCCCGCACCAGCGCGTCGAGGCGCGCCGCTATCCGGGATCGCACCGCGGTCTCGTACGACTGCACGTGGCGGGGCGTGAACGCCGAGCTGACCAGCCGCCGCAGGCGGGTGTGCACCGGGGGGTCCAGGTCGATCATCGACGCCCGGGCCGACAGGGCGTCCTCGTCGATGTCGTAGATCTGGATGTGCCCGACAGCCGACGAGTACAGGTCGGTGTCGCGGGAGACCTCCGACACCGGCGCGTGGCGGGTGACCGACCAGAAGCCGGTGCGGTCGCCGCCGCTGGGCGGGGTCCAGCTCAGAGTGGGGCGGGCCCGCATCTCGGCGAAGGCCTCGTGCGGGACGCCTTGGGAGAAGGTGGCCGGATCCTGAAGGTCCGCCGGTGCGAGAGCCTGCTCCGTGAGGGCCATTATCCGAGCACGAAGGGGTCGCGGGTGGCGCCGGTCAGCTCCACCCACACCGTCTTGGTCAACAGGTAGCCGTCGAGGGCCTCGCGACCGTTGTCCTTGCCGTAGCCGGACTGCTTGAACCCTCCGAAGGGCGCGGTGTAGCTGGCGGTGCGGTAGGTGTTGACCCACACGGTGCCGGCATGCAGTGCCCGCGACATCCGCAGGGCCCGGCGCACGTCTAGCGTCCACACGCCGGCGGCCAGCCCGTAGTCGGTGTCGTTGGCCAGCTTGACCGCCTCGTCCTCGTCGTCGAAGGTCATCATGGCCAGCACCGGGCCGAACACCTCCTTGCGCACGATGGTGGTGTCGTTGGTGGCGCCCGTGATCACGGTGGGCCGCACGAACCGGCCTCCCAGGACTGGGTCGACCACCCCTCCGGCTGCGACGGTGGCTCCCTCGGTCCGGGCCTGCTCGATCATGGCCAGGATGCGGTCGCGCTGCGCGTCCGACGCGGCCGGGCCCATCTCGGTGGCGAAGTCCGACGGGTCGCCCAGCACCAGCTCGCCGGCCCGGGCCGTGATCCTGGCCACGATGTCGTCGGCGACGCCCCGCTGTACGTAGGCGCGCGACCCGGCTATGCAGGTCTGACCGCTGGCCGCGAAGATGCCGGCCAGCAGGCCGTTGGTCGCGGCTTCAGGGTCGGCGTCGTCGAAGATGATCTGGGGGGACTTGCCGCCCAGTTCCAGCACGGTCGGCACCAGGTTGTCGGCGGCTGCCCTAGCCACATGGCGGGCGGTGTCGCCACCGCCGGTGAAGGTGATCTTGTCGATGCCGGGATGGGCGGTCAGCGCGGCCCCCACCGACGGGCCTCCGGTGACCACGTTGATCACCCCCGGCGGGAAGCCGGCCTCGGCGGCCCGCTGGGCCAGCAGAAGCGCGGTGACCGGCGTGAGCTCGGACGGCTTCACCACGGCGGTGCAGCCTGCGGCCAGCAGCGGCGCCAGCTTCCAGGTCAGCAGCAGCAGGGGCGAGTTCCATGGGATGATGGCGCCCACCACCCCGACGGGCACCTTCTCGGTGTAGACGAGGAAGTTGGGCGTGGGGCTGGGGATCTGCTCACCGGCGATCTTGTCGGTCAGGCCGGCGAAGAAGTCGTAGTAGCTCTGGAGGCTCTTGGCCTGGGCCGAGGTCTCGCGGATGATCTTGCCGTTGTCGCGGGTCTCGATGGCGGCCAGCTCGTCGGCGTCGCGGGTGAGGATCTCGCCCAGGCGACGCATTAGTCGGGCCCGCTCAGCCGCCGCCATCTGCGCCCACGGCCCGTCGCTGAAGGCCCGGCGGGCCGCGGCCACCGCCGCATCGACGGCGTCGGGATCGTCGGCCACCTCCGCCCAGACCTCCCCGGTGTAGGGATTGGCTGTGGTCATACGGCGGCCGCCTGCGGGCGAGGCGAAGCCCCCGTCGATCCAGTTGTCGTAGGTCTGCATTCTGGCCTCCTACTCGCTCGGCCTCTGGGGTTCGACAATGGAGATGGCCGCCCCCGGGCACCGGTGCACGACCACATCGGCTCGCGGGCGGGGCAGTTCACCCGACCCGATGACGGACGAGATCACCTCGTCTTCGTCGAGCAGGAAGACCTCGGGTTCCAGCATCTCGCACTGGCCCCCGCCGATGCACCGCTCCTCATCGACGGCCACTCTCACGAGGTCATCGCTCACGATGCCGCCTCGGCCAGCGACCCGGCCAGGATGCGCAGTCCCTCGTCGACGTCGGCGTCGGTGGCTACCAGCGGCACCAGCACCCGGATGCAGTTGGAGTAGACCCCGGCCCCCATGAGCAGCAGACCCCGCTCGAAGGCAGCGTCCATGACGGCGGCGGCCGTCTCGGGGGCCGGCTCGCGGGTGGCCGGATCCCTGACGAACTCGAGGGCCAGCATGGCGCCCAAGCCCCGCACTTCCCCGATGGCCGGCACCGATCCGGCCATCTCGTCGAGCCCGCTTCGCAGACGGCGGCCCAGAGATTCGGCCGCCTGCTGGAAGTCCGGGTCGAACACCCGACCGATGGCGACGGCCGCGGCCGCGCACGACAGGGGGTTGCCGCCATAGGTGCCGCCGATGCCGCCGGCATGGACCGAGTCCATGATCTCGGCCCGTCCGGTCACGCCCGAGATGGGCAGCCCGCCTCCCATCGACTTGCCCCACGTGCACAGGTCCGGCTCGACGCCGTAGTGGGCGATGGCCGCGGGGACCCCGGTCCGGCCCATGCCCGACTGGACCTCGTCGGCGATCACCAGGATCCCGTGCTCGGCCGCTGTCTCGGCCAGCCGGCCGGGGTAGTCCTCGGGCATGGGGATGAACCCGCCCTCGCCCTGCACCGGCTCGAAGATGATGGCGGCCACGTTGGACGGGTCGACCTGGTTCTTGAACAGCCGCTGGAGCCCGGCGATGGCGTCGTCGGAGGTCACCCCCCGGTACGGGTAGGGGCCGGGCGCCCGGTAAACCTCGGGGGCGAACGGGCCGAAGCCCAGCTTGTAGGGCCGCACCTTCGACGTCAGCGACATGGCCAGCAGGGTGCGGCCGTGGAAGCCGTTGTCCAGGCTCACGATGCCCGACCGGCCGGTGTGGTAGCGGGCGATCTTCACCGCGTTCTCCACCGCCTCGGCACCCGAGTTCAGCAGCAGGGCCTTCTTGGCGAAGTCGCCGGGATGGCACTGGCACAGCAGCCGGCACACCTCGACATAGGGCTCGTAGGCCGACAGCGAGAAGCACTGGTGCAGGTAGGCGTCGAGCTGGGTACGGATGGCGGCCACGATCTCGGGGCTGCGATGGCCGTGGTTGACGGTGCCGATGCCCGACACGAAGTCGATGAACTCGCGCCCGTCCACGTCGGTGATGCGCGCTCCCGAGGCGCTGGCCACGAAGAAGGGCCGGCCCGCGGTCCCGGCGGCCACCCAACGGTCCCGCTCGGCCGCGAGGCGCTCGGTGTTGGGCAGTGAAGTCATGGATTGCCTCCCGGAGCCATGTCCACTGACAGCACGCCGTGGACGAAGTTCGACGCCACCCGGACCGGCTCGCCGCGCTGCTCCAGGGACATCCGCCTCGCGGCCATCTCCTCAAGCAGCACCGACACTTCGAGACGGGCCAGGAACGCGCCGAGGCACAGGTGCGGCCCGCCCCCGCCGAAGGCGAAGTGCTCGTTGTCGCCGCGGCCGACGTCGAAGCGGAAGGGATCGGCGTAGGCGGCCTCGTCGCGGTTGGCCGCGGCGTACCACATGACCACCTTGTCCCCGGCCGCGATCTGCGTGCCGGCCAGCTCGCAGTCGGTGGCCGCCGTTCTGCGCATGTGCAGCACCGGGGTGGCCCAGCGGATGATCTCCTCGGTGGCCGGCTCGATCAGTCCGGGGTCGTCAAGCACCCGCTGCCACTGGTCACCATTGGCGGCCAGGGCCATGGCGCCGTGGCTTATGGCTGTCCGGGTGGTCTCGTTTCCCGCGAAGACCAGCAGGTGGAACAGGTGGCGGTACTCGTGGCGGGAGATGCGCCCGCCCTCGGCCTCGGCCTTGACCAGGTGGGTGACGAGATCGTCGCAGGGCTCGGCCCTCCGCTTCGAGCGCATCTCGTCGCCGTACTCGAACAGGGCGTGGCTGGCCGGGCTGTTGAACGGCAGCAAGCGCAGCTCGGTGGTGTTGCCGAAGGCGTCGGGCGGCAGCGACTGGGAGTCGCTGGTGCCCTCCACCAGGTAGTTCGACAGCTCGACGAGGTAGTCGGCGTCGGCGACGGGCACGCCCAGCATGGACAGGATCACCCGGATGGGCAGCGGGGCGGCCACCATGTCGACCCAGTCGCCGCCCCCCTGGTTCATGAACTCGTCGAGCAGCTCGACGGTGATCTCCCGCACCGCATCCTCCCAGCGGCGGATGTTCTTGGGCGTGAACGCCCCCGCCACCATTCGCCTCAGGCGGGTGTGGTCGGGGGCGTCGGTGTCGATCAACGAGCGTCGGGCCTCCAGGGCGTCGGCCTCCAGGTCCCACAGGTTGGTGTGGCCGATGGCCGACGAGAACACCTTCGGATTGCGGGACACTGCCCTGACGTCGGCGTGGCGGGTCACCGCCCAGAACCCGTTGTCGCCGTAGGGATGCCAGGCCAGCCCGGGCATGGCTCGGATCTGGGCGAACCGCTCGTGGGGGATGCTGTCGAGGTAGAGCCGCGGATCAGCGATCTCGGGGGCCAGGGTCGGTGTGGATGCAGCTGACGCGCTCATGGGCTGGGGGGTCACCTCCGCTCTTGTTCGCTTCGCTCACGGGCCGCTCGGGCCACGGCCTCGCTCGGACCCCTCACGGAGATTGCCATGTGTCGCTCCCTTCCGCTCGGCCTCGGGGGTTCGGGTTCAGCAGTGCGCCAGGAAGCGGTCTCGCTCCCAGTCGTTGACGACTTCCGGGTCGGGAGAGTTCTCGACGGCCAGGGCGAGCTCGTGCTCGGCGGTGCACAGGTAGTTCGTCGAGAAGTCTGCGCCGAGCATCTCGGCCAGCGGGGAGTCGCGGTAGGCCGCTATGGCGTCGGCCAGCGTCGCGGGCAGAGGAGCGCAGTCGCCGGGATTGGTGTACATGTCGCCCTCGCTCATGGGCGGGACCTCCAGCCCGCGCTCGAGCCCGTCGCAGCCCGCCGCCAGCACCCCGGCGATCATCAGGTGGGCGGTGGCGTCGGCGCCCGCAGCCCGGAACTCCACCCGGTTGCCCGACGAGCCGGCCTCGGTGATGCAGCGGGCCATCACAGTGCGATTGTCGCCGCCCCAGTGCACGTGGGTCGGGGCGAAGGTGTAGGGCCTGACCCGCTTGGCCCCGTTGTCGGTGGGCGCTCCGAGCAGGCTCATGCTCTGTGCGTGCTCCAGCAGGCCCCCGAGCCATTTCGACATCAGCTCGTTGGGAACGCCGTCGGAGTCGGCGAAGGCGTTGGCCCCGTCGACGTTGAGGCTGGTGTGGACGTGCATCCCCGAGCCCGACAAGTCGGCCCACGGCTTGGGCATGAAGGTGGCCCTCATCTCGTGGCGCACCGCCACCTGCTTGACGATGCTCTTGAAGACCACAGTCGCGTCGGCCGCGGTCATGGCGTCGGCGTAAGCGATGTTGACCTCGATCAGCCCGGGCCCGTACTCGGCGTTGGAGGACTCCACGTCGAGCCCGGCGCCGAGCAGTCCGGCCCGCATGTCCGCGATGCAGTCCTCGAGGGCCACCGCGTCGGTGAGGGAGGAGTACTTGATGTGGTCCTGGACCCGCGTCCAGTCCTCATGGCACAGGTAGAACTCGAGCTCGGTGGCTGCTATGGGCTCGAATCCGAGGCCGCGGCAGCGCTCGATCTGCTGGGCCAGCACGCGCCGGGGGGACAGCTCGTGCGGTCGGCCGTGCTCGTCGAACACGTCGGTGAAGACGATGGCGTAGCCGGGCTGGTGGGTGAACGTCCGCCCCGTGGACAGGTCGGGTATCAGCTTGCAGTCCAGATAGCCGGTGTCCATGTTGATGAACGGGTTGTCGGTCAGGTCGTCCTGGGCGTCCATGATGAAGATGGCGTCGGCGATGGCCACCCCGTCCTCGGCCACGGAGGCGAAGAAGCGCTCGACGGGCACCCGCTTGCCCCGGAGGTGCCCCTGGGTGTCGGGGATGGCCACCTCCACGGTGTGCACCCCGGCCGCTGCGCACTCCTCCCGGAATCTGGCTGCTGCTTCGGTGTCGGTCATCGATGCTCCTAGTGGTTGGTTGACGTTTGGGTGGACGCGAGTCAGGCGACGGCCAGCACGACCCGCGATTCGACTTGGCCGGCCCGGAGCCGGTCGTGGGCGGTCTGGGCCTCCTCGAGCGGCAGCGTCTCCACCGGATTGAGGACCGAGGGCTCCCGCCCGGCCAGTCCGAGCAGCTCGTCGAGTTGGGCTCGGCTGCCCCAGACGCTGGTCATGAAGCGGGCCTCGTGGGGCACCGCCCCGAAGCCGAACGGGATCCGGCCGCCGTAGAGCCCCACTACCGCCACCAGCCCGAGCCGTGCCACCGCGCCTGCCGCGGCCGCCAGCGTGGCCTCGCTGCCGATGAAGTCGACAATGAAGTCGAACGGCGGCAACTCGTCGCCCGGTCCGTACGCGTTGTGGGCGCCGCGCTCGAGCGCCGTGGCGCGCTTGGCCTCGGAAAGGTCCAGGGCCCCGACCTCTGCGTCGCTGAGCAGCCGCAGGTACCGGAGGGCGTACTGGCCGAGGCCTCCCGCTCCGATCACCAGCGCCCGGCGCCGACGGCCCGGGCGGCGCAGCGTCTCGAGACCCTGCGTCACGGCCCGGTAGGCGGTGAGACCGCCGCAGGCCAGGGGGGCGCTCACCACAGGATCGAGTTCGCCGAGAGGCGCCAGGTAGTCGGTGTCGGGAACCCGCATCTTCTCGGCGTACCCGCCGTCGGAGAAAATGCCCGCCTCCCGGGCGTCGACGCAGATCATCTCCACGCCCTCGGCGCAGAGCTCGCAGGATCGGCACCCCCACGGCGCGTAGACCATCACCGGGCCCAGGCGCGGGTGCACACCGGTCACCTCGTGGCCGAGGACGAGCGGCAGGGGGCTTGGGATCACTCCTTCCACCACGTGCAGGTCGGAGTGGCAGACGCCGCACGCGGTGACCTCGATGACCTCCGAGGCAGGGGTGGGCTCGGGGTGGTCACCGACGAAGCGGAGCTCCGTGTTGAACGCTTCGAGAACGATGGCTCTCATCACCCAGTCCGGCTAGTAGCTCTTGGGCAGGCCCAGGCACTTCTGGGCGATGAATGCGAGCACGAGGTTGTTGTTGACGGGGGCCACCTGGTACAGGCGGGTCTCGCGCAGCTTGCGCTCGATGTCGTACTCGACCGCGAACCCGAACCCGCCGTGAGTGTTCAGCGCGGCGTTGCCGGCCTCCCACGAAGCTTCCGAGGCGAGCATCTTCGCCATGTTGGCCTCCGCGCCGCACGACTCGCGCCGGTCGAAGAGGTCAGCCGCCTTCCAGCGCATCAGGTCCGCGGCCTGGAGATTGGCGTAGGCCTTGGCCAGCGGGAACTGCACTCCCTGGTTCTGGCCGATGGGGCGTCCGAAGACCTCGCGCTGGCAGGCGTACTCGCTGGCCCGGTCGAGGAAGAACCGACCGTCGCCGATGCACTCGGCCGCGATCAGGATCCGCTCGGCGTTCATCCCATCGAGGATGTGGGAGAACCCCATCCCCTCGGTGCCGACCAGGGCGTCCCCTTCGATCACCACGTCGTCGAAGAACACCTCGGTGGTGCTGTGGTTCATCATCGTGGGGATCGGGTTGATGGTCAGCCCCGGCACCAACTCCCCGTCGGCGCCCCGCAACTCGAATATGAACACCGACAGTCCCGACGTGCGGTCGTCGGACTGGTCGGGCGGGGAGGTGCGGGCCAGCAGGATCATCAGGTCCGAGTGCAGCGCCCTCGACGTCCAGATCTTCTGGCCGTTGATGCGCCACGTGTCGCCTTCCCGCTCGGCGCGGGTGCGGATGGCGGTGGTCTCGGATCCGGCGGCCGGCTCGGTCACGCCGAACGCTTGGAGGCGCAGCCGCCCGTCGGCTATCCGGGGCAGGTAGCGCTGCTTCTGGGCCGCCGATCCGTGGCGCAGCAGGGTTCCCATCACGTACATCTGGGCGTGGCAGGCGCTGGGGTTGCCGCCGCTGGCTGAGATCTCTTCCAGGATGACCGACGCCCCCGCCAGGCTGAGCCCGCCGCCCCCGTACTCCTCGGGGATCAGCGCGCCGAGCCAGCCCTGCTCGGTCAGCTCGGCCACGAACTCCTCCGGGTAGCGATCAGGCTCGAGTTCGCGCCAGTAGGCGTTGCCGTACTTGTCGCACAGGCGCCGCACCTCGGCGCGGATCATCTCGAAGTCCTCGGCCGCTGCGACGGTGTGGGGCAGCGTCGAGACCGCGGAGACGGTCACTGCTCCGGCTCCCCGTCCCAGTAGCCGTGGCGCTGCAGGAGTTCCACGGCCGCGATCCCGCTCTGATGCAGGTGCTCCTCCATGGCTCGGCGAGCGCCGTCGGCGTCGCGCGCCGTGATCGCCTCGAGGATGGCGGCGTGATGCTGGACGGCTTGCGCATCCCATCCCTCGATGAACTCGTAGTAGCGGGACGGCACGGAACGGACCAGGTGCCGCAGAAGCCATCGGGTCCGGCGGGGCGCGGCCGAGTTGATCACCCGGTGGAAGGCGTTGTTCAGGTCCGAGAGATCCTCGCCGCTGTCGTGAGCGAAGCGTTCGTGGATGGCGGTGAGCTCGGCAATCTCATCGTCCTTGAGCGACACCGCGGCCATGGCCGCGGCCCTTCCCGACACCACCCCGAACAGCTCGTAGTGGTCGATGATGTCGTCGGGCGAGAGATCGGCCACCGATGCGCCCCGGCGTGGTGTGACCTCCACCAGGCCCTCGCGCCCCAGGATCACCAGGGCCTCACGCACCGGGCTGCGGCTCACGTCGAGCGCCTCGCCGATGGCGTCCTGGTCGATCTTGGTGCCCGGCTTGAGTGCCCCGGCCAGGATGAGGTCGCGAACGTAGGTCACGACCTCGTCCGCGAGGCTGCCGCGTCTGCGGCGCCCCGGATCGACAGGCGGGTACTCGACGTTCACGTCCAGTCCTCGCTCACGTCCGGTCCTCGCCCGGCTGCGCGGCCTCGCCCAGGTACGCAGCCTTTACCGCCGCATCGGCCTGCACCTCGTCCGGCGTGCCGATGGCGATCATCCGGCCCTGATCCAGGCAGTAGACCCGGTCGCAGATCCCGGTGATGAAGTTGAGGTCGTGGTCGATCACCAGAACCCCGGCACCTACAGCCGCAGCCATGCGCCTGACGCTCTCCACCATGGCCAGCGACTCGGTGTCGCTCATACCGCTGGTCGGCTCGTCGAGCAGCAGGAAGGCGGGCGCGGCCGCTGCGGCCCGGGCCAGCTCCAGCCGCCGGGAGTTCCCGTAGTCAAGCTGGCCGGCCCGGCGGTTGCGCTGCTCCCACAGGCCCGCGCCGGCCACGATGGCGTCGATGTCGGCCCGGGTGCCGCCGTTGCGATGGACCGACGCCATGAGCGCGGCCACCTCCACGTTCTCCCGCACGGTGAGCGACGAGAACAGCCTGAGGTTCTGGAATGTCCGGACCAGGCCGGCGCGGGCGATCGCGTGGGAAGGCTCCGACGTGAGCCCCATCTCGCCGAGATGCACCTCCCCGGAGGTGGGATCCACCATGCCGGTCATCACGTTCACCAGCGTCGTCTTGCCCGCGCCGTTGGGGCCGATCAGCCCCACGATCTCGCGGTTGGAGACTTCGATCGAGGCGCCGTCGAGAGCCCGGAAGCCGCCGAACTCCACCGTCACCTCGCTGGCGGAGAGATCGAGGGCGTCGGGTTCTGGAGCCGCGACCGCCGCGGCGGGGGGCTTCTGGCGGATGAAGCGGCGCCACAGCCAGGCGTCGACCTCCCAGTCGTCGAGCACACCGTTGGGGCGCCAGATCATGAAGACGACCATGGCCAGGCCGAGCAGCACAGTCGGCAGCCCCTCGCGGAACACCCAGTCGAGGTTCCCGTCGAGTCCGAGGCCGAATATCTCATAGCCGTCGGATCCCATGCGTCGGGCGCTCTCGCGCACCGCGGTGATGACCCCCACGCCCAGGAGTGCACCGGTCACGCCGTTGCGACCGCCCACCACGAGCATGACCAGCGTGAGCAGCGTGTACTGGAAGAAGAAGAACTCCGGGAGGAGGCTCCCGATCTCGTAGACCCGCAGCGAGGCGGCGACCGCGACCACCGCCACCGAGAGCAGCAGCGCGATCGTCTGCTGGACGACGGGGTTGATGCCCATGGCACGAGCCGCGAGGTTGTCCTCGCGGGCGGCCTGGTTCAGCCGTCCGATGCTGCTACGGGCGAACAGCAGGGCCAGCACGATGGCCGCGAACAGTGCGAGATAGATGGGCGTGCGGGTCTGGAGCGTGTCTCCGATCCCGAACGTCAGCCCGGCTCGCTCCCCCCCGGTCAACTCGTTCCAGCTGGCGGCTACCTCGTGGGTGAAGAACAGCAGGGCCAGGGTGATGACCGTGGGCGCGACCGAGCCCGACCGGGCCCCGGACCGTCCCAGGCCGATCCCGACGATCACGGCCACAATGAGCGTGACCCCCAGAGCCACCGCGGTCGCGGGCAGAGGCCCCATCTCCACGTCGGCCAGTCCCCAGGGCGCATTCGGTATGCGGGTGTACTTGTCGTCGGGCGCGATGGCGAAGAGGGCGAAGGCGTACCCGGCCACCGCCCCGAAGCCGATGTGGCCGAAGGAGAACACTCCGGTGTTGCCCACGTAGATCTGGATGCCGATCACCATGATGGCGTCGATGAACATCGCGGTGATCAGCTTCTCGGCCGACGCGCCCTCGACCATCAGCGTGTACAGCAGTCCCGCCCCCACGAAGGCCGCGAACAGCACGACCGCGCCGGCCAGCGGGAAGGCGACGTCGCGCTGCAGGCTGGGGAACAGCAGGCCGGCCTCGCGCCGTCGGTTCCCGGTCCATGCGGCCACGAACGATCGAGTCGCCATCACACCCGCTCCGCGTGGGCCACGTTGACCAGACCCCCGGGCCGGAAGATGAACAGCAGCGCGATCAGGCTGAACACCACACCCTGGGTGAGGGCGGCGGCCCCTCCGGGCAACCAGGTGCGCAGCATCACTTCGGCGAGCCCCAGGGCGAGACCCCCGATCACCGCGCCCTTGAGACTGCCGAGCCCGCCGATGAGAGCGGCCAGCACACCGCTGAGCATCGGGTTGATGCCGGAGGTGGGCGAGGTGTGGCCGGCCCGCATCAGCCAGAAGATCCCGGCGATGCCGGCCAGCGCGCCCGACAGGGCGAAGGCGCCCCGGATGACGCGATCGGAGTTGACGCCCATCAGGCGGGCGGCGTCGAAGTCGGCCGCCGCGGCCCTGATCGACAGGCCGAACATGGTGCGCTGGAGGATCGCGGCGGTGAGCACCAGCGTCACGATCGCCACGATGATGACGACGGTGTCGAACACCTCCACCCGTACCGGTCCGATCGAGTAGGTGTCGGCGATCCAGCCCGGCTCCGCGAACGTCTGGACCCGGGCGCCGATGTACATCAGGAAGATGGCCGCCACCAGGAAGTGGATGCCGAAGGAGGTCAATAGCTGGGTGAACTCCGACGAGCCCCGCACCCGGCTGAACGCGACGCGCTCGATGACCAGGTTGGTGGCCACCGACACCACCACGATGAGCGGGGCCACCAGGTACCACGACCAGCCGTTGCTGAAGGCGGCGTAGGCCGCGTAGCCGCTCACGGTGATCAGCTCGCCGTGGGCGAAGTTCAGCAGGTGCATCACTCCGAAGACCACGGCGACGCCCAGCGCCAGCAGCGCGTAGATGCTGCCCCGCCCCAGACCGTCGATCAGGTTCTGGATCAGTTCGGTCATGCGGCGCTCCCCCGCACGAAGGTATCGAACAGGTCGATCTCGGCGAGGAGTCCCGAGCCGGCACCGTGGCCGACCACCGCGCCGCTGCGCAGCACGTAGGCGCGGTCGGCGACGTCCAGCATCCGGGCCGCGTTCTGCTCGACGACGAGCAGGGTCCGGCCCCGGTCCCGCAGCTCCGCGATCAACTCGAACACGGCGTCGACGAGAACCGGGGCCAGCCCCAGGGAGGGTTCGTCCATGAGCAGCAGCCTCGGCCTGCACATGAGCGCTCGGGCGATGGCCAGTTGCTGGGCCTCACCGCCCGACAGGTAGCCAGCCATCGCGTCCCACCGGCTGCGGAGGAACGGGAAGACCTCGGCCACTTCCTCCAGCATCTCGGCCCGCTCGGCCGCGGCCAGGGTGATCCCGCCGATCCGCAGGTTCTCGGCCACGGTGAAGTCGGCGAAGATGCGGCGATGCTCCGGGACCAGCGCCAGCCCGGACTTCAGCATCTGCTCGGGTGCGGACCCGGTGACGTCGGCGCCGTCGAAGACCACCGTCCCCGCGGCGGGCGTCAGCAGCCCCGCGACGGTGTTGAGCAGCGTCGTCTTGCCTGCCCCGTTGGGGCCGATGAGGCCGACTACCTCACCGTCCCCAACGGACAGGCCCACGTCGCGCAGTGCCGAGATCGACCCGTACCGGGTGGTGAGCCCGGACACTTCGAGCAGCATGGGTCTGGTCTCTATCGACGGCAGCTTCCGGTCGGAATGGTTGTCCGGTGCGCCGTCACCTCATCTCGACGAGGACGTCCTGGCCGTTCACGATCCGCTTGATCGGGACCGACTTCGGCGGCGTGCCGGTAGTGCCGACATAGGTGATGGCGCCGCTGAAGCCCTCGAAGCCCTCGATCTGCGCGACGGCGTCGCCGATCTGGGCCGAGTCGGTGCAGCCGCAGTTGACGATGCCCTGGATGCCCAGCAGCAGCGAGTCGACGTACAGGCCCATGAAGCCCTGGCTCTCCAGCACCTCGCCGTCGTTGACGGCCGAGTACCCCCGAAGCAGGCGGTCGTTGAGGCCGCCCGGCTCGACGTTGATGTGGGGGGTGTGGACGATGCCCTCGTTGTTGGCCTCGAAGGCGATGCCCGTGGCGTCGAGAGCGTCGGTCCCGATGTAGGTGATGTTGTCGAACCCGGCTCCCTCGAGCTGGCCCCTCAGTGCAGTGACCTGGTAGCCGAGCGCAGCCGAGAAGAAGGCCTCGTTGTTCTGGAGGACCTCCGACAGCTCGGCCACCTGGGCGGAGAAGTCGGTGTCCACGAACCACGCGTAGGTGTGCTCCGCGACGATCTCACCGCCGCCGGCCTCGAAGACCTCCTTGAAGACATCGGGGTTGTAGCCCGTGTACGGGCCCGGCTCGGTGAACACGAAGGCCCGGGTGATGCCCTGGTCGAGGGCCCACTCGGCCGCCGCCGAGGACTGGCCGTAGTCGTCGAAGGACACCAGGAACGAGTTGTTCTCGATGTCGGACAGGGTGGGCTCGGTCGAGGCGGCCACGAACACCGGCACCTGGCCGCCGGTGGCCTGCAGGATGGGCAGCGTGAAGTCGGCGAAGGGCGGGCCGATGAGGAAGTGGGCGCCCCAGTCGAGCAGCTGCTGGGCGGCCACACCGGCGGTGGTGGCGTCGCCGCCGACGTCCTCGACTCGTACCTCGACGGGCGAGCCGTTGACGCCGCCGACGCAGTTGATCAGGTTGGCGAAGTGGGGCACCAGCTTGGAGCCGGGGATGTCGACGAAGCCGACCACGTCGCTGAAGTCCATGGCCATGCCGACCCTGATCGGCTCACCGGACGGCGCGGGCCCGCAGTTGTCGAGGTCGGCGTTGAGCGCGGCCCGGATGTCGACGGCCTGGACCATGGGCTCGGGACCGGCCATGGCCTCTTCGGCAGCGGCAGCCGCTGCAGCAGCAGCCTCCGCAGCCGCCGCAGCCTCGGCCTGGGCGGCCTCCAGTTCTGCTTCGAGCGCCGCGACGACCTCCGGGTCCACGGCTCCCTCGGCCTCGGCCATCGCGGCCTCCAGCGCCGCCTCAGCAGCAGCAGCAGCCTCCGCAGCCTCCGCGGCTGCAGCAGCAGCAGCAGCGGCCTCAGCCTCCGCGGCCTCAGCCTCCGCGGCCAACGCAGCCGCCTCAGCCTCGGCTTCTGCAGCCGCAGCCTCCGCGGCAGCCGCCTCCGCTTCGGCCTCGGCAGCCGCGGCTGCGGCGTCTGCCGCGCTGGTGTCCGGGGCTGCCGGTTCGTCATCCTCGCCGCAGCTGGCGGCGAACAGGGCCAAGACCGCGACGAGGGCGATCGCTGACTTGAACTTCATGGGATTACCTCCTCCTGAGAGCGATGGCGGCGGACCGTAGCACACCAACCGTTCGGTAGCGAACGAATTCAGGGCGGGGGGCCCGAGAGCGTTCGGCGCGGACCGTAGCGCACCGCTCAGGGGAGTGCAAATACTTTATTAAAAATTCAGAATGCAGCTGTCGATCAGGTCCAGGAGGCCCTCATAGGCAGTGCAGCAGGGGTACTGCGGATGCTCGGCAATCACGTTGTCCGGCGCCCGGAACAGGATCCCGGAGTCGGCCGCGGCCAGCATGGTCATGTCGTTGTACGAGTCCCCCACCGCGACCACCCGGTAGTTGAGGGCGCGGAAGGCTTCCACGGACCTCGCCTTCTGATCGTTGACCCGCAGCCGGTAGTCGGCCAGGCGGTCGCCCTCGACCACCAGCGTGTGGCACAGCAGCAACGGCCAGCCCAGTTGCGCCATGAGCGGGCGGCCGAACTGCTCGAAGGTGTCCGACAGCAGCACGACGGGGACGCGGGACTGGAGCTCGTCGAGGAACCGGCGGGCGCCGGGCAGCGGCACGAGCCCCTCCACGACCTCCATGATCGTGGTCATGGTGATGCCGGCCGCGTCGAGCGCCTCGATCCTGCCCTTCATCAGCACGTCGTAGTCGGGCTCGTCGCGGGTGGTGCGGCGCAGGAAGTCGATTCCGGTGCGCTCGGCTACCGCGATCCACACCTCGGGGGTTAGCACGCCCTCCACATCGAGCACGACCAGGGACTGCGGACGGGAGGGCACCGGGGTTCAGCCTCCCATCATCGCGGCGGCGCGCCGGTCCAGCTCGTCGTCGTCCACGTCCTCGATGTGGGTGTGCACACTCCACTTGTGGCCCCACGGGTCGAGGAACTGGCCGGCGCGATCACCGTAGAACTGGTCCTCGGGGGGCCTCAGCTCCGTGGCCCCGGCCGCCAGTGCGGCCGCGAAGGTCGCGTCGCAGTCCTCGACGTTCACGGTCATGGTCACGGGCGTCCCGCCCAGCGTCTTGGGCCCCACGACGCCCTCCTCGGGCCACTCGTCGGACAGCATGATCAGCGAGTCGCCGAGACGCAGCTCGCTGTGGCCGATACGGCCACCGAAGTCCATGCGGCGGCTCTCGGTGAAGCCGAGAATGCTCGTGTAGAAGTCGATGGCGTCAGTCGCTCCGTCGACGCACAGGTAGGTCGAGATTCGCGGGTAGTCGTCGGGAATGGGGTTGACCATGGGTCGGCGTCCTTTCATGGGGGATCTTCGACGCGGTACGCATTATCGCCGCCGGGCGAGGGTCTTGCTCAGACCGGGCCTCGGCGCGATCCGACCGGGAGCAGCGCCGCGCAGCCCGGCTGCGGTGGGAACCTTCAGCTTTCGACTAGGGCGATGAGTTCCTCGTCGCTGGGGATCTCCACGCCGGGCACGTAGTAGGTGTAGAGGCTGGCGATCACCTCGCCCAGACCGGAGTCGTCGCCGGAGGCCAGCTCGGCCGTAATCACCGAGCCGTGCATGTGCAGCGACGACAGCCGGCCGGTGGCCAGCATCCGGCGGGCCAGCTCGTCGCAGGGGCGGTCCCCGATGATCTCCTCACCGGCCCTGTAGCGCTCGTGGCCCATGCCGGTGAGGGTTCGGTTCAGCTCGAAGCGCACGAGGCCCGGTCGGGGCGACGAGGTGCGCAGGAAGGTAACGGGCTGGCCCATGGCGACTGCAGGCTACAGCCGCTCGCCCGACACGGCGGCGTGTGCCGGAGGGGTGTCGAACAGCTGTGGATGGGAGTCTTCGGGCGGCGGGAGGACACGGGGGACACCACTCCAGCGCAGGTCGTCCATGAACACCCACCGGCGGCGGTGGATGGCGCACGGGCCCCACGCGGCCAGTGCGGCGATGTGGCGCGGGCAGGGGTAGCCCTTGTTGGATGCGAACCAGTAGGCGGGGTAGCGCTGTGCAGCCGCAACCATGATGCGGTCGCGGGTGACCTTGGCCACCACCGACGCGGCCGCAATCGACAGGCTGGACGCGTCGCCCCGCACGATGGTGGTGACCCCGGGTCCGCGATCGCCCTCGATGTCGCTCTCCCCGTCGCCGTTTCCGGCCTGGTCATTCGGCGAGGCCAGGAAGTTCCACTTCCCGTCCACCAGCACGTGGTCCACCTCGAGCCCCAGCCCGTCGATGGCCCGCCGGGCGGCTTGGCGCTGGGCGTCGGCCATGCCCAGCTCGGTGCACTCCGTGACGGTGGCATGGCCGACCGAGACCGCCCGAGCCCAGGCCCGTATGCGGTCGTGCAGCGTCTCTCGTTCGGCCGCGGTGAGCATCTTCGAGTCGCGCACCTTGTAGATGCGCCTATCGGGATCGGCGACCACGGCCGCCACCGTGAGTGGGCCGGCCCAAGACCCCCGGCCCACCTCGTCGACGCCAGCCACCACGCCGGTACCGGAGTCCCACAGGGCCCGCTCCGCCCGCAGTCCGGGCGCCCGTCCCCGCAGGGCGCGCCGGAGAGGCGCAGCGGTCGGAGCGGTGGAGGCCATCGGCGCGACCGTAGCCGCGCCGACTCAACGACCTAGAGCGTCAGGTGACCTACAGCGTCCAGGTGGAGAGGACCAGCGCCCTGTCGCGCCAGGCCTGGATGTTGGCGTCGAGTACGTCGAGCGGGTTGAACGGGGTCACGCCCTCCATGACGTCGTCCTCGCGCATGCCGTAGAGCGCGCCCATGGCGAAGCGGCAGCAGTAGACGGTGGCGCCCTCGTTGATGAGGGTCTGGAGCTGGCGGTTGTACCCCAGGTTGCCGGGGAAGCCCTCCTGGCCCACCGCCGGGTAGCCCCGGGCGGCGTTGGCCATGAGCACGGCCGGGCCGTACAGCACGAACGTGAGCTTGAAGCCCTTGCGCTGCAGGCGGGTGGCGGTGAGCATGTTCACGAGGCCGACCGAGCCCTCGAAGGGCACCGTGTGCATGAACACGTACGCCTGGTCGCCCTCCTCGGCCTTGTAGTCGGGGAAGATCTTCTCCTCGATGTTGTGCATCACGTCGCCTTCCTGGGGCGGCGGGATGGTCACTGTCTTGGGCATGGTTGCCTCCTTGTTGTTGTGTGGGTAGTTGCTGGTCGGATCTCAGATCGCCGGTCCTTGGGGCCGGCCGGAGCGGACGGGCCAGTCCCTTCGATGGGATCCGGGCAGCGCCCCGATGACGCGCCGCCTGAAACCCCAGGGCAGAAGGCGGTAGGCCGGTGTGAACACATGCGTCCAGAAGCGCTCACGCAGGCCGCGGGCCTTCTCGGGCATCCTCGCGCCGTAGCGAGCGCCCGTGCGCCGCTGGGCGTCGATGGCCAGGTAGTGCTCCGAGTTGGAGCGGAGCCACTGAGCGAATCCCATGACGGCGCCGTTCAGTCCCTACAGCCCGGCCAGCAGGTTCTGGGCGGCCACAGAAATCGGCTCGTTGAGAGCTCCGATGGCCGGCGAGTACACGTTCTCCATGGTGGCGAGCTCCTCCACGGTGAGGCCGACCCGGACCGCCATGGCCAGGAAGTCGGCCCGCTCCTTGATGCCCTCGCCGCCGATCATCTGGGCGCCGATCAGCCGCAGCGATCCAGGCTCGGCCAGCAGCTTGACTGTGATGGGCCTGACGCCCGGGTAGTAGCGGGCCCGGGTGATGCCCTGGGCCTTGCCCACGACGTGCTCTATGCCCAGCGCAATGGCCAGCGTCTCCCCGAAGGACACCCCGCCGATCATCCACTCGCCGGCCAGCAGCCCCCACGGAACGAAGACCGGCCGGTAGTGGCGGGTGCCGCCTGCGGCATTGGTTCCGGCCGTCTTGCCCTGCGCGTAGGCGTGGGAGCCGGTCAGTCCCTGGATCGGGATGTCGGAGACCCCGTGGGGGATCTCGGTGCAGTCCCCCGCGGCGTAGATGTTTGCGTCCGAGGTCTGCATCCTCGAGTCGACGACAAGGCCGCCCGTCGATCCCAGATCGAGGCCGGCCGCCGCGGCCAGCGGGTTGTTGGGCACTTTGTGGGTGCCGACGATGACGATGTCGGCCTCGATGTCACCCTGCTGCGTCTCGACTCGGCTCACCGCACCGTCGCCGCGGAAGGCGGTGACCCGGTTGCCCCACTGCATGTCGACGCCGGCGTCCTCCCAGGCCTGGCGCACCGGCTCGACGATGTCGGGGTCGAGCACGTCGGCCATGGGCCAGGGGGCCGGATCGACGACCGTGCACTTGATCCCCCGGTGGCACAGTGCCGCGACCATCTCCATGGCCACGAGACCGGCGTCGACAACCACTGCCGAGGTGCAGGAATCGAGGCGCTTGTCCCACTCCATGGCCTCCCGGATGTACTTGACCTCGTAGATGCCGTCGAGATCGGCTCCGGGGACGTCGACGGCGGCGTAGTTCCATCCGGATGCGATCACCAGGCGGTCGTAGGACGTTTCGCCCTCACCAGCGACGGCAAGGGTGCGCGACTTCGGGTTGATGGCCTCCACGGTGGTCTCGTAGTGCACGTCGATGCCGGTGGCGACGTACTGCTCCTTGGTGGCGAGGAAGAGCCTGTCGAACGAGTCGATCTCCTTGCCGTGGACGTAGGGGATGCCGCACGGGCTGTAGGCCACATCGGTGTCGGCGGTGTAGACCACGACATCGGCGTTCGGATCGACCCCTTTGGCCGCACCGGCAGCCCCGATGCCTGCGGCGCCGCCGCCGATTACCGCTATCCGCATCGTGACCCTTTCGTCACCGGACCTCCCTGATTCCCCGACGTATCGGATGAGAGAACTGCGTATCGGAACCTAAAGCCGGCCCCCCGCCAGTGTCAAGCCGCGCCCGCTCGGCGTGCGCCCCTCAGACGGCCCGCACCGACATCTCTGGAGTGTTGCGGATGGTGTTGGACACGTAGCAGACGCGAGCCGCCGCCTCCAGCAGCCGATCCTTGACGGCGTCGTCGCAGCCGACGTCGACCCGTATCTCGAGGGCCGAGAAACCGGGGCCGTCGTAGGTGCCGGTCACTTCGACCCCCAGATGGGCGAGCTCGATGTCCCGCTTGCCGGCCGCGTGGGCCACGGCGAGGGTGAAGCACGACGACAGCGCGGCCAGCAGGAGCTCGGTCGGCTGGGGACCCTGGTTGGTCCCTCCATACCTCTCGGGCTCGTCCACCGGGATCGTGAAGTCGCCCGAGGACACGTCGCAGCGGTAGGCGCCCAGCCACCGGGCCGAGACGGTAAGGGTCGGGGAGCTCACGGCGGGTCGTCCTTCAAGCGGCTGAGAGCGAGCCGTCAACTATACGACACTGCTAGATCACAAGCTAAAAGGCCGTGGTCTAGGATGCACGCCCGTGATGGAGCCATGACTGGCCAGGCGGCGACCAGCGCGGGGGACGCGGACGGGCGGCCCAACCACGTGAGCGGCGAGACGCTGAGCGCGGTCGTGAATTCGATCGGGCCCAAGATCCGCCACTTGCGCAAGCAGTGGAGCCTGTCGCTGCAGCAGCTCGCCGACCGCTCCGACGTGTCGACCGCGGCCATTCACAAAGTGGAGCAGGGCACCATGGTGCCCACCATCACAACCCTGCTGAAGCTGGCCGCGGCCCTCGAGCAGCCGGTGGCGTACTTCGTGGACGAGGAGCTGGAGTCGCCGCCCTACGTGGTCTTCACCCCTGCCGCCGAGCGCCGATCGATCTACACCCCCCATGAGGGTCTCACCCTGGAGGGAATATCCGGTCCCTACGGCCAGTACTTCGTGGCCACGGCGATCGCTGAGATCGAGCCCGGAGCGGACAGCGGAGAGTCCCCGCTGCGCCACGCGGGCGAGGAGCTGATCCACATGCTGTCGGGGCGTCTCGACGTGGACGTCTCCGGTCAGACCTTCCAGTTGCGCAGGGGCGACTCGATCCATTTCCGGACCGACCACGAGCATCGCTGGCGCAACCCCACCAAGCAGCCGGCGCGGGCGGTGTGGACCGCGCTCAGGCCCTCCTGACCCCGCCCCCGGATCGCGCCCCGGGCTCCCCGGCCCCGCAGCCGCGTGTCAGGACTGTATGAGGCCCTCCTGAGGCATGGTCCAGGGCAGCTTGTAGAGCGGCGCGAACTGTGGTGCCGGCGGTATGGACATTTCTCCGAAGGGCACGTCGATCACCACGGGACTCTGCCGCTCCAACGCGACCGGAATCAACGTCTCCAGCTCCATCGGGTCGTCCGCCCGCAAGCCGATCGCACCGAACGACTCTGCGAACCTCACGAAGTCGGGGTTGTGCAGGTCGGTCCCGTAGGCTCCGCCGAAGGCGTCGTCGAGGTCGCGGGCAACGTTGCCGTAGGAGTCGTTCCTGAAGACCACGGTGACGACATTGATGCCGTACTTCAGAGCGGTGGACAGCTCGGGCGAGTTGAACATGAACCCCCCGTCCCCGGCCATGCAGATCACAGGGCGGTCGGGCCTGGCCACCTTGACACCCAGCGCGGTCGGAAAGGCGTAGCCGAGGTTGAACGAGTAGCCGGAATCGATGTACGTCTTCGGGTGGTTGATCTGGTAGTGGGTGCGGGCGTAGTAGCCGAACTGCGTGACGTCCCAGACGACGAAGGCGTCGTCCGGGATGCCCCTCTGCATGGCCTCCAGAACGGCGTACTGCGGCTCCTTGAGCCGGATGTCGTAGTAGGCGATCAGTTTGCGGGCCGCGCTGACCGCCTCGGCGGGCGACGGACGCTCCGCTGCGCCGGCCTCGATGAGGAGGGGTAGCAGCACCTCGATCGTCGCTCTGGCGTCGCCGTGCAGCGGGATCGTGTTCGCCTGGTGCCGGGTGAGTTCTGCGTGGTCGATGTTGATGTTCACCAGCGTGGACGCCTCGCCCGCCGGATTGCCGAGCGAGAAGCGTGCGCCGATTCCGATCACCACGTCGGCGGACTGCATGACCTCGTAGAGCTGGTTCATCTCCTGTCTCTCGCCCCTGGGGCTGAAGCAGGAGCCGTAGGACAGCGGGTGGCTGTCCGGGATGGTTCCCTTGCCGCCGCTCGAGGTTATGACGGCTGTATTCGTCGCCTCGGCCAGCTTGACCAGAGCCTCTTCGGCGTCGGAGCGGGCCACTCCTCCGCCGGCGTATATCAGCGGCATGCTGGATTTCGATATGACCCGGGCGGCCTCCCTCAGATCTTCGGGGCTGGGCACGATCCTGGTGGCACGGGCCGGGTTGCGAAGCTCGACCTCCTCTCGCTCGACCCCGGCTTCCGGCGGCATCTCGATCAGCACTGGACGGGGACGGCCGGTGCGCATCTGCCGGAACGCTTCGAACACGGCGTCCGGGACTTCGCGAGGTCTTGACGCCTGTTGCTGCCACTTGGTGACGGAGCGCACCATGCCGGGCTGGTCGGCGACTTCGTGCACGGCCCCGATGTTCTTGCCTATGGCGCGACGCGGGACCTGACCGGCGATGAGCAGCACAGGCGTTGAGCGGGAGTAAGCGGTAGCCAGGCCGGACGCCGCGTTGTAGAGGCCCGCGCCCGGGACCACCAGCGCGACCCCCGGCTCTCCTGATGCACGGGCGTAGCCGTCGGCCATGTGCGTCGTCGCCTGCTCGTGACGGGTCGTGATCATGCGGATGCCGGGCTCGTCCCGCAGCGCGGCGACGATGCCGTAGATCTGTATGCCCGGGATCCCGAACACGACCTCGACGCCTTCCGTTACGAGAGACTTGGCGAGGGCTTCTCCTCCGCTCATCTTGGCCAAGTCGATCCCCCTCACGATCGCTGCATCGGTGAAAACTATGCCACGAGGAGGCCGCAGGCTTTGAAGCTGGTGAGTTCAGCGGCCGCGGTACGTCAGGTGAGACGGCGGTCGAGGTCGAGGAGGGCCTGCTTGAAGCATGCGAGAGGGGCGTGGGCCACTCCGGCACCCACCTGGCCAGATCCGTCGGAGACGTGGACGATGCCGGTGTTGACCGCGGGTGTGATGCCGGTCTCGACCACTCGCCGGACGTCGACGCCCAGCGGGGTGCCGGCGTTGTCGAGCACGGGCAGCCGGAGCCGGGTGCTGGTGCCGGCACAGATCCGGCTCATGGCCGCGGTGACGGCGGCGGCGTCGGCCATGCGGCCCCCTAGGAAGCCGGCCACCGCGGGCGAGTTGGCCGCGGCGGCTCCGCCGAGGCCCACCAGCTCCAGCACGGCACTGTCGCCGATGTCGGGCGCGCTGGTGTCCGGTCCCTGGCCGGGGTAGTACAGGGCGTCCTGCACCGGGGGCGATGCCGCGAGGTGCCACGTCTCGGAGTCGCCGGCCAGACGGATGCCGTAGGTGGTTCCGTTGCGGGCCATGGTGGTGACGATGCTGGAGTCCGGCACCTGACCGGCCCACGCCGTGAGGGCGCGAGCGCCCGCCATGGCGATGTTGAGGAACATCAGATGGTTGGTGCTCAGGAAGTCGGCCACCTCGCCGATCCGCGCGCTGTCGGAACGGACCAGGTGCGGGAGGAGATCGCGCAGCAGGAGATTGGTGGTGGCCTGGACCCGCATGTGGACGTCGTCGCCCATGGCCACGCCCTGGGCGGCCAGCGAGAACACGTCTATCGGTCCGGCACGGTCCAGCGCCAGGGCCAGTGCCGGGCCGAGCGCGTCTCGCAGGAACCTGAGGCGCTCGATGGCCTCCTCCGAGTCGACCCCGAACCAGGGGACGGCCCCCGACCCCTGGTTGAGGCTGGCGTAGGCCGTGGTGCCGCCGGCCTCGACCGACACTACGTACACCGGAGCGCTGGGCCCGATGGCGCTGGCCATGGGCACCACCGTGGAATGCTCGTTGGCCGCCTCGAGCCGGATCTCGCCGGCGTCCAGCATGCGCTCGGCCGCGTCGCGGTCCGGGACCCACCCCTCGGCCACCACCGCGGCACGGATCGAGCGCCGGAGCGGGTCGCACATCTCGGCCCAGCCGATGGGCGGACCGCAGTGAAGAATCGTGCCCGACTCGAGACCGTGGACGACCGCGCCGGCTGTCTCGACACCGAGCAGCATCGGCACACCCCGGTCGAGGCGGTCGATGACTTCGGCGTTGGCCGCGTCGACCCGGTCCGAGGCCGGACCCAGCAGCCGGGCCAGGGCGGCCACCGCCTCGGGGTCACCACCGGCCGGGATGCGCCAGTCCACCCCCACCGCCGGCGCGCCCTGGTCGCGGACGGCCGCCTCGAACCGCTCGAGCCCGATGTTGACGACTTCGACCCGCTCGGGCAGCTCCATTAGGCCCATCTGTTAGGACATCGTGACCAGCAGCGGGCTGGGTGCGTCGCGGGCCGCCGGCAGTCGGAGGCAGGCGTCGTCGGGAATCTCGCTCTCGGAGATGCTGCCGGCTTCGGAGAGCGTAAAGGTCATGGGCTGGTGGGGCAGGCCGTAGTAGGCCACCGGAGGGCCGTTGTGCTCCCAGCCGAGCCTCTCGAAGAAGTTGACGTTCTGGAGCTGGACGAAGGCATCCATCACGTCGCCCCCCGCGACGGCGGCCGTGGAGACCGCGAACCGCACGAGCCTCATGCCCACGATGCCCGCTCGGTGGCCGGGCAGGACGGCCAGCCGGTCCCCCTTCCAGCGGCCGGCCGTGTCGGTGCGATACAGCCGGACAGTGCCGACCGCCACCGACCCGCGTCCTGCCAGGACATGGACGGTGTCGGGGTCACGATCCCAGTCGTCGACATCGGTGAAGGGGATGACCCGCTGCTCCTCGACGAAGATGCGGTGACGGATACGCAGGTGCCAGCTGAGGGCAGCCGGAGTCAGAGCCCGCCAGCACACGGTCCGCCCGGATGGCCTCAACTGCGTCAACCTGTCGCTCGCACCGGTATGAGCTTGCGGTCGCCGTTGGCCTGCAGCTCTCTCTCCATCGCCCCCACCGGCGAGCAGGCCTGGCAACGTGCGCAGCCCGCGGCAACCAGGTCTGCGGTCAAGCCCCGCTCCACCAGGTACGGGGCGACCTTGCGGGCGACGTTCTCCACGTACTCGGAGGACGGGGGCAGCCAGTCGCCCATGAGCGATCCGGGCACGGGCCGCAGCGGCACGATGAAGGGGTACACGCCGATGTCGGCGGCCCGCCGGCAGCCCTCCACGATCAGGTCCGGGTCCTCTCCCATACCCAGGATCACATAGGTGGAGACCTGGCCCTCGCCGAAGCGCTCCACCGCGTACTCCCAGGTCTCGAAGTACCGCTCGATACCGGTGCGGTACTTGGGGGGCGCGACCCACTCCAGCACGGCCGGGTCGAAGGTCTCGATGTGGATCCCCACCGAGTCGATGCCCCGGTCGGCGACCTGATCGATCACGCTCAAGTCGTCGGGCGGCTCGAACTGCACCTCCACCGGCAGGCCCGAGGACTCCTTCATGGCCTCCCCGCACTTGGCCACGTAGAGGGCTCCCTTGTCGCGGCCGTAAGTGGAGCCGGTAGTCAGGGTGATGTCCACGGCGCCGTCCAGCTCCTTGGCTGCCACCGCCACCTCGGCCAACTGCGCCGGACGCTTCACCAGCACAGTGCTGCCCGACGCCAGCGACACGCCGATGCCGCAGAAGCGGCACTGGTCCTCGTTGCCCCAGTAGGCGCAGGTCTGAAGGACGGTGCTGGCCAGCGAGTCGAGGTGCATGAGGGCCAGATGCCAGTACGGGACGCCGTCGTCGGTGGTGAGTCCGTAGAAGCGGGGCCGGTCGGCCGGAGCCGCGCCGGCGAGGCGGATCCCGTCGGCGTAGATGCCGAACCCGACGTCCTCGGGTTCCAGCGAATAGGGCGACTCGGCGACGAAGGAGGCATCCACCGGAACCGTGACCGCGGTTCCTTCGATCCAGACCATCCCCGCGTCCGAGGGGCCGGCCCCGCCGGGCCGGCGCTCGAAGGGAGCGTTGATTCTCAGACCCTTGAACTGGAGGTCGATTATGAGCTCGGCCAGCGACACTGCGCCATTCCTACCACGACAGAGGTCGGTCCATGAAGGCGGATGGCCGGCCGCGGGTCACCGAGCCGCCGCCGGGCCGGGCCCGGAGCGACTCGGCTCAACCGGCGCGGCTAGGGGATCTCGTTGCCGGTGGCCAGGATCAGGGCCGGGACCCAGAAGGTGTAGATGGCGGTTCCGGCGAGAACCAGGCCGAGGAGCTTGGCCTCGAGCTTGCCGTAGGTGGTGAGGGCCACCGACCCGAAGGCGACCAGCCAGACGATCAGGATCGACTGGAACATCCAGCTTCCCGAGAAGAAGTCCCACCAGAACAGCGGCAGGATGGCCGTCGGCACGGCCAGGTTCCCCACTACCCGCAGGTCCCATCCGTTGACCTCAGACTTGCCGAGGACCACGAAGAAGAGACCGTAGAACGTGACGAGCCCGGCGAGGACGACAGAGTTGTCGTCCAGAGGACGGGCCCACATGATGTAGACCGCCTGCACCAGGTTCAGCAGGCCCACGACCAGGGTCGCATTGCCGATGCTGACGAGCGGGTTCGATCCCCCTTCCTTCTGATCGGCGCCCACGCCGAGGAAGAAGAGGGCATTGAGCCACACGATCAAGCCGGTGGCAATGAACACGATGGTTATCGGAGGCATGACAAGCCTTTCCTCAGCCTTACCCGACATTTCGGATAAGACATACTTATCTCACAAGCTAAACCCTCAGGCAGGGTCGGTCAAATCAGCGCTCTCAGTGGCTGTGGTCGTGGTGATGATGGTCGTGGTCATGGTCGTGGCCGGGCGGGCGGGCCGCGTAGGCGGCGGCCAGCTCATCCACCTCGGGCCGGGCCACGATCTCTAGATCCGCCACGATCGACTCAAGCGCCTCCTGCCAGCGCTCGTAGTACCGGTACTCGCCTGAGGGGTCCGATTCCCAGCCGGCGATGGCCGCGATCAGGTGGTCCCGAAACTCGTCCCAGGTGAAGAGACCGCCCTCGGCCAGGGCCGCGACCATGGCGAAGCTGCGGCCCTCCCAGGGCTCCTCGAACACCAGCTCGCCGTTGAGCCGGGGCGGCGCGGCCGGGCCCTCGATGTCGAGCGTCAGAGCCACCGGCGTCTGCTCAACCCGCGCTGACCTTGGCTACTCCCACCATGGCGTCTCGGGTCACGAGGGCGGCCAGGTCCTCCTCCGAGAGGTCCGCGGTGCCGTCGGGACGTTGGGGAAGTACCAGGTAGCGGTTCTCGGCGCTGGAGTCCCACACCCGGACCTCCACATCGTCGTCGAGGTCCAGGCCCATCTCACTCAGCAGGGTGCGGGGCTCGCGCACCATGCGGCTGCGGTAGGCCGGGTCCTTGTACCACTCCGGCGGCAGGCCCAATACCGGCCACGGGTAGCACGAGCACAGCGTGCACACCACTACGTTGTGCACGTCGTCGGAGTTCTCGACCACGACGATGTGCTCGCCCTGGGGGCCGGCGAAGCCCAGCTCCTTGATGGCGCCGGTGCCGTCGGCGAGCAGTTGGGCGCGATAGTCGGGGTCGGTCCATGCCTTAGCCACCACTTTGGCGCCGTTCATGGGTCCGACGTCGTTCACCATGCGGTTGATGAAGCCGTCGAGGACCTCGGACTTGACCAGGCCGCGCTCGGTCAGCAGCGACTCCAGCGCCTCGGCCCGCACCGCGGGCGAGAGACGGTCGGTGGTGTTGGAGTGGTCAGCCATCTAGGTCGCCTCCAGGTAGCTCTCGAACAGGTCTATGCGCAGCGTGGCCGCCTCCGCGTCCTGGCCCCACAGCTCGGCGGAGTCGAACTCCACCGTGTACACGTGCTGGGGGTTCTCGCCCTGGAAGTGGGCGTTGGTGTCGGGCAGCAGCGCGGCGGGGCGCAGGGCTTGGACGGTGCCGGTGTGGCCGCGGATGTATCCGGGCATCCGGGTGTGACCGCCGGTCCGCATGTCCTTGGCCCGCACCCGGTCACCGGGTGAGAAGGCGGGCTCGTCGTCGATCTCACGCAGCGAGCCGGCGCCGCCCCGCTCGTAGCTGGGTTTGTTCTCCTCGACGTCGGCCGGCTCGGTGACCTGCTCCCCCATCAGGTTTCGGGCCCTGGCCTCCACCGCGCCAGGCGCGAGGACGCCGCTGTCGACCAGCAGCGTCTCGGCGCACGCCAGCCAGCGCCCGTAGTAGCCGTCGGCCAGGTACTCGTAGGGGTGCAGGCGCTCCAGGCCGTGGCGGAAGGCGTCGAGGTTGGTGCCCGACAGGCCCATGGACATGGCCCCCATCGCGAAGGCCCGGCCGTGCCACCGCTCGCGGAACACCGGCTCGTCGGGGTCGATGGCCACGGTGCCCCAACCATGCATTCCCCCCATGTCATGGATGCCGTCCATCGGAGCCTCCCTGGATTCCTCGGTTGCCGCCCGGTGGATCAACTATAAGACAACGACGAGTCGCAAGAGAAAACGCGAACACGCGCTAACGCGAACCTGCCAGCTCGCGGGCCTGGGCCAGCAGCGTCTCCTCAGCGCGGGCGTAGCGCTCCTGCTCCTCGACGGCTCGGGCCCGCAACTGGGCCGCTCGGGCGGTGAACTCCTCGGCCATCGACTTGACTTCGCCGGGGGACGCTCCGCCGGTCGCCCTGCGGGTGGCCACGATCCGGCGCGGGTCCAGGGCGTCGGCCAAGGCGTCCGGATCGAGCCCGAGCCGCCGGCCGCAGACTTCGGAGGCGGCGTCGTCCAGCATCTCCGGTGTGATGTCTCGGCCGGTGAGCCCCTGGCGGCTGGCTGCTCGCACCGTCCTTCCCACCACGTTGTAGGCCGTGCGGTAATCGACGCCGCCGGCCACCATCACGTACTCGGCGAGGTCGGTGGCCTGGGCGAAGCCGCGCTCCAGTTCAGACCACATCCGCTCGGCGTTGACGCTCAGGGTCCTCACCACTCCGGTGGTGAGGGCGCTCACCCGGATGGTGAAGTCGAGGGCCCTGGGGATCTCGCCGTAGGCGAAGATCAGGTTGTCGCTGCGGGCCGACGGGCTCTTGACCACAGCCAGGAAGCCGCTCATCCTGCCGATCAACACCCCGCTGGCTCCCCGGATGATGGACAGGGCGTAGGGGTTGCGTTTCTGAGGCATCAGCACCGAGGCCCGGGTGAACGGTCCGGCCAGGTCGACGTAGTCGAACTCCTGGCTCGACCAGATCTCAAGATCCTCGGCCAGCTTGGCTTGGTTGGCGATCATGCTGGCCGAAGTGGCCAGCAGGTCGATGAACACGTCGGTCTGCCACATGGCGTCGCGGGTGTGGGCGATCACGCCGTCGAACCCGAGCGCGTCGGCGATGGCGCCCCTGTCGTCGAGCAGCCGGCTGCCGTTGACGCAGCCCGCGCCGCCGGGGCTGGTGTTGACCTGCTCGAGAGCGGCCGAGAACCGCTCCCCGTCCCGCAGGGCGGGCGGGACGAAGGCGAGGAGGTAGTGGCCGAAGGTGGACGGCTGGGCCTGCTGGAGGTAGGTCTGGTCGCCCATGAAGGTCTCGACATGCTCGGCCGCCACCGCGGCGGCCGTCGTCGCGAAGTCGGCGCCGACCTCGATGAGGTGGGCCGTCTGGGACCGCAGCAGCAGCCTCAGTGCCACCCTGGCGGCCTCCCGGCGGGGACGACCGGCATGGAGCCACCCGGCGGAGTCGCCGATGCGTTGCACGAAGTGCCGCTCCCGCGAGTTGTAGACCTCCCCGGAGGCGGCGTCGTAGGGGAAGTCGGCTGGGTCGGTGCGGTGGGCTTCCAGCAGCACGCCCAGTAGGTCGGCCGCAGCCGGCTCGGGAATGAGGCCTCGAGCCCGGAGGTCCAGCACATGGCCCAGGTCGGCCAGGTTCAGGCCGTGGTGCAGCAGCGGCGCATCGGCGATCTCCCAGGCGAATCCGGCGTCGACCAGTTCCCGGGCCGGCGCCTCCGGCGACGGCCCTGCGAGCCGCGGCACCGAGTTGGATCCCTTCGGGTCCCCGCTCACCGGCTATACCCACTCATCGGTCTCGCCGGATCGGCGGCCGGTGGCGGCCGCGACGACTGCGTCGACCATCGCCGCGGCTGCGCCGGTCTCGGGCCGGTCCAGCCCTTCGAGCTCGGTCGGCGACGCGACTTGCGCCAGGACCTCTGCCAGCGGGCGGCCGCTCAGCCGGACGGTCCGGTACGCCTGCTGGAGTTCGTCGTTGGCCCGGTGCTTGCCCAGGCGGGCCGACAGGCGCCTCAGCAGTTCCTGGGACCCGAAGTCGCCCATGGTCTCCAGGTTGGCCGCCATCACGCCCGCATCCACCTCGATGCTGGCCGCGAGGCCGCGGGCCAGGCCCAGTTGGGCCAGCAGGTAGTGGCTCATCTCCGGCAGCAGCACCCACTCGGTCTTCCATGTGCGGCCGTCGCGCTCGTGGTCGCCGACCATCGTCTCGGTCAGCACCCCCGCGGCCGAACGCACCAACCTCGCCAGCGTGACCATCTGCTCGCTGCGCTCGGGGTTGCGCTTGTGAGGCATGGTGATGCTGCCCATCGTGGCCTCCGACGCGGCCTCGGCGACCTCGCCGACCTCGCGCCGCTGGAGGTTGTACACCTCGTTGGCCATGCGGGCCATCGTGGCCGACACAAGAGCTGCGTTGCTGGCGAACTCGGCGATCCGGTCCCGGGCCGTGAGCCACGAGATGGTCGGCTCGCCCAGACCGAGGCGCTCACAGAACCGGCCGCGCAACGCGGGACCCAGCTCGCCGTAGAAGCCCAGCACCCCCACCGCGCCGGCCAGCTGCCCGACCACGAGGCGGGAACGGCTCTGGCGCCACCTCTCCAGGTGCCGGGCCGTCTCGTCGGCCCACGACGCGGCCTTGAGGCCGAAGGTAATCGGAGCCCCGGGCTGGCCGTGGGTACGTCCGAGCATCGGCGTATCACGATGGCGCGCGGCCAACTCGAGTAGGCAACCCTCCACCTCTCTCAGATCGCGCCACACGATCGCACCAACGGCCCGGATCTCCAGCGCAGCGGCCGTGTCGGACACGTCCTGCACGGTGGCGCCGTAGTAGACGTGCTCGCGGGCGTGCTCGGGCAGCCGGGACTGGAGCTCGCGCACCAGCCCGATGGTGGAGTGCGAGGTCCGCCGGGTCTCGGCGCCCAGTGCGGCCGGGTCGAGGCTCTGGGCATCGAGGCCGTCGATGGCCCGGGCCGACGCCTCCGGAATGATCTCCAGATCGGCCTGGGCGGCTGCGAGGGCCTTCAGCACGTGCACCCATCTCTCCAGGCGGGCCCGCTCGCTGAAGATGGCCACCGATTCCGCGGTCGACCAGCCGTGCCCGTAGACGGCCGAGTCGATCAGGTGCGCGTCCACGTACCGTCTCCGGAACCGGCCAGCGTGCGGAGGCCCTCGTGCACCTCAGTGAGGGTGGCCCCCCAAGGCACCATCACCGTGCGTGCTTCTTGTTCGAAGCCCTCGTCCAGCATGCAGCAGCGGCTCAGCACGAGCCCGTCGACGGACTCATCGGCAGTGATCAGGCGGCGGGGGCACCAGTCGATGGTCCGGGCCGGCTCGGTGCCGTAGAACCAGCGGTGGATCTGCTGGGAGAGCTCACAGCCGAGCAGGGCGGAGCCGGCGAACGAGGGGCGCTCGTCGAGGTGCGACACCGCTACGCCCTCGATGTCGACCCCGCCGCCCCGGCAGGGGACGATCAGCCCTTCGGGCACCGGCTCGGTCACCAGCGCCCGGCTGTCGACGATCCGCTCGAGCACCGCGATGGGGGGCAGATCCTCGGCGAAGTCCAGGACCCTGGCCACCTGGTCGGCGAGCTTCGAGGGCTCGGGCGGCACCACGTCCACCACGGTGATCCGCACCGGCTCGGCATTGAGGAGGAAGCAGACATGGCGGTACCGGCCCTCCACCACGACACAACGCCGGTCCGGGCGGCGGAGCGCGGCCCGGGCCAGGTGGGAGGCGATTCCGAGGTCGGCGCCGTCGTCCCGCACGTAGGCGCACTCCTCGGCGGTGGCCAGCACCCGGGCAGCCACCGCCGGCGAGAAGAGCTCGTCGCTGCCGTCGCGGGCCAGCTCCACCAGCGCGCAGCGGTCGGGATTGCCGTCGAGGCGGGCCACCACGAACCTGGTCCGGTAGTAAGCCTCCCGTCCCGTGAACCGGGCCACCAGATCATCCGGCGCCAGGCTCGGGACCGCGGCGACCGACACCTGCCGGTACCGCGACGGCATGATGTTGGGCGCGGCGGGATCGAGGTCGAACACGGTCTACAGCGTCCGGGGCGTGCCCAGGGTCGGCGCCGACTCCTCGACCGGCCGCGGGGACGGGCCCCCAGCGCCAGCGCCGCCGCCGGCGGGAAGGCGCATCCGCAGCGTGTCGGATCGCAGCCCCCGCCTGAGGGCCTCCACTGCGAGAACTTCGTCGCCGGAGACGTTCGCGAGGTTGACGTTCGTCCCCAAGCGGTTCACGAGCCACGCCTGCTGCTCGCGGCGCGGTGCCTCGAACACCACCGGAGTCTCCGGTCCGAGGCCCTCGAGGGCGTCCACGAGATCCGCCCTTACCAGCCCGTCGGCGGTGTAGAGGCCCACGGTCCCACTCTCCCGACCCTCGGCCACCAGCCAGCAGGCACCGCTGTCGATGTCGCGGCGTGCCTCTTCGAGCCACTGCTCCGGTCGGGCCGGCTCGCCGGGATCCTTGCTCCCCACCTCGGCGAACACTTCGAAGGTGTGGTCGCGGGCCGCGGCGATCAGTGCCAGTTTGGCGCTTGGGGGCATCCCGGTCGCGCCCCTCGAGACCTCCACGCAATCGAATCCCAGGGCCCGGGCCCAACCGAAGAACTCCTCGGTGCGGCCCTGCCACCAGGCGGCCTCCAGCAGCGTGCCCCCGGGGCAGGCCTTGATGTCATGGGCCTGGAGCAACTCGATCTTGGATGCGATCGCGGCGTCGAGGTAGGCGGTGCCGAAGCCGAACTTCCAGACATCCACGAACTCACCGTGGGCCTCCACCAGTGCTTCGATGCCCACCAGCGGCGTGCCGGTGTCGATGATGTGGGTGATGCCGCGCCGGCGCGGCTTGATCGTCCGGGCGGCCGTTCGTAGGAACCGGGGAGACTCAGAGATGGGCATCCGGGCGATCTCCTGACCGGCGCCACACGTCGTTGGGCCGGGGGTCCATCCTACGTGTGCTTGCCGGAGCGAGTTCGGTGGCGGCCAGCGCGACACCGGCCGCCAATGCCCGGCCTGACGCGGCGCCCACCCCGGCCAGTGACGCCGCAGCCCGGCGCATCCCGGCCTGATCACCCGACGCCGCCGCGTCCAGCAGGGCGTGCGCCGGCTGGATGCTCTGGCCGGCCGCGGCCCATCTCAGGAAGGCGCGGCTCAACTGGGTGGTGCGAGCACCGGAGGCCAGTCCGGTGAGGGCGCGGCGCCGGCTCGGGTCGACGGCGCCGACCAGCAGGATCCCCGCGAGCACGTCGTCGCCGCTGGGAGTGAGCCCCGTCCCTCGGCCCTGGAGGCGGCGGAATGCGGCCAGCAGGTTGCAGCCGCGCAGATCGCGGGTCACTGCTTCCCAGACGGCTGCCAGCTCGGGAGCGGGACACACAGCCAGGTCACGCCATGCCCGCGGACCGGAGCCGAGACGTTCGGGCAGTTGTGGCGCCCAAGGCGCGCACCCGCCGAAGCGAATCGTCAACTGGCCCGCCCTCAGCGTGCCCCCGGAGACGCTCACCGGGTCGTGCCGGCCCGGGAGTCCGGCCAGTTCCTCGACGACGAGGTGCAGGGGCCCCGGCCAGCAGCGAGGACCCACCACCGCGAACAGCGCTTCGGAGGGGCCCGACACATAGAACCCGTCGCGGAAGACCCCCGCCACATGGCCTGCGAAGCCCTCCGGCGCAACCTCCAGCACGGCCTGGCCGACCGAGACCGCGGAGACCGGACCGGCCGCTGCTGTACCGTGCGGCCGTGCCCTCGCCGGAGCCGTCATCGCTGGACCCGTCGTCACTGGACCGACTGGTCGCCACTGTGCGGGACCATGCAGGGTTGCGAGCCAAGCGAGCCATCACCGCCGTTCGCCGGGTTGTATCCACATCCGATCCGCTGACCGGCCCCGGCGACGACGGCGCTGTCGTGGAGGTGCCTGCCGGAGGCTCGATCGTCGTGTGCGGAGAGGCGATGCACCCCGCGTTCGTGGCCTCCGATCCCCGGGCCGCGGGCATGGCGGCCGTGCTCGCCAACGTCAACGACCTGGCCGCTATGGGAGCGGTGCCCAGGGGGATCGTCAACACGGTCGTGGCCTCGGCTCCTGTGGCGGCCGAGGCCCTCCAGGGCATGGCCGAGGCGGCCGCCCTCTATGAGGTACCCATCGTCGGCGGGCACATCAGTGAGCATCCGGGAGAGCCGGCGCTGTCGGCCTTCGCTGTCGGTGACGCCGACCGGGTCCTGTCGGTGAGCCGGGCCCGTGAGGGCCAGCACCTCGTATTCGCTTGCTGCCTGGAGGGCCGCATGCGCACCGACTTCCCCTTCTTCACCACGCTCGCCCATCAGGGTCCACACCTGGCCCGGGACGTGCGCCTGCTGGCCGAGGCGGCTCGCATGGACTTGGCGCAGGCAGCCAAGGACGTCAGCATGGCCGGCTCGATCGGCTCGCTGGCGATGCTTCTTGAGCCCGGACAACTCGGAGCGGAGATCGATCTGGACGAGTTGCCGGCACCCGCCGGGGTGAGCCTGGATCGTTGGCTCGTCTGCTTCCCGACGTACGCGTTCTGGCTCACCACCGACCAGCCCGGCCGGTGCGTGGACCTGTTCCGCTCGGCCGGGCTTACCGCCGCGGTGACCGGCACCATCACCGGCAGCGGCCTGCTCACGGTGCGAGACCGTGATGCGAGCCGTCAGGTGTTCGACCTCAAGAGCGAGCCCATCACCGGACTCTGGCCCTGAGCACGCGTGCGAGGGCGTGGTGAAGCCACGAGCGCGCCAGCTCGTGCCGCACGGGAATTGGCAGCCCTCAGCGCCCATTTCGGCACTCACCGCTGCCAATTCTCGATCTGGCTTCGCATGGCCCGCCGGTTGTCCTCGAACAGCTCCGGATCGGCCGTCTCCAGATCCTCGAAGGAGCCCGCGTCGATGTCGGGCACCGCTCCGCCGCGCTCTCCCATATCCGTCACCGTCACCACGTAGACGGGGGTCATGGTCGACGGGTCGGGCTCGACCATGCTCACGACGGCCAGCCCGGTGGGCAGGTGCATCTCCATGCACTGGTAGGGATCGACCAGCCCAGAACCCAGGTCGCCCTGCTCGTGGACCACCGCCCACACCCGGCCCGCCTGGCGTGCCGCATTGATGCTCTCCCGGCGCTGACGCTCGGCTCGCTCGGCCAGCAGCTCACGGCGGCGGATGGAGAACCCGCAGCCGGCAGTCGCCTCCGTGAGGCCGTAGGCGATCGATTCGCCCGTCGCTCTCACCGCCTCGTCCAGGATGGCGGACCGGTGCTCCCAACGCGCGGCCAGATCCTCCAGATCGGGGACCGCGGCCAGCGCGTCGGCCACGGCGCGGACCAGCTTCACCGCCGACTGGTAGGCGTCGGGGTTCGTAGTGGCCGTCGGATAGAGGCGGCGCTCACTCTCGTTCCAATGGGCGGCCAGCACCGCGGTGGGGTCTGCATCGCTCGCACCGCTCGGCATCGTGTCGCTCCTAGTCGTCTGCGGCGCCGCCCCGGCGGCCCTGAGGCTTGGCACGGCCCGTTGCCTCTCATCTACTATAAGAAAGTCGGTTCTGCTATCGGCAGACTTGAGGGCTCCGCTTGAGGGCTCCGTTCGGATCCGACGGACCCAGCGGGTCTGGCGAGAGGAGTGAGCCTTGGCCGAGACCGCAATTCTCGCTCTCGGAGGCAATGCACTCATTCGCGAGGACCAGCGCGGCACCCTCGAGGAGCAGTACGCCAACGCCCTGGCCATGGCTCACTCGGTCCGGTCACTGATCCGGAAGGGATGGAACGTGGTGATCGTGCACGGCAACGGTCCCCAGGTCGGCAACCTGGCCATCCAGCACGAGGGCTCGACCGACCTCGTGCCCGCCCTGCCCCTTTTTACCCTGGGCGCGATGACCCAGGGACAGCTGGGAAGCCTTATCTGCCTGGCCCTCAACGAGGTCTGCAAGCGCGAGATAGCGGGAGCGGTGTCCATCGTCACCCACGTCGAGGTCGACGCCTGTGACCCCGCCCTCTCCCAGCCCACCAAGCCCATCGGCCCGTTCTTCGACCGGGCCGAGGCGGCCGCCCTGGAGTCCGGGCGGGGATGGGCCATGGTCGAGGACTCCGGGCGGGGCTACCGCCGAGTGGTCCCGTCGCCGAGGCCGATGGCACCCATCGAGGCTGCGGCCATATCGACGCTGGTCGATCTCGGCTACATCGTCGTCGCCGGCGGTGGAGGCGGGATCCCGGTGGCGCGCTCGGCCGACGGTGCGTACCGGGGCGTCGACGCGGTCATTGACAAGGACTTCGCCGCGGAGCGGATAGCGGACTCCGTGGGTGCCCAGGCGCTGGTTATGGTGACCGGCGTGGCTTCAGTGCGCCTCAACTTCGGTACCCCCCAGGAGCAGCCGGTCACCGAGATGACCGCTTCCGTTGCCCGGCGCCATCTGGCCGACGGCCAGTTCCCTCCCGGGAGCATGGGACCCAAGGTCGAGGCCGCCATCGAGTTCGTAGAGGCCGCGGGGCGGATCTCAGCCATAACCACTCCTGAACTCGTGTACGCGACCCTCGACGAGCCCGCCGGCGTGATCGAGGGCCCCCGGGGCACACGGATCGTGCCCGACCCTGTGCCTGCGCTGGCATGATCAGGACCAGGCCCGCGCGGACACGATGAGAGCCTGATTCTGTTGACATGATCAGGACAGAGGTCATTGCTGACTGCTACGTCGACAGCGTCCGCCTGCTGGAGGCCACGAGGGCGATGCGCGAGGCGCCCGGCGTGGACTGGGCTTGGGCGCTGATGGCCACCCCCGCCAATCTCGACGTCCTGGCCGCCGAGGGTCTGGCCGAGGGCCTCGGCACCGCGTCGGCAAACGATCTTGTGCTGGCGGTCAGAGGGTCCCGCGACCGGATGAGCATGGCCCTGGAGGAGGGGCGGCGGGTGTTGTTCGAAGCCGCCGGATCCGACAACGGCGCCGCTGCTGCTCCGACGGCGACGCGTCCCGCCAGTCTCGACGACGCGCTGGCCGCGGTATCCGGAGCGAACGTCGCCATCGTGTCCGTGCCCGGCCCGTACGCAACCCTAGAGGCCCACAAGGCCCTGACCCGCGGCCTCGATGTGCTGCTCTTCAGCGACAACGTGCCCCTGGCCGACGAGATCGACCTCAAGCAGCGGGCCCGCTCTCTGGGCCGGCTGGTCATGGGTCCGGGAGCGGGCACGGCGGCACTGGGCGGGGTTGGGCTCGGATTCTCCAACCGGGTGGCGCCGGGGCCGGTGGGGGTGGTGGCCGCCGCGGGCACGGGCGCCCAGGAGACGATGACGCTGCTCGACCGCTGGGGATCGGGTGTCTCCCATGTGATCGGGGTGGGAGGCCGCGACCTGTCCGAAGACGTCGGAGGGCTCATGGCCGAAGCCGCGGTGGAGGCTCTCGACCGTCACGCCGGAACGGAACTGATCCTGCTGGTCTCCAAGCCGCCGGCTCCCGCGGTGGCCGAGCGCCTGCTCACCAAGGCCACCAGCAAGCCGATGGTGGCCGCTCTCATCGGTCTGGAACGACCCGTGGCTGCGGCGCCCGGAGCGGTGGTGTGCAACACGCTCGAGCAGGGCGTTGTGGAGTCCCTGGATCGCCTCGGCCACGCCGGCGCCGACCCGGTCGGCACGATCGACGCCGAGACCGCCCGGCTCTCTACCTCCCTGGATTCGGGCCGGAGACGGATGGTGGGACTGTTCAGCGGGGGCACCCTGGCCTACGAGGCGATGATCGTCGCCAGCCGCCACATCGGCCCGGTGTTCTCCAACACGCCGCTGGAGGCTGCATGGGCGCTGCCTGCGCCCCCCGGCGCCCACGTGTGTCTGGACATGGGTGAGGAGGAGTTCACTGTGGGGCGCCCCCACCCCATGATCGATCCCGAGGCGAGGCTGGAGCGGCTGCACGACCAGGTCTCGGATCCCGCAGTGGCCGCCGTGTTGCTGGATGTGGTCATCGGCGACGGCGCCCATCCGGACCCGGCCGCCATGCTCGCTCCGGCCGCGGCGGAGATAGTGGCGTCGGGGGCGGCCGTCGTGGCCTACGTGCTGGGTACCGGCCGGGATCCCCAGGACTTCGAGCGGCAGCGGTCGATCATGCGCGAAGCGGGCTGCGTCGTGGCTGAGACCAACGCCCGGGCCGCTCTGGCCGCGGCCGCGCTCGTGAACCGCGACCCCGCGCTCGTCCATCACGACCTGTCCACAAGCCTGACAGCGTGAACCTGACGGCGCGGATCGCCATCGCCACCTATTCGGTGAGGCCCCGCGGCGGGGCCGTGCACAGCGTAGAACTGGCAGAGGCCCTCGCCGCCGAGGGCGTCGACGTGACCCTCGTCGCCCTGGGCGACCCGGCCGAAGGGTTCTTCCGGCCCACATCAGTGCCGGTGCACATCGTCGAGGCGCCGCCCCGGGCGGGCACCCTGACCGAGCGGGTGTTCTCCCACATCGATGCTCTCGAATCGGGCCTCGGCGCCGACCTCGCCGACCGTTTCGACATCGTGCACACCCAGGACTGCATCTCGGCCCGAGCCGCGGCCCGCGTTCGCGGCCGCGGAGCCGGGTTCCGGCTGTTCCGCACGGTCCACCACATAGACGACTTCACGACCCCGGCGCTGATCGAGTGCCAGGACGCGGCCATCACCGAGCCGGACCGGGTGCTGGCGGTGAGCGAGCCGTGGAGGCGGCGCCTGCTCGACGACTACGGCGTGAACGCGGCGGTGGTCACCAACGGCGTGCGGGTCGAGCGGTTCGCCGGCGCGGCTCGATCTGCGGAGGAGCGCGGCACGCTGCGGTCCAGGATCAACGCCGGCGAGCGCCACGTGTACCTGACGGTGGGAGGCATCGAGCCCCGCAAGGGCTCGCGCTACCTGGTCGAGGCGCTGGGCCTGCTGAAGGTCATGCCGGGCCCGCGCCCGATGCTGGCCGTGGTGGGCGGCCACTCCTTCCAGGACTACCAGGCCTACCGGGACGAGGTTCTGGGGTCGCTGGACTCCCACGGCCTGCGCCTCGGAGACGACCTGGTGCTGGTGGGCACGGTGCCCGACGCGGAGCTTCCCGGCTGGTTCGGCGCCGCCGACAGCTTCGTGTTCCCGTCGATCAGCGAGGGCTGGGGCCTGGTCGTCCTCGAGGCTCTGGCCGCCGGGCTGCCGGTTGTCGCCTCCGACATTGAGGTCTTCCGGGAGTTCCTCACCCATGATGTCGATGCGGTGTTGACCGGGGCAGCCGACCCTGCCTCGCTGGCGGCCGGCATGGCCCGGGTGCGAGACGACCCGGAACTGGTGCGCCGGCTGCGGTCCGCTGGAGCGGCTACTGCGGACCGCTACTCATGGGCCAGCACGGCCCGGCGCCACATGGAGCTCTATGCCGAGGCGCACCCCACCCGAGATTGATGCGGATGATGGCCCTCACAGGTCGACATTTGCATCAACTTCGGACCGGGCGCGAGAGCAGGGTGCCGGTGACCAGGGCCAGCACGGTCCAGGCCGAGGCCAAGCCTCCCAGCGACGCCAGGCGGAATCGCCACACGAGGTCGGCGGGAGCGTCGATGGGATCGGGGTTCCCGGGCAGGACGAGGAACAGCACCACCAGACCGGTGGTGTAGAGGGCGGCCGTCGCCCAAGCCTTGGCCACCGGCGCCAGCGTCACGCCTCGATAGAACCGCCACACCGCCCAGGTGAGCAGGATCGAGAGGCCCAGCACGGCGAAGTACAAGACGGTGCGCTCGTTGACGGTGCCGGGGTCGCCCACGGCCGGCGGGTTGGCCGGATACTTCAGGAAGGGCACCAGGACCACGGCCACGAACCCGAAGAATCCGAGCTGGAGCGAGGCGGCCAGAGGGGTGGACGCGTTCAGCCGGGGCCCCACTGCGGCGAGCACGACGGAGAAGATGACGCCCAGGGCCAGCCCGAACACGACCAGCCCGACCGCGCCGCCGATCTCCTGCACTCCCCGGCTGAAGAGGTCCTCGTGATGGGCGCCGCTGGTGGCGTGGCTGATGCTGTCCTCCAGGGCGATGGCGTCGCGTATCGGTCCCCGGCCAGCGGTCGCCGCGAACAGGGCCGCCGCGGCGCCGGCGGCCAGACCGGCCAGGCAGCCGACCCCCAGGATCCGCTTCATGCGGCCGGTGGAGTGCTCAGTGGCAGGGGACGCCCACGAAGTGGCGGCCGTCGTGGAAGAACTCGTGGAGAGTCTCGGCGACATGGCTGAGCACGACGCCGTTCTCCAGCATCACGAAGTACGAGACCACCGCGGCGACTGCGACCAACGCCCAGGCCCACACCGGCACGTCGATGTCGGGAAGGGCTGGTGCGGCTGCGGGCAGGGCGTGCGATTCCATGGGTGCAGTGTGGCACACGCCGCGTCGCGCGACCAACGCCGCTCTCCCCGGCCGGCCCTTAGGCGCCAGTTGTCTCTGGCCTCAGCAGAGCCTCTCCGGCCGGGACTTCGGACTGCCACGATTGGTCGAGTCCGCAGCGCACCGTCGTCTGTGAGGAGTCCTTGCCGCGGGCAGGCTGCAGCTCCCACAGCAGCGCGGGCCGGGCGCCGTGCCAGCGGACCGAGAACGACAGCACGCCATGACGGGTCGCCAGGGCGCGGGCATCGACGGGGGCTCCCTTCCACGCCTCGGGCTGTGCCGGCAGTATCACGAGACGATCGGGGGACTCCCCGACCAGGCAATCCAGCAGGGGCTCGACCCCAGCGACGCCGTCGCCTCCGAATGCGACGCTGTTCCGCACGGCGGCGGCGAGGCCGTCGCCGATCGCCGCGGCATCCCGCATCGGGTGTGCCGGATGTGTCTCGGCCAGAAGGTGGCGAGCGTCGCGGGCCGCAGCCGGAGCCTCGATCTCTAAGACTGCGGCCACTTGTTCCAGGGTGAGAGGGTCGAGATGGTCGCCCGCGGCCTCGGCCAGAGGACCGGCCAATTCCGCCAGTCCCGAGACTCGACCGGTCCGCAGTCGGCGCGAGGCCAAGGCCCGCAGCGCGGCCGCGGCCGCCGGCGGCGGCAGGCGCGACCGGACGGCCGCGTCGACTAGCGCATCCCTGGCCCGGTCGGCCTCGTCGGGCAGGCCCACCCGGTCGAGCACGGCGGCGGCCCGGGCCACCGCCAGCGGCTCCGTGCAGCCTGCACTCAAGACCGACGCCGCGATCCCCCGCCGCCATGCCCGGACCGCGGTTTCGTCGGGAAGATCGAGCGAGGCGGCCCGCTCGACCACCGCCCGCCAGCCGGTCGCGATCTCCTCCGGCGAGCCGGCGCCGCCCGCCGGCTCGCCTTCGAGTGGGAGCATGACCCTAAGAGGCACCCGGGGTGCCAGCGGGACTATGGCCGCGGCCGCGGCCAGCCCGGCACGGCTCCGGGCCTCGCGGTTCCCTGGATCCGGCTCGGCCAGGACGGCCGGCCAAACGTCGCCGTTGTCGACGACCGCCGTTCCCCCTGGTGCCCGACCCATGTCCACCACCGCCCGGCCCTCAGCCAGCAGCCGGGATCCGCTCACCGCGGCCGACTTGATCGAGCCGGCCACTGCCACAGCCAGGCTCACCGCCACCGGTGTGTCGTTGACAAACTCGAGCATGACTGCCCTGCCCCTGGTCGTCCGGCCCGCGGCGGCTCGCAGCGTCACGTCGCCGCCCGGCACTCTCATCTGAGTGGAGGTCACCGGCATGTCGGCGATCAGCCCCGACCGCACGGCCGCCTCTACGGCCGCAACGTGCCAGCGATCCTCGGCTCCAACGGCCCAGCCCACACTCCAACCCGCGCCGACCGGGGCCACCGTCCCCTGCCGGTCCACCGCGGCCACCGGCCCGTCGAGATCGCCGAGCAACTCCACCGATGCGGGGCTTACGGCTGGCCTCACCGGTGGGTTTCGCTGGTGGGGGGCCGGTCGAGCAGCGCCCGGTAGGCCGCGGCGGCGGGACGGCCGTCCTCGATCACGGCCCTCACCTCCTCGGTGATCGGCATGTCCACACCCCGCGAGCGGGCCAGCGACGCCACCACCGGAGTGGACTTGACGCCCTCGGCTACCTGGTCCATGGACGCCACGATCTCGGTGATCGCCTCGCCCCGGCCCAGCCGCTCGCCCACATGGCGGTTGCGGCTCTGAGGGCTGACGCAGGTGGCCACGATGTCGCCGATCCCAGCCAGGCCCGCGAACGTGGCCGGGTCACCGCCGAGGGCCACTCCCAGGCGGGTCACCTCGGCCAGACCCCGGGTGATGAGCGCCGCCCGGGTGTTGTCGCCGGCTTCGAGGCCGTCGGATATGCCGGCGGCCAGGGCGATCACGTTCTTGGTGGCACCCGCGATCTCGGCTCCCACGACGTCGGTGTTGGTGTACACCCGGAAGTCGCCGGCGCAGAGCACGTCCCGCAGCCGCTCGGCCAGCGGGGCGTCGGCGGGCGCCATGGCCAGCACAGCCGCGGCGGCTCGCCCGGCGAGGATCTCCTTGGCCAAGTTCGGCCCGGTCAGCACCCCGGCCGGACGCCCCGGCAGTTCGTCCGCCACCACCTCGGTCATTCGCTTCCGGGTGCCGCCCTCGAGACCCTTGGTGAGCGACACGATCGGCGTGCTCTCACCCACGTGTGGCCGCAGGAGGCCCAGGGTGTCCCGGAAACCGTGGGACGGCACAGCCATCACCACAGCGTCGGCGCCCGCGACTGCCTCGCCGAGGTCGGACCTGGCCCGCAGATCCGGGTGCAGCGCCCGACCGGGCAGATAGCGGGGGTTCTCGCCAGTCGAGTTCACCGCTTCCGCGATCGCAGGATCGCGGGCGTACAGCACGGTGGGAGCATTGTGAGCACAGAGGTGAGCGACGGTCGTGCCCCACGACCCGCCACCGATCACCGCGACCCGGGCGTTCACAGCGGCAACCGTAGAGGCCGAGCGGCTGGAGAGCGATCCATGAGGATCTTCGCGAGGCGCCGAGCGAGGCCGTGGCCCGAGCGGCCCGTGAGCGCGGCGAACAAGAGCGGGAGTGACACTGCTGCGACGCGGCGGGCTCTGACCCATTCGCGGTCGCTCATAGACTCGCCTCACCCCTCGAACGGAATGCCCCGGAGGCGCCCAGTGGCATCGCCGCCAGTGTCTGAAGAGCCCACCACGGCGGTGGTCGTGCCGATCCGCTCCTTCGAGGGAGCCCTGTCGCGGCTGGAGCACGTCCTCGGCCGCTCCGGCTGCCGCGACCTGATGCGCCGGATGGCGGGCCGGGTGGTGGCTGCGGCCGGCGGCCTGCCGGTTCATGTGGCCACCGACGACACCGAGGTGGCGGCCTGGGCCACAGACCTGGGGGCGGAGGTCCTGGCGGTGGGCCGGCCCGGCCTGAACATCGCGGTATCAGTGGCTGTGGACCGGCTGGCCGCGGCCGGAGTGGAGAGGGCGGTGGTGGCCCACGCCGACCTGGCGCTGGCCCGCACGCTGCGGCCGGCGGTGGGCCCGGGGCTGGTGATCGTGCCGGACGGGCACCGCGACGGCTCCAACGTCGTGTGCGTCCCCACCGGCTGCGGGTTCCGCTTCGCCTACGGGCCGGGCTCGTTCGCGCGCCATGTGGCCGAGGCCGAACGGCTTCAGCTGGCCGTGACGGTGGTTCAGGACGGTGCCCTGGCTTCCGACATCGACCATCCCGAGGATCTGCTGGCGCTGCCCGCACAGGACCGGCTCGCTCTGGGAGTCGACTCATTGGCGGTGAGCCCGTGACCACCGTCGACGTGGCCGTGCCCGCACGGGCGCTCGCCATTGGGGCCCACCCCGACGACATCGAGTTCGGCTGCGGGGCGACGCTGGCCAAGTGGGCCGAGGCCGGCTGCGAGGCGAGCCTGCTGGTGTGCACCGACGGCTCGAAGGGCACCTGGGACGCCGGCGCCGACATAGCGGCCCTGGTGGCCCGCCGCCAACGGGAGCAGTCCGAGGCGGCTCGCCGGCTCGGCGCCCTCGGCGAGGTGCGCTTCCTGGGGGAGGTGGACGGCGAGCTGGAGGTGACCATGGCCCTGCGCAGCCGGATGGCCAAGGTCATCCGGGAGCTGCGCCCCGACGTGGTGCTGGGCCACGACCCGTTCAAGCGCTGGCGCCTCCACCCCGACCACCGGGCGGCCGGGTTCCTGTGCATGGACGCGCTGGTGGCCGCACGCGACCCGCACTTCTTCAAGGAGCACGGCGTTCCCCACCACCGCCCCGTCGAGTTGCTGCTGTTCGAGTGCGAGGCTCCCGATCACGTCGAGCAGGTGGCGCCAGCCCAGATCGAGGCCAAGGTGCAGGCCCTGCTGGCCCATGAGAGCCAGTTCGTGAGCACCCACGGCATCAGTCCTGACGACGACGGCACCGAAAGGGCCGCGTTCCGGGCCCGCGTCGTCGAGAAGTGCCGCGACGCCGGTCGCAGGGCGGGCCTGCCCTACGGCGAGGCCTTCAAGCGCGTCGAGCGGGTGTGACCCCAGACATGCCCCAGGAAGCCGCCGCACCTCGGGGGCTCAGCACCGCAGAGGTCGAGCAGCGCCGCCGCGAGGGCCGCACCAACGATGTGCCCGACGCCCCGGTCCGCACCGTGGGCCAGATCGTGCGCAACAACGTGCTCACCCCGGTCAACGCCATCATCGGCTCGATGTTCGTGCTCATCATGGTGGCCGGCTTCCCGGCCGACGCCCTGTTCGCCGGAGTGGTGGTGTCGAACAGCGTCATCGGCATCGCCCAGGAGCTCAAGGCCCGCCGGACGCTGCACCGGCTGGCGGTGCTGTCGGCCCCCCGGGCCCGGGTGGTGCGGGACGGCCGGACCCAGGAGGTCGGCACGAGCGAGGTGGTGGCCGACGAGATCCTGGAACTCCAGCCCGGAGACCAGCTGGTAGTGGACGGCGAGGTGGTGGACTCCCGGGGCCTCGAGATAGACGAGTCGCTGCTGACCGGCGAGAGCGACCCGGTCGACAAGGCCCCCGGCGACGGAGTGATGTCGGGGTCGTTCGTGAACGCCGGCGCGGGCTGGTACCGGGCCACCGCCATCGGCGCCGACTCCTACGCGGCCCGCCTGTCGGAGGAGGCCCGCCGGTTCAAGCTGGCCGGCAGCGAGCTCAAGGGCGGCGTGAACGTGATCCTGCGCCGGCTGACATGGATCATCCCGCTGGCCACGGCGCTGCTGCTGGGGAGGCTGCTGGCCACTGAGGACCGCTGGCAGGAGGCGCTGCGGGGCACGGTCGCGGCCGCGGTGGCCATGGTGCCCGACGGGCTGGTGCTGCTGACCAGCCTGTCGTTCATCACCGGCGTGGTAGCCCTGGCCCGCCGGAAGGCGCTGGCCCGGGAGCTGGCCTCCGTCGAGCTGCTGGCCCGGGTCGACACCCTCTGCCTCGACAAGACGGGGACGATCACCACCGGGGACATCTCCTTCGAACGGGTGGAGCCGCTGGGATCGGCCACCGAGGCCGAGGCGACCGGCGCGCTGGCCGCGCTGGCCTCGGCCGATCCCGCGCCCAACGCCACCCTGGCCGCCATCGTCGACGCGGTCGGCGACCCGCCGCCCGGATGGAGGCTGACCGGCAGCGTGCCGTTCTCGTCGGCCCGCAAGTGGGCCGCGGCCAGCTTCGAGGGCCGGGGCACCCTCCACCTGGGCGCGCCCGACGTGCTGCTGGGAACTGGCGACGCCAGCGATGTCGCCCGGGACCGGGCCGCGGCCGCATCCGCCGACGGCGAACGGGTGCTGGTGGTGACCCGCTCCGGCGCGGAAGAGCCTTCGGGCGAGGCCCTGCCCAGCGACCGCGAGCCGCTGTGCCTGGTGCGTCTCGGCGACACGCTGCGATCCGACGCGGCGGAGATCTTCGCCTACTTCCGCGACCAGGGCGTAGACCTCAAGGTCATCTCCGGCGACCATCCGGCCACCGTGGCCGCGGTGGCGCACCGGGCCGGCATCACCGGCGACCTCGACGGCGGCGATCCCGCCGGTGATGACGCGGTCCCGGGCCGGCTGCACCCGGCGGCGGTCGACGCCCGCCGGCTTCCTGCCGAACCCGGCGAGCTGGCCGACACCCTGGAGTCCACGACGGTGTTCGGGCGGGTCGACCCGCACCAGAAGCGGGCCATGGTCCACGCGCTGCAGTCCCGGGGGCGGACGGTGGCCATGACCGGCGACGGTGTGAACGACGTGCTCGCCCTCAAGGACGCCGACATGGGAATCGCCATGGGCACCGGATCCTCGGCCGCCCGGGCCGTGGCCCAACTCGTGCTGCTCGACAACCGCTTCGCCACCTTGCCCCGGGTGCTGGCCGAGGGGCGCCGGGTGATCAACAACATCGAGCGGGTGGCCAACCTGTTCATCACCAAGGCCGCCTACGCGGTGCTGCTGACCCTGCTGATCGGACTGTCCGGCTCGCCGTTCCCGTTCCTGCCCCGCCATCTGACCCTGATCGGAACGTTCTCGGTGGGCGTGCCCGGCTTCTTCCTGGCCCTTGCGCCCAACCACCGCCTGGTCAAGCCCGGCTTCCTGCGCCGCGTGCTGCGCTTCTCCCTGCCGGCAGGGGCGGTGGCCGGTGTGGTGACCTTCGTGCTGTACGAGGTGGTGCGCCGCCTCGACGGGGTGAGCCTGGACGAGGCCCGCACAGCGGCCACGATGACGCTGCTGGCCATTGGCCTGGTGATCCTGCTGCTGATCAGCCGGCCGTTGAGGCCCTGGAAGGTGGGTCTGGCCGCCGCCATGGCCGCCTCCTATGGCGTGGCCATGGCCCTGCCGATGCTGCGCGAGTTCTTCGAGCTGCACACGCCGTCGCTGGGCGGGTGGCTGTGTGTGGCCGGCGCGGTCATCGTCGGCGGCGTGGGTGCGTGGGGCGCGGTCGAGCTACGAAGGCTGATCGACGCCGGGCGAGAGGCGCCGGCATGAGCCGCGACGGTCCAGCACGCACTCACACGAGCGATGCATCGACATGAGCCGCGACGTTCTGGTCGTGGGCGGGGGCGATCCTGCCGCCGCCCTAGCTGCCGAACTGTCCGGGGACGTGCTGGTGGCGACTCCGGAGCCGGCCGATGTCGACGACGGCTTCGTTGACGGCCTGGCCCGCGCCGACGGCACCCCGGTCGACGGCCTCGATCTGGTGGTGCAGGCCCTCTACCCGGAGCAGAGCCGCACCCCGGCCCGCATGAACGAGATGACCGCCGGCGACTGGGCCGCGGCCTGCGACGACCCGCTGGAGGCAGCCATCCGTTTGGCCCGGGGCGCGCACCGTCACCTGGCCGCCCGACGCGGGACGATGGTGGTCTGCGTGCCGCTGGTGGGCGCGGCCGGCGCGGCGAACCTGGTGGCGATGTCGGCGCTGGCCGAGGGGTTGCGGGTCCTGGCCCGGTCTCTGGCCCGCAGTTGGGGGCCCGATCGGATCCGGGCCCATGCCGTGACCCTGCATCCGTCGATGTTCCTGTCGCCGGAGCACGCGGCGACGGCCGTCGACGCAACCGCCCTGCACGACCCGGCGCTGGGCCGCCTGCCGTCGGCGGCCGAGGTCGCCGGGGTGATCGACGCCCTGGCCGACGGCCGGACGACCGGTGGCCTCACCGGTGCGTCGCTGGTGATGGACGGCGGCACCTGGATGGCCGGATGACCGGGGGCGGCCTGGCCGGGACACCGGCGGGCGGGGTACTTGAGGGCCAGGCGGCGATCGTCACGGGTGCCGGGCAGGGCGTCGGGGCCGGGATCGCCACGGCGCTGGCCGCCGCGGGGGCGGCAGTGGTGATTGCCGCCCGGAGGGCCGCCAACGGTGAGCCCGCCGCGGAGTCGATCCGGGCCGCCGGCCACCAAGCTGTCTTCATCCGCTGCGATGTCACCGAGGCCGCCGACATCGAGGCGACGGTGGATGAAGCCGTGGAGCGCTTCGGCGGGCTCGACATCATGGTCCACAACGCGGTGGCCCACGCCGGACGGCCCGGAGGGGTGCAGCTCACCCGCAGCGACATGATCCGGCCCCAGATCGCCACCGCCACCACCGCGAGTTTCTTGTGCGCCCGGGCCTCGCTCGCCCACCTCCGGCGGCGGCCGGGCACGCTGATCCTGCTGACGTCGCCCGCGGGTGTGGAGGGGTCGGCCAACCTGCCGGTCTACGCGACGGTGAAGGCCACCCAGCGCGGGATGGTCAAGAGCCTGGCCCGGGAATGGGGTCCGGACGGCGTGCGGGTCAACGCCATCGCGCCGGTGGCCCTCACCCCGGCCATGGAAGCGGCCGTAGCCGCCAATCCCGATCTCGAGACCCGCCTGGTCGCCCGCACCCCGCTGGGCCGCCTGGGCGATGCCGCCGCCGACATCGGCCCGGTCGCGGTGTTCCTGGCCTCCAGCGGCGCCCGCTACATCACCGGCCAGACCATCGTCGCCGACGGCGGAGGCTTCCTCGGCCTGTAGGAAGCCCGGATACGCGGCGGTGCCCTCGAAGCGGTGCTAGACCGGGGCGCCGTGGGTGAGGTCCATCTTCTGGTGAGCCCCCGGGGCGGCCGGGGACGGGCCGCGGCCGCCGCTCCGATCGTCCGCCGGGTGATTGAGCAGGCCGGCCGCACACCGATCGACATCAGCGGGGCCTCCGCGGAGGAGACGACCGACGCGGCCCGGACCGTGGTTGCTGCGGGAGCGGAGCGGCTGGTCGCGGTGGGCGGCGACGGAACCCTGCATCTCGCCCTACAGGGAGCCGCCGGCACCGATGCGGTGCTGGGACTGGTGCCCGCAGGCACCGGCAACGACTACGCCAGAGCGTTCGGATTGTTCGGGCTCAGCGTCGAGGAGGCCACAGCAAGGGCCTTGGGCCCGGCCCGACCCGTCGACGTCATCCGCACCGACCGCGGGCGGTGGGTCGCGTTCAGCGTGACCGGCGGCTTCAGCGTGGACGTCAACGTCCGGGCCGACCGGATGCGCTTCCCGAAGGGGCCGAGCCGCTACACGGTGGCGACGCTGCTCACCATGCCGGGACTGCGCCATCGCGAACTCGCCGTCACCGTCGACGGCCAGCGGGCCGAGTTCCGCAGCGCCCTGTTCGCGGTGAACAACACTCCGACGTTCGGGGGCGGCATGGCCATCTGCCCCGACGCCGACCCCGCCGACGGTCTGATCGACGTGTGCGCGGTGGGCCCGGCCGGCCGGGCCACCATGCTGCGCCTGCTTCCGAAGGTGTTCGAGGGCGGCCATGTCGGCCATCGCCACGTTCACATGATGCGGGGCCGCACGGTCACCATCGAGGGCGAGATGGACCTCGTAGCCGACGGCGAGGAAATCAGCCCTGCGCCGATCACTCTCGAGGTCGTGCCCGGCGCCCTCCACGTGGCAGCCGCCGATCCCTCACCCTCAACCTTGAGCTAAGGCCTCGAGCACCTCGTCGGCGAAGTCGGGTCGGCAGATGACCAGACCGGGCGTGTGCGGGCGCGGGTTGTTGAACCGCAGGGGCGAGCCGTCGGCGCAGGAGGCGTGCAGACCGGCGGCCAGGGCCACTGCGGCCGGCGCGCACGTGTCCCATTCATAGAGCCCGCCGGCGTGCACGTAGCCGTCCATCTCGCCCCGCACCACCGCCATCGCCTTGACCCCCGCCGATCCCATGGTCAGGACGTCGGCGTCCAGGTTCTCGGCCAGCCGGCGGCCGTCGCTGTAGCCCCGGGACCTGGCCACCACGATCCGGCGGCGCCCGACCCGGCACATCGTCGGCCGCGACGGCGGATGGGTCGCGAAGGTGGTGTCCCAGGCGGGCACGGCCACCGCAGCCGCGGCCGGGACGCCGCCCTCGCACAGCGCCACGTGCACCGACCACGCTCCGGACACTCCGAAGTCCATCGAGCCGTCGAGCGGGTCGAGGATCCAGACCCGCTCGGCGTCCAGCCGTCGCCGCCGGTCGTCGCGGCCCTCCTCCGACAGCACCGCGTCACCCGGCCGCAGGCGAGCCAGTTCCTGGGTGAGGAACTCGTGGGCCCGCCGGTCGCCCGCGGTCTCCAACCCCCAGCCCTGCGGTACCGAGGGGTCGCGCAGCAGGTCGAGCAGCCGCTGGCCGCAGTCGTGGGCCAGCCGGGCCGCCAGAGCGTGATCGTCTCCGCCGCTGTTCACACGTCTTGCGGCCGGCGGTGGACCGTCACCGCGTAGCTGCCGCCATCGAAGGGCTCACGGTCCCAGGTGGTCCAGCGATACTCCAGGGTGAGGCCGGCGTCCTCGGCGAACCGGTCGTAGTCGTCGAAGGTCAGCGGGCTGAGCCCCAGGCGGAACCCGGACACCAGCCGCCCGCCCGGACTCAGGTGCCGAGCCATGTTGGCCACGATCGCGGCCTCGGTGCCGACCTCCACGAACACCATCACGTTGCCGGCCAGCACGATCAGGTCGAACTCTCGCCTCCCTTCGGCCGCGCCGGGCGCAGTGATCTCCACGTCGGTGAGGTCGCCCAGAATCCACTGCACGTTCGGCGCCTTGCTGCGGGCCTCCTCCAGCATGCGAGTGTCCAGGTCCACGCCCACGACGTCGACGCCCCGGTGGTCGAGCTCGATGGCGACCCGGCCCGTGCCGCAGCCGGCGTCCAGCACCGAGGCCGGCTCGAACCAGCTGACCAGGTCGGCCTCGCCGTGGACCCACTCACCCCTGGCCTCCATGCGCCGCCAGCGGTCGTCGTACACGCCGCCGTGGGCCGCTCCGCCGATCTCCCACCACCGGTTCACCTCGCCGACCCTAACCGGGACCGGGTAGGGCTCCTGTCAGTTAGCCTCACCCGGGACAGCCGCACTGCCTGCCATCCACCCAGGAGAGTCCATGGAGTTCGGGATATTCCAGAACGGCTACATACCGGGCCCCTCGGCGCACATTCCCGAGCACGAGCACCTCATGCTGATGCGCGAGGCGTCGTACCCGATCCTGGCCGACAAGCACAACTGGAAGTTCGCCTGGTTCGGGGAGCACCACTGCCTCACCGAGTACAGCCACATGTCGGCACCGGAGGTGATGATCGGCTGGATCGCAGCCCAGACCGACTACATCCACCTGGGCACCGCCATCACCAGCCTGCCCACCACCAAGGAGCATCCGGTTCGCATCGCCGAGCGGGCCGCCATGCTCGACCACTTCTGCGAGGGCCGCTTCGAGTTCGGCACGGGCCGGGGCGCCGGCAGCCACGAGGTGGCCACCTTCAACAGCACGGTCACCTCCGAGACCAAGGCCATGTGGAACGAGGTGATGGCTGAGATCCCCCGCATGTGGGCGCAGCGGGACTACTCCTACGAGGGCGAGCACTTCCACGTACCACCCAACCACAACGTCCTCCCCAAGCCGCTCGACGGCACCCACCCGCCGCTGTGGGTGGCCTGCGGCAACCCGGCCACCTTCGCCACCGCCGGCAGCATGGGCATCGGCGCCATCGCCTTCAACTTCGAGCCCGCGCCCGCCCTCAAGGGACGTATCGACAGCTACAAGGAGGCCGTCGCGGGGTGCTCGGAGCCCCACGGCTCCTACATGAACGACAACGTGATGATGACCAACGCCGTCATCTGCCTCGAGGACCGCGACCGGGCCCGGGAGATCGCGTTGATGCACGGCCGGGGCTACCTGTACTCGATGGTGTGCCTGTACCACGACACCATCCCCAAGCGCGAGGGCGCTCCCACCTGGCCCGAGCCGCCCACCGGCCTGCCCGACGAGGCCACCCTCGACTTCGCCATCGACGCCGGCTACATGCTGTGCGGCACGCCCGAGGAGGTGTGCGAGCAGCTGGAGAAGTCGTATGTGGCCGTGGGCACCGACCAGCTGGTGTTCGGCCTGCCCAACGAGGGCTTCGAGTACGAGGAGATCCTCGAGATGATCGAGATCTTCGGCGACCAGGTGATCCCCGAGTTCGACCCCGACCGGGTGCACTCCACCGAGAAGTACCGGGCCAACGCGGTGCGCAAGTACCCGGAGTGGAACGCGCCGCCACCGGACATCAAGACGACTCCGCCTCCCAGCGCGTCGATGCCGATTCCCTACCGGCACTGAGATACACCCGCGGCAACCAGGCTGGCGGGGCCTCTCAGCCCTTGACGAGCTCCACCGCCTGCCGGCACTCCTGCTCGGAACGGGCGGCCACGTTCAGCATCGTGACCGGCGACTCCTCCCAGGCCCGCAACCGCTCCCGGATGCGCTCGACCGGGCCCACCAGGGAGATCTCATCGGCGAACTCCTCTGGCACGGCCGCGATGGCCTCGTCCCGACGCCCCTCGAGGAACAGTCGCTGGACCTCGTAGGCCGCCTCCTCGTATCCCATCCGGGCCATCAGCTTGGTGTGGTAGTTCTGGCCCTCGGCCCCCATGCCGCCGATGTAGAAGCCCAGGCTGGCCCGCACCGGCCACAGGGCGTCGGCAATGCTGTCGAGGTCGCACACCCTCAGCGTCGTGTGCACCGCGATCTCGAAGCCCTCGGGGGCGGCAGCGAGCTGCGATGCGTACACCTCGGGGCGCATCGGCGAGTAGTACAGCGGGAGCCAGCCGTCGGCGATGTCGACGGTCTGGGCCACGTTGCGGGGTCCCTCGGCGCCGATCCAGATCGGGATGGGTCGCAGCGGGTGGGTCATGACTTTGAGCGGTCTGCCGAGACCCTCGGCGCCCGGACCGGTGTAGGGGTGCCGGAAGTGCTCTCCGGCGAATTCGAGTGGACCGCTGCGCTCGAAGACGCGCCGCAGGATCTCGACGTACTCGCGGGTGCGGGCCAGGGGCCGCGCCGAAGGCTGACCGTACCAACCCTCCACCACCTGGGGTCCGGAGACGCCCAGCCCGAGGATCGCCCGCCCGCCGGATATGTGGTCGAGGGTGATGGCGTGCATGGCCGTGGCCGTGGGGGTCCGGGCCGCGAGTTGCGCGACGCCGGTGCCGAGCCGCATCCGCTCGGTGGCCGCGGCGATCAGCACGAGCGGCGAGAAGGCGTCGGACCCCCAGGACTCTCCGGTCCAGGCCGCGTCGAACCCGGCCCGCTCAGCCGCGGCGGCCAACTCCACCACACCGTCGGGCATGGCCCGGCTCCAGTAACCCAGCGTGAGACCGAGTTGCACGCCGGGCACGCTAACGGCATCCGCCGGGTCCGGTCCTGGTAGCTTGGGCGCGGTTCTTGGCGGGCGGTGACAACACCATGACCGTGAGATCCCCCTGCCGTTCGTTTCGTCCGGCCCGCCGGCGCCGCGGGCCGGCCGTGCTCGCGCTCCTGTTGATGGTGGCGGCCGCGGCGGGGTCCGCTTCCGCCCAGAGCGACGAGGAGATCATCAGGCAGAGCCGGCAGGTCGTCAGGGACACCAAGACCCAGCGCGACGAGCTGGACAAGGCAGCCGAGGCCGCGGCCGGGAGCCTCGACGCGGCCACGGCCGAGGCCGAGGACCTGATCGACGCCCTCAACAAGGCTCAAGCGTCGGTTGACGCCCAGCAGGCAGCCCTCGACGAGGCCGAGCGGGCCGTGATGGACGCCGAGGCCATAGTGAAGGAGGCCGAAGTCAGGATCTCGGAACTGGAGGACGAACTGCTCGCCACCCAGGAAGGTCTGCGAGAGGCGGTGATCGAGTCGTACGTCTCATTCCAAGCGCCGACCGGAACGTTCAGCGTGCTCGGCTCCGACCCCTGGCAGAACGCCCGCGAGGAAGCATTGGCCGGGTTCGCCACGGGCAGCCGGATCGACGACATCGACGAGTTGCGCCGGATAGGCGAGGAGTTGGAGCGCTGGCGGCTCCAAGCCGTCGAAGCGGCCGACGCCGCCGAGGCTCACCGCCGGGCGGCAGCGCTGATCCTCGCCGACCTGCGAACGGCCGTCGACCGCGAGGCCGAATTGTCGGTGGCAGCCGAGGAGCGCGTCGAGCGGCGCCTGTACGAGGTCCAGACGATCAGGCAACTGGACGCGAACCTGGCCGCGGAGATCGAGGCAGCCGAGCGCCGGATCGCCGACGCCCTGGCCCGCCAGCGGGCCGAGGAGGAGGCCCGCCGCCGGGCGGAGGAGGCGCGGCGCAGAGCCGAGGAGGCCCGCCTCAGAGCCGAGCAGGAGGCAGCCGAGGGACGGGAGCTAGCCGAGTCGGTGGATCCGTCCGATACGGACTTGCCACTCGTCTGGGTGCGCGGCTTCGAGGTGCATGAACAGATCGCTGACGCGGTCGACGGCCTGGTCGCAGCCATGGAGGCAGAGGGCTTCAACCTGGGCGGTTGGGGATACCGGACCGCCCGGGAGCAGATCAACCTGCGCCGGTCCAACTGCGGCACGTCGGAATGGGACATATGGAGCAAGCCCTCAAGCACCTGCCGGCCCCCCACCGCTAGGCCGGGCCGGAGCAACCACGAGAGGGGCCTGGCCATCGACTTGACGAACAACGGCCGGCTCATCACCAGCCGCAGCAGCGCGGTGTTCCAGGCGCTCCAGCGCCTCGCCCCCCAGTTCGGTCTCAAGAACCTCCCCAGCGAGCCCTGGCACTGGTCGGTGGACGGCCGCTGACCGCCCGCAGCCGCCGTCGGACGCGCTGACGGGCTAGGAGGTGTGGGTCCAGACGGGGCGGCGCTTCTCGATGAAGGCCTTGGGCCACTCGGCGCCGTCGCCGCGGGCCGCGTTGGTCGCCATCACGTCCATGGCCAGTTCGTAGGCGTCGTCGACGGCCATATCCATCTGGGCGTAGAGGGTCTGCTTGCCGATGCCCTTGGCGTAGCGGCTGCCCCGGGTGGCCCGGCCCAGCAGGTCCATGGTGGCCTCGTCGAGGTCTGCCGGCGGCACCACCCGGTTGACGAGCCCCCACTCGAGCGCGGTGGCCGCGTCGATGGTGTCGCCGGTGAGGGCCATCTCCACGGCCCGCTTGCGGCCCAGAGGCCGGGCCACCGCCACCATCGGGGTGTGACAGAACAGCCCTCCCTTGCCGCCGGGGGTGGCGAAGGCGGCGTCGGTGCTGGCCACGATCAGGTCGGCGCTGGCCGCCAGCTGGGCGCCGGCCGCGGTGGCCAGGGCGTGAACCTTGGCCACCACCACCTGGGGGATCTCGGCCATGGCGGTCATGGCCGAGGTGCACAGGGCGAACAGCTCCCGCAGGTCGGCCTCAGTCATTTCGGCCATCTCGGCGAGGTCGTGGCCGGAGGAGAACACCGGCCCGTTGGCGGCCAGCACCACCCCGGCCACATCGCCCTCGGCGGCGGTGGCCCTCAGGGCGTTGTCAAGCTCGGCGAGCATCTCCGACGACAGGCAGTTGCGCCGCTCGGGCCGGTTGAGGGTGATCGTCACGCAGCGGTCGTCACGCTTGTACAGCAGGTTCTGGTAGTCCATCGAGATCTCCCCTGTCGTGTCTTTCCCGCTCCTGTTCGCTTCGCTCACGGGCCGCTCGGGCCACGGCCTCGCTCAACGCCCTTCGAAGTCCCTCCAGACTATTGCCACCCGCTCGGCCTCTAGGAGTCTGCCAGAGCGGGCAGCACTTGTTCAGCCGTCAGCTGGACACTCGACCAGGCCTCGTCGATCGGCATGCCGCCCACCAGGGGGTGAAGGGCGAGCGTGCCGGTGCTGCGGGCCAAGTCCGACGCCTCGGCCGGCGTGAGCACCCGGTAGATGCCCTCGGCTCGCAGCTCCTCGACGGTGGTGGCCTTGGAGCACACCGCCGAGGTCTGGCCAGGTGGCTGCCAGCCCTTGTAGGTCATGGCCTCCAGCATGAAGCACTCCCCGTGCTCGGCCCAAACCCGGTCGGGGTCCTCGGCCACGTTCAGCATCACCACGTTGTCGGGGGCGATGCAGAAGCCCTGAGTGCCGTGGCGCTCGCACTCGGCGTAGTAGAGGGCCTCGATCTCGGGGAACTGGCCGGGGAGCTGCATGGGCAGTCCCAGCCGGGCGGCCCGCCGGGCGGCCGCGGGCGACGATCCGCCCACCAGCACCATGGGATGGGGCCGGGTGCGGGGCATGGGAAGCACCTGCACGGTCTCGCCGTTGTGCTCGAAGGGCTCGCCCTTCCAGGCGGTGAGCATCACTTCGAGCGCCTCGTCGAGGACCTTGCCCCGGCGCTTCCACTCCTTGCCCATGGCGGCGTACTCGACGGGCCGGTAGCCGAGGCCGGTCACGATCACGAGCCGGCCCGGGCTGACCAGGTCGATGACCGCGATGTCCTCGGCGGCCCGGATCGGGTCGTGCAGGGGCAGCAGCAGCGCGGAGATGGTGACCATGAGGTTGTCGGTGCTCGACAGGATCATGGCCGCGTTGAGCAGAGGCGTAGGGCACCAGGCCATAGGGCTGCTGTGGTGCTCCTCCAGCGACACCGCGTTGAAGCCGTGGCTGTCGGCGTAGCGGGCGATCTCCAGCCCGGCCCGGTACCGGTCGCTCATCGCCTCCCCGTCAGTGGGGTCGGGTGACACGAAGTTGAAGCGGATCAGCGAGAAGGCCATGGCCCCAGTCTGCCCGCCGCGGCCGGTGCCGCGCTCGCTGTCAGCTGAGGATCCCGGTGACGTGCATGCGGTTGATGGTGCTGACCACGGCCCGCAGCGAGGCCGACACGATCGACTCGTGCAGGCCCACGCCCCAGGTGGTGTAGCGGTCACCGGTGTCGACTTCCACGTAGGCCGCGGCGGTGGCGTCGCTGCCGGTGCCGATGGCGTGCTCGTAGTAGTCGTGGATCTTGCCGGCGAAGAGCCCGTTGGCCTGCAGGGCGGTCACGAAGGCGTCGATGGGCCCGTTGCCGGTCCCGGCGATAGTGCGCTCCTCGCCGGCGACACGCAGCCGGGCCTCGAGATCGGTTCGGGATTCTCCGATGGTGTCGGTGGTGGCCCGATGGCCGATCAGCTCTACCCAGGGCCGCTCCGGCTCCACATAGGAGGACATGAACCGGCGGTGGATCTCGTAGGAGGTGATCTCGGTGCCGGTGTCCTCGGTGACGGTCTGGATCTGCTTGGAGAAGTCCACCTGCAGGCCCCGGGGAAGGTCCAGTCCGTACTCGTGCAGCAGCACGTAGGCCACACCGCCCTTGCCCGACTGGCTGTTGACCCGCACGACCGCCTCGTAGCTGCGGCCGAGGTGTCGGGGGTCGACCGGCAGGTAGGGGACGTCCCACACGTCGTACTCCCCTACCAGCGACTCGCCCGGGGCCACGTCGTAGATGGCGGCCATGCCCTTCTTGATGGCGTCCTGATGGCTGCCGGAGAAGGCCGTGTACACGAGGTCGCCCACGTACGGGTGGCGCTCGGGAACCGTCATCCGGTTGGCGTACTCGAACACCCGGCGGGCCTCCTCGATGTCGCTGATGTCGAGCTCGGGGTCGACACCCTGGGTGAACAGGTTGAGCGCGATGGTGACCACGTCAACGTTGCCGGTGCGCTCGCCGTTGCCGAAGAGGGTGCCCTCCACCCGGTCGGCGCCGGCCATGATCCCGAACTCGGCCGCGGCCACTGCGGTGCCGCGATCGTTGTGGGGATGCAGCGACAGCACGATCGAGTCACGGTCGCGGATGTCGCGGTGGAAGCGCTCGATCATGTCGCCGTAGATGTTGGCCGACGACATCTCGACGGTGGCCGGCAGGTTGAGTATCAGGGGCCAGTCGGGGGTGGGCCCGATCACGTCCATGACCGCCTCGCACACCTCCACCGTGAAGTCGGGCTCGGTGCCGGTGTAGCTCTCCGGCGAGTACTCGAAGCGGATGCCGTCGGCGTCGCCGGTCTTCCGGGCTCGGTCGAGGCCGCGCATGCACTGCTCGGCGCCATTGACCGCGATCTCCACGATGCCGGCCCGGTCGGTGCGGAACACCACCCGTCGCTGGGTGACGGAGGTGGAGTTGTAGAGATGCACGATGGCCCGGGGCGCCCCGGCCACGGCGTCGAAGGTGCGCTCGATGAGTTCGTCGCGGGCCTGGGTGAGCACCTGGATGGTGACCCCGTCGGGGATCAGGTCCTCTTCGATGAGCTTGCGGCAGAAGTCGAAGTCGGGCTGGGAGGCGGCCGGGAAGCCCACCTCGATCTCCTTGAAGCCCATGTCGACGAGATGGTCGTACATGCGCTGCTTGCGGGGGATGTCCATGGGGTCGACGAGGGCCTGGTTGCCGTCCCGCAGGTCGACCGAGCACCAGACCGGCGCCTTGGTGATCCGCCGGTCCGGCCAGGTGCGGTCGGCCAGCTCGACTCCTGGGTAGGGCCGGTACTTCGTGAACGGCATGGTCTTTGGCGTGGGCATTCGTCTTGTCCTTTGCGAGGGTGTTCGGGTTCGGGTCCCAACAAGCACAAATCCCCCCGGCCAGAGGCACGAGGGGATCGGCGAGCACCGATATGTGGCGCTCGCCTACACGAGAAGCAGGAGGTCGGCGAAGGTGGTCACGGCCACCAACACTAGCCCCCTCAGCGCTCGCGTCCAACACACCGGCAACGGCCGCGGCGGGCATCCCGGTCCTGGGCGTGCGTTCCGGGTGCAATCCGCGCCATGCTTGGGGAGTGAGCTACGTGGTCTGGGAGGCGACGCTGCCCGATCTCCGGTCGCCGATCCTGGTGACGGCCTACCAGGGCTGGTTCGACGTGGGCGGGGCCGCGACGGGCGCCCTCGAGTGGCTGAGCGAGCGCAGCGACTCGATCAGGGTGGCGCACATCGACCCCGAGGAGTTCTTCAACTTCGCCGAGCAGAGGCCCACCATCCGCCTGCGCGACGAGCGGCGGGACATCGTGTGGCCCTCCAACGACGTGCACGTGCTGCGCCCGCCGGAAGCCCGGCATGACCTGGTGCTGGTGGTGGGCGCGGAGCCGCAGCTGAGGTGGCGTTCCTACGCCGAGGTGGTCGTCGAGCTGGCGAAGCGAAGCGGGGCAGCCGCGCTGGTGACGGTGGGCGCCCACATCGCCGACATACCCCACACCCGCCCCTTCGGGGTGACCGGCTCCACCACCGACTCGGGACTGGCCGAGGCATGGGGGCTGGACCGGCCCTCCTACGAGGGCCCTACCGGGATCGTGGGCGTGCTCCACGAGCGTTTCGAGAGGTTCGGGATTCCGGCGGTGTCGCTGCGGGTGGCGGTGCCCCACTACGTTTCGGGCGCGCCGAACCCCAAGGGGGCCCGCGCCCTGCTGGAGCGCTTCGAGCGAGTGACCGGACTGCCCACCGGCTGGCCCGAGCTCGACGAGGCCGCGGCGGAGTGGGAGCAGCGGGTCAACGACGCCATGAACTCCGACGACGACGTGGTGGCCTACGTCAAGCGCCTCGAGGCCCGAGCCGACGCCCGGGCCAAGCGCAGCGTCCCCAGTCCCGACGATCTGGGCGCCGAGTTCGAGCGCTTCCTGCGCCAGCAGGACACATCCGGCTGACAGAGCCAGGAGGGAACGACATGTCCGTCACCGCGATCGAGGCACCCACGACCATCCACCGGGGCGAGGAGGAGCTCCCGTGGGCGGACGCCGGGGGCGGCATCGAGCTCAAGGTGCTGATGGTGCGCGACGACGAAGGCCTGTGGATCGTGCGCAACCGGTTCGCGCCGGGCGTGGTGATCCAGACCCACCGCCACACCGGCCCGGTGTACGCGCACACCCTCAGCGGCGCGTGGAAGTACGCCGAGTACCCGGAGGTGAACCGGGCCGGGTCGTTCCTGTTCGAGCCGGCCGGCAGCGTCCATACCCTCACCACGCCTGACGACAACACCGAGCCGACAGACGTGTGGTTCCAGATACACGGCGTGAACCTCAACCTCGACGCCGACGGCAACGTGGAGTCGATTACCGACGGACCGGGCGTGCTGGCCGCCTACTACGCCATGTGCGAGGCCCAGGGCCTGCCCCGCCCCAACGTCGTTACCTAGCCGACTGGCGGGCGTTACAGGCCGAAGGAGCCGTCGAAGCGGGTCTTCCAGCTGCCCGCGGCCACCGTGCCCCCGTCCACGAGAATGGACTCGCCGGTGACGAAGCTGGCCATGTCCGAGGCCAGGAACACGATCACCGACGCGCACTCCTCCGCGTGGCCCTTGCGGCGCAGCGGCGTGGGGTGCAGGCCGTCCATCAACGAGCTGGACTGCTCGGCCAGTACCTCGTCACCGGGCGTGGGCATCATGTCGGGCGCCACGCAGTTCACCCGTATGCCCCGATGGCCGTACTCCAGGGCCAGGGTCTTGGTGAACTGCTCCACCGCCGCCTTCATGGCCGCGTACACGCCGAACATCGGGGCGGCGTGGTAGGCCTCGACCGAGGTGACGTTGATGATGGCACCGCCGTCGGACATCAGTGGGATCCCGTGCCGCACGCAGTTGGTGACGGTGGAGAAGTTCTCGCGGATCAGGGTGTGCTCCCCCTTGGGAGAGGTGTCGTCGAAGCGGGCCCGGAAGGTCCCGCCCGCGTTGTTCACGAGCACATCGATGGGACCGAGCTCATCGCGGGTGCGCTGCATGAAGGCGGCCACCGGGTCGTCGTCGCGGGCGTCGAGCACACCCGACAGGCAGCGGCGGCCCGCCGACTCCACCTGCTGGACCACATCGGGCAGCAGCGTGGGATCCTTGTCGAAAACGGCCACATCGGCGCCGAAACGGGCCAGGGCCAGGGCAGTTGCCGCGCCGATGCCTCGGGCCGCGCCGGTCACCACCGCCACCCGGTCGGTGAGCAGGATGCTGTCGGGGGCCAGAGCCATGCGTCTCCCTTCGATCCAGGCTGACGATACTGCGCAGGTGCGGCCAGTAGGGTTGCTGGCCCGCAGCCAGTGCAACAGGTAGGAGAGAGCCGTGGGCGACTTCGTTCGAGTCGAGACCGGCGGAGGCGTGGCCACCATCCGCGTCGACCGGCCCAAGATGAACGCCCTCAACCCCCAGGTGCTCGCCGAGCTGACCGAGACCGCCAACGCGATCGGGGCCGACCCCGACGTAAGGGCGGCCGTGATCTGGGGCGGGCCCCGGATCTTTGCGGCCGGCGCCGACATCGGCGGCTTCACCGGCCTCGCTCCGGCGGAGGCCGAGGCGCTGTCGCGCCAGTTCAACGACGCCTTCCTGGCCCTCGAGAACATGCCACAGATCACGGTGGCGGCGGTCAACGGCTATGCGCTGGGTGGCGGCATGGAACTGGCCATGGCCGCCGAGTTCCGGGTGGCCGCAGACGACGCGGTGTTCGGCCAGCCCGAGATCAAGCTGGGCATCATCCCCGGCGGCGGGGGCACCCAGCGCCTTCCCCGGCTCGTCGGCCTTACCAAGGCCAAGGAGATCATCTACACCGGCCGCAACGTGTACCCGGACGAGGCCCTCGCCATCGGCCTGGTCTCGGCGGTGCATCCGGCCGAGGAGACCTACGACGCGGCCGTCGAGATGGCCGCGGGCTACGCGGCCGGACCCGCTGCGCTGCGCATGGCCAAGCAGGCGGTGATGGACGGCCTGCCCCTGTCGCTGGCCGACGCGGTGGCCCGCGAGACGCACCACTTCGGCGAGTGCTTCACCACCGACGACAGCGCCATCGGTGTGGCCAGCTTCCTGGAGGAGGGCCCGGGCAAGGCGACCTTCACCGGCCGCTAGCGCAAGACCCGGAGCGCTCAGGCGACGTCGAGGCGGTTGAGCCTGATCGCGGCCAGGATCAGGCCCGCGACCGATACTGCAGCCAGAACCACCAGTGCAGTGGTGGTCGTGTAGGGGTCGAAGCCGTAGTCGATCCCGCCGAGGTGGCTCAGCACCGACCGGGTGTAGCCCCTCAGCGACAGGCGGGCCGCGAAGTCGCCGAGCCCAACGGCGAGGCCCTCCCACAGCAGCACGTAGCCGAGGCCCCACATGATCGGCTTCTTGAGGAGTAGGCCCACAAGAACGAACAGCGACGAGTACGCCGCCGTGCCCAGAGCGGCCGCGGCTACCGCACCCCACAGCAGGTCCGCCGACCCCGCCACCCGGTCGGCCGCCAGCCACCCGCCCAGCGCGGTGGGCACCACCGTCAACGGCAGCGCCGCGGTGGCCGCCGCCGCCGCGGCTCCCACCACCACCGGGCCGCGGTCCATGGGACGCAGCCACAGGTACACCAGGGTGCCGTCCTCGCGGGTCTCGCCCAGCACCGACGAGCCGAACACCAGGGCCACTATGGGCACGATGATGATCAGTCCGAAACCGTCGGCGTAGCCGGCGCCGTCGCGCAGCAGCCCGGCCGCGCTGCGGCCGCCGTCCTCGGCGGTGATCCCGACCAGCCAGCCCACCAGGATCATCAGCGCGCCCAGCGCGCCCAGCGCCGCCAGCCGGCCCGGCGTGATCACCTGGCGGACCAGCACCCGGTAGGTCAGCGTCGCAGCCCGCAGTCGGGGCACATGGCGGCGGGCCGGAGAGGCGGTCGGGGCGGTCATCGCTTCTCCACCAGGTAGCGGAACACCGATTCGAGGTCCTCGTCGAGGGGAGCGACCCTCGACAGGCGGGTATCGAGGCGCTGCGCCAGCGGCGCGACCTCACGGCCGAGGCGGTCGACGTCGCGGGTGTCCACAACGAGGGAGTCACGGCCGACGCTCACCCCCACCGCGGTGCCCGACTCGACCAGCGCGGCCGCGAACTGCCGGGGCCGATCGACGGCAATGCGGATCCGGTGGGGGCGGTCGTCCATCAGCTCGCGCAGCTCGCGGTAGTCGCCGGTGGCGGCCAACCGTCCCTGGGCGATCAGCAGGATCCGGGACCCGAGGCGGGCCACCTCCTCGAGCACGTGGCTCGACACCAGCACGCACCGGCCCTCGTCGCCGAGGCCGTGGAACAGCTCGATCATGCGGCGCCGCTGCACGGGATCGAGCCCGGTGAGGGGCTCGTCGAGGATCAGAACCTCGGGATCGTGCACCAGCGCGGCGGCCAGCTTCACCCGCTGGCGCATGCCCTTGGAGAACCCCGACACCGGCCGGGAGTCGTCGGCGTCGAGGTCCACGATCTCCAGGGCCCGCCGAGCCGCCGGTTCGGGACCGGCGACGGCTTCGGTGGCCGCCGCGAACGACACGAACTGGAGGGCACTGAGCCGGTCGAACAGGCCGTCCTGCTGGGGGACGAGGCCGATGCGGCCCCGCACGGTGCGATCGCGGCGGGCGTCGACGCCCAGCACCCGCACGGTGCCCTGGGTGGGCGGGGTCAGCCCGCACATCACCCTGAACAGGGTGGACTTGCCGGCGCCGTTGGGTCCGAGCAGAGCGGTGACGCCGGCCCGCACCGAGAAGGTCACGTCCGACACCGCCACTACGTCGCCGAACACCTTCGACACGCCGTTGACCTGGACCATGGCCGAATCGTCGGGCGGCAGGGGTGGCGCGGACGCTGGAGGCACGGGCGGCGGAGGCACGGGGGCGGGAGGCTGTGTGCTCATCGGCTCAGCGCCAATCGCCGGTAGCGCCACCACACCACGGCCGAGCCCACCGCCACCCACGCAAGGTTGGCTGCGGCCACGAACATGGTGGAGAGGCCGGCTCGTCCTGCCCCGGGGCTGAAGTTGTCGTCCCGTCCGGGATCCTCACCCCCGAGGGGATCGATCCCCTCGATGCCGTAGATCCTGTTCTTGAGCTCGTCGGCGATGCCTCCGAGGTCGAAGGCGTAGACGTTGGCGCTCATGTCGGCCGCCTCCACCAGCGCCAGCGTCACGAACCCGCTGCCCCACAGCAGCAGGATGACCCCCACCGAGGCGAAGGCCCGGCGGTCGGTGAGGCTGGCCGCAGCCAGGCTGGCCGCGGTGAACGCGGCCGAGATGGCCCCGCCAGCCACGATGATCCGCACGAAGATCTTGAGCCATTCGATTAGCCCGTCGGGCCCCGAGCCCTCGATGGTGTAGGCCACCAGGAGGAACAGCACCGGGCCGATGGTGAGCACGGCCAGCGTGAGGGCCACCGCCAGCGCCTTGGAGGCGAGGTAGCTCCACCGCTGAAGCGGGGTCGACAGGTACAGCTGGAGCATCCCGCTGCGGCGGTCGGAGACCAGGATGTCGGGCACGACGATGCCGCAGTAGAAGAACAGCGCGACGGTGATGAAGCTGTAGTACTGGTGGTAGTCGGGCAGGATCTCTTCGGTGATCAGGTCCACGTTGAGCACCACCGCGAGCCCCACGAACACCACTGCGGGCACCAGCGCGATCACCACCGCCAGCCACGGCAGGAGCTTGTGGCGGGCCGGGCGGCCGAGCCCCAGGGTGTGGCGCACCGAGTAGCGGACCACCGAGCGGACCGATCCCGCCAGACCGGTGCGGGGGCCGTCGTAGGACCGGTAGCCCTGGTCGATGATCTGGGCCTCCTCGCCGTTCGGCGCGGCTGCAGTAGGAGCGGGCGTGTCGCTCATCGGGGCGCGTCCTCGAAGAGGTCCTCGAGCGTGCGGCGCCGGGTGTCGAGGCGGCGGATCCGAGCACCGGCCGCGGCCACCGCGTCGCGGGACCGGTCGCAGAGCTCGTCGAAAGCCGCGCCCCGCAACTGCAGCGTGGCCGCTTGGCGCCGAACATCGAGTCCGCCGGCCCGCAGTGCGGCCTCTACCGCGTCGACCGATCCGGCGGGCTCGGCCACGTCCACCAGCTCGAGCGTGATCCCGTCGCCCGCGCCGACGAGGTCGCTGATCGGCCCACAGGCCACGAGTCGGCCGGCATCCAGGGCCACCACGTTGTCGCACACCCGCTCGACCTCCTCGAGCTGGTGCGAGGACAGCACGACGTTGATCGAGAAGTCTCGGCTGATCTGGCCGATGAGGGTCAGCATCTCGCTGCGCTGCATCGGGTCGAGGCCGTCGGTGGGCTCGTCGAGCAGCACAAGCTTGGGATCCGAGGCGATGGCCTGGGCCAGCTTCACCCGCTGGCGCTGGCCGGTCGACATGGTGCCCAGCGTCCGGAGGCGCTCCTCGCCCAGCCCCACCAGCCACAGGGTGTCGGAGGCCCGGTTGCGGGCCTCGCCGCGGGGCAGTCCCCGCACCTCGGACAGGTGCCGGACGAAGTCGACGGCCCGCATCTCGTCGGGCAGCACGTTGCGCTCGGGCGCGAAACCGACCATGGCTCTGAGCCGCTGGCCGGCCGTCTGCGGGTCGAAGCCCAGCACGGTGAGTGATCCCGACGCGGGCACCCGCAGCCCGAGCATGGCGTTGAGCAACGTCGTCTTGCCTGCGCCGTTGGCGCCCACCAGCCCAGTCACTCCGGGCTGCATCTGGAGGTCGAGAGCGTCGAGGGCCAGAGTGGAGCCGAATCGCTGCGTCAGCGCCTGCGTCTCCACGATGGTCACCAGCGGATCATAGGACCGCACTGTTCCGTTCCCGCCCGCAGGTTGCGGCTCCGCAACTGGCGGGTTCACGACCCCCATCGTCCCCAGTAGCGTCCCATCGCCCAATCAGGGATGACCCTGAACCATCCCCGACACCTCACCCTTGATCAGGGCGATGCCAGGCCGCGGCTCTAGACCAGGAGGGGGTCGGTGAGGATCTCGACCAGGGCGGGGCCCCGATGGTCGAGGGCTGCTTCTACGGCGCCGTCGAGCCCTCTCCCAGCAGGCCGCCCTGGTGCGGGCAGGCGTTGTCGAGGCAGCCAAAGCCGCCGTCGGCGGTGCGGGTCACGCACAGGCTCCCGTGGCCCACCGTCACCGTCATCACCCGGCCGTCGCCCAGCTCGTCCAGATCGACCAGCTTGTGCCACGTGAACTCGCCCTCGGGCAATGACGGCTCGTCGACGCTCGGCGCCGTGTCTTGGTCAGGGGCCACTCGCTCACGCTCCGATGTCGTCCGGCGGTGAAACGACGCTACCGGGCGGGTGTTAGGGCTGGCAGCGGCGGACTTAGAACTGGTGATATCCTCCGATATCACCAGTTCTGGGCGAGGAGGAGCCGTGACCGACATTCTCATTCGTGACGTTCCCGACGACGTAGTCGCAGCTATCGAGGCCAACGCCAAGAACGCCGGACTGTCAAGGGCCGAGTACCTGCGGAGGACGCTCGAGCGGGAACGCGCCGGGCCTGCCGGCGAAGTGACCGTGGAGTCTCTCCGGCGCTTCAAGGAGACCTTCGCAGACCTGGCTGACCCCGAGGTGATGCGGTCGGCCTGGTCATGACCGCCTGGCTGATCGACAAGTCGGCCCTGGTACGGCTCGACGCAAGCCCCGACGCCGCGGAGTGGGCGTCGAGAATCCAGCGCGGGCTGGTCCGCATCTCCACGGTGACCCGGCTGGAGATCGGGTTCTCGGCCCGCTCAGCCCAAGACCTCCAACGCAGTTTCGCCGAGCCTCCGCTCAGCGCCATGCCCGTCGAGTACCTCACGCCCGCCATCGAGGACCGTGCGGTCGCGGTGCAACTTGCCCTGGCGCATACGGGCCATCATCGGGCACCCTCGGTTCCCGATCTCCTGATCGCCGCGACCGCCGAAGGCGCTGGGCTGACCGTCCTGCACTTCGACAAGGACTTCGGGCTCATTGCCGACATCACAGGCCAGCCGCTGGAGCGTCTGGCCGTCCCTGACGATCTGTAGGGCTGGAGCCGGGAGGCTTGCCGGATCGGGCCTCGTGACCGGTTCCCACCTATCGTGAGCACCCGCACCAGCAACGACCGCGCCGGGAGACGCCGATGACTGTGCCCACCTACCAGCTTCACCACCTGTGCATCTACGAGAAACAGCCCCGCGACGCCATGTGGAACTGGCTGCGCTGGTACCACGCCATCCCCGCCTACTACTGGCAGGGCGTCGCCGACATGCACCACACCGGCGAAGGGGGTGTGGACTACACCTTTCTGGCCTGCGGCGCTCCCTTCCAGATGCAACTCGAGGCGCCGCCGTACCAGTTCGAGTACGAGCGCAGATGGTTCGCCGAGCACGACTCGGGCATCAACCACATCTGCTGGATCGTGCCCAGCGCCTACGACACCGTCGACCATCTCCAGTCCAACGGCGCCACCGTGGCCATGCCCTACGAGGAGTTCGGCGACACCTACCACGGCTTCGTGGCCATCGACCCCGAGGGTCGCTGGGTGGAGATCATGTCGTACCCGAGCGAGTTCAAGACTCCCGACGTGGAGTTCCGCCCGGTGGGGCATCCAGGCCTACAGACCTTGGGCGTGGTGCAGCTATGCCGGGACCTGGACAGCCAGGTCGACTGGTACACCGACGTGCTGGGCCAGCGGATCATCCTCGACGCCCGCAGCGGCAACGACGGGCTGGTGTACCTGGCCGACCACACCTACGAGGGCCGCCAGTGCGTGAACGTGCTGGCCACCCCCAGCACCGAGGCCGAGCACGCCCTGATGGAGCGCCACGGGCCGGTGATCTCCACCGTGCTCTACCAGGCCGGCGACGTGGACGCCGCCTGGCGCGACGCCATAGCCGCCGGATTCGGCGAGGTGGCCGCCCCCGCCCACGACGACCGCATCGGCGCCCGCACCGGTTACCTGCGCGAGCCCAGCGGCAACCTGGTGCAGGTGCGCGAGCGCCTGGCTGCCTGACGTTGCGAATCCGGGGAATCCACCACGCCGGGGTGGTGGTTCGCGACCTGGACGCGGCCATCGCCTTCTACAGCGCTCTGTTGGACATGGAGATCATCGCGCGGGACCGGTGGCGTAGCCCCGCCCCCGACGCCGACAGTGCAGTGGGACTGGTCGGATCCTCCGCCGACGGTGCGATGATGCGCGGGTCGAGCAGCTACCTGGAGCTGTGGCAGTACCACGCCCCCGCCCGAGTCGGAGACGATCCCGCCGGTCGGGGCGCCCACGAGCTGGGGCTGCGCCATCTCGCCATCGAGGTGGACGACGTCCGGGCCGCCCTCGACCGGGTCGTCGAACTGGGCGGCGCCCGGATGGGGGAACCACTGGGCTACGACCACAGCGGCGAGTCGGTGTACTGCCGGGACCCCTTCGGCACCATCATCGAGTTCATCTCGATCGGCTCGTCCGGCGAATCGCTCGACGAGCTGTAGCCCGGCGCGGTTCCGTCAGAAGGTGCGTGGGCAGGCGCAACCGGTCGCGTTGGGGCGGGGTATTCCCGCTCTTGTGACCGGAGGGCCGCTCGGGCCACGGCCTCGCCCGTATGGGCCGGTTATGCGACTATTTCTGACAGGCAGGTTGGGCGGCGGTCATCGGGTATGCGGTCGCAGAAGCCGCGGCGGCCGGCTTCGTCGACGAACACGTCGCCGGCCCGGTCGATGATGGTCCACCAGCAGGACTCGGTCTCGGCGGGGTCGGTGAGCATCGAGCACAGCGAGATGGCCTCGTCGGCGCCGGTGGTCTCCCAGAAGCGGTCCTGGGCCGACCCGGAGATGCACTCCACCCGGTCCTCGCCCGCCGGGGCGTGGCCGCACAGCTCGATGGCCCCGGCGGGGTCGCCGCGGGTCTGGTTGCCCACATCGCGGCCGTAGGACGAGAAGCACAGATCCCGGGCCCGGCCCTCGAGGGCGGCGCACACCCCCGCGATCTGCGACATGTCGCCGTCGAAGACTCTCCACATGTGCGAGGTCTGGTAGTAGTAGCAGTCGGCGCGGTACTTGGACTCGATCACATCGCAGGGAAAGTGGGGGTCGTCGGCGCGCAGATACTCGGTCTCGTGGCCCATCACGCCCGAGAGCCCGCCCACGACGTTCTCCATGAACACCCCCGAATAGCACGACGAAGCGTCGTAGGCGCGCTCGATCACGTCACACTGCTCCAGCGCCTCGTGTATCTCGTAGGTGGTCCAGGCCATGAGCCCGTGGCCCACGCCGTGGTAGCACTGGTGGCGCACGAACCGGTTGTCTGCCCTCGAGCACAGCGCGGCCACGTCCTCGGCGAGCCGCGACGTGCCGCGGGCCGCGAACATGGCCTCCGTCGACCCGTGCAGCGCGCCCGCCTGGCACTCGTGGCCCGATATGGCGAACGAGACAGGGCCGAAGATCTCATAGGCCAGGCGCCCGGCCTCGTGGGCGGCGTCGTGGCAGTAGCGGCCGGTGTCGAGCTCCACCGCCTTGAGCGCCACCACCGCGGCGGCCGGCCCGTACAGCTCCACGAACTCCCGCAGCTGCTCGGCGTCATCGAAGAGCGCCGCGCCGCCCGCGCCGGCCGGCACCGGCAGGAACACCGGCTCCTGCATGTCGGCGAGCAGCGGTTCGAGGGCCTCGTCGGGGCCGCCGGTGGACACCACCAGGCCGGTCTGGTTGGCTTCGATGTGGTTGTGGTAGCGCCAGTAGCCGTTCTTGTCGAAGGTGTGCGACCAGCTCTCGCCGGGCCAGATCACCCCCAGCGGGTCGAAGTCCGGCAGGATCTCGTGGGTGGGATGGATGTTGGAGGCGGGCCACACCGGATCATCGGAGGCGTTGACGAACGTCACCGTGTCACCGGTGGGGACGTCTATGCGCTCAGGCACGAACAACCCCTCTGAGGTGTAGGTCACCGTCCAAGTCTCAGGCGCCCCCGCACCGTGGGTGTGCACCAGCCCGTCGGAATGCACATGCACCTCACCGGTGCGATCCTCCAGCGACGGCGCCGCCGCCGCGGCCTCCGGTGACGGTGCCTGCTGCCCGGCGGCTGCAACATCGGACTCATCTGCGGCGTGGCCGCGACCGGCGGCATCAGATTCGTCGACCGCGTGGCCGTGGCCCCCGGCGTCGGGCGCGTCGACCGCGTGGCTGTGGACCCCCGCGTCAGATCCGTCGACCGGGTGGCTGTGCTCGTAGTGGTGTTGGTGGGTGTGGGCGTCGGTGTGGGTGGTGCCGTCGGCGTGAGTGTGGCTGTGAGTGTGCTGGTAGGAGACGGTGTGGGCATGAAGGCCCTCGGCTTCGCCGCCGTAGACGGGCCCTGCGTCCCCAGGCGTGTCGCCGTCGCCGCCGCCGCCGAGCACCGACACGAGCATCAGCGACCAGCCGGCAAGCGCGGCCAGACCCAGCACCAGCAGTGGGAGCCTCGTTGCGGCCACCCGCTGGCTGAAGCGCCTCGGTTCGCCGTTGGGACCCGGCTGCTGCGCCTCCTCGTCCACGGGCCAGTAATCTACCCCCAGTGACGTTGGGCATTGGTCCTGGATCATGGCTCAGAGACGGATGCGGGCGGACCGGGCGGGCCCGGCGGCCCGAGCGGACCCGGCGGACCCTGCGAACCCGGCGGACCGGACCCGTCCTGACCCGGCACACCCCGCGGACCGGGCGGACCGGGAGGCCCAAACGACCCCGGCGGACCCGGCGGACCCGACCCACCCGGCGGACCTGAACCGCCTATCGCTCCCGATGCACCCTCAGGACCGATCGGACCGCGCGGACCCGGCGGACCTTAACCGCCTGCCGCTACGACTGGCCTGGCGTTGCGTCATCGTGACTCGAGCCTCCGAGCGGTCAAACATGGCGGGGGCAGCGTAGGCGACCGCAGTCCCAAGAGGTGAACTTATCGGACCGGCCCTTCTCGTGCTTGCGAGGCACTCGATCCGCGCGGTCAGAGGCCGAGCGAATAGGCGAGCGATTCCGGCCATACGGGCGAGGCCGTGGCCCGAGCGGCCCGTGAGCGCAGCGAACAAGAGCGGGAATGGCCCCGCTGCGACGCGACCGCTCTCACCCCTTTGCGCGCCCTGTCAGTCGTTGTCGATGATCGTGCCGACCGCCTCCCTGTCGCTGAGCCTCGCCTGGACCGCGCCGTAGAGCGAGAAGACAAACGTCTCGTCGCCCTCCGACTGAGTGTCGTCGGTCAGGCTCACCGTGACCGTCTTCGACGTCTCGCCGGGATTGAAGGTGAGCGTCCCGTAGACGCTGCCGAAGTCGGCATAGTTCGCCGACGTCGCATCGCCGTACGCGGGACGC
>JAJEJB010000003.1 GCA_022828135.1 Acidimicrobiia bacterium | reverse complement strand
TTCGTCCGACGAGCCCGACGGAGGTGGTGGAGCTGGCCGGCCGCCACCTGGGATTGGAGCAGGCCTTCGTAGTGGCCAGGGCGGTGGACCTCGAGCCCGACCAGGAGAGACGGCGCGAGCCCGCCCAGCTTCAAGCCCTTTGGAAGGACCTCGTGGCCCACGCCTCCGACACAGTCCCGGCCGGAGAGGTTGACGGGCCGTCGGAGGCTGAGGTGCCACCGGATCTTGACGCGCCATCCGAGGCTGAGGCGCCACCGGAGCTTGACGGGCCGTCGGAGGCTGAGGCGCCGCCGGATCTTGACGGACCACCGGAGGAGGAAGCCGTTGACGGCTTCGACCTAGCCGATCTGGATGACCTGGCCGAGGCCCCCAGCCACGCCCACGACATCGAAGAGAAGATCAAGGCGACCTTCCCCGGAACGGAGCTCACCCTGCTGCCCGAACCAGACGGCGAAAACGCCGGCGACGAGACGTAGCGGGGGTGTCGAGATGAGCTACTCGAGCGCAGTTCAGGAGCTGATCGATCAGCTCGGACGGCTGCCCGGCATCGGACCCAAGTCGGCGCAGCGGGTGGCGTTCTATCTGTTGAGAGCACCGACCGAGGACGCCAACCGGCTGGCCCGGGCGATCTCCGAGGCCAAGGAGAAGGTGTCGTACTGCCCTCGTTGCTTCAACCTGGCCGAGCAGGGCGGCGAATGCGCCGTGTGCCGCGATGCCAGGCGCAATCCGAGCCTTGTCTGCGTCGTGGAGGACGCCCAGGACGTGGTGGCGGTCGAGCGCACCGGTGAGTTCGCGGGCCGTTACCACGTGCTTCAGGGAGCGTTCAGCCCGATCGACGGTGTCGGCGTCGACCAGCTCCGCCTCAAGGAGCTTCTGGCCCGGGTGACCGACGAGGGCATCGAAGAGGTGATCGTGGCCACCAATCCCAATCTGGAGGGCGAGGCGACCGCGATGCTGGTCCACAAGTACCTCAAGCCTGCCGGGGTGCAGGTGACCCGCATCGCCAGCGGCCTGCCGGTGGGCGGCGACCTCGAGTACGCCGACGAGATCACGCTGGGGCGGGCCTTCGAGGGCCGCAGATCACTCGACGGAGCCTGAGAGGCCGAACGGGTAGATTGCCGCGATGCTCACTGAGATCGACCATGTCGCCATCGCGGTCCGTGACCTCGACGCCGCGATCGACTGGTACCGGGACGCTCTGGGAGCAGAGGTCGAACATCGCGAGGTGGTGGAGCAAGACGGGGTCGAGGAGGCCCTGCTCGCGGTGGCCGAGAGCTACGTGCAACTCATCTCGGCCACACGCGCCGACTCGCCCGTGGCCAAGTTCCTCGACAAGCGGGGCGAGGGCCTGCACCACGTGGGCTACCGGGTGCCGGACTGCGCGGCCGCACTGGAAGCGATGGTGAAGGCTGGGGCCACGCCCATAGACGAGGCGCCGAGGCCCGGCAGCCGCAATACCACCATCGCGTTCATCCATCCCAAGGGGTCGTTCGGCACCCTGATCGAATTGGTCGAGGAGTAGCGGGGTCGGCGCGGTGCTGGTGCATCTGATCGACGGCACCTACGAGCTCTTCCGCTTCCATTACGCCAAGTCGAACCGCGACCCGCGCCGGGGTGCCCAGCGGGGCGTGCTCAACTCGATGCTCGACCTCGTGTCCGATGGCGCCACCCACATCGGCATAGCCACCGACCACGTGATCGAGTCGTTCCGCAACGAGATGCTGGCCGGCTACAAGGACGGCAGCGGGGTGGACCCTGACCTCAAGGCCCAGTTCCCCGAACTCGAAGAGCTGCTGGAGCTGGCCGGATTCGCGGTTTGGCCGCAGATCGAGCATGAGGCCGACGACGGGCTGGCGTCCGCCGCGGCGGTGGCCGCCGGCGACCCGCGTGTCGAGCAAGTGGTGATCTGCACGCCGGACAAGGACCTAGCCCAGTGCGTGACCGTCGACGGGCGGATAGTGCAGTACGACCGGCGCCAGAGAGTGCTCTACGACCACGCCGGGGTGGTGGACAAGTTCGGTGTGCCCCCGGCATCGATACCCGACTATCTCGGCCTGGTGGGCGACTCCGCCGACGGCTTCCCGGGCCTGCCCGGCTGGGGCGCCAAGTCGGCGTCGGCCTTGCTGGCCCGTTACGGCCACATCACCGCCATCCCGTTCGACCCCGATCAGTGGGACGTGCAGGTGCGGGGCGCGGCCAAGCTGGCGGCCGCTTTGCGAGACAGCTTCGAGGACGCGCTGCTGTTCCGCCGGATCGCGACCGTGGAGCTCGGCGCCCCCGTGTCGGCCACCGTCGACGAGATGGAATGGCGCGGACCGCGACCCGGTCTCGAGGAGCGCTGCGCTGTGCTGGGCGCTGAGCGCCTCGCCGCTCGGGCCCGCGAGCTGGCCGCGTCGTAGGGCTGGCTGTTCCGGCCGGCGGGTTCTGTCGCCGGGCTCCGTCCGGCCGACGGGGCTTCGCCCCATTGTCGGCCGCCCGGACCCGTCGCCACCCCCCGGCCTAGCCGGCCGCGCGCTCCCGCAACTGGAGCACTTGTTCTTCAGGCGGATAGGACTTCGCTGATGCCCATGGGCGGCGCGGTCTCGATCTGGTCGAAGTTGCAGGACTCGGGGGTGCGGTCGGGCCGCCAGCGCACCATGCGGGTGGTGCCCCGGAAACGGCCGTTGAGCATGGCCTCGTACTTGACCTCGGCCACCAGCTCGAGCCGCAGCGGAACCCAGGGCTGCTGCCGGCGCTGGCCGGACCACCGGTTGGGCGTGCCGGGCATCACCGCGCCCTCATGGTGGGCGGCCGGGTCCATCCATTCCGCCCACGGATGGTCGCGGGGGTCGTCCATCACGTGGGGCCGCAGCTCGCCGAGCAACTCCCGGCGCCGCTGGGCGGTGAAGCTGGCCGCCACCCCGCAGTGGTGCAGGTGGCCGGCGTCGTCGTGCAGGCCCACCACCAGCGAGCCCACCCCCTCGCCGTCGACGTGCATGCGGAAGCCGGCCACGGCCACGTCGACTGTACGGGTGTGCTTGACCTTGAACTGGGTCCGCTTGTTGGGCTCGTAGATCCCGCCCCGGGGCTTGGCGATGAGGCCGTCGAGCCCGGCGCCCTCGAAGCGCTCGTACCAGTCGCGGGCCAGATCCCGGTCGACGGTGGACGGGGCCAGCCGGACCGGGGCCTCGAAAGCGCCCGCCATCGCCTCCAGCACCGCCCGCCGATCCCGGAACGGCTCGCCCATGAGATCGGCGTCGGCCACGGCCAGCACGTCGAAGGCGATGAACTCGGCCGGAGTCTCGACCGCCAGCCGGTTGATCCGGCTCTCCGCCGGATGGATCCGCTGCTGCAGGGCGTCGAATCCGAGCCGGTCGTCCACCGGCACGATGATCTCGCCGTCGACCACCGCCCGGGGTGGCAGCCCAGCCTTGAGCGGCTCGATCAACTCGGGGAAGTAGCGGGTGAGGGGCCGCTCGTTGCGGCTGCCCAACTCCACCTCGTCGCCGTCGCGGAACACGATGCAGCGGAAGCCGTCCCACTTCGGCTCGAAGGCCAGATCGCCGTCGGGGATCCCGCTGACGGCCTTGGCCAGCATCGGCTTCACCGGCGGCATCACGGGCAGGTCCACGGCGCTGAGCCTACGTGGCCGTTCTTGACGTAGTTAGGCGCACGAGAGCGGCACAACTACATCGAGAACGCGTCGGCCGGTCCTCCGCAGCCGCGTCGCTGCCTACCATGCCCGGCATGAGCACAGAGATCCGTCCGTTCACCGTCGGGGTCGACGACGCCGAGATCGACGACCTCAAGACCCGGCTGACTCGCACCCGCTGGCCCGAGCCCGAGGTCGTCGACGACTGGTCCCAGGGCATCCCGCTGGCGTACCTGCGAGAGGTGTGCGAGTACTGGGCTCGCGACTACGACTGGCGGCGCTGTGAGGCCGCCATCAACTCCCGACCCAACTTCATCACCGACGTCGACGGGCTCGACGTCCACTTCCAGCACATCCGCTCGACCCACGACGACGCCCTGCCCATGATCGTCACCCACGGTTGGCCCGGCTCGGTGCTGGAGTTCACCCAGGTGATCGACCCGCTCGTCGACCCGACGTCGCACGGCGGAACAGAGGGCGACGCCTTCCATCTGGTGCTGCCGTCGCTGCCCGGCTACGGCTTCAGCGCCAGGCCCTCGGCCCCGGGCACCGGCGTGGAGCGCATCGCGGCGATGTGGGACGAGCTGATGGATCGCCTCGGCTACGACAGCTACGTGGCCCAGGGCGGCGACTGGGGCTCGGCGGTGACCACCCACATCGGCATGCAGAACCTCGGACGGTGCCGGGCCATCCACACCAACATGCCGGTGGCCGGGCCGTCCAAGGAGTCGATGGCCGACCTGACGGCCAAGGAGCAGGCCGCGCTGGAGTCGATGGGCTACTACGACAAGTGGGACTCCGGCTACTCCAAGCAGCAGTCGAGCCGGCCCCAGACCATCGGCTACAGCCTGGTGGACTCGCCGGCAGGCCTCGCCGGCTGGATCCTCGAGAAGTTCTGGTCGTGGACCGACCGCAGCGCCCACCCCGAGGACTACTACAGCCGCGACCAGCTGCTGGACAACGTGTCGCTGTACTGGTTCACCGCCACCGGGGCCTCGTCGGCCCGGCTCTACTGGGAGAGCTTCGCCAGCTTCGCCGCCGGCGAGGTCGAGATCCCCACGGCATGCAGCATCTTCCCCAACGAGGTCTTCCGGGCCAGCCGGCGCTGGGCCGAGAAGCGCTACACCGACATCCGCTACTGGAACGAACCCGAAGTGGGCGGCCACTTCGCGGCGTTCGAGCAGCCCGAGCTGTTCGTGGCCGAGATGCGGACCGCCTTCAAGTTCCTGGACTAGACGCTGATCACCCGTACGTCGGGCTCGACGTCGGCGACGGCCTGGTTCCAGCGCAGGCCGATGGCGCCGAAGCGGTGCCCGTCGGTCGACATCCAGTTGCCGAAGCCGGGGTCGGCAGCCGCCACCACGATGCGCACCGAGCCGTCGGGCTCGTAGCGGGCGGTGCGCTTGTTGACGGTCACCGGCAGCCGGCGGTAGTCGAGGCTCTCCATCCAGCGGTTGTCCACCTGGAAGTTCCAGTAGAAGCACTCGGGCGGGGTGAACTCGATCAGCAGGGCCTCGCCGTCGTCGAGGTCGTAGGTGCCGTGCCGGAAGATCTGGTTGGGGTCGCCCCAGGCTCCCTGCATCGGCCCCGCCTCGGTCGTGAGGCCGTTGCGGGCACTGGCGCCGAGATCGTCCACCCATCCGCTGAAGACGGCTGACACTCCGGCCACGAACGCGGCCGCCGACTCCAGCGCCTTGCCCAACCGCTCGGCCGGCAGCGGCGGGGGGAGATCGTCGTGGTCGAGGCACTCGATCCGCACCGAGATCGGCAGCTCGTTGTCGCGGTCCAGGAAGAACTGCCGGATGGCGATGAGGGTCGGCTCGGGACTGGTCTGCAGCCAGTTGTCGCCCCGTTGCTCGGGCCCGACGAAGATCTCGAAGCGACCGTCGTCGTCGACGAGGAGGTCCCCTCCGTGCAGGAAGCCGGCCTGGCCGAGACGCTCCTGGCCCACGCCGTAGCTTCCGGTGAAGGCGGTGAAAGACAGGTAGTGGACGGTCCCCCGCTGGCCGGAGATGCGGTAGTTGAGCCGGCCGTCGATGTTGCCCGACATGTAGAGCGAGTCGGGATTGTCCGAGCCGATCTTGACCTGGTCGGGCATGGTTGTGAGCACCGGGAAGCGCACGTCGCCGGTCTCGATCGAGCTGTAGAGCCCGCCCCGGGCCAGCCGGCTCAGGAACCGGTAGCCCTCGATCCGGTCCAGGTCGCAGGTGGACCGTTCCTGGACCAGGTCACCGGCAGCCTTCAGGGCGTCGCAGAACTCGGCCCAGGCCCGCCCGGACACCACTTTGTCGTGAAACTCGTCTCTGTCCATCCCGCCATGCAATCAACGCATCCGGTCGGCCGCTACCTCGCCGCGTCCAGGACGGCCCCACGCCAGCCAGTCGCAATGTTGGAAGTGCGGCATGTCTTCGCAATCATCGTCGTCATGGAACAGGCAGCATCGGCACAGCCGCGCCACATCCGGTACGAGCCCGACGACAAGCCGCCCGCGGCGCTGACCGCCGGACTGGGCCTCCAGTTCGCGGTCCTCGCCATCGCGGGCATCGTGCTCACACCCGCGATCATCATCCGGGCCGCCGGCGAGAGCGAGTCGTACCTGACATGGGCGGTGTTCGCGGCCGCGGTCGTCAGCGGGGCCAGCACAGTCCTCCAGGCGGTGCGGCTCGGACGCATCGGCGCCGGGTACGTGCTGATGATGGGGACGTCGGGCGCGTTCATCGCGGTGTGCGTGGCCGCGCTGCTGGAGGGAGGCCCCGGACTGCTGGCCACGCTCGTGGTGGCGTCGTCGCTCTTCCAGTTCCTGCTCGCCGCGAGGCTGTCGCTGTTCAGGAGACTCCTGACCCCCACCGTCGCCGGCACGGTGGTGATGCTGATCGCGGTGACCGTGATGCCGCTCCTCTTCGACATGGTGACGGCCTCACCGGAGGGCAGCTCCGAATGGAGCTCGCCCACGACCTACGTGGTCACCATGGTCGTGATCATTGCCGTGGCGCTGGGATCCTCAGGCAGCCTCCGGCTGTGGGCGCCGGTCATCGGCGTCGTGGCCGGCTCGGTGGTGGCCGCGGCCTTCGGGCTGTACGACACGGACCGGGTGGCTGACGCGGCCTGGATCGGTCTGCCCGATGCCGACTGGCCCGGCCTCGACCTCTCGTTCGGCTCGGCGTTCTGGAGCCTTCTGCCCGCTTTCGTGATGGTCACGATCATCGGCGCGATCGAGACTCTGGGCGACTCGGTGGCCATACAGCGCGTCTCGTGGCGCCAGCCGCGGGCGGTGGACTACCGCGTCGTTCAGGGAGCGGTGGCCGCCGACGGCACCGGCAATCTGCTGTCGGGACTGGCCGGCACGGTCCCGAACACGACCTACTCCAGCAGCGTTGCCATCACCGAGCTCACCGGGGTCGCCGCCCGCCGCGTCGGCGTTGCCATCGGTGTCGTCTTCATGGTGATGGCCCTCCTGCCCAAGTTCCTGGCGTTGGTGATCGCGATACCCGACGCAGTCGTCGCGGCGTACGCCACGGTGCTGATAGCGCTGCTGTTCGTCGTCGGCATGCGCATCGTCGCCGAAGAGGCCGCGGACTACCGCAAGGGCCTCATCGCGGGAGTCGCGTTCTGGCTCGGCGTCGGCTTCCAGAACAACCTGATCTTCCCGGAGTACCTGGAGGGGTTCGCCGGCGGCTTCCTAGAGAACGGCATGACTGCGGGCGGCCTGGTGGCGATCGTGCTGACGCTGTTCATGGAGGCGACCCAAGCCCGCCGCCATCGGCTGCGAACAGACCTGGCGTTGTCGGAGCTGCCGCGCATCCGGCAGTTCCTGGACGACTTCGCGACGCGCCACCGCTGGGGGACTCCGATGTCGGAGAGGCTCGACGCGGTCGCCGAGGAGACCCTGCTGACGTTGTTGGACGTCGAAGGGGCTGACGACGACCTCGCCGGGCGAGCGCTGCGTGTGACAGCCAGCAAGCAGGACGGGCGGGCCGTGCTCGAGTTCGTGGCCGCGGCCCGGGGCGAGAACATCGAGGACCGGCTGGCCGTGCTCGACGAGCCGACCGCGGACAGACCGGTCGAGCGCGACGTCTCGCTGCGGCTGCTCCAGCACTACGCGGCCTCAGTGCTCCACCAGCAGTACCACGAGCTCGAGATCGTCACCGTCCATGTCAACCCGCCGTCCCGGCCGCATCAGACCGGCGAGCCGGACGGCTGACGGTCGTGCGGGAGAGTCGGGCCATCGTGGCGGCGTGACTGCGATCGTGCCGAACGACGGGCAAGAGGGTGGCCGCGGCAGGCGGATGCTCGGTCAAGGCTGGCTAAATCTTGGAACCGCGGGCGGCCATGTGGGCGTCAGTAGTGTCGGAGGCACACAAGTGCCTCGCCGTTGGGAGGCGAAGATGCTCAGGATCCGATTGGCCACGACGCTGCTGGCGGCATTGGCGCTAGTAGGTGCAGCCTGTGGCGGCGGCGATGCCGACACCGTCAGCGATCAGCAGCCCGAGGGTGAGGCGACCGTCACCACCCAAGCGGGACCGGACGACTCGCCGGAGACGGACGGCACCGAGGCGAGCGACCCCGACGCGATCACGGACGGCGGTGAGCCTGACGCGGGCTCGGACGAGCCGGGCGAGGCCAGTGCGGCCGACGGCGGCGACCCGGCCGCGCCCATGGACGCCGAGGCTCTGCTGGCCTCGGCCACGACGACCCTTGACGGGCGCTCGGTCCGCGGCGAGGCGAGTGTCGAGCTCGCACCGGGGTTCGAGTTCTCGACGAGCTTCGAATCCGATGCCGACGGCGATCTCGCGGTGTCGATCGAGCTGCCGCCCGGGATGGACCCGGAGTTCCCCGGCGGCGCCGATGCCGAGATGCGGTACGTGGGGGGTGTCGTGTATGTGAGGCCTCCGGCCGCGGCGGAGACCCTGGCGGGACTGGGCGTCGACGAGGCCTGGTACGTGGCCGAACCCGTCCCGGGCGCTGATCCGATGAGCGATGTCATGGGATCAGCGGGAGTGATGTGCGCCTTCCCCCAGATGCTCGACGCCCCGCCCAGCGACTGCGACCTGCTGGGCGAGACGGGCGCCTTCCTGGAGGCCGCCAGCGCCCCCGAGATCGTTGGCCGGGAGGACGTCAGGGGGGTGGAGGCCACCAGAGTGCGTTTCCAGGTATCGCTGCTCGATTTGATGGGCGAGGCCCTGGGAATGGAGCCCGACGACGACGAGACCTCCGAAGCCGGCGCGTTCGACGACACCGCCTCGGACCCGTTCGCAGAGGGGATGGATCAGATCTTCGGATTCCTCGACGCAGGCTTCGAAGTGGACGTATGGATCGATGACGAGAGCCTGATACGGCGCTTGACGTTCGACCTGGCCTCAATGTTCGCCGGTCTCGCCGGAGAGGACGCCGACGCTGGGATGCCCTCGAGCCTGCTGACCCTGGAGTTCTTCGACTTCGACGCCGATATCAGCGTGGACGCCCCGCCGCCGGAGGCGATCGTCGACGAGGACCTGCTCGTCGGCGGCGATGACTACGCCACCTCCGAGGAGTACGAGCCCTACGACGACGAGTACGACGACGACTACGACGAGTACGACGACGACTACGACGAGTACGACGACGACTACGACGACTACTAGGCGTGCGGGGTCGGTCTCGGCCCCGGCCGCGGATGGCCTTCGAACTCCCGTTCAGCCCCGGTCGGGCTGCGGTCTCTCGTCGGGGGTGTGGCCGGCCATGTCGGCGATGGACTCCGGAGGCTCGGCGCCGCTGATGAGATCGGCCGACGCGACCGGCGGCTCGAAGCGGGAAGTGATCGGCACGACGCCGGCCCACCACGGACCGGCGATGTCGTCGGGCTCATCGACCGGGTCACCGGTGCGGACCTTGGCCGACGCCTCCGTCAGCGGCAACTCCAGCACGAGCGTCTTGCGCAGGTCTGTCTGCGACGGCGGGCGGACGGAGTCCCAGTTGGCCACTACATGGTCGGTGACCAGCTTCAAGGCCCGGCGCTTGCCTGCCTCGTCGTCGATTCGGGTCGCTAGGCCCCGCACCACCACCGACCGGTAGTTCATCGAGTTGTGGAACGGTGTGCGGGCCATCACCAGCCCGTCGAGATGGGTGACGGTCACACACACCTCATGGCCGTCGCCGGTGCCGAGCAGATGGTTGGCGGCCGCGCCGTGCAGGTAGAGACGCTCACGGTCGTGGCCGTAGGCCATGGGCAGCACCAGCGGCCCCTCGGGCGTGGTCACGCCCACATGGGCGATCATCCCGGCGTCGAGGATCCCGAGAATGTCGTCGCGCCCGTAACGGGCCCTCGGCACCCCCCGCCGCACCCGGGTGCGGGCCGATGGCGCCCCGCCGCAGTCGTTCGAACCCTGTTCGGCCATCGTCGTAGGCTACGGCCCGATCACTGAGCCGGAGCCGGCCGCCACTCCGGAGCGCCCAATGCCCGAAGCCCGGCACGCCGCGGGCTACCGGTAGCCTTCAGGCCCGTGGCCGGGGCGTCCATGCACGACAAGCTCGAGGATCTGAGAGCGCGCAAGTCCGAGGCGCTGGCGGCCGGACCCGAGCGGGCCGTGAAGCGCCAGCACGACAAGGGCAAGATGCTGGCCCGGGAGCGGCTCGACTACCTGCTCGACGAAGGCTCGTTCCATGAGCTCGACATGCTGGCCCGCCACCGCGCCCACGAGGCCGGGCTGGACGACCGGCCCTACACCGACGGTGTGATCACCGGCTGGGGGACCATCGACGGCCGTAAGGTCTTCGTGTTCGCCCAGGACTTCACGGTCATGGGCGGCGCGCTGGGCGAGGTGTTCGCCGAGAAGCTCCACAAGGTGATGGACCTCGCGGTGTCGGTCGGCGCGCCCATCATCGGCCTCAACGACGGCGCCGGCGCCCGCATCCAGGAGGGCGTCGTCTCGCTGGACGGCTACGGCGGGATCTTCTTCCGCAACGTCCAGGCCTCGGGTGTGATCCCCCAGATCAGCGTGATCCTCGGACCGTGCGCCGGGGGAGCCGTGTACAGCCCGGCTATGACCGACTTCATCTTCATGGTGCGCGAGAAGTCGCACATGTTCATCACCGGACCCGACGTGGTGAGGACGGTCACCGGCGAGGAGGTGACCCTCGAGGATCTGGGAGGGGCCACCAGTCACAGCACCAAGTCGGGGGTGGCCACCTTCGTCGCCTCGAGCGAGCAAGATGTTCTCGACGACGTGAAGGCGCTGCTGTCCTTCCTGCCCTCCAACAACCTCGAGCAGCCCCCGGCCTACAAGTCGGCCGACGACCCCGATCGCGAGTGCCCGGCACTGGACACCCTGCTGCCCGACAGCCCCAACGTCCCGTACGACATGAAGGACGTGATCGCCGAGGTCGCCGACGACGGCGACTTCCTGGAGTATCACGCCTCCTGGGCCCGCAGCATCGTGTGCGGGTTCGCCCGCATCGACGGGCGCTCGGTGGGCGTCGTGGGCAACCAGCCGATGGTCCTGGCCGGCGTCCTCGACATCGAATCGGCTGAGAAGGCGGCCCGCTTCGTGCGCACCTGCGACGCCTTCAACATCCCGCTTCTGACCTTCGTCGATGTCCCCGGCTTCCTGCCCGGCGTCGACCAGGAGCACGGCGGCATCATCCGTCACGGGGCCAAGCTCCTGTACGCCTACTGCGAGGCCGCGGTGCCCCGCATCTCGGTCATAACCCGCAAGGCCTACGGGGGCGCCTACGTGGTCATGGACTCCAAGGGTGTCGGCTCGGACCTCTCCTTCGCTTGGCCCTCCGCCGAGATCGCCGTCATGGGCCCCCAGGGCGCGGTCGAGATCATCTACCGCCGCGAGTTGGCTGACGCAGCCGATCCGGCGGCCCGCCGAGACGAGCTGGTGGACGACTACACGCAGAGGCTGGCCAACCCCTATGTCGCAGCCGAGCGCGGCTTCGTGGACGAGGTGATCGAGCCGTCGCAGACTCGCCGCAAGATCGTGGCCGGTCTGCGGGTGCTGGAGTCCAAGCGCGAGGAGATCCCCGAGCGCAAGCACGGGAACGTCCCGCTGTGACCGCCGTGGAGACGACCGCAGGAAGCCAGGTCGCAGGCGGCTCGGAGATCGCGTCGATCACCCCGGAGCCGACCGATGCCGAGCGGGCTGCGATCGCTGCCGCGGTCGAGGAATTCCGCTCCGAGATCTGGCCGCACCTCGCCGCCCCAACCATGCCGGCGGCGTCACCCCGCTGGCGCTATGCCGGCCGACCCTGGAGACGCCGGGCCCGCTACGGCGGCTGGACCTGACCCAGCCGCACTAACCGCCCGACCGGAACATCGCCGGAAGCGGGGAGGCGAGCAGCGCCGGCAGGCGCCGCAGGTACTGCGGGCGCGGGATGGCGCTCACGCCGAGGGAGAGCAGGTGCGGCGTCGCCCATTGGACGTCGATCAGTCTCGAGAAGCCGTCCTGGAGGCCCGCAGCCAGGGCCACGAGAGCGACCTTCGAGGCATCCCTGGTCCGGTAGAACATGGACTCGCCGGCGAACAGCCCGCCCACGGCCACGCCGTAGAGGCCGCCGACCAACTCGCCGTCGCGCCACGTCTCGACGCTGTGGGCGAGGCCCGCGTGGTGAAGGCGCACGTACGCGGTCCGCATCTGATCGTCGATCCAGCCGTGGGGCCGGCTTGGGTCGGCGCAGCCGTCGACTACTTCGGCGAAGGCGGTGTCCACCCTGACGTCGAAGCGGCGGCAGGCCCGGCGCAGCGAGCGGTGCACGATCAGCCCGTCGGGCTCCAGGACGCCACGCTCGGGAGGGGACCACCACCCGATGCGCCCCTCTGGCTTCAACGGCATTGGAAACAGGCCTCGGCTGTAGGCGGCCAGCAGGGTGGCCGGCTCAAGGTCGGCGCCGACCGCCACTAGGCCCCCCTCGTCACTGCTGGAGGGATCTGGGAAGACCCAGCGGCAAGCATCCAGCCTCGCATCGGCGGGCATGTGGAGAGAGTAGGTTGGAACGATGACCACCGGTGCCCGGGCCGGGGAGCGGGACTTGGCGGTACCCCCCGCGGCCCTGCTGGAAGAGGTGGACGAGCGCTGCCGGACGCTGGCTGCCACCGCCGTGGGCCGGGTGTTCAGCGTGCCGGCCGGGGACTCCGAGGCCGCGCTGCGGTCCGAGAGCCGCAGCGGTGCTCGCTACGACACGGTCCTGTCCTTCATGTGCACCCCCCAGGCGACCTCGCTCGAGGATTATGTCGCCGCGATCGATCAGGTCCTGGCCGACGAGGGTTGGATCCTCATGGTGGAGCCCGCCGGGCTCTACCGCGGGGCATTGCCCAGGTGGCTGACCGCCCGATCCCGCCCGCCCTGGCCCCGCACCCGAGGCCGCGACGTGGTGTCGGCCGTGCGCTCCCGCGGTCTGTTTGTCACCGACATCCACCGCCGCGAGGCGACATCGGTCCCGCCCGAGTGGCGCCAGTACGTGGTGCTGAGAGCCCGCCGCCAGTCCCCTCGATCTGAAGGCACATGAGTCGGCTCGTCCTTGCCGGGGGCCGCGAGTTGGATGCGGGCACGCCCGCGGGCCGTGCTCTGACGGGTTGCGACTCGGTCGCGGTTGTGACCGTGGCGGCCGCCTTCCGGCGTCCCGACGCGCTGATGTCCCGGATCGGCGCCTGGGCCGAAGCGCTGTCCCTCCGGCCCGCAGTGGTGAGCGCATTGCGCCGGTCCGACGCGCTGGACCGCGAGGTGTGCGGGCCGATCGCAGAGTGCGACGGCGTGCTGGTTCTGGACGGGTCCCCTGCCCATTTCGTGAGCGCGGTCAAGGCGACCCCGCTGCTGGAGGCGATCGTGTCGGCGCAGCGGCGTGGCGCCGACATCGTCTGGTCGGGTGCGGCCGCGGCGGCGGTGTGCGCCTCGATGGTGGACGACCGCGGCGGCGCGCTCACCGTCGGCCTGGGGCTCCATGACGGCATCGTCGTCGCGGCCGGCTGGGAGAACTGGCCCCGTGACCGGCGCCGGCGCCTGTGGGGGATGGTCCCGGAGTCGGTGCTGTTCATGGCCCTTGAGTCCGGCGCGGCGGTGTGTTCTACGGCCGAGCCAGAGGTGCTGGCGTCATCCTCCAGTCGCCAGGACTGGACCGTGCTCGGTGGCACGGTCGAGACCCGCCAAGGCGGCACCACCGTCGATCTGGAGAATTGGCAGCCGGGAGCGCCGTAAACGGCACTCAGCGCTGCCAGTTCGCTTTCCGCCCGGTCGGCTCAGGTCTCCTCGATGGTGACCGAGTGGACGGTCACGTCACGCGATGGCGCCCCGCCGAGGGATCCACCCGGTTCGTGAAGGCCGATGATCGACTGGGCCACGGCCAGTCCGGCGTCGTCGGTCTGGCCGAATACCACGTAGGTGCCCTGGCCGTCCAGCCTGGAGGCGTTGGGGCCGGTGGTCAGGAAGAACTGCGCGCTGGCCGAGTCCGGTCCGGCCGACCGGGCCATCACGAGCTGGCCGGGCTGATAGCGGTACGGCCCGGTGAGCCCGCCGGTCTCCGGGTCGGCGTCGAAGGCGGGCTCGTCGGCGATCGTGTACCCGGGTCCGGGATCCCGGTTGTCGTTGGTGTGGGGCGAGCCGCCCTGGATGATGTCGATGGACGGGTCGGTGCGGAACAGCAGGGTGTCGTCGTAGTAGCCCCAGCGGGCCAGCGTCACGAAGTTGTTGACGGTCAGCGGGGTCTCCGACGCGGTCAGCTCGTATCGCATCTCGCCCTCGCTGGTGTCGAAGACGGCGACATAGCGAGCCTCGGGGTCGATGCACATGGGGTGGGGGCTGTCGAAGTCGATCGTCCGGGGACTCGACCCGTCGACAGCCGGACATGCTGCCGCCGCCGGCTCGACCGCCGGCTCGACCGCCGGCTCAGCGGCCGGCTCAGCGGCCGGCTCGGGTTCGGAGTTGTCGCGCTGGAGGAACCCGAGCACCGCGAGCGCCGCGGCCACCACCACCGCGGCGATGCCGATGAGCTTGACGCGCCGTCGGGTGGCGTACTGCTTGGCGGCGGCCTCGTCGGCGGCCAGGCGCATGCGCCGGTTCTCGCGCTGGCGCTCCCGCTTGGCCGTGCTCATCGTCTGTAGCGCCCCACTAGGCCAGGAGGCCCACGGCCAGCGAGGCCACCATCATCGTCACCACCAGCACCGCAACCACCGCCACCAGGCGACGCTGCCGGTCCCGGCGGGAGCCGGTGCGCGGCCCGCTGCCGGCCGACTGCCTGGCGGACCGGACCTGGCGCTTTCGCAACTCGCTCTGTGAGGGCACCGCCCAACCCTACATCTCCACCCGGTCCGGGGCTCTTGATGCGGCGTGCCCAGCGCCGGGCGCGTAGCGTTGCGCGATGCCGTCTCGTTGCCGCGGCGCGCCCGGAAGGCTGCTGCGCGGCTTCGGCGTCTTGCTCGCGGTCGCCGGAGCCGCCATAGCCGCGCCGGCTTGCGCCGACACCGCCGACGGTCCGCTGGTGGCCGAGGAGACGGTTGACGAGGAGGTCGTGACCACGACCACCGCGCCGCCGGAGCCTCCTGGCTCCGAGGGAACAGCCAAGGTCGGCGACGTCCAGTACGAGTTCGCGGTCACCTGCCATGACCGCGGCGCGGGTGACGTGGTGGTACTGGGGGCGGGCGACGATCCCGTCTCCGGAGGTCCGGTGGAGCTGTACCTGGAGGCCTCGTTCGTCGATCCCTACGTCGGTCTTCGCCTAGCGGACGAGACGCGCATCGAGCCGTCGCTGGAGAGCCCGCTGGACTTCTACCTGCAGGACGACGTGATCCGCGCCTCTGCCATCCGCTTCGTGCGGGATCTGGACCTGGAGACGGGCGAGGCCACCGAGGTCGGCTTCGGAGAGTTCGAGATCCACTGCTACAGCTACGAGCGCGAACCGCCCTCCTGACGGCTCCGCAAGCTCGCTGTCTGCTATTGGGGGGTCTCGCAGCCGGTGTCCTGCATCACCTGGGGCAGGCGCCCGGACTTGAAGGCCCGCACGGCTCCCTCGGAGACGTTGAACACCACCCGGTAGTTCTGGTCTCCCGGGTCCCTCGGCACGAAGACCAGGTCGACGGTGCCGTCGACCCGAACCTCCCGCTCGATGCGGTCGCCGAAGAGGTCGGTGACCATGCTCTCGGGAGACCCGACGCCCACGCCGGAGCGGGTCGTGATCGGCCCGCTGTTGATGTCCACTCGCTCGATGGTGCCCGAGTGCACCAGGAAGACGATCCCCTCGGGAGCGTCGTGGGGCACGACGTGGTAGCAGGCGCCGGTCGGTCCCGCGGGCACAAGCACCGTCCCCGCGGCTTGCTGGGCGTCGGCGACCGTCATCCCGAAGTGGACCTCGTCGAGGCCGACGGTCGAGACGGTGGATCGGTTGCTGAGCCTCGGCGGCCCGAATTGCTCCGGGTTGTCCGGCGGCACGGTCGTGATCGTGGTGGTGGTGGCCTGGACCGTGGTCGTAGTGGAGGTGGCCGCGGAGGTTGAGGTCGTGGTCGCCCCGTCCCCGATGCTCCCGTCCCCCGTGCTCCCGCTCCCTGTGCTCCCGCTCCCTGTGCTCCCGTCGTCGTCATCTTCGACGGCGGGCGCCGCGGCCGCTTCGCTGTCCTGGCTCAACTCCTCGGTGCCGTCCGCGGCGGCCGGAGTGTCACCGTCGTCTCCACCGTCGCGACCGAGCCACCAGATCACGCCGCCCACGACCACGATCACCAACGCGACGGCTACGAGTATCGGCACCCACCGCGGGCTGCGCCGCTCGGCGTCGCCGGGCCAGAAAGGACCCTGGTCCTGAGGTCCCGGGTTCCACTCCACGGCAGTGGAGGGTACCGCTAGCCGTACAGGTTCCAGCCGGTGGGCCGCCCGGGGCTCGAACCCGGCACCTTGAGATTAAAAGTCTCCTGCTCTACCCGATGAGCTAGCGGCCCGCCCCCATTCTGGCAGCGACCGCGACGCTTTCAGGCAGGCTCGCCCGTGAAGCGGTGGGCGTTCAGGTCGCTGAGGTTCGCCCATTCCAGCGTGCGGGCGTGGGTCGCCTCCAGCACGACCTGGGGCGCGGCTCCGGCCTCGAGCGCCTCCGTCCAACGAGGTGCGCAGAGGCACCAGTGGTCGCCGGGCGACAGCCCGTCGAAGCCGATGGCCGGCTGCGGGGTCGAGAGATCGTTGCCTGCGGCCCTTGAGAATTCAAGGAACTCGGCGGTCATAACCGCGCACACTGTGTGCACGCCGTAGTCGCCGGAGTCGGTGTTGCAGCAGCCGTCCCGGAACCAGCCGGTGAGCGGGTCGAAGGAGCACGGCTGCAACTCGCCGCCGAGAACGTTGAGAGCCACGGCGCCCAGTCTCTCAGATCTCGGGTGCGCGCGCCGCGGTTACTCTCTTGGCATGGACGAGACAGGCGGGGCGGTGCCCCCGGAGGGTCAAGCCGCCGGCGAGGCGGACGACCACCCACCTCCCGACGGCGAAGCGGCTCGCAGCGCGGCCCAACTCGAAGGCATCGAGCGGGACCTGGACACCGTGGACTCAGCCCTCTCCGCGCTCGACACCGACAACCTGGAAGCGGCCGAGACACTCGCAGCCCAACTCGAAGAGTCAGCCGGCGATCCCGCGGCTGGGAACAGCTGATCGGGGGTGTCAGCTGGCGAGGGCGTCCTGTGACGGCCTCGCTGTGCGGCCGAGGTCGCTGAGGGCCAACAGGTACCCTTCGGCTCGCTCCGCGTAGGGGTTGCGGTTCACGAGGGCCTGGAACTCGGGTGAGTGCTCGGCTACGACGAGGTGCGCCAGCTCGTGGATGATCACATGGTCGAGGACCCAGGGGGGTGCCTCGGCCAGCCGGGTCGAGATCCGGATGTCGCCGCTTCCGGTCGAGCAGGATCCCCAACGCAGGCGCTGCCGGGACGACCACTGGATCGAGCGCGGCTCGGGAAGGCCGAAGCGGGCCGCGAGCTCCCGGGCCCTGGGCTCCAGCGGCAGGTGGCCGCACCGCCACTTCTCCTCGAAGCGGGTCAGGACCTTGCTCACCAGGGCCTGCTCCTCGTCCTTCGTGGTCCACGCTGGAACCCGCACGACCAGCACGCCGTCCGACATGCGGGCCGACACCGTCTTCTGTCGCTTGGAACTGCGGATCACCCGCACGGGCGGGAGACTCTGGGGCGTGGGCGCCTCCTCGGCGTCGCCAAGGGGTGTTTCGATAACGCTCATCGTCGCTCCGTTGTGGCAGCGGGCCTGAGGCACGCACCGTCGCCAGTGAGCGCGATTCGGCCTTGCAAGCGCACGTCACCCGACTGCACCAGGATCCGGAGACCACCGAGATTGCCGATGCGCCTGAAGGCGCATCCGAAATACCTTTCAAGTGTATAGATAACACCGGCATGTGACACAACCAGCACATCACCGGACGAGGCCCGGGCCGCGCTGCGGTGCGCGGCGTCGAACACACGCTCGATCAGCGACTCGTCACTTTCCCAGCCGGGTGGATAGTTCCCTGCGGCCAGATCGCCGGGGAAGTCGCGCTCGATCTGCTCGCTGGTGAGCCCCTGCCACAGGCCCACGTTGCGCTCGCGCCATCCCGGATCGCAGGTCACCGGCCCGGTGCCGAGTGATTCGGCGATGATCTCGGCAGTCTCGCGAGCCCGGTCAAGATCGCTGGAGACGATGCACTCGACACCGTCCAGGTTGGCGGCTGCGGCCCGCGCCTGAGCAGCGCCCGCGACCGACAGCGGGGGGTCGGCGTGGCCCTGCCAGCGGCCGTCCAGGTTCCAGACGGACTCGGCGTGACGGACGACGAGAATATTGACCATGATCGCGAGCGACCGTAACCCGACGGCATCAGCAGGCCGCGGATGCCTGCCGGCCATGACTACCATGGCGCCCGTGGCGCGTCTGCGACTGTTCGCATCGGCTCGGGAGGCGGCCGGGACCGGTCGTGACAGGGTGCCCGGCGCCACCGTCCGAGAGGTCTTGGAGGAGGCCTGTGACCGCTATGGCCATGACTTTGCCGGGCTGCTGGAGACTTGTCAGGTGTGGTGCAACGGCGAGCCGACCGCGCCCAACGCACCCGTAGGAGACGACGACGAGATTGCCGTGCTGCCCCCCGTCTCGGGCGGCTAGCCAACAGACGACAGATATCCTCCATCGTTCGTGAGTCGCGCCGCGGTCCTGTCGCTTCACACATCTCCGCTCGTGCTGCCCGGACGGGGCGACGCGGGCGGCATGAACGTCTACGTGCGGGAGCTCGTCTCCGCGCTGGCCCAGACAGGCATCGACGCCACCGTTTTCGTGAGGCGCAACCGCGACGGGCCCACCGTCGTCGACGTGGAGCCCGGATTCAGAGTCGTCCATGTGGCTGCCGGAGCCACCGAAATGTCCAAGGAGTCGCTCCCGGGCGTGGTGGAGGACTTCGCCGACGGTGTCGGAGCGTGGCTCCAGCAGCACCCGGTAGACGTGCTGCACGCCAACTACTGGCTGTCGGGGCTGGCCGGCCACCGCCTGAAGCACGAGCTCGACCTGCCGCTCGTGTCCACCTTCCACACGCTGGCTCGAGTCAAGGCCGAGACCGGTGATCCCGAACCGCAGCGCCGAATCGATGCCGAGGCGGAGGTGATCGCCTGCTCCGACGTCATCACGGCCAACTCAGTGACGGAGTTGCAGCAGCTCGCGGGGCTGTACGGCGCCGATCCCAAACGCATCGACGTGGTGGCGCCCGGCGTCGACGGGGCCGTGTTCTCGGTGGGGTCGCGCCCGGGAGCCCGCGCCGCGCTGGGGCTGGGTGACGGCCCGGTGCTGCTGTTCGTCGGTCGTATTCAGCCCTTGAAGGGTCTCGACGTAGCCGTGGAGACCCTCGCCGGCCTTCGCCGTCGCTACGGCGACGCCCAGCTCCTCGTGGTGGGGGGCGCCTCGGGTCCCGACGGAGAGCGCGAACTCCTGCGACTCGACCGCGCCGTCCGCCGCCACCGCCTGCAAGGACGCGTCGCGTTGGTTCCCCCGCAACCGCACCACCTGCTCTCGACCTACTACCGGGCCGCGGATGTGTGCCTCGTGCCCAGCCGGTCGGAGTCGTTCGGCCTCGTCGCCCTGGAGGCTGCAGCCTGTGGCGTGCCGGTTGTCGCTGCCGACGTGGGCGGGCTGCGAACGCTGGTGGACCACGGTCGCAACGGCTTCCGCATCCCGGAACGCGACCCGGCCCGCTACACCGAGGCGGTGCTGTCCATCCTCGACAACTCGGCGCTGGCCGCGTCCATGGCCCGCCGGGGCGCCGAGATGGCCGGTCGGTACTCCTGGACGGCCACCGCCGGCCGCCTGCGCAGAATCTTCGACGGTCTCGCCACCCGGGTGCTGGTCGACTGCGCTCGCGGCTAAGCGCGTGCGCGGGTAGGTGAGAGCGGTCTTGTCGCAGCGGGGTCTATCCGCTCGGCCTCTAGTCGTTGTCGGTGATGGTCATGGTGGCTTGGCCGTCGCCCATTGTGGCGTGGGTGGTGTCGAAGAGGCGCAGCCTCAGCACGAAGGTCTCGGTTCCCTCGCCGGGGGTGCGGTCGTCGATGAGCGAGACCTGCACGGTTTGGGAGGTCTCGCCTGGGGCGAAGGTGACGCTGCCCCACTCGGGCCGGTAGTCGTCATAGGCCGTCGCGGTGCCGCCGTACATGGAGTAGTACACCGTCACCGTGCCGGCGCTCGCGGCGCTGAGCTCCACGGTGAACCCGACCGCGCCGTCGCCCTCGCCGGCCGTCGCGTCGCCCACTGAGATCGACGGCTTCGACGCCGGCGGGGGCGGGTCGTCGTCGTCGGCGACGGCGACCGTCGCCGAGGCTTGTGTCGCGGAGACCGTGTAGCCCGAGCCGTCATCGACCGTCACCGTCACCGAACCGTCGGCCTCGTCGGTGCTGTCGTCGGTGGTGGACACCGTCAGCGCTGCGCTTCCAGACGTGGGCACCGTGACCTGCCGAGAACCCGTCGCCGCGCCGAAATCGCCGCTCTGCGCGACCGTCACGTCCACCGTCAACGCAGCCGACGGCGCCGGATCCGCGGTCACAGTGAAGACTGCGCCGCCGCCCTCGGACACGCCCGCACCCGCAGCGATGGACACCTCGGGCTCAATCACCGGCGGCGGCGGAGGGGGTGCGGGATCGTCGTCGTCGCTCACTGCCACGGCCGCGGAGCCCGCAGTGCTCGAAACGGTGTATCCCTGACCGCTGCTCACGGTGGCGGTGACCGACCCGTCTGCTTCGTCGGTGCTGTCGTTGGTCGTGGCGACGGTCAGTGTGGCGGTGCCGCTGGTGGGGATCGTGACCTGGCGCGATCCAGTGCTCACGCCATAGTCGCCCGTCTCGGCAACGGCGACATCAACCGTCAGCGGGCTTGGGGGCGCGGGGTCGGCAGCGACGGTGAACGCTGCGTCGCCGCCTTCGGTGATCCCGCCGCCGGCGGTGATGCTCACCTCAGGCGTAGCAGGCGGCGGCGGAGGGGGCGGCGGAGGCGGCGGATTGTTGCACTGTGCGAGCGCTTCAAGCGTTCGCGTGACGCGGTCCCAGCGGCTCGCCATGAACTGATCCTCATTCGCCTGTGACTCGGCCACGGTCATGGCCGTCTCGCCGGTGTCGGCGCCCAGAGCGGTCAGCACCCGGTTCCAGCGCAGCACATGCGCACTGTCATGATCGTGAGCGTCACGCCAGCCCGTCACCTCCGACGCCGTCACCGCATCAGACGGCAACTGCGGCGCGCACACCGGCGGCGGCGGATCGTCATCATCGGCCACCGCAACCGTGGAGGAGCCAGCCGTGGACGACACGGAGTAGCCCGAGCCGTCATCGACCGTCACCGTCACCGAACCATCCGGCTCATCAACATCATCGTTGGTCGTGGACAACGTCAGCGAACCCGAACCAGCCGTGGAGACCGTCACCTGATGGGAGCCCGTCGCCGCGCCGAAATCGCCGCTCTGCGCCACCGTCACATCCACTAGCAACGCCGCCGACGGCGCCGGGCTTGCCGCGACGGTGAACACCGCGTCGCCGCCCTCAGTGACACCGGAACCGGCTGTGATGCTCACCTCGGGCTCCACCGGCGGGTTGTTGCATGCCTCCAGCGCCCGGAGGGTGCGAGTGACCCGATCCCAGCGCGACGCCATGAACTGATCCTCATTCGCCTGCGACTCGGCCACGGTCATGGCGGTCTCGCCGGTGTCGGCGCCCAGAGCGGTCAGCACCCGGTTCCAGCGCAGCACATGCGCACTGTCATGATCGTGAGCGTCACGCCAGCCCGTCACCTCCGACACCGTCACCGCATCGGAGGGAAGGTTCGGGGCGCACACCGGATCGTCGTCGTCGCTCACCGCGACAGCCGCTGCACCCGCGGCGGGCGACACGGTGTAGCCCGAGCCGCTGGTTACGGTGACAGTGACCGACCCGTCTGCTTCGTCGACAATGTCGTTGGTGGTGGCGACCGACAACGTTGCGCTGCCCGAAGCAGGAATCGTCACCTGCCGCGGCCCTGTGCTCGCACCGAAGTCACCCGACGAAGCGACCGTCACATCCACTGTCAACGCACTCGACGGCACCGGATCGGCCGTGACAGTGAACACCGCACTATGGCCCTCGACGACAGCGCTGCCTGCCGTGATGCTCACCTCCGGCTCCGTCGGCGGCGGCGCGGGCAGACCAGCGCCCGTCAAGGTCAAAGTGAATGGCCCCGTCCTGGCTTGGTAGTAAGTGGTCGCCTCTATCGTGTAATCGCCCGCCGTCAGCGCCTCAATGATTTGAGAGTTGGTCCCGGCGCCGCCGTCATCGTCAAAGGTCAAGGTGGCACCGGACTTCTTGTTGGAACCTCTCCGCAGGCGCAGATATGTGTCTACCGACGCCTCAAGATCGATCGTCACCGTGCTCGCACTCGCCAACGAGAACGAGTAGTAGCGCGCGTAACGGCCTTGTCCTTCCGCAGAACCACACATGTCGATCCACGAATGGGAAAGGCTCACGTCGCCCGACAACCCCACCACACAAACATCAGCCGAGACCGGTGAATCGTCCTCGGCAATAAAGGCGACCGCTTTGCCGGGCGCGGCGATGCCGTAGTCATGGCGCGGAACGACCGTCGCGATGATGGCGCTGTCGGGTTCGGAGGTGTCGTCGTCGATCGTGGCCAGCGTGAGCGCAGCGTTGCGCACGTTCGACCCAAAGGCCACCGACGTCGGCGGTGTGCCGGCCAGCATGGCGCCGGTCTCGCTGACGGCAACGTCCACGACCAGCACCTTCGTCATGTCGCCGCCGGTTCGGGTCAGAGCGAACACGACACTGTCGCCCTCGCTGAGCGCGGTCTGCGGTGGCTTGATCTTGACGGTGGAGCGGTCGTCGTCGGTCGCAGTGGCGGACGCGGTTCCGGTGCCAGCTGCTTCGTAGTCGCTGCTCGGGCCGATGGTGACGGTGACGACGCTGTCGGGTTCGGGGGTGTTGTCGTCGGTCGTGGCCACGGTCACGGTGGCGGATGTGGTGTTGGCCGAGATGGTCAACGATGTCGGCGGTGTGCCCGCCAGCATGGCGCCGGACTCGCTCCACGAAAGATCGACGGTGAGCGGATCCGCCAGGATGCCACCGATGCGGGCCACCGTCAGCGACAGCGGCGACCCTTCGGCAACCTCGGCGGCCCCGAACGCGAGGGTGACCGAGGGCGTCAGCGACAGCGGGGGCGCGAAGACCCAGGGACGGGCCTGCTTGATGGCGAGCTTGTTGGCCGCGGTGATCTTGAACTCGATCTCCATGGCGAAGTCGTCGCCGTCGGCGATCCCATAGAGCGTCGCGAAGTGGTCGTGGATGATCTTGAGGCTGCGGCGCAGCTGAACCATCTGCGCGTCGGTCATCAACAGCTTGTCGGCCTCGGCGAGGTTGGAGCGAGCCAGCACGTTGGCCGTGCCAGCCGAGTCCAGCAGCAGCTGCTCGGGCACCGAGTTCGCCTCGGGATTGGTGACCAGATCCTCTCCGAGTTGGGTGTTGACGTAGTACATGTCGTCGAGTTCCGTGATGGGATCGAAGCTGACGGCCACGCCGTTGGCCAGCTCGTCGGAATAGTTGGGATGCACCAACACGCCCATCGCCGTCGCCGTGTGGTCGACACGGTGGTACTCACGCTCGAGGAATGCTCTGAAGTTCCACAGGCTGGCCCATACCCCTTTGATCGACTTGTCGATGCCGTCGTTCAGGGTCTCGTCGGGGTCTTGCGTCTTGGAGTCGTAGAGGCCGGCACCGTTGAAGTTGGGCAGATCCTCGTTGTTGGTGCTGGAGCGGTAGCGCAGCGACTGGCCGTCGGGGTACTTGGCGTGCATGGCAACCAGAGCGTCGATGATGAACTGCGGCGTGGTCGCGTCCTCTATGGCGTCGCGCAAGTCGTCGAGCATCTCCTCCTGGATGTCATAGTCCGCCTGGAACTTCGTGTGGGCCAGCATCTGCGTCACCGCGTCGGCGAGCGTGGTCCCGGCCGCCAGCGTGATCTTCTCATCATCGGGCCACTTCTTCTTGCCCAGAAGCGTCTCCTCGGAGACTGTCGCCTGCTTCATGAACTCGTCGTAGAAGTAGAACGGGATGGCGAAGCCATCGGGCGCCACCCCGCTGGCCAGCGTGGTGAGCCCGCTCAATTCCGCCACGTTCGCCGCCTTCACGCCGAAGGCGTTCCAGTCGTCGAAATCAATGTCGTCGAGCGAGGTGACCGCCTGCACCGTCAGGTCTCGCCCGGGGACCTGCGCATTCGCAGGCCTTGAGGTGGCGTGATGGGCGTCAACCTCGGCCTTGGTCGCAGCACGCAGGGTATAGCCGCTCGCGGCCGTCTTGTAATAGACGTGAGTGTCGATCAGATCACCGATGTCATCGTCATCGAGAGCGTCGCGGATGAAGGCGTTGGGCACTCTGTTCTGTATCGCTCGCAGGTTCACATGTGACAGCGGCGTCTGCGGAACGGTCGTGATGATGCCCGCTACCCGCGGCAGGTCATTGGGCAGCCGGGCAAGAATGGCGACATCCCGAGGTCCGGGAGTCTCACCCGGTTCGATCTCGCGCAACAGGCCATAGCCCTCAGCCTCGTTGAGCATCGTGTACTCAACGTCGGGCATCACATCATTCTGCAACAGAACATTCACCCTCGAAGCGTCGTACTTGGCCTTCTCCTTCTCGTAGAGATCGACGTTGGAGGGCATCGGATAGTACATGAGGTTGTTCGCGAGCGCCGGCATGGCCGCAGCCAGAAGCTCATACGAATAGGCCACATCTTCGAACGTGAACCGATCCAGCGGCTGGAACGCAAAGCGGTAAGTGCCCAAAGAACCGTCAGGCGCCACCACATTGGGGTGGAACACGATCTCACCGCGCATGGCCCCAGCCCGCTTCGCATGTGGCAACGGCAGGGCGATTGCAAAATTGATGTGCGACCGGTGCGTGTTCGTGTTCATGAAGTAGATCTCAGGCTCGCCGCCAGGCGGACGCAATAGCCAGAACTTCACATACTCCAGATTCCTCAGATGTGTGTCGATGAGAACCGCTTTCCCCTGATAGGACATTTGCTGGAACGTCGTGTGGGAGTCGATGGCTGTACGCCCGCGGTCGACGGACATGGTGGACGCCGGGTTTATCGGGTTGAGGTTCCCGAGGTCGTTGAGTTCGGTTATGTCGTCGATGCAGTCTCCGTCGATGTCGGCGGGCGAGGCAACCTGATATTTTTCGACCCGGTAGTCGCCGGCGTCCAACGCGGCCAGATTGTCCGACAAGGTGGTCGTGCCCGGCTGGCCCAGCGTTACCGAGACCGCAATGTCGGTGGAGGTGCCGCCGCGGAGCGTGCGATTCACATACAGCACGAAATAGTCGTCGCTGGTCGAAGCGACCTTGATCGGCACGCTGGTGACCGCCACGGCTGTTGGAGTTGGCGCAACCCAGCCCGTATCGCACGGACCCAGAGTCGAGGTGCTTGACTGGCTCGAAGTTCCGGCGGCGGCGCCTGCCCACCCAACCTCAAGCAGCCCGGCGACCAGAATAACCGACAGCGCCACAGCGAAGAGCCGCGGAAACGGCCGCGAACTCGAGAGTGTCGAGCGCTCTGTCGATCCCGATGACGAGATCGCGGCTGGCCGCGCCGCGGATGACACGCCGCGAAGCTATCGCCGCCCTCAAGTGACGGTCAATGCGGCCCGCGGCCCGGGGTCGTGCTGCGCCATTACCCTGTCGCTCAGATGACCGCGCCGCTCGCTTCGCCCCGGGAACTCAACGCGCTGGAGGGCCGCATCGATCAGTGGTTGACGGCGGCAGCCTCCGCCAACGGCGCCATAGCCGCGGTCGAGCGGGGCGAACCGGACCAGCGGCGGTGGTACGTGCGAGTCTGCGGCGAGGAGAAGGACGTGTGGACGATCTGGTTCACCCTCGGCCAGCGCACTCTGCACTACGAGACCTACCTGGTCCCGGCGCCGGAGGAGAACGAGGCCCGTTTCTACGAGCACCTGCTGCGCCGGAACCGGCGCCTGACTGGCCTGAAGCTCGAGATCGGACCCGAGGACGCGGTGTTCTTGTCGGGCTCCACACCGGTTTCGCAGCTGACCGCCGGAGTGCTGGACGGCATTCTCGGATCGATGTACGCGGCCACCGAGTTGATCTTCCGCCCCGCCATGCGCATCGGCTATGCCTCGAAGTTCCGAGGCTGAGACGCGCGCTCCTGCACACGGGTTGAGATATTGTTAATTTTCAGCTACTGTAAAGGCTGTTCCGGCGGAGAGATGGCCTCCACTCGGGGAAGTTGGGGACGGTCCTCTCTCCGCCGGAACCATTCCCGAGCAGGCGTCCACGCCGACATCACGCCTCCCGGTGTTCGGATCGAACGTCCTGCGCTGATAGACCTACGCCGGTCCGGAGAGGGTGCGCCCTGCTCGGACTACACTGCCAGCCGTCAGTAGTCGTCGCCGAGGAGTACCGGTGGTCGCCTTCGCTCTGTCAATCGTGGTCACGGTCGCACTCGTCGGCGCCATCCTCGCCTACACGAAGCGCCGCCCCGTGGGGACCTCGGTCACGTGGGGCGAGGCCATGTTCGGGGCGATGATCGTCTTCTTCGGGATGTTCTGGATATACGGGGTCGTGCCCCACCAGTGGCTCGCGTGGGCGGACAACGAGCTCAACTGGCGAACCGACAAGCTCTTCGTCGGCCCGGGAGGGATCCTGCGGGCCCAGGCGCAGGGCGGCAGCTTCCCGTTCACGATCACCTATGTGGTGATCCGCGATGTCATCGCCAGCGGGATCTACGTCGTCGCGGTCGGCGCGCAGGTGTGGCTGTGGATGGTGTGGCAGAACCGGGGCAAGAAGGCCGAGGCCGCCGAGGCCGTCGAGCTCTCCAGCTTCGGGCGCCCCCTGGTTCGGGAGGGATCCGAGGCGTGACCACTACCGACGCCAACCCGCCCATGCCGGAGTTCCGGGACGACTACGTGCTCCAGGAGGTGGACGCGGCCTGGCTCGCTCAGGCTGTCAAGCCCAAGCAGTTCATCCACATCGACCAGTCAGAGTGCATCATGTGCGAGGGCTGCGTGGACATCTGCCCGTGGAAGTGCATCTTCATGGTCACGACCGACGCCGTCGACGAGGCCGTCGGCACCGAGCTGCCGGGCATAGACCCCGCCGACAAGGTGATCTTCACAATCGACGATGACGTATGCACGCGCTGCGCGCTTTGCGTGGATCGCTGCCCGACCGGCGTCATCATTCTCGGCAAGATGGGCGATCCTCCCCCCGGGGGCGACCCTCACCAGAGAACCAACTCCCATGGCTACGGCTACGGGATGCGACTCGCTTAGGAAAATCTCGACCCCCAGACTCGATCCGCAGGAGACCCATGGCCATCGACACAGACGAGCGCAAGACGCCTCTGCCGGACCGCCTCGTCGCCCAGATGACGAAGCTGGGCGACCAGGTCCAGGGATCGCAGGCCTGGACCTCGATCTTCCGGCCCGGGTCGATCTTCCGCAAGGGCTACACAGACAGCCCCCGGAACCGGTCGTACGTGGTCATGAACAGCGTGCTGTACCACCTTCACCCCGTGAAGGTGAAGCGTCACGCCGTGAAGGTGAGCTACACCCTGTGCCTGGGCGGTCTGAGCTTCTTCCTGTTCATCCTCGAGACCGTCACCGGCATCTTCCTGATGTTCTTCTACCGTCCCACCGCGGCCCAGGCCTGGGACGACATCTACATCCTGCAGACCTCGGTGACCTTCGGCCTGCTGGTCCGCAACATGCACCGGTGGGGCGCCCACCTCATGGTGATCACCGTGTTCCTGCACATGGCCCGGGTCTTCTACCACGGGGCCTACAAGCCGCCCCGGGAGTTCAACTGGGTCATCGGCGTGATCCTGCTGAAATTGACGCTGCTGCTGTCGTTCACCGGGTACTTGCTGCCGTGGGACCAGCTGGCGCTGTGGGCGGTGACCGTGGGCACCAACATGATGGGCTACACGCCCGTGTTCGGCGACCAGGTGCGGTTCGTGCTGCTCGGCGGAGTGGAGATCGGAACGGACACGCTGTTGCGCTGGTACGTGCTGCACGTGCTGATGCTGCCGTTCGTGCTCGTGATCTTCCTGGCCGTCCACTTCTGGCGCGTCCGCAAGGACGGCGGCATCTCGGGTCCGCTGTAGGAGTAGAGGTAGGCGGCGATGGTGGAGATCCCCGAGCATCTGCGCAAGCGGGCCGAGGAGGCCCGGGCCAAGGCCGAGGCGGCCAAGGCCGCCGCGGCAGGCGGGCCCGCAGCCGCAGGCTCAGGCGACGGCGCTGCCGAGGCCGAGCAACAGGCGGCAAGCAAGATTCCGCCGCACCTGCTGGAGCGGTCCAAGGCGGCGAGGGCTGAGGCGTCCGGCGGCGCCCCGGAGGCCCAGGCTCCGGCCGCGGCAGCCGGCGGCGGGGGAGTGGCCGTAGCCGCCCCACCGACCGCGCCGGCGACGGGTGCCACCGGCCCCGGCGGGCACACCCAGCGCCTGCTGACGGTGGTCAAGTCGGGCTCGATCCAGGACGTGAAGTCCAAGCCACAGGACAAGGTGCACGTGTGGCCGCACCTGCTGGTGGTGGAGTTCGTGGCTTCGCTGTTCATCACCGCGTTCACGCTGATCTTCTCGATCTTCGTGAACGCCCCGCTGCTGGAGCTGGCCAACTACAACCAGACACCCAACCCTTCCAAGGCACCCTGGTACTTCCTCGGCCTGCAGGAGCTGCTGACGATGTTCCATCCGATGGTGGCGGGCGTCACCATTCCCGGTGTCGGGCTGCTGGCGCTGATGCTGGCGCCCTACATCGACAGGAACCCGTCCAAGAAGCCTGAGGACCGCAAGTTCGCCATCAGCCTCATGACCATCCACCTCATGTTCTGGGCGGTGCTGGTGATCATCGGCTCCTTCTTCAGGGGTCCGGGGTTCAACTTCGTATTCCCCTGGCAAGCGGGACTGTTCTTCGAGCTATGACGGTGGGAGGCAACCGATGATCTATGTGGCTGTGGCTGTGCTGGCCGTGCTGGCCATCGTGGCTGTGCTCGCCGCGGTTCGCCGGCGCCAGTCGGACGCCGCCATCGGCATGCTGTCGCGCGAGACCCGCAGCCGGGACCGGTCATCGGTGGTGCTGCGGGCCGAGGCGCCGCCTACAGGTCGGGAGGTGGAGAAGGCCGCGGCTGCGGCTCGCTCCAGCGCGCTGGCGCCGACGGAAGGCTCCGGGCCGCCCGTTCCCTATGTCCCGCCCGATCCCGAGACGATCGGAGTGAGCCGCCGCCAGTTCTTCAACCGGACGATCGTGATGCTGATGAGCCTGAGCCTCTCGGGGTTCGGCGTGGCGTGCATCGCCTTCCTGTGGCCTCAGGGCAGCAGCGGCTTCGGCTCCAAGATCAAGGTGGGCCTGGTGAGCGATCTGCTGGCCGAGATCCGCGACAACTCCGGGTTCCTGTACAAGCCGGAGGGCCGCATGTGGCTCACCGAGTACCCCAACGGCGCGGTGGAGAAGGCCGCCACGGCCTACTCGGGGCCCGAACTGGCCGGGATGACCGCGGGCCACCAGTTGGGGCTCGACGGCGGCATCGTGGCGCTGTACCAGAAGTGCCCCCATCTGGGCTGCCGGGTGCCTGAGTGCGTGACCTCGCAGTGGTTCGAGTGCCCGTGCCACGGCTCGAAGTACAACCAGGTGGGCGAGAAGCGGGCCGGGCCGGCACCCAGGGGCATGGACCGCTTCGCCGTGGAAGTCAGCGCCGACGGATCGCTCACCGTCGACACCGGCACGATCATCCAGGGCCCGCCGATCGGCACCAACACCACCGGCCAGGAAGCCGAGGGGCCGAGTTGCCTCGGCCAGGCGAGTCACTAGTGGCTCGCACCGACCTGTAGGAAGCCGCCGCGCGCATGCTCCTCGCCGCCTCCACCCAGCGAACCATAGGGTTCGTCATACTCGGCATCGTCTTCGTCGGGTATGTCGTCTACCTGATCCTCAACTCGCGCTCGGCCCGCGACGAGGTGGGCAGCGAGATCGAGCTGGCTCCCAACCGAAGGCCCTACCTCGAGGACGAGGAGTTGGAGGGCAGCAAGCTCGACAAGTCCCTGCTGGCCGGGCTGGCCATGCTGGCCATCATCGGGGTGGGCCTGCCGCTCTACTGGCTGGGCGAGCCCGGACGACACGAGGGCCTCATCAAGGACACCGACCGGATCTTCGCGGACCGGGGCGGCGAGCTCTACGTCGAGGGCTCCGACTGCCAGCGGTGCCACGGCGCCGACGGCACCGGCGGCTCCGCGCCGTACACGCTCACAGACGCGGAGGGCAACTTCGTGGCCACGGTGGCCTGGACCGCCCCGGCGCTGAACACCGTGCTGTCCCGCTTCAGCGAGGACGAGGTCCGCCATGTACTCAACTACGGCCGCAACAACGTGATGCCGGCGTGGGGCACTCCCGGCGGCGGACCTCTCACCCCGCAGCAGGTCGACTACCTGATCTACTACCTGCGGCGCATACAGGTCCCCGAGTCGGACCTGCGCGAGATCGTGGACGGCGGAATCCGTGAGGGCATAGCCGAGCATCTGGGCGTGGCCGCCGACGACGGTGCGGTGGACGAGTGGCTCGGAGCGGTGGATGCCGCGGTGGAGGAGGCCCGGGCCATGGCTCTGGCCGCCGACCCGTCTCTGGAGGGCAACGCTGAGGCCATCCGCCACGCCGGCCTTGAGCTGCTGGCGTCGGGCCAGGCGCCCGGCAGCGAGCTGTACCGGAGCTACGGCGAGATCATCTTCAACAACCGGGCCGCGGGAGGCACCTACAGCTGCGCCCGCTGCCACACCTACGGCTGGTCCTTCGACGCAACCACCGACGGTGACGACAGCATCGACGGCCACGCCGGCCCGATCCTTGCGGCGTACAACAACGGCGGCGGCTTCTTCGGCCCCAACCTGACCGGCGGCAGCACCCTGGACCAGTTCGAGACCGCGGCCCTGCACTCCGACTTCATCTCGGCCGGTCAGAGCATCGGCCAGACCTACGGCCGGGGCGGCTCGGGCGGCAACGGCCAGATGCCGGGCTTCGGTCCGCGCACCGACGACGGCCTGGATGTGGTCTACCCGGCCACGCTCACCCAGGACCAGATCGACGCCGTGGTCGCGTTCGAGAGGAACCTGTGACGTGGCAGCACTTGATGTGATGGTCGCGTTCGAGAGGAACTGGTGGCATGGAATCGCTTGATGTGATCGCCGGGCTCGCCTGGGATCCCGAGATCCGCGGCTTCATGGCGGTATTCGCGGGCGTGATCGTGCTCATGGGCTCGGTCTGGTTGCTGCTCGCCCTGAACACCGGAACCCGGCTGGGCACCCTCATCGCGACCGCCGGGTTCTTCGGCTGGATGGTGATCATGGCCGTCGTCTGGTGGATCTACGGCATCGGGTGGGCCGGCGACGCTCCCACCTGGCACTTGCAGGAGATCAACGTGGGCGACCTCGACGCGGCGGCTCTGGAAGAGGCAAGAGTGCTGCCCGACCTTCCCGAGCTTCCGACCGCCTTCGAACTCGCCGTGGACTCCGACGACCCTGTCGCGCAGGCCGAGTTCGGCGTGGTCAGCAGGGACACGCTCACGCCGGACCAGACCGAAGGGCTCAGCGCCTCCGAGATCGACGAGTTCGTCGCCGACGAGTTGGCCCGCAATCGTGCCACCACGCTGTCGGAGCTGGCCGCGGTGTCGCCCGGCCTGATCGCGGACGCTGAGGCGGCCGGCCGGATCGAACTCGGCGGCTGGAAGCTCCTGTCCACCGCCGAGGCGGGCGATGCCCAGGCCTCCGCGGTGGCGTTGCTGCTGGAGAGCCCCGACCTCACGTTCGTCTCCCAGGACGACTTCAAGCTGCTCGACGCCTACACCATCGGCGGCAAGCGGGGACTGCCCGACGACCCGAACCGGTGGGACCGGATCTGGACCCAGATCCGCACCGCGGTGACCATCACCCATCCAACCCGATACGCGGTGGTGCAGGTCCAGGAGGTGATCGATCAGCTCCTGGTTCCCGGCGAGCCTCCGCCCAGACCCATCGTCGATGAGTCCAAGCCGGTGATCTCGGTGATCATGATCCGCGACCTCGGCAACCTCCGCCTCAAGCCGGCCCTGGTGGCGCTCGGCTCCCTGTGCATCTTCGGCGCGCTGTGCCTGTTCCTGCACGAGCGCGACAAGTTGGCCTGGCGCCAGCGCGAGGCGGGAGCACGAGTGGACGCCTGAGATGCGGGGGAACATCGACCTCCGGGTGGACGCCTGAGCGGTGCTAGGGCAGTACCTCCCCCTGTTCGCGCTGTTCGTGCTGGCGGCGCTGTTCGCGGCGGGGAGCTTCGTTGCCTCGGGTCTGCTGGCCCCGCGGAGGGCGACCGTTCCCAAGCTGGATCCCTACGAGTGCGGGATCGTGCCGTCGCGCGACACTCCCGAGCGGTTTCCCGTCCGGTTCTTCCTGGTGGCCATGATCTTCATCGTCTTCGACGTGGAGATCGTGTTGTTCTACCCCTACGCGGTGGCCCGGGGCGGCCTGGGACTGTTCGGACTCGTCGTCCTGCTGGTGTTCAGCTTCGCGGTGTTCGAGTCGTTCGTATATCTGATCTCCGCCGGCGCACTCGAATGGGGGCCGGCGTCGAAGCCCGGACGCTCGGCCAGCCCCTCCGAGGAGACGGGGCCCGATGAGGAGATCGTGTCCGCGGCCCGCACTGCTCGCACGACGGTTCGACGCGTGGGACTCGAGGGCCGCGTTCCCAGCCCGTCGGAGGTGGTCTGATGGGGGTCTCTGACCAGGTCGCCGACTTGCGGGAGCACGGCCTCAAGGCCATCCAGCACAACTTCATGACGGCCAAGCTTGAGAGCCTGGTCAACTGGTCGAGGGCCCGCAGCTGCTGGCCTGCGACCTTCGGCCTGGCCTGCTGCGCCATCGAGATGATGGCCACGGGAGCGGCCCATTACGACCTGGCCCGCTACGGCATGGAGGTCTTCCGGGCCTCGCCCCGCCAGGCCGACCTGATGATCGTCGCCGGCCGGGTCTCCCAGAAGATGGCCCCGGTGCTGCGCCAGATCTACGACCAGATGATGGAGCCCAAGTGGGTCATCTCCATGGGCGTGTGCGCCTCCAGCGGAGGCATGTTCAACAACTACGCCATCGTCCAGGGCGTAGACCAGGTGGTGCCGGTGGACGTGTACGCGCCGGGATGCCCGCCCGGTCCCGAGACGCTGATGCACGCCATCTTCACGCTCCACCAGGAGATCCTGTCCGGGGAGCTGCTGGCCCGCCGAGCCGCCAGCGAGTCCGGCGGTGCCGGCATCGCGGTTCAACAGATCGACGGCCAGACGGCAACTGCGACCATCCGCCGCGGGCATGGCTGAGCGCTACGGGGCCCCAGTCGGGGGCGACCGGCCGTCCCGCGGCCAGGCCGTGATCCATCCGTCACCGAGCCAGTGGCTCGACGTCGCTGCCGCGGTCCGAGCCGACGGCTTCGACCAGCTCATCGACTTCACCGCAGTCGACTACCTGACGTACGGCGCCGACCGGAGCCTGCCCGAAGGGGTGCAGCCGGAACGGTTCGAGGTCGTGGCCAGCCTGATGTCGCACGAGCGGCGAGAGCGCCTGCGCATGCGGGTGCAGGTTCCCGCCGACGACCCCACCCTGCCCACCCTGTTCGATCTGTGGCCCGGCTCGGAGAGCCTCGAGCGCGAGGTCTACGACATGTTCGGCATCGCCTTCGAGGGTCACCCGGACCTGTCACGGATCCTGATGCCGGAGGACTGGCCGGGTTATCCGCTGCGCAAGGACTACGACAGCGGCCGGATACCGGTCCAGTTCAAGGCCGCTTCCAACGTCAGGTGAAGCGGAGACCGCGATGAGCACCACCGACATCGCACCCGCAGGCGCAGAGCGGGTCAGCCGGAGAGAGCCCTCCGCGGTGCTGCGCATGTCGGAGGCCGAGGCCGCGGCAATCGGCGGCGACCCCGACGACCCCGGCGACGACGAGCTGGTGCTGCTGAACATGGGTCCGTCCCACCCGTCGACCCACGGAGTGCTGCGGCTGATGCTGGAACTCTCGGGCGAGACCGTGCTGCGCTCCAAGCCGGTCATCGGCTACCTCCACACCGGCATGGAGAAGACCGGCGAGCAGCTCACGTACCTCCAGGGCGGCACCAATGTGACCCGCATGGACTACGCCTCGCCGCTCTTCAACGAGTTGGCGTTCTCGCTGGCCACGGAGCGGCTGCTGGGCATCGAAGTACCCGCGAGGGCCACCTGGATCCGCATGCTGATGTGCGAACTCAACCGGGTCAGCTCGCATCTGCTGTTCATGGCCACCAACGGCATGGACCTGGGTGCGGTGTCGATGATGATCTACGGGTGGCGCGAGCGCGAGGAGGTGCTGCGCTTCTTCGAGAAGGTCACCGGCCTGCGCATGAACCACAACTACATCCGGCCCGGAGGCGTGGCCGCCGACCTGCCCGCCGACTGGCGCGCCGACGTGTCGGAGCTGATCGAGCTGATCGAGCCTCGACTCGACGAGTACGACACGCTGCTGACCGGCCAGCCCATCTGGCGTGAGCGGCTCCAAGGGGTGGGCATCATCAGTGCCGCCGAAGCCGTCGCCCTCGGGGCCACCGGGCCGATACTGCGCGGCGCGGGAATGGCCTGGGACCTGCGGCGCGACGAGCCGTACCTGTTCTACGACCAGGTGGACTTCGACGTCATCGTGGGAACCCACGGCGACTGCTACGACCGGTATGCCATCCGCCTCAACGAGATCCGCGAGTCGCTGCGCATCGTCGCGCAGATCATCGACGCGGTGCCCTCAGGCGACTACCGGACGCAGGACAAGAAGGTGACGCCGCCGCCCCGGGCCCGCATCGACGAATCGATGGAGGCGCTGATCCACCACTTCAAGATCTTCACCGAGGGGTTCAAGGTCCCGGCCGGAGAGGCCTACGCCGCGGTGGAATCCCCGCGGGGCGAACTCGGCGTGTACCTGGTGAGCGACGGCACGTCAGTGCCGTACCGGGTGCACGTGAGGGCGCCCAGCTTCGTGAACCTCCAGACCCTGCCGCACCTGATGCAGGACGGTCTCATCGCCGACGGCGTGGCCATCATCTCCTCGGTGGACCCGATCATGGGCGAGGTCGACCGGTGAGGCCCGTTCGTCCCGGCGACGGCCACCGGTGCTCGCTTGCTCGCACGGGCTTCGCCCTACTCACTCGCAAGTCGAGCACCCCCGTTCGTCCCGGCGACGGCCACCGGTGCTCGCTTGCTCGCACGGGCTTCGCCCTACTCACTCGCAAGTCGAGCACCGGCGTCCGCCGCCTGTCGATGCCGGAGGCGGGCCGGTGACGCTCAGTCCTGCCAACGAGGCGCTGGCCGCCGAGATCATCTCGTGGTTCCCCCGGTCCCGCTCGGCCCTCATCCCGCTGCTCCACCTCGCGCAGGAGCAGGACGGCTACTTGACCGACGACGCCATGCGTCACATCGGCGAACTGGTCGGGGCCACCCCGGCCGAGGTGAAGGGAACAGCCGGCTTCTACGAGATGTTCCGCTTCGAGCCGGTAGGCACGTACATGATCAACGTCTGCACCAACATCTCCTGCCTTCTGTGGGGCGGCGAGGAGCTTCTGCACCATGCCGCCGAGTCGCTGGGGGTGGAGGTCGGAGGAACTACCGACGACGGCATGATCACCCTCGAGGAAGCGGAGTGCATCGCGGCCTGCACCGAAGCACCGTGCCTGCAGGTCAACTATCGCTACCGGGGCCGGGTAACCCACGACGACTTCGACCGGCTGGTCGACGACCTGCGCGCCAGCCGTCTTGACATTCCCCGCCACGGCGCCCTGTCCGCCGTGAGGCAGTCGATCCCCGCCGAGCGTCTCGCCGGGGTCATCCCGCCCGAGCAGGCCCGCGAAGCGCCCGTCTGGCTGGGCCGCAACGACGTCGAGGTGGCTGGCTGATGGATCAGCAGATGGCTGTGAACGGCTACATCGCGCACGCGCCCGGCTATGTGCACAACGACGGCCCCAAGCTCATCACGAGCCGCTTCACGCACGACGATTCGTTCACCCTGGCGCGCTACGAGGCGACCGGGGGCTATGAGGGGCTCCGGGCCGCGCTGGAGACGACTCCGGCGGCGGTGCATGACGAAGTACGGGCGGCCACGCTGCTGGGACGGGGCGGCGCCGGGTTCCCCGCCGGCGTCAAATGGGGCTTCCTGCCGCCGGGCAAGCATCCCTACTACCTCGTCGTCAACGGCGACGAGAGCGAGCCGGGCACCTACAAGGACCGCCTGCTCATGGAGCGCGATCCCCACCAGCTCATCGAGGGGTGCCTGATCGCCTGCTACGCGCTGGGACTGCAGCAGTGCTTCCTGTATGTGCGGGGCGAGATGGCCCTGGCCCAGGAGCGCATAGCGGCCGCCCTCAACGAGGCTTACGAGGCCGGCTACGTGGGGCGCGGCATCTGTGGCACGGACTTCTCGGTCGACATCGTGATGGCGTGGGGCGCGGGGGCCTACATCGTGGGCGAGGAGACCGCGCTCATCGAGAGCCTGGAGGGCCGCCGGGGCATGCCCCGCCTCAAGCCGCCGTACTTCCCGGCCGCCGTCGGCCTCTACGGCCAGCCCACCATCGTCAACAACGTGGAGACCCTCTCCAACCTGCCCTGGATGATGGTCAACGGAGCCGAGGCCTACCGCCGCTACGGGTCGGAGTCGTCGCCGGGCACGCGGATGTTCGCGGTGTCGGGCCATCTGCGCCGCCCCGGGGTGTACGAGGTCGAGCACGGGGTGACCACGTTTCGGGAGCTGATCTACGGCGACAACTTCTGCCAGGGGATACGCGACGGGCACGAGCTCAAGATGTTCATCCCCGGCGGCGGCTCGGCTCCCTGGTTCTTCGCCGAGCACCTGGACCTGCCGCTGGAAGCGCGGCCGGTGGGTGCGGCCGGCTCGATGCTCGGATCCGGTGCCATCGTGATCATGGACGACACCACCGACGCAGTGAAGGCTGCGTGGCGAGTGGTGAAGTTCTTCGCCCGCGAGTCGTGCGGGAAGTGCACTCCGTGCCGTGAGGGCACGACCTGGCTGGAACAGATCCTGCGCCGCATCCTCGACGGGGAGGGCCGGCCCTCCGACATCGACCTGCTGCTCGACATAGGCGACAACATCAGCCCCGGCCCATACCCGGTGGCTGCCCACAACGGCCAAGAGGCGGTGCCCTTTCCGCCCCGCCAGACCACCATCTGCCCGCTCGGACCCTCCGCAGTGGCCCCGGTGGTGTCCACCATCCGCCGCTTCCGCCACGAGTACGAAGCCAAGATCACCCGCCGAGACCCCATCCCTATCGAGGTAGTCCCCGTAGGAGCGAGCCAGTGACCGGCGCGCGCCCGCCGGTCGGGGGGTCCTGTCGGCGAGCTCGGCCCGACCGCCACGGGCTTCGCCCTATTCGTCGGTCGTCCCGACTCGCCGCCACCCCCCGACCTCACCGGTCGCGCAGGACCGCGGGGGTCGCGTCGTGACCGCGGCAGAACTCGGGACTGCCGTGGAGATCACCGTCGACGGCGTCGCGGTGCAGGCAACGCCGGGAGAGATGCTGATCGAGGCGTGCGAGCGCAGCGGCACCTACATCCCGAGGTTCTGCTACCACTCGCGGATGAGCCCGGTGGGGATGTGCCGCATGTGCCTGGTGGAGGTGGACACTGGGCGCGGCTTCGCCCTGCAGCCCTCGTGCATGGTGCCGGTGTCGGAGGGCATGAAGGTGTCCACCGAGTCCGAGGTCACCAAGAAGGCCCAGGACGGCGTGCTCGAGTTCCTGCTCATCAACCACCCGCTCGACTGCCCGGTATGCGACAAGGGCGGCGAGTGCCCCCTCCAGGATCAGACCATGGCGTACGGGCCGGGGGAGACCCGTTTCGTGGAGGAGAAGCGTCACTTCGCCAAGCCCATCGCCATCAGCGAGACCGTCTACCTCGACAGGGAGCGCTGCATCCTGTGCGATCGCTGCACCCGCTTCGCTGACGAGGTGGCCGGCGACGCCCTGATCCAGTTCATGGGCCGCGGCAATCACACCGAGGTCAACACGTTCCCCGATGAGCCATTCGCCTCGTACTTCTCGGGCAACACCGTTCAGATCTGCCCGGTGGGCGCACTGACCGCAGCGCCGTACCGCTTCAAGGCCCGGCCCTGGGATCTCACCGAGACGCTGTCCACCGCCTGGGTCGACAGCGTGGGAGCCAGGGTGGCGGTGCAGGCGTCGCGCAACCGGGTGCTGCGGGTGCTGGGCGCCGACGCCGACGCCGTCAACTGGGGCTGGCTGACGGACAAGGAGCGCTTCGGCTTCGAGGCTCTAAACAGCGCTGAGCGCCTCACTGCGCCGATGCTGAGGGACGCAGCAGGCGGTGGGGTTTCAGAGTGGCAGGAGGCCGGCTGGGGCGAGGCTCTCGACCGGATCGCCGGCGCGGTGGGCGCGGTGCCGCCCGAGCGTGTGGCCGTGCTGGGCGGGGCCCGGCTCACCAACGAGGCTCAGTACATGTGGGCCAAGCTGGCCAAGGGAGTGATCGGCACCGACAACGTCGACGCCCAACTCGGCGACGGCCTCGACCCCGCAGTGGTCCTCGGCCTGCCCAGAGCCACCATCGACGATGCCTGCCGGCCCGGCGGCACCGTGGTTCTGATCGGTCCCGACCCCAAGGAGGAGCTGGGCACGCTGTACCTGCGGCTGCGCCACGGGATCGTCAACGACGGAGTGAAGCTGATCGAGGTCACACCGTGCGAGACCGGCCTGTCGCACCTGGCCCAGCACTCGCTGCGCCCCCGCCCCGGCACCGCGGCTCAACTGGTGAGCGCATTGGTGGCTGCGGCTGTCGGCGACGGGTTCGAGGCCGGAAGCACCGGCGTGGACCGGTCCGAGATCGAAGCGGCGGCGCAGTGCCTTGCAGAGGCTGATGACGGCGTGACAGCTGTGCTGGGCCGGGCGTCGCTGGCCGAGGGAGCAGAGGTGGTCGAGGCAGCTGCGATGGAACTGTCAGCGCTGCCGTCGGTGCGCTTCCTGCCCGCGCTGCGGAGGGGCAACGTGATGGGCGCGCTGGAGGCAGGACTGGCGCCGGAGCTGCTACCCGGCCGAGTGCGGCTTGACGGCGTCGAAGACGAGGGATCCCTAGCAGAGGCCTGGCCGCGGCGTCCGGCGGCCGCAGGGCTGGATGCCGCCAGCGTTCTCCGGGCAGCCGCTCGTGGCGACATCGACGTGCTCGTGCTCGTCGGCGCCGATCCTTTGAACGACTTCATCGACCGCGACCTCGCCTACCGGGGCCTGCGGGGGGCGTCCCTCGTCGCGGCGGTGGACATGTTCCTGAACGACTCGGCCACACTGGCCGCCGAGATCGTGCTTGCAGCCGCTGGTCCCACCGAATGCGACGGCACGTTCACCAATCTGGAGGGTCGGGTCAGCCCCATGAGCCGCAAGGTCACCCCGCCGGGAACATCACGCCCCGACTGGATGATCGCGGCCGACCTGGCCGAAAGGCTCAAGCCAGGCTCAACCGAAGGCCTCGACTCCCCCCAAGCCATAAGAGCCGAACTAGCCCGAGTCTCCTCCGTCCACAGCTCGCTCACCGAGCAGGCGTTGCAAGAGAATCCAGTCGAAGGTGTGTTGCTGGCGGGGGCGGGCGCGACCGGCAAGGCCGGGGGGTGGCGCAGGTCCGGGCGGCCGACAATGGGGCGAAGCCCCGTCGGCCGGACGGAGCCTGCGACAGGACCCGCCGGCCGGGAGGACCTACCTGAGCCCCCACCCGACGGAGCATTCCTGCTGGTGGCCACCCGCACCATGTACGACGACGGCACAATGTTGCGCCACTGCCCGTCGAGCCAAGGCCTGGCCCCAGCCGCATCCGCCCGCATCAACCCGGCCGACCTTGACAGGAGCAGTCTGGGCGAAGGCGCCGCGGTGAGGGTCGTATCCGACTTCGGTCACATCGAGGCGACCCTGACCGCCGACCGGGGTGTTCCGGCCGGCTCGCTGAGGGTCCACTGGCTGGCACCCGGCTCGCCGGCCAACTCTCTAATCGCCGCGGGCACCGACGTCACGGCGGTCGAGGTGGAAGCCCGATGAGCGGCACCCTCGTGCTGGCCGCCGATCCCATGCTGGCCGGCGACATCGGCCTGGTCGAGGTCGTGTTGACGCTGGCCAAGGTGGTGGTGGCCTTCGCGTTCCTGCTGGTGGCCGTGATGCTGATGATCTGGTTCGAGCGCAAGCTGCTGGGAGGGATGCACCAGCGGTTCGGGCCCACGATCGCCGGACCCTTCGGCATCCTGCAGACCCTCGCCGACGGCACGAAGCTCTTCTTCAAGGAGGACTTGGTGCCGGACCGGTCGGACCGGTTCGTGTTCAAGCTGGCGCCGTACCTGTCGCTCATCCCGGCCTTCCTGGCCTTCGCCATCGTTCCGCTGGGCGGAGACTTCAACAACGCTGGGCAGGTCGAATGGTGGGGTCGCACCACCTACCTCCAGGTGGCCGACCCGCCGATCGGGATCCTGCTCTTCCTGGCCATGAGCTCGGTGGCCGTCTACGGGGTGATGCTGGCCGGGTGGTCGTCGGGGTCCAAGTACCCCCTGCTGGGATCGGTGCGGGCGTCGGCGCAGATGGTGAGCTACGAAGCCGCGCTGGGTCTGGCGGTGGCATCCATCGTGCTGGTGACCGGAGGCCTGTCCACCCATGACATGGTGGTTGCGCAGGCGGCCGAGGGGTACTTCGGCATCATCCCCCGCTGGAACGTGATCGTCACCGGACTGGTGCCCTTCATCGTGTTCATGATCGCAGGCACGGCCGAGCTCAACCGCCCGCCCTTCGACCTGGTCGAGGCCGAGCAGGAGCTCGTGGGCGGGTTCCATACCGAGTACTCGTCGATCCGCTTCGCGCTGTTCTTCCTGGCCGAGTTCATGAACACGATCACGATGTCGGCCATCATCGTCACCCTGTTCTTCGGCGGGCCGGCCGGTCCGGTGCTGGTGAGCGAGGTGGGCGGCGTCGGCATCGCCTGGGCGTGGGGCGTGGTCTGGTTCTTCCTGAAACTGTTCGTGCTGCTGTTCTGCTTCGTATGGATGCGGGCCACGCTGCCCCGGTTCCGCTACGACCAGCTCATGGACCTCGGATGGAAGGCTCTCATACCGGTGGCGCTGGGCTGGTTCCTGTTCCTGACCGCCCTGGACGTGGGCCGCGAGCAGGGCTGGAGCGAGGCCGCGGTCACCGTCGTGTCGCTGCTGGTGTTCGCCGGAGCGGCCCTTCTGCTGGTCCGGGCGGTGCGAAGCGGGCGCGGCATCCGTGACAGCGAGGCCGCCCGCGCCGATGAGCAGTCCGACCCGGTCGAGGACAGGGCCTGATATGGGTTACCTGCACGGTTTCGCCGTCACCCTGCGCCAACTGTTCCTGCCCCGGGTCACCACCGACTACCGGGGCGGCTTCGACGACTCGCCCAAGGACGTCAAGCGGCCCAAGCCGGAACGGCTGCACGGTCGCCACGTGCTCAACCGCTACGACGACGGCATGGAGAAGTGCATCGGCTGTGAACTGTGCGCGGGCGTGTGCCCGGCCGACTGCATCTACGTGCGCGGCGCCGACAACGATCCCGACGATCCGGTCGCGCCGGGCGAGCGCTACGGCTACGTGTACGAGATCAACTACCTGCGCTGCATCCATTGCGATCTGTGCGTGGAGGCCTGCCCCACCCAGGCCATCACCGAGTCGAAGCTGTTCGAGTTCTCGTTCACCAGCCGCGACGACGCCATCTACACCAAGGACGAGCTGCTGGTGGACGACGACGGCCAGCCCCGCCGGATGCCGTGGGAGGACTGGCGCGAGGGCGACGACGCGCTGACCTCAGGCTGGATGCGGGCCACCTCGCCCTCCGGCGATCACCGCTACGTGGGCGAGGTGGCCTGGTCCGGCGAGCTCGGCTACGGCGTGCGCGACGCTGAGCCGGCCGATGAGGAGCCGAGCGGTGGCTGAGGCCGTGTTCGTCGTCTCGGCGGTGATCATTCTGGTTGGCGCTGTCGGTGTGGTGGCCAGCCGCAACCCGGTGCACGCCGCCCTGTTCCTGGTCCAGACGCTGGTCGGGGTGGCCGTGCTGTTCGTGCTGAACGACGCTCACTTTCTGGCCGCGGTCCAGGTGGTCGTGTACGCCGGTGCCATCGTGATCCTCTTCCTGTTCGTCATCATGCTGCTGGGCGTCGACAAGGCCGAGGAATTGCGAATCGAGCCCATCTTCGGGCAGCGACCGCTGGCTGCCGTTGTCGGTGCGGCCCTGGTCGCGGTGTTGGGAACGGTTGTCATCACTGGCGCTGACGTGCTCACCGGGCTGCGTCGCGCTGGCGGCGACCGGGCTCTCGATGGCGACGCCACCGACATCGAGCGCATGGGTCGGGTGCTGTTCAGTGAGTTCGCCTTTGCGGTGGAGATCACCGCGGCGCTGCTGACCGTGGCCGTGGTGGGCGCCGTGATCCTGACTCGCCGGACATCCCGTTCCGATGGATCCACCTCCGCGGAGACAACCGTGCGGGAGACATGATGGATCTGGCCGGACTGTCGACGGGTTGGTACCTGGCGCTGGCGGTAGCGCTCTTCGCCATCGGCGGGCTGGGCCTGCTGGTGAGGCGGAACCCGCTCGTGATGTTCATGTGCGTGGAACTGATGCTCAACGCGGTGAACGTGGCCTTCGTGGCACTCGGTGCCGGCCTCAATGACGTGGGTGGTCAGGTCGCGGTGTTCTTCGTGCTGGTGGTGGCGGCCACCGAGGTGGTGATCGGCCTCGCTTTGGTGGTGGCCATCAACCGGCGGCGCTCGGGCGCCACGGCCGACGACGTTTCGCTTCTGAAGGGCTGAGATGCTCGAGGCCGCCTGGCTCATCTGCGCCTTCCCGCTGGCCGGCTTCGCCGTGCTGTTGGCGCTGGGCCGCCGCCTCGGCGAGCCCCGCGCCGGGTGGGTGGCGACCCTGGCAATGGCCGGCTCGTTCGTGTCCTCGGTGGCTGTCTTCTTCAGCCTGATGGGCCGCGATCCGGCCGAGCGCCGCTTCGTGGTCACCCTGTTCGAGTGGGTCCCGGCCGGTGATTTCTCGGTCGACGCCGGACTGCTCGTCGATCCCCTGTCGGTGACGATGGCACTGTTCGTCACCGGGGTGGGGGCCCTCATCCACCTCTACGCCATCGGCTACATGCACGGCGACGGCGACTTCTCGAAGTTCTTCGTCTATCTCAACCTGTTCGCCTTCTCGATGCTGGTGCTTGTGCTGGGCGACAGCCTGGCCCTCACCTTCCTCGGCTGGGAGGGCGTGGGGGTGTGCTCCTACCTGCTCATCTCGTTCTGGTTCACCGACGAGGCCAACGCCACTGCGGGCAAGAAGGCCTTCATCACCAACCGGGTCGGCGACTGGGGCTTCATGCTGGCCATGTTCTGGGCCTTCGGAGCGCTGGGGTCGGTGCGCTACCTGGACCTGTTCGGCCAGGCCGGTTCGCTGTCGTCGACCACTGCGACCGCCATCGTGATCCTGCTCTTCCTGGGCGCGGCCGGAAAGTCGGCCCAGCTGCCGCTCTACATCTGGCTGCCCGATGCCATGGCCGGCCCCACCCCGGTGTCGGCGCTCATACACGCGGCCACCATGGTCACTGCCGGCGTCTACTTGATGGTGCGGGTCAACCCGCTGATCGCCGCGGCCGACGCCTGGGCGCCCGGCGTGATCGCGTGGGTGGGCGTGGCCACCGCCTTGTTCGCGGCCGGTGCGGCCATGGCCCAGAACGACATCAAGAAAGTGCTGGCCTACTCGACTATCAGCCAGCTCGGCTACATGATGCTGGCCGTCGGCACGGGGGCTTACGTGGCCGCCATCTTCCACATGGTCACCCACGCCTTCTTCAAGGCGCTGCTGTTCCTCGGGTCCGGCTCGGTCATCCACGCACTCGACGGCGACCAGGACATGCGCCGCTACGGCGCGCTGCGAGCCGCCATGCCGGTCACCGCGGTCACGTTCATCGTGGGCTGGCTGGCCATTGCCGGGGTACCGCCGTTCGCGGGCTTCTGGTCCAAGGACGAGATCCTGGCCTACGCCTGGGACAGCAGCCCGGCGCTGTGGTTGGTGGGGATCGTCACTGCGGTGCTGACCGCCTTCTACATGAGCCGGCTGGTGTTCATGACCTTCTACGGCGAGGCCCGCCACGGCACCGACGCCCATCCCCATGAGCCGTCGCGCCTGATGACAGCGCCCCTGGTGGTGCTGGCCGGCGCCGCCGTGGTGGCCGGGGGGCTCAACCTGCCGTTCACCAAGGACCTTCACTTCATGGGGGCGTGGCTGGAGCCCTCGCTGTTCGGCAACGAGGCCCACCTGAGCCTGGGCGGCGGGGCCCAGTGGCTGCTGGCGCTGGTGTCGATGGCCGGCGCCGCGATCGGGATCGCGGGTGCGGTGGCTGTGTATCTGCAGCACCGGCTGCCGGCCAGCCGCGTGGAGTTGCCGGCCGCGGCCCGGGCCTTCTACGTCGACGAGGCGTGGACCCGCTTCGTGGGCGGGCCGGGCCGGCGGGCCTTCGAGGGGGTCGCCGCCTTCGACGCCAACGTCGTGGACGGCGCGGTGGACGGCGTGGGCCGCTCGGTGCGGGCCGGCGGCGCATGGGCGCGGCGGGTGCAGACGGGCTTCGTGCGGTCGTACGCGCTGCTGACCGCGGCCGGCGCGGTCGCGCTGCTGTTGTGGTTCCTCGCCAGGACGAGCTTCTAGATGGGCTCGTTCGCTTCAACGTCCTTCCCGGCCGCTTTGACCGTGCTGGTGCTGGTCCCGGTGGCGGGGGCTCTGGTGTTGCTGGCGATGCCCCGAACCCGACCCGACCTGTTCAAGCCGGTCGCGCTGGTGGCCTCGACGGTGTCCGCGGTCCTGGCGGTGTGGGTTCTCGCCGAGTTCGACGCCGGCTCCGCCGCCATCTTCCAGTACTGGCAGCAGTACGAGTGGATCTCGGGTTGGGGCATCTCGTGGCAGGTCGGGGTGGACGGGCTGTCGCTGTTCCTGGTGGTGATGACCGCGCTGATCTTCCCGCTGGCCATCGTCGGCGTGGACGCCGAGCACTCGCCCAAGGCCTATTACGCCTGGATGCTGGTGCTGGAGGCGGGCTGCCTGGGCACCTTCGTGGCCCTCGATCTGATCATGTTCTTCGTCTTCTTCGAGATCGTGCTGGTGCCGATGTACTTCCTGATCGGGGGTTGGGGCCACGGGCGGAGGGCCTACGCGGCGACCAAGTTCTTCCTTTTCACCATGTTCGGCTCGGCCCTGATGCTGGTGGCCATCGTGGCCCTGGCGTTCCTGCACTCATCCGGCAATGGCGGTGATGTCACCTTCGATCTGGTGACCATCGCCAACAATCAACTCTTGGCCACCAACACGGCACGCTGGCTGTTCCTGGCCTTCGCCCTGGCCTTCGCGGTGAAGGTGCCGCTGTTCCCGGTGCACACCTGGCTCCCCGACGCCCACACCAACGCGCCCACCGCGGGCTCGGTGATCCTGGCCGCGGTGATGCTGAAGCTCGGCACCTACGGCCTGGTCCGGTTCGGCCTGTACCTGTTCCCCGAGGCGTCGGTGTACTTCGCGCCGCTGATGATCACGCTGGGCGTGATCGGCATCATCTACGGCGCCATCGCCGCGGCCATGCAGCGGGACCTCAAGCGGCTGGTGGCCTACTCCTCGGTGGCCCATCTCGGCTTCATCGTGATTGGCACCTTCGCGCTCAACACCGAGGGCCTGACCGGGGGCGTGCTGCAGATGGTGAACCACGGAGTGTCCACCGGGGCGCTGTTCCTGCTGGTGGGGATGATCTACGAGCGTCGCCACACCCGAGAGATCTCCGAGCTCGGCGGCTTGCAGAAGCCGGCGCCGCTGCTGGCCGCGGTGTTCATGGTGGTGATGCTGTCGTCGGTCGGGCTGCCGGGCCTCAACGGCTTCGTCGGCGAGCTGCTGGTGCTGCTGGGCGCCTTCAACGCCCACCGCTGGTGGGCAGTGGTCGCGGCTGCGGGCGTGATCCTGGCCGCGGTGTACCTGCTGTGGGCCTACCAGCGGGTGTTCCACGGGCCGGCTTCGGGCGCCAACGCGGAGATGCCGGACCTGCGCTGGCGCGAGGGCCTGGTGATGGCGCCGTTCATCGCGGCCATCGTGTTCATGGGCGTCTATCCCAAGCCGGTGATCGAGCGGGTCGAGCCGGCGGTGGACGCCATCATCGCCCATGTCGAGGACAATGTCGCCGGCTTTGCCGAGCCCGTCGCCGACGTGCATCCCTCCGTGAGCCTCGAGGACCTGTCCCGGTCGACTGACGAGACCGACCACAACGGCGGCTCCGAACATGACGGGGGCGGTGGCTGATGGTCACGGTGCTGGCGCAGCTTCCGGTGCAGACGCCCGACGTCAACTGGACGGGGCTGCTGCCGGTTCTGCTGCCCGCCGCCGGCGCGCTGGTGCTGCTGATAGCGCGCTCGCTGGTGCCGAGCCGGCTGATGCCCGCGGTGCTGGATGCGGTCTGGACGTTCGCGGTGGCGGTGGCCGGTCTCGTCTCGGTAGCCGTCCTGTGGCAGCGGGACGCAGACGTCTCGGCCTTCGGCCGCGAACTGGTGATGGACCGGTTGGCGCTGTTCGTGACCGCGGTGATTCTCGGTGCGGTGGCTCTGGCCGCTCCGACCCTTCCCCGGTACTGCAAGCGCGTCGGGGTCGCCAGCGCGGAACTGTGCGTGCTGATCCTGCTGGCCGCGGCCGGCGCGGTGGTAATGGCCGGAGCGGCCGATCTCATCGTGCTGTTCCTGGGGCTCGAGACCATGTCCATTGCGGCCTATGTGATGGCCGCACTCAACCTGCGCCGGCTCGAATCGCTGGAGGCCGGTCTCAAGTACTTCGTCCTGGGCGCCTTCTCCACCGCGTTCCTGCTGTTCGGCATCGCCCTGGTCTACGGCGCGACGGGCACCACCAACCTGGACGGGATCGGCGACTATCTCGACACCTACATCGTGCTTCGCGACGGGATGCTTCTGGCCGGCCTGGCCATGCTGCTGGTGGGCCTGGGCTTCAAGGTGGCCGCAGCCCCGTTCCATACCTGGGCGCCCGACGTCTACGTGGGCGCGCCGACGCCGGTGACGGCTCTCATGGCCTCGGCAGTGAAGGCCGCAGGCTTCGCTGCGCTCATCCGGGTCTTCGTGGAGGCCCTGGGCGTGCGAGCCGACGACTGGCGACCGGCCGTGTTCGCGCTGGCCTGCGCCACCCTGGCGGTTGGATCGGTCCTGGCCGCGGTCCAGAGCGATGCCAAGCGGATCCTCGCCTACTCGTCAGTCTCGCACGCGGGCTTCATCCTCTTGGGCGTGCAGGCGGCCTCCGATTCGGGTGTGGCCTCGGTCATGTTCTACCTGGCGGCCTACGCAGTGATCGCGGTGGGCAGCTTCACGGTGGTGGGCGTGCTGTCGGGACAGGACGACGACCGCACCGGCCTGGACACCCTGGCCGGCCTGGGCGCCCGCCGTCCGGCGCTGGCGCTGGGTCTGACGATCCTGCTGCTGGCTCAGGCGGGCGTGCCGTTCACGTCGGGCTTCGTGGCCAAGTTCTCGGTCATCGCCGCGGCCGTCGAGGCCCGCTCGTACTGGCTGGCGGTGGTGGCCATGGTGAGCGCGGTGGTCGCAGCCTTCGCCTACCTGCGGGTGGTGGTGGCCATGTACTTCCGCGACTCTGGCGACGAAGCTGAGACGGTGGCCGAAGCGTCCAAGCCCGCTATCGGCCTCGGCGCAGGAGCGGTGATCGTGGCCGCGGTGCTGTTGACGGTGGCCATGGGCATAGTCCCCGGCGTGCTGGAATCCCTCGCCAGCACCGCCGCCGGCCTCTAGGGCTCGCACGAGGCGCAATCTGCATAGGATTCCACATGTTTCAAGCTATTTGTTGCTTGATTCTGTAATCTTGTGGTATGGCAGGCGGGGAGATCCTGATCATCGCCGGGCCGAACGGTGCCGGCAAGACAACGTTCGCATTCCGGTATCTGCGGGTTCAGGGCGGCGGACTGCCGTTCGTGAACGCCGATCTGATTGCATCCGGCCTCGCGCCCCTGGGCGGACGCAACGCCGACGTGGCCGCGGGACGGCTGATGCTGGCTGAGATTGACGAGCTCGCGGCCGAGGGCCAGAGCTTCGCGTTCGAGACGACCCTGGCCGGGCGCGGCTACCTGCGCCGGATCGACAAGTGGCGACATGGCGGTTACCGGGTGACGCTGCTGTTCCTGTCGTTGAGATCTCCCGAGTACGCCATCGAGCGGGTGCGGCAGCGGGTCGCCCAGGGCGGCCATCACGTTCCCGATGATGTGGTGCGGCGCCGCTTCGATGCCGGACTTCGGAATCTGCGTAACATCTATAGTGCGAGAGTCGATCACTGGGTTCTGTACGACAACAGCGGACTGGCTCCGGTCGTCCTTGAGAGGAGGCGCGATCGTGACTGATGGCAAGGAGCGAGAAGCCGCGCGGGGCGACAGGCGGCTCCATGGCGAGGAATGGCACGAGGATGTGCTGGAAGCTCTGCGGATGGCGGCCAAGGACGCCCATCTGAAGGCGTACCAGACGGGTACGGGCGTGGTTTACCGGCGCAACGGCAAGATGGGCGTGTATCCGCCCGATCCTGACATGTACGAGGAGCTCATTCCGGCCCCGTTTGAGGACAGTTACGAGATCTGACGCTCCCCTCGCGCTATGAGTCACGCCGCATCCAGTTCGACCGGGGTGATTAGCCGCATGGCTGGCCCCAGTGCCCGTGAGCGGTTCGCTGCGGCGGCGGCCGAGCTGGGACTCGACTTCTATGTGCGGCGCTTTCCTCAGGGCACCCGCACGGCCGTCGAGGCGGCTGCCGCGGTGGGGTGCGAGCTGGGCCAGATCGTGAAGTCGCTGGTGTTCGAGTGCGACGGTGAGCCGGTGCTGGCGCTGACCTCGGGCGCCAACCGGGTCGACACCGCCGCGCTGGGCCGGGTGCCGGCCGGCTCGATCAGCCGCGCCGACGCCGACGCAGCCCGACAGGCGACGGGCTGACCCATTGCGCTCGCTCTTGGTCGCCAAGGTCGGTGTGCCGGCTGCGCTCATTGCGTCGCTTCTTGCCGTTGCGGGGGCTCGTGCTGAGGCGCAGGACGGATTGTGCGATGCCGCTGGGGTGGAACAGTTCGACGATGTCGGCGACGGTGCCTACGGAGCTGACCACATCCTGTGCATGCGGGCTCTCGGACTGTCGGTCGGGCAGGCCGACGGCACCTACGGCCCCGAGCGAGAACTCACCCGCGCTCAGATGGCCTCGTTCATCGTGCGACTGTGGCGCGACGTTCTCGGCCGGACATGCCCCCAGGTCGATTCGCCGTTCACGGATGTGGACCCCGACAGCGTCCACGCCGCCGACATCGACTGCCTCTACGGGCTCCGGATCACCACCGGCACGACGGCCACCACCTACGAACCGAATGCCAGGCTGACCGCGTCGCAGATCTCGCGGTTCCTGATGCGGACCTACAGACGGGCCGTGGATACCTGCGGGACCGCCAATCCGGGGCTGCAGGAAGCCGTCGACTACCTGCAGGGGCTGCGAGTGATCCCGTCGGCGGCCGAGGGCAGCAGCGAAGCGGCGGTGACGCGGGCCCAGATGGCGGTGTATGTGATCGGGCTCTGGCACAACACCTCGGGGCGCGGGCTGCCGCCGGCCCCGCCCGAACTGTTGGAGGAGCCGGCTCCCGACGCCCTGCCCGCGGTCGCCTTCTCGCTGCGCGACTTCGCGAACGGCCACTGGCTCGAGCAGACGGACGCGAGGCTGGCCTCCTCGATCAAGCGGCTGGAGTGGGCACGCGACGGCGTTGACGAGATCGAGTCGGCGGTTATCCAGGACCTGCTGTACACGGCGGTCGAAGATCTTCGAGTGGCGTCGCGCCTCGCGTCCCTGGACTGGCTGACGGACGGAATCGACGGCACGGAGGCCGAGGCCGTCTCGCATCTGCAATGGATGGCCCACAACGACGCGGACACTGCTGCGCACGTTCTCGCCCTGGGATGGATGACCGACAGCATCGACGCTGCCGAGGCCGAGGCCGTCGACCGTCTGGCGTCCATCGCCCACCACGACGCGGCCGCTGCGGCTCGGATTGCGGACATGCCCTTCGCGGCCACCATCGAGACGCCCGATGTGACGGCGCTGAGATCGCTGGCGATTCTGGCGTTCTTCTGGCCGGAATCGTTCGAGCGCGTCCTGGCCCATCCGACGCTGAGCGCCGGCTTGTCTGACGACATGAGCCCGGTGGTTGGCACTCTCCACGGCGCCGGGGGCGATCCCGGCCTCATCGATAGGCTCCTCGATCCCGACACCGTGTCAATCGAGCGGCGCATCCTCTGGTTGCCGCTGGCAGGCGAGGTCGTCGCCGACATCATTCGCACCGGCCCGGGCGCGGCGCGATCAATGGATCTGCTGGAGCACTCGCTGCGCTGCGCCGAGGAGATCATGGCCGTGCCGCTGCCGACCAGCCATGTCGCGCTGCTGTTCCAGGACGCCGCCACCGGATCGTTCGCAGGATTGAACTTCGGCACGCACATAACCGCCCAGGCCGGACTCGACACCGACGCCGACCGCCAGTGGGCCGAGGTCGCTGCCGACGTGATCGCCCACGAGGTGGCGCACTACTACTGGAGGGACAACTCCGCCTGGATCGACGAGGGCGCCGCCCGCCTCGTGGAGGCGATCAGCAGGAGGACCCGGACCGGCCAGCCCGTCGGCGCAACCGACCGTCCGTGTGCCCATGCCCGCGCCATAGCGGAACTGGAGAGCCTGGGCGAGCAGCAAGCCGCACTCGCATTCTTCTGTAGCTATTCGCTCGGCGAGCGGCTCTTCGTCGACCTCTACCGCACCCTGGGCGACGGCCCGTTCCATGCAGGGCTCCGCAGCCTGTACCTGAGGTCCCGGGTCGCCGCCGGCCCCGCCCGCGGCCAGGAAACGACGCTGCTGTCCGTCGATCATCTACGAGAGGCGTTCCTCGCGAGCGGCGACGCTGCGGCCACAGTGATCGCGCGCTGGTACGACGGAACGGAGCCCTACGACCTGAGCGGCCTCGACCACGGCCCGGTGGATCCACGCCTGCCCGGCATCAACGGGCGCATCGACGAGGCCGCCATCGTCGTCGGCGCCGAGGGGCCGGCGGTGTCGGGGTTCTCGGCGCGGACCGTGGAGGACAGCAACGACTGGGTGTATCTCAAGCTGAAGTACTCGTACCGGGTGGACGCCGTCGCCGAGGTGCCGATGCGGATCGTCGAGTACTTCGAGGACGGCTTCCGCTTCGCTGAGCGGGCGGTCGTGCTGACCCCCGAGCCTCGGAACGTCGGCGGCTCGTGGCGGCTGTCGTTGGGCGCCGCACCGTCCGAGGCGTGGGCGCCTGGGCGCTACTGGGTCCACGTGTACGCCGGCGACCGCAAGGTGGCCGCCGTCGAGTACGAGGTCACCCCCTGATCCAGCCCGATCGCGAAATGGCTCTAGGCTCGGGACCCCGATGAGCCTCTACCACGTCCAGAAGTTCCTCTACGAACTCAACCGCGACCCGAGCCTTCAAGAGGCCTACCTTGCCGATCGGCGTGCTGTGCTCGAGCCCTACGACCTCGACGACACCGAGATCGAGGCGCTCATCGCTCCGGATATCGGCCTGCTCTATGTCCTCGGCGTCAACGGGCAGATCCTGATGCACTTCGCGGCCCTGCACCACATCGAGTGGGCCGACTACCTCCAGCGGATGCGCGACGGCATCGCCGAGCACGGGCCGGTGCGGGCCGGCGTGTACGCCATGAGCGGCTACGAGGGCGTCGACGCGCACACGTCCGCCCTCGGCCAGCAGAGCCAGAGGCCGAGCGGATAGGTCGAAGAGCCGTGGCCCGAGCGGCCCGTGAGCGCAGCGAACAAGAGCGGGAGGCACGTCCGAGCGGACAGCCGGTCAGGCGGCGGCGAGGTCGTAGGTCGCGATGGTGCAGCCCACCGCGAAGATGGGGACCGGCTGGTAGCAGTGCACTGTGCCGGGTGCCCCTGAAGCCGCCGCGCTGATCGCGATGAAGGTGCGGATCTCGAAGGCGCCCTGGCCGGCCTCGGCGTAGACGGACCGGTCGTCGTAGTCGAGCAGCGCCTCGCGGTCGTTGCGGCACCAGCGATCGAGGAAGTCTCGGTCCCAGGTTTCGTTGATCTTCCCCGAGTCGGGAGTCGCCGGCCAGTGGGAGATACCGCCGGTTCCGATGACCGCCACACGCTCGGGCACGAGATCGGCAGCCCTCCGGATGGACTCACCGAACGCCCAGACCCGCCCATAGGGGACCAGCGGAGGGCCCTGGCAGTTGATGTTGACCGGAATCACGGGCAGGTCGTAGTCGGGGGTCAGGAAGTGGAGAGGAACCGCGATCCCGTGATCGAGCTTCCACTCCTCGGCGTAGGAGACGTCCGACGTGCCCATGATCTCGGTGATCAGACGCTGGGACAGGTCTCGATCTCCCGGCACCACGAACCTCTCGATACCCAGCCACCCCGGATCCTCGATGGGCCCCTCGTAGTAGTCGGCCATCCCGATCGCGAAGCTCGGCATGTTGTTCATGAAGAAGTTGCCGAAGTGCTCGGCGGCCACGACCATCAGGGCGTCGGGCCGGGCCGCGGCCAGAGCCTCGGCCATCTTGCCGTAGGCGGAGTAGACCTTGTCCTTCACATCCGGATCGGCCTGGTCGGCTCGCCCGACGATGCCGGGAGCATGGCTGCAGACGCCGGCGAATACCAGGGCCATGACCGCAGCGTAGACCGCTGATCTAGATTGTCGGCGGTGATTTCGGTCGAGACGAGAGCCGCCTTCGAGCGCGACGGGGTCGTCAAGATCCCGGGTGCAGTGGACGGCGAGTGGGTGGCGCGGATCCTGGAGGACGCCCAGATGCAGCTCGATGATCCAGGGCCGTGGGTCACCGACACAAACCCGGGCGCAGCCCAGGACCGCCTCTTCACCACCCGGTACCGCTGGCAGCACGCGCCGGTGATCCGGGACTTCGTGTTCTTGTCGCCCGTCGCAGCGCTGGCGGCGTCGCTCACCGGCTCCGAGAGGATGCGCTTCTACTTCGATCACCTGCTGGTGAAGGAGCCGCTCACCTCGGCGCCCACGCCGTGGCACCAGGACATTCCCTACTGGCCCTTCCTGGGCAAGCAGATCGTGTCGGCTTGGGTGGCGGCCACCAGCAGCCGGGTGAGCCACAGCTCGCTCGAGTTCGTGAGGGGCTCGCACCGTTGGGACGCGTACTACGCCCCGACGTCCTTCGACGGCCAGGGTGGCTGGACCGAGGACTTCAAGGGCGATCCCATGCCTGACGTCGAGGAGGCCCGCGCCCGCTCCGACGGCTGCTTCGAGATCGTCGGGTTCGACGTCGAGCCGGGCGACGCCATCTTCTTCTCGGCCTGGATCATCCACGGCTCGCCCGCCAACGAGAGCCGCGAGCGCCGGGTGGCGCTGTCCACCCGCTGGCTGGGCGATGACGCCACCTGGTACCCGCATCCGGGCTGCGACCCCACCGTCACCCAGGACGACACCACCGCAGTGCCGGGCGCATACCCCGCCGACGATGCGAGGTTCCCGCTCGTGTACGAGCAGCGGAACTAGAGCCTCGGCCCCCAACTCGTCTGCCCGCTCGGCCTCTTACGGTTCCTCGGTCTCCATTTGCTGGAGCTCGGATTGGATCTCGTTCATGAGCACCACCAGGTGGATCACGTCGGCACTCGTGACCGACCCCAGGAAGCGTCCCGACTCCGGGTCCGTCACCGGGATCACCGTCTGGGAGGCGTTGGTCATCTTCTCCAGCGCATCGTGGATCGGCTCGTCGGGCTGGGTGGTCAGCGTGCTGGCCCGCATCACCTTCCCGAGCGTGGAGGTCGCACCGGAGCCTCGACGTACCGAGTGGAGTCCGCTCGTCGAGACGATCCCCGACACCTTTCCACCGTCCACCACCAGGTAGTCGTGCTGGTTGGGCACAGTCCAGGCGTCGATGAAGTCCACCACCGGCGTGTCGGATCCCGGATACTCGCGGGTGGCGTCCAACACGGTGCGGACCTTGACGCCCTCCAGCGCATAGCGGGCGAACGACGGAGTCACGGTGTCGGGGAGTGAGGGATGGTCCGACAGCACCGCCCGCTTGACCGCGAAGTTCAGGATGGCCGGCATGAACAGGATGTATCCGAACATGGTCAGCACAAGCAGTGAGAAGATCTCCTTGGGGATGACGTCGAGCTCGAGAAGCACGAGCAGGAAGGCGATCTCGGCCACGCCCTTGGACATCAGGCCGGTCGCCAGCGCGAACGGAGCGTCGATCCGGGTGACATAGGTGCCGATGAAGGCGCCCGCGAACTTGCCCACAAGCGGTACCAACACCAGCGCTGCCGCGGTCGCAGGTTCCAGATCCATGAAGGAGAGGTCGAAGTGGAGGCCGGCCGAGGCGAAGAACAGCGGGACGAAGAAGCCCTCGGAGGCGCTGCGCATGCCCGGCATGATGTCGTCGCGCACGCCCTGGGACAGCCCGGACAGGGCGGCCCCGAACAGCAGTGCCCCGATGGTGCCGTGCAGACCCATGTTCTCGGCTCCCACGACGACCAGGAACAGGCCTCCGAGCAGTAGACCGAAGGACAGCTCCGGCACGTTGAAGATGCGCTGCAGCGAGACGATGACGACCGGCAGGACCTTCGCCGACAGCAGCCACGCCACCACCACGAAGGCGATGATCTTGCCCAGCAGCGCCATCACCGCGACCACGTTGAGGTCGTGACCGTGCTCCCCGATGGTGAATCCCACCACCAGCAGCGAAGCGATTTCCGCGATGATCACGATGGTGAAGATCTTCAGCCCTATGGGCTGCTTGAGCGTTCCGGAGTCCGACAGCACCTTGGCCGCGAGACCGAGGCTCGACAGCGAGAGGATGCCGGCCAGCGCCAGGGCCTCGCCGAATGCGAGCCCGAGCCCCAGATCGACCCCGAAGATGTCCGATGTGACCACGAGTGCAGCCATCAGCGAGATGAGCACTGAGATGACGGCCGCCGCGAAGTACCGGCCCCGCATCGTGGCCACGAAGCCCGGAACGTCGATCTCATCCAGCCCGACGATGAAGAAGAGCACGAAGATGCCGATCTCCAGGAATAGGTTCAGGTCGTGGTTCGGCTCGACGATCCCGGTGGCCGGACCGAGCAGCACCCCCGTCAGCGTGAAGGCGATGATCGAACTCAGGCCGAAGCGGCTGAGCGCGCCCTCCAGCAGCTTGGCCACCACGATGAGCAGCCCGATCGGAAGGAATACGTCCAGCAGCACTCGGCTCGCCCCCCGCGGTCAGGCGATGGGTCAACGAGTCGAGACTACTTCGCCGCCGGTCGCAGGGCCCTAGCCAGACGCTCGCGCCGCGTGGCGCCTCCGCAGCGGGATGGGCCATTGTGGCCGTCCGGTAGGCGCGCGCCGTGCGCGCGGGTTACTATGTCGCCCAGTCAGCGGCCACGGCTGGCCGACAGGCCGAGCGCGATACCGAGGAGATGCGGACCATTGAATATCAGCACTGACAGGCAGGGGGGAGCGTTGATAGCAATGGCTGAGGGCCGCGTCGACGGTGCCAACGCCCTTGAGTTCCATGAAGCACTGGAAGCCGCCATCAGCCCGGACGACACTGGGATGGTGCTGGACTTCGAAGGCATCTCCTACATCAGCAGCGCCGGTCTGCGTGTGGTCCTGCTAGTTGCCAAGACGCTCCAGAAGCAGAACGCCAAGATGGCCGTCTGCTCGCTGTCCGATTCCATCCGGGAGATCTTCGAGATCAGCGGGTTCGACAAGATCATCCCGGTCCACGGATCGCGCGCTGACGCGCTCGCCGGGGTTGGAGCCTGATCAGTTCTCTTGTTCACCTAGGCCTCGAGATCCTCTAGGCCGTCCCGCTTCCTTCACGTACCGCTGACGTGTAAGCGGGTACGTTCTCATCATGGCTGGCGAGCGCGACCGGCGGCCACTGGCGGTGGCCTGGGACGAGGCGCGGGAAGTGCTGGTCGTGGTGCTGCTGGCCACCGCGCTGCTGCACGTGGTCGCGCCGATGATCCGGTACGCCGGGATCGATCGTCGCTACCCGTGGTGGGACGACCTTCACAGCGCGCTCACCAACGTCAATGTCCTGACCGGACTCCTGTTGGTGGGCGCGGCCGTCGCGGTTTGCACGACTCCAGCCTCCGACATGGTCCCCCGGCTGCGGCAATCGGTCTACTGGGCGTCGGTTGCGGTGGCCCTTCTCGGTGTGCTCGCGATCATCAATGTCCTGTCGGTGCCGTCTTCCGGCGACGCAACCGCAATGCGGCTGGCGGTCGTGGCCTGGCGCCCGGGACCGGCCGTGCTGCTATCGGGTTGCGCGGCCTGGATGGCTCGCCGAGTAGTGCTTCTCGGCTAGAGGCCGAGCTTGCGAGGCCGTGGCCCGAGCGGCCCGTGAGCGCAGCGAACAGGAGCGGGCGACAACGCGTCAAGGGCTGGCTCGCCGGTAAGCTTCCGGCCCGTGTCGGAGTTCCTGCGCACCTATCTGACCGTCGGCATATTCGGGGCTCTCGGCGCCGTCATCGTGGCCGCGCTGCTGGGTGCGGGCCGCATCCTGCGGCCGTCCCGCCCCACCCCGGCAAAGGTCGAGAACTACGAGTCCGGCGTCGACCCCATCGGGGACATGTGGTCGCAGGCCAATATCCGCTACTACGTCTTCGCCCTGCTGTTCGTGCTGTTCGACGTGGAGGCTGTGTTCATCTTCCCGTGGGCCGCCCGCCTGGAGGCCTACGCGCTGTTCGGCCTGGTCGAGATGGCCATCTTCATCTTCATCCTGCTCCTCGGCCTGCTCTATGCCTGGCGCAAGAGGATGCTGCGATGGGTCTAGTCGAGTCGGGCAAGATGCCCAAGCCCCTGTCGACGCTGCTCAACATGAGCCGCAAGTACTCGCTGTGGGTGTACCAATGGGGCCTGGCCTGCTGCGCCATCGAGATGGGGGCAGCCTTCGGCTCGCCCCGCTACGACGTCATGCGCCTTGGCGTGATCCCCCTGCCCGCCAGCCCCCGGCAGGCCGACCTGGTGGTGATCTCCGGCACCGTCACCGACAAGATGGCGCCCTCGGTGCTCCGCCTCTACGAGCAGATGCCCGACCCCAAGTACGTCATCTCCATGGGCTCGTGCGCCAACTGCGGCGGTCCCTACTGGGACAGCTACTCGGTCACCAAGGGTGTCGATCAGATCATTCCGGTCGACGTGTACGTGCCCGGCTGCCCGCCCCGACCCGAGGCCCTGCTCGAGGGGATCGTCATGCTGCAGGAGCGCATCCAGAACGAGGACATGGGGGAGCGCTGGAGGGGTGAGCCGATTGTCGTCGACTGACGCCGTCGAAGCCGGCGCTGAAGCCGCTGAAGCCGACGCCCCCGCTGTCGACGTTGAGGCCGAAGCGCTGCTGGCCCGCCTGGGCGACGCACTGGGCGACGACCTTGTCGAGTCGCACACAGACCAGGGCGCGGTCTGGGTGCGAGTGGAGCGCGACGCCTGGGCTGATCTCGCCGGCTTCCTGCGCGACGAGGAGGGCTTCGGGTTCTTCAACTTCCTCTCGGCCATCGACTGGATGCCGTCACCGTTCGGGCGCGACATGGACAGCTCCGTGGACAACGCGCTCGATCCTCCCGAGCCCAAGGAGCCTGATCCCACCGAGACTGGAGTGGCCGGCGGGGACACCCGCTTCCAGCTCCTGGCCCGGGTCAATGACGTGACCTCGGGTCGCTCCATCATCGCCAAGGCGGACCTGCCCGCCGACGATCTGCGGGCCCCCAGCTGGGTCGAGGTCTACCCGGGCGCCGACTGGCACGAGCGCGAGGCGTGGGAGATGTTCGGTATCGACTTCGACGGTCACCCCGGGCTTCGCCACATCTATCTCCCCGGCGAGTTCGAGGGGCATCCGCTGCGCAAGGACTACCCGCTGCTGGCCCGCCGCGTGAAGCCCTGGCCCGGCTTGGTCGACGTCGAGCTGATGCCCACCACGGACGACGGTGGGGACGCCACCGAAGGCGCAGAGCCGTGACTGTCACCGAGCGCCAGCAGCTCAGCTACATCGCCGCGCAGGCCGCCGACGCCCGCGTCAACCTGGAGATCGAGACCGAGGGCATGACCCTCAACATCGGTCCCCAGCATCCGGCCACCCACGGCACGCTGCGCATCGTGGCCAAGCTAGACGGCGAGCAGGTGGTGGCGGCCGAGCCGGTCATGGGCTACATGCACCGGGGCTACGAGAAGCTGGCCGAGGTCCGCACCTACCCGCAGGTCACCACGTTGATCAACCGCATCGACTGGCTGGGCAGCTTCGCCAACGAGGTGCCGTTCATCCTGGCCGCCGAGCGGCTCATGGAGGTGGAGGCCCCGCCCCGGGCCCAATGGATCCGCACCATCCTCTTCGAGCTGAGCCGCATCGCCAACATCACGCTGTTCCTGGGTGACATGGCGGTGCAGGTGGGGGCCATCACCCCGGTGTTCTTCGCTTTCCGCGACCGCGAGCATGTCCTCAACCAGATAGAGGCCGCCACCGGCGGGCGCTTCCATCCCAACTTCGACCGCATCGGCGGCCTCAAGGACGACCTCCCGGCCGGCTGGATCGCCGAGACCCGCCAGGCCATGCGCAAGATCCGCAACTTCTGCGACGAGATCGAGGAGCTGGTCGAGGGCAACGAGATCTTCCAGGCCCGCACCCGCGGCATCGGCGTCATCCCGCCCGACGTCGGCCTGTCCTATGGCCTCACCGGGGCCAACATCCGGGCTTCCGGGGTGGATTGGGACGTGCGCCGGGACAGCCCGTGCGGGCTGGTCCACAATCAGGTCGACTGGAAGGTCTGGACCCATCCCGACGGCGACTCGTTCGCCCGGTTCTGGGTGCGCATGCAGGAGACCCGGGAGGCCACCAAGATCGTCGACCAGCTGCTCGACGGGATCCCGTCGGGGCCGATCATGGCCAAGGTGCCCGTCATCATCAAGGTGCCCGCCGGCGAGGCCTACGTCGAGACCGAGAACCCCCTGGGCGTGATGGGCTACTACGTCGTGTCCAAGGGCGACCTGTTCCCGTTCCGGGTGAAGATCCGCTCGGCGTCGTTCTCCAACGTGTCGATCACACCGTGGCTGCTCAGGGGCGTCTACGTGCCCGACATCATCACCATCCTCGGAAGCCTCTACTTCATCCTCGGAGACATCGACCGATGATCTCAGTGCTGTCGGAGCTGTCGTACTGGCAGGTCACCTCGATCCGGGTGGGGGCGGGCCTGGTGGCCGTGCTGCTGGTGGCGGGCACGCTGGTCTACGCCCACCTGTTCAAGATGGTGAGCTTCATGCAGAGCCGGCTGGGCCCCATGGAGGCCGGTCCCTACGGCTCGCTCCAGCTACTGGCCGAGATCGGCAAGTTCCTCCAGAAGGAGGACATTGTTCCCAGACGGGCCGACCGCTTCGTGTTCAAGGCCGCTCCGTTCGTAGTCCTGACCTCTACATTCCTGCTGCTCGTCGTGCTTCCGGGCGGTCCCGACGCATGGTTCATCTCCAACGATCTGGGGATCTACCTGGCCATGGCCGTCAGCTCGGTGTCGGTGATCGGGATCCTCATGGCCGGCTGGGGCTCGGCCTCCAAGTACTCCCTGCTCGGTGGGCTGCGGGCCACCGGCCAGCTCATCGCCTACGAGCTGCCCCTGCTGCTGGCCGTGGTCGGGGTGGTCATCCAGGCCGAGACCATGAACCTCCAGGAGATCGTGCTGGCCCAGGCCAACGGCGAGATCTTCGGCTGGGGTGCGATCGGCAACCCGTTCATCATCACCCAGTTCGCCGGCTTCATCATCTTCATGATCGCCATGCAGGCCGAGCTCACCCAGACCCCGTTCGACATGCCGGTGGCCGAGTCGGAGCTGGTCACCGGCTACATGACCGAGTACTCGGGCCTGCGGTTCCTGCTGTTCTTCATCGGCGAGTTCGCCACCGCGGGCGTGTTCTCGGCCATTGCGGCGGTGCTGTTCCTAGGCGGCTGGTACGTGCCCGGCCTCGATCCGGCCGACAACCTCCTCAATCTGCTCGGGCCGCTGGTGCTGTTCGGCAAGGTAGTGCTGCTGACGTTCCTGGTCTTCTGGGTCCGGTTCACGTTCCCCCGCTTCCGCGAGGACCAGCTACAGCGCCTGGCCTGGAAGTTCCTGGTACCGCTGGCCCTGGCCAACATCGTGGTCACCGGCGTGCTCAAGGTGGTGGTGTGATGAGTCTCGTACCCGGACTGGTCAAGGGGCTGAAGGTCACCGGCACGACGGTGGTGCGCACGGTGTTCCCCAAGCGGGGAATGCGCACGCTGATGCCCGCGCCGTCGAAGGGCGCAGCCACGGTGCAGTATCCGCACGTCAAGGAGGCGCCCCCACCCCGAGCCAGGGGCGTGATAGCCCTGCACGAGGGCAACTGCACCGCCTGCATGCTGTGCGCCCGGGAATGCCCGGACTGGTGCATCTACATCGAGGGCCACAAGGAGAAGGCCCCGCCCCGCCGCGCCGGCGGCAAGCCCCGGCAGGTCAACATTCTCGACCGCTTCGACATCGACTACGCGCTGTGCATGTTCTGCGGCATCTGCGTGGACGTGTGCCCCTTCGAGGCTCTGTTCTGGAGCCCCGAGTACGAGTTCGCCGAACCCCGCATCGCCGATCTGCTCCACGACATGTCCCGGCTCTCGGAGTGGATGGAGACCGTCCCCGAGTTCGAGGACTACGAGTCGGGATCGGTGGCCAAGAAGCTGAAGGTGCCCCCGACATGACGCCGGCGGGCGTGCTGGCCGCGGGCGCGGCGGGCGGCGACCTCTTCGTCGCGCAGAACGTCTTCTTCGGCGTGATCGCGCTGGTGATGATCGTGTCCGCGATCCGGTGTGTGACCACCCGCAACGTCGTGCACGCCGCCCTGTGGCTGGTGCTGGTGCTGGCCGGCGCGGCGGCCCAGTTCATCCTGCTGGGCTCCGAGTTCGTAGCGGTCACCCAGGTGCTCGTCTACATCGGCGCCATCATCGTGCTGTTCCTGTTCGGGATCATGCTCACCAAGGCCTCGATGGGCGACGACGACTCGGTGGCGGGCGAGAAGCGGCTCATGGCCGGCCTGGTGGCCGTGCTGCTGGCCGTGGTGATGGGCATCGCACTGATCGACAGCTACTCCGACACCCGAGTGGTGATCGACGAGCCCCAGCGCTTCGCTGCGGTGTCCGACGCCATCTTCAGCCAGTACATAGTGGCCTTCGAGGCGGTGTCGGTGCTGCTGCTGGCCGCCCTGATCGGCGCCATCGTCGTGGCCCGCAAGGAGTAGGGGCGGCCGTGATCCTCAACCAGTTCCTCCTGCTGGCCGCGATCCTGTTCTGCATCGGCGTGTACGGCGTGCTGGCCCGCCGCAACGGGATCATGGTCCTGATGTCGGTCGAGATCATCCTCAACTCGGTGAACATCAACCTGGTGGCGTTCGGAGCCTTCCGCGACCATGTGGCCGGCGAGGTGTTCGCCCTGTTCGTGATCGCGGTGGCCGCGGCCGAGGTGGGCATCGGCCTGGCCATCGTCCTGCTCATATACCGCAACCGACGAAGTATCGACCTCACCGAGGCCGATCTGCTCAAGGGCTGAGGGACTGCCAGCCGTGAACGTGCTCGCCGCCGCGCTTGCCGCCGAGGAGACTGTCGCCTACGGGCCCAGCTCCGTCGACAGCGCCGGGTTCTTCCTCGACTTCGCCTGGCTGGTGCCTTTGCTGCCCGCCCTGTCGTTTGCGGGCATCCTGCTGTTCGGCAAGCGCATGCGGAGCAAGGGCTCCGCACTGGGCGTCGCCGCGGTCGCGGGCTCGTTCGTGCTGTCGGTGGGCGCAGTCATCACCTGGATCGGCCATCGCGACGACGCCCACGAGGGCGTCCAGGCCGTGCACCGCACGGTGGGGTGGCTCGATTGGGGCGGCATCACCTACGACGCCGGGATCCTGCTCGACGGCCTGTCGGTGATGATGCTGTTCGTGGTGACCGCGGTGTCGCTGCTGGTGCACATCTACAGCACCGACTACGTGGCCGGCGACGCCCGCTACACCCACTTCTTCGCCTTCCTGAGCCTGTTCACCGCGGCCATGCTGTTCTTCGTCCTCAGCGACAACCTGCTGCAGATGATCGTCGGCTGGGAGCTGGTCGGCGTGTGCTCGTTCGTGCTGATCGGACACTGGTGGGAGGACAAGGCCAACTCCGACGCCGCCCTCAAAGCCTTCTTCACCAACCGGGTCGGCGACATCGGGCTGCTGGTGGGCGTGTCGATCCTGTTCTTCGCCGCCGGCCGCACCTTCGACACCCTCACCCTGTCCGAGCGCATCAACGCCGGGGAGGTGAGCCACACCGCCCTGGTGGTGGCGTCGCTGTGCCTGCTGGCCGCGGTGATGTCCAAGTCGGGCCAGTTCATCCTGCACACCTGGCTGCCCGACGCCATGGCCGGGCCCACGCCGGTGTCCGCGCTCATCCACGCCGCCACCATGGTGGTGGCCGGGATCTTCATGGTGGCCCGCCTCTACCCGGTGTTCTGGGAGGGCATGTCGATCGCCGGCTCGAGCATCAACGTGCTGGCGCTGGTCGGGGCGGTCACGCTGCTGTTCGGCGGGATGCTGGCCTTCACCCAGAACGACATCAAGAAGGTGCTGGCCTACTCCACTGTCAGCCAGCTCGGCTACATGGTGATGGCCCTCGGCGTGGGCGCCTGGACCGCGGCCATGTTCCACCTGTTCACCCACGCCTTCTTCAAGGCGTGTCTGTTCCTGGGGTCGGGCTCGGTGAGCCACGCCGTGCACAGCTTCGACATGAAGACCGACATGGGCGGGCTCCGCAAGGTCATGCCCCACACCTACCGCACGTTCCTGGTGGCGACGGTGGCGCTGATGGGCCTGCCCCCGCTGGCCGGCTTCTGGTCCAAGGACGAGATCCTGGCCGGCACCGGCGGCTGGGGTCTGTTCGGCGGCACCCACGGCAACGGCAACTACATCCTCATGCTGGTGATGGGCATGGTGGGCGCGGCGGTGACCGCGGCCTACATGACCAGGGTCGTGTACCTCACGTTCTTCGGCACCTACCGGGGTCATGGTCACCCCCACGAGTCCGGCCCGCGCATCCTGGTGCCGCTCTACGTGCTGGCCTTCTTCGCGGTGGTGGCCGGGCTGTTCAACATGCCCAAGGGCTTCCAGCTGTGGCCCGAGGCCTGGCAGGAGCGCTTCGGTCACTACGTAGAGCCGGTGGCGGCCTACTTCCCGGCCATCGGCCACGCCAAACCGAGCTGGTCGCTGGCCGTCGTGTCGGTGCTGGTGGCCCTGATCGGCGCGGGCCTGGCCTGGCGCTACTACTTCAAGGGCGTGCAGCAGCGCTCGGAGGCCGCGGGGGAGCAGCTGACCGAGATTGACGACGGTCCGGTGTCGCGGGGCGGGCTGCCGCGGGCGGTCCACACCGCGCTGGTCAACAAGTACTACTTCGACCACCTCTACACCGACGTGATCGTCAAGGCGGTGAAGGGTCCCCTGGCCAAGGCCACCTACTGGTCCAACCAGCGGGTCATCGACGGCGTCGTCAACGAGGCGGGCCGCCAGTCGGTGGCCGCGGGCCGGGCCGTGTACGACCACATTGACCAGACCCTCATCGACAGGGTCATCGTGGACGGCTCGGGCCGGGCCTCCGACGGCGCAGGCGAGAGCCTGAGAGGCATGCAGACCGGCAAGGTCCAGCAGTACGCCGCAATCCTGTTCGCAGCCGCGACCATCCTCGCCGGCGTGTTCATGCTCATCCTGTCGCTGTGACCCCCCAGAACGCAATCCCCCAGTACCCAGGAGCTTCGAGGACCTAGTTATGACCGACTTTCTCAACGATTGGGGCCTCACCCTGGTCACCTTCGTCCCGCTGGTCGGGGCGCTGGTGATGATGGCGGTCCCCTCCGCCGAGGAGAAGGCTCTCAAGCAGTTGGCCCTGCTGTCGTCGCTGCTGGCGATGGTGATCGGCGGCCTGCTGCTGATCGACTTCGACTACGGCAACGCCGGCGCCCTGCAGTATGTGGTCGACGCCCGCTGGATCGAGGTGATCAACAGCCGCTACATCCTCGGCCTCGACGGGATCTCCCTGCCGCTGATGGCACTGACGCTGGTGGTGATGCCGCTGTGCGTCATCTACTCGTGGGACCACATACCCGAGCCCGGCAACCCCAAGGCGTTCTTCGTCCTCATGCTCATCCTCGAGACGGGCATGGTGGGCACGTTCGTGGCCCAGGACCTGATCCTGTTCTTCGTGTTCTTCGAGGTCGTGCTGCTGCCCATGTTCTTCATGATCGCGGTGTGGGGCGGCGAGAACCGGCGCTACGCGTCGATCAAGTTCTTCCTGTTCACGCTGTTCGGCTCGGCACTGATGCTGCTGTCGTTCCTGGCGCTGTTCTTCCTGTCGACCGACCCGGCCACCGGCGAGTCGCTGCGCACCTTCGACATGCGGGTCCTGTCCGACCTGGCCGGCGCAGGCATCCTGGGCGCGACCCAGATCTGGATCTTCGCCGGCATGTTCATCGGCTTCGGCGTGAAGGTGCCCATGTTCCCGTTCCACACCTGGCTGCCCGACGCCCACACCGACGCCCCCACCGCGGGCTCGGTCATCCTGGCCGCGGTGC
>JAJEJB010000052.1 GCA_022828135.1 Acidimicrobiia bacterium | reverse complement strand
TGATCGCACAAGCACCCTGGATCATCGTTGTCCGATACGCTCACCGTGGCCGTGCCAGTGGTCGGCGGCACCGTGGAGCCCGGGCGGGGCTCCACACTGACCGCAACCGAGCCGTTGGATTCGTCCGCTGGGTCGTTCGACGTCGCGACGTTCAGGGTGGCACTGCCGCTGTTCGAGATGGTCACGGTCTGCATGTCGACCACAACGCCGTAGTCGCCCGATCGCGACACCGACACGATCACGTCCACGAACACCGCTGACCGCCCAGATCCCACCTAGCGTCGCCGCGTCGATCAGGACGCCCAGGCCAATCAAGAACAGGCGATAGCGTTTCGTCTGGTCAGGTGCTAGCCGGTGGTACAGGTCCTGAACACTGTTGTAGTGAGTGGCAAAGACATGCCCGTCGGTCTGCGGTGTGACTTCGACGAAGAGGTTTGCCATTCCGTCGCTCTGGTGAACATCAAGACTCGGGACCTCGTCACTCTCTTCATCTAGCCATTGAACCACTTGCCATTCCCGGCCCGATCGCTCTGACAGGTGCCGGCGAACAGCAGCGACGGCGCGAGTTCTTGCTCAGTATCAGGCATCAGGGAGCCTCTCGTGGCTCTCCCTCAGCTTAGCCAGAGTGCCGCCGAACGACTCCGGAACGAGCCGGCGGTTTGCGTGACCGTTTCGAACAAGGAAACCCGTACACCCCGACCCGTTGTCTGAGAGGTCCCATTATGCAGCTAGCGCAGCCCACTGCTGCCTCAGTAGCGCTCTACGCTCGCGTCTCCTCGGACCGCCAGGACGTCGACCTGTCCGTCGCCGCGCAGTTGCGAGCCCTGCGCGACTTCGCCGAGCGCAACGGCTACCGGGTCGTCCGCGAATACGTCGACGAGGCGGAGTCGGGCCGCGTCGCCGACCGGCCGCAGTTTCGCAAGATGCTGGACGAGGCTTCAGAGAACGAATCCCCTTTCCAGGAGATCCTGGTCTGGAAGTTCTCCCGCTTCACGCGCAAACGCGAGCACGCCGTGGCCTTCAAGTCGATGCTGCGCCGACGTGGCATACGCGTCACCTCGATCACCGAGCACGCCGACGACACCCCGACCGGCAAGCTGATGGAAGCGATCATCGAGAGCGTCGACGAGTTCTACTCCGAGAACCTGGCCCAGGAGGTCCGCCGGGGGATGCGCGAGTCGGCCTCACGCGGCTTCTATCTGGCCTCGCATGCACCGCTCGGCTACCGCAAGGTCTATGTCACGGACGGCGGCAAGCAGCGGCCCCGGCTCGAACCCGACCCGCCCAGGGACGCCGTCGTCAGGCGCATCTTCGACATGGCGCTGCGCGGTCAGAGCATCCTTGAGATCGTGAAGACGCTCAACTCGGAGGGCATCCCCTCGGCCAAGGGCAAGCGCTGGCTCAAGACCGCGGTCCACAAGATCCTCTCCAACGAGGTCTACATGGGCACGCTGGTTCTGGGGACTCAAGGCGACCGACGGCTCGGAGCCGGTGCGAGTCGACAATGCGGTGCCCGCGATCGTCTCGACGGAGGAGTTCGAACAGGTGGGGGCGATGCTCAATGCGCGGGCCCCGGCCAAATCCAACCCGCGCCGCGCGTCCAGTCCCTACCTGCTCTCCGGTCTGGTCGCTTGCGCACTCTGCGGCAAGCAGTTGACGGCGTCCGAGGCCAAGGGCGGACGCTACTCCTACTACGTCTGCGGTTCCTTGCTCAAGCGCGGCTCGGGCAGCTGCGAGACGCCCAGGCTCAACGCCAAGCGGTTCGAGAGCTTGATCCTCGATCAGCTGCGCGAGCACGTGCTGACTGAGAGCAACATCCGCGAGTTGGTCAAGATGTTGGACGAGGAGATGGACGGGGCGGCCCGCGAGGAGCGCGAGCGGCTGGAGATGATCGAAGCGGAACTGCGCGAGATTCGGCTGATGCTGGACCGCGTCTGGCGGGTGATCGAGAAGACCGACCTGGAGGTTGACGACGCCGCGCCGCGCATCCGCGAGCACATGGCGCGCAAGGAGCAGTTAGAGACGGCCGCCGAGCAGGCCAGGAAGGCTCTGGCTGAACGGCGCGCGCTGCTGGACAAGGCTGAGGTGGTGGCTGAGTTCGTCGCAGACATGGCCGAATTCCTGCGCACCAGCGACATCACCGAGTCGAAGGCGTTCCTCCGCACCTTCATCAAGCGGATCGATGTCGAGCCCGGCCGAGCCGTGATCAGCTACACCATCCCGATGCCGGAAGACAGCCCAATCGGGCGTAAAGAAGCCGCTGAAGTGGCGCTCGCAGAAGGAGTTCGCAATTCGGTACATGATGGTGGGCGATACTGGACTCGAACCAGTGACCTCTGCCGTGTGAAGGCAGCGCTCTAGCCATCTGAGCTAATCGCCCGAGACGGGCGAGGCTACCAGCGCCCCCCAGGCCGGACTACGGGGACGGCAACGGTCAGGCTGGGTCGGGGGCGATGGGGTTGAGGGCCAGCAGGTCCTCCAGCACGGCGAGGGTCTCCAGCACGGCCAGATCGTCGAGCTGGTGGCCTACCACCTGGAGCCCGATGGGCACACCCTCGCGGCTGAACCCGCAGCACACCGTTCCGGCCGGGCGGCGGGTGAGGTTGGCCAGGGGTGTGAAGCGGAACCAGTTGGGGGTCTCCTCACCGTTGATGGTGCCGTGCCCGCCCGGCGGGGGCGCCTGGCCCGCCAGCGTTGGCATCAGCAGCCCGTCGTAGCCCTCCATCAGCTCGGCCAACTGGATGGACAGCTCACCGGCCTGCTGGCGGGCCCAGTAGATCGACTCCGGCGTGGCCCGCTCATAGACGTCCTCCAGCAGCACGGCCAGCATGTCGGTGACGTTGTCCCACTCGTCGGTGCCGTACAGCGGGCGGAACGCGGGCCCGATAAGGCCCCCCAGGAACAGTTGGAGGAACGCTCCGGGCACCGCGGTGATCGCCGCGCCGACCTCGACCACTTCTACGCCCTCGCCCGCCAGGCGGTCCACCGCGGCGGTGCAGGCCGCCGCGATCTCGGAGTCGACCGGCTCCCCGTCGATCGACGGCGCCCACAGCACGCGGGCCGGCACCCGGGGGCTGTCCAGCGCGGCCCGCCACGACACATCGGGCTTGGGCAGGCTGCGCAGATCGGCCGGATGAGGGCCGACCATGGCGTCGAGGCAAAGGGCCACGTCGCGGATGAGGCGGGCCATCGGACCCACGCACGACAGGTCGATCAGGCCCGACGGCGGCGGGCCGCTCGGCACCCGGCCCTGGCTGGTCTTGATGCCCGACAGCCCGCAGATGGCCGACGGGATGCGGATGGAGCCGCCCCCGTCGGATCCGGTGCCCACCGGGACCATCCCCGCGGCGATGGCCGAGCCTGTGCCGCCGGACGACCCGCCCGGTGAGCGCTCGATGTTCCAAGGATTGAGCGTGGGCCCGAACCTGGGGTTGTAGGTGTCGCCCATGCAGCCGTGCTCGGGGGTGTTGGTCTTGCCCACGATCACGCAGCCCGCGGCGCGCATCCGGGCGACCTCGGTGCAGTCGGAGATGGCCGGCGGGTCGTTGCGGGTGTACATGGCGCCCCTGGAGGTGTGAAACCCGGTCGCGTCCACGAGGTCCTTCACGCCGATGGGGATGCCGGCCAGCGGCCCGACCTCCTCGCCGGCATCGAGGCGCTCGTCGATGGCCGCGGCCTGGGCTCTGGCGTCGTCGGCATCTAGGGCGACGAAGGCGTTCAGCACCGGATTGAGGGCCTCGATGCGCTCCAGCGCGTGATCGGTGACCGCCGCGGCAGTTAGCTCGCGCCCTCGCACCATGGCCGCGAGGGCCTCCACGGTCACGGTCCGGAAATCGGGCACATCCATTGCACAGAGCCTTTCGAGGAGGGGAGGGAGCATCCGGCGGGATGCCGGCCGTTCCGGCCGATTCAATCAGGCATCGGCGCCCGCGACGAGCCGCTCCACCAGGCGCTCCAAGCCGGCGACACGAGATCCCTTGACCAGCACGGCATCGCCTGCACCAAGACCGCCGAGGTCGCGCAGCGCGGCAAGGGCACCGTCGATGCCCGCCGCCTCGATCACGTTGCCCTCACCCGACGAGTAGCCCGGCGCGTCCACCGCCACCACCGCGATGTCGAGCCGAGCGGCCAGCGAGGCCGCGGCAGCGTGCTCGACCGCCTCGAAGTCGCCCAACTCGGCCATGGTGCCCAACACCGCGATCCTTCGCTGCGCCGGCAGCGCGGCCAGGGCGTGCAGGGCGGCCCGCATCGACAGCGGGTTGGCGTTGTAGCAGTCGTTGAGCAGGTGGGCGCCTCCGACCGTCCGCGCGACCTCCATGCGCAACGGCGACAGCGTCGGCTCGGCCAGCCCGGCGGCCACGTCCTGGAGGGAGACTCCGAGTTCGATCCCCACCGCGGCCGCGGCCAGGGCGTTGTCGACTGAGTGGCCGCCGCGGGCCCCCAGCTCGACCTCGACCTCCCCGCGCGGGCTCTGCAGCACGAAGCGCGGGGCCAACTCGTCGTCCATGGAGAGGTCCCGGGCGTGCACCTCGCCGCCTTCGCCGTAGGTGACGACCCGGGCTTCCGTGCCCTGCGCCATGGCGGACACCTCGGGCACGCCCGCGTTTAGGAAGGCCACTCCCCCGTCGGCGGCCGCGGGGAGCCCCTCGACCAGTTCACGTTTGGCCGAGACCACCGCGGCGAGCGATCCCAGCTCGCTCGTGTGCGACAGTCCCACGGTGGTGATCACACCCATGGTCGGTCGGGCCGTGCGGCAGAGCTCGGCGATGTGCCCCGGGCCTCTCGAGCCCATCTCGACCACCAGCGCCTCGGCATCGTCCGGGGCTGACAGCAGGGTGATCGGCACTCCGATCTCGTTGTTGAACGACCGGGTGCTGGCCCATACCCGCCGGTCCCGGCCCAGCACCGCGGCCAGCAGGTCCTTGGTGGTGGTCTTCCCCACCGATCCCGTGATGCCCACCACGGGGACCTCCCCGAGCCGGCTGCGGGCCTCGCGCGCAAGAGCGGTGAGCGCCGCCTGGGTGTTGTCCACCTCGACCGCGACGGCCTCGACTCCGGACGGGCCGCTGGCGGTGAGGTAGGCCGAAGCGCCGGCCGCGACCGCATCGGCGATGAAGTCGTGTCCGTCGCGCTCGGCCACCAGCGGCACGAACAGCATCCCCGGCTGCACGTCGCGGCTGTCCTGGGTGACTCCGTCGACCGTGGCCGCGCCGTCGCCGTGCAGGCGGCCCCCGGTAGCCGCGGCGATCTCGGCGAGCGTCCAGCGCACGGCGCGAGTGTGGCACGGCCCGGCACTCAACCGCGTTACCTCAGCCACAAACCGCGAACTGGCAGCCCAGAACGCCCGAACAGGCACCCACCGCTGCCAATTCGACGCCGAGCGCCGCCACAACCCGAACTGGCAGCCCAGAACGCCCGAACAGGCACCCACCGCTGCCAATTCGACGCCAGCAACCGGTCGCCCCGCGAACTGGCAGCACAACGGGCGCATACCGTGCAACACGCTGCCAATTCAGTGCCGGGCGCTAGCGTCGCCTGCGTGGAGGACCGCAGGGTGAGGCTGGTCGTGCTGTTCGGGGGACGCTCGGCTGAACACGACGTGTCTTGCGTGTCGGCCCGCCACGTGGTGGCCGCAGCCGATCCCGAGAAGTACCTGGTCGAGCCGGTGGGCATCACCCGGGAGGGCCGCTGGGTACAGGCCGCGGCTGCCCTTGAGGCCCTGGGCACCGGCCCCGAAGCACTGCCTGAGCAGCTCAGCGCCGCCGGTCCCGAGATCCAGCCCCTGCCAGCGCTGGTCGCCGGCGACGAAGCCGGTACCGCCGGACCCACGGTCGTGCTGCCGATCCTTCACGGCCCGATGGGCGAGGACGGAACGGTGCAGGGCCTGCTGGAGCTAGCCCGGGTCCCTTATGCCGGGGCGGGGGTGCTGGCCTCGGCGCTGTGCATGGACAAGACCGCGGCCAACACGATGCTGGCTGCGGCCGGCATCGCCCACACCCGCTGGCGCAGCGTCACGCTCGACGATCCCGCCGCCAGCGACTCCGAACTGGCTACGCAGGTCGAGGCCCTGGTCGAAGATCTCGGCCTGCCGGTCTTCGTGAAGCCGGCCAGCATGGGATCGTCGGTCGGCATCACCAGGGCGACCACCCGCCAGCAGGTGGCCGACGGCCTTCGCCTGGCGTGCCGCTATGACAGTTCCATAATCGTGGAGGAGGAGGCCAGGGCCCGCGAGATCGAGGTGGCCGTCCTCGGCAACGACGAGCCCGAGGCCAGCCTGCCCGGCGAGATCGTCCCCGGCGCGGAGTTCTACGACTACGCCGACAAGTACCAGGACGGCGCCGAGCTGCTGATCCCGGCTCCCCTCGACGACGACGAGATCGCCGCCTGCCAGAGCCTCGCAGTCGACGCCTACCGGGCGCTGCGGGTGGAGGGCCTGGCCCGGGTCGACTTCCTGTACGAGGACGGGCGGGAGGGACGCGGCGACCGGGGCTGGATGGTGAGCGAGCTCAACACGATGCCGGGTTTCACCCCCATATCGATGTACCCCAAGTTGTGGGCCGCCACCGGGCTCCCCTACTCCCGGCTCATAGACCGCCTCGTGGAGCTGGCCCTGGAGCGCCACGCCCGGCGCGAGCACCACACCCACACCGACCCCGCCGCATCATCGGATCGGAGGCCGTCGTGAGCCTCCGGCGGCCGCGGGCACTAGAACTAACTACGTGATCGCGGAGTCTCTCGCCGGCAAGCGGATCGCCATCACCGGCGCGACCGGGTTCCTGGGGACTGCTCTCACCGAGCGCCTGCTGCGCTGCGTGCCCGACTGCGAGCTGGTGCTGGTGGTGCGCCCGGGCCGCCGGGGCGCGGCCCAGCGAGTGCAGCGCGACGTGCTCCGCAACGACGCCTTCGACGGGCTCCGCCGGCAGGCCGCAGAGGATTCCAGCGGCGAGAGCTACGAAGAGATGACGGCCCGCCGGGTCACCGCGGTGGCCGGCGACGTCGGTGTCGACGGGATCGGCCTCGACGACGAGGGTCGTGCCGCGCTGGCCGGCTGCGACATCGTCATCCACTCGGCGGCCACCGTGAACTTCGACTCGGCCCTCGACGACGCGGTGGAGGTCAACCTGCTCGGGCCGAGCCGGGTGGCCGCGGTCCTGGCCGAAGCCGGCTCGAAGGCCCACCTGATCGCGGTGTCGACCTGCTACGTGGCCGGCAGCCGCCGGGGCGCCGCCCCCGAGCAGCTGGTGGACGACTCGCCGTTCTTCACGGAGGTCGGCTGGCGCGATGAGGTGGCCAGCGCCCGCCGCGCCCGCCGCGACGCCGAGCAGTCCAGCCGCAGCCCCGAGCGTCTGGCCGCGCTGTCGACCCAGGCCCGCCGGGAGTTGGGCGCGGCCGGCATCCCCGCACTCTCCGAGAAGGTCGAGAGCCTCCGCCGGCGCTGGGTGGACGAGCAGATGACCCAGGCCGGCCGGGCCCGGGCCTCCAGCCTCGGCTTCCCGGACGCCTATGCCTTCACCAAGGCCCTGGGCGAGCGGGCCCTCACCGAGACTCGCGGCGACATCGCGGTGAGCATCGTGCGGCCCTCGATCATCGAGTCGGCTCTGGCCGAGCCCTACCCGGGATGGATCCGGGGCTTCCGGATGGCCGAGCCGGTGATTGCCGCCTATGCCCGGGGCCTGCTCAAGGAGTTCCCGGGCGTGCCGGAGGGCATCGTCGACGTGATCCCGGTGGACCTGGTGGTGGCCACCATCATGGCCGTGGCCGCACGGGGCCCGGTGGACCCCAGCCCCGATGTCGTCCAGGTCGCCAGCGGTGCCATCAACCCGCTCAAGTACGGCAAGCTCTTCGACCTGGTCAGCGGCTGGTTCACCGAGCACCCCGTCTACGACGAGCACAACCAGCCGATCTCGGTGCCCCAGTGGTCCTTCCCCGGCCGGGGGAGGGTGTCCCGGCAGCTTCAGCGAGCGCAACGTTCACTGGAGACCGCCGACCGGGTGCTGTCGGCCCTGCCGCTGCGGGGTCGCCACGCCCTGATGAGCGCCAGCCTCGAGGAGCGCCGCCAGCAGCTGGGCAGGGCCAACGAGTACGTCGAGCTCTACGGCTCCTACGCCGAGTGCGAGGCGATCTACCAGCTCGACCGGCTCCTGGAGCTCTGGGATTCGCTCGACGACGACGACCGGGCGGCGTTCTGCTTCGATCCCTCCGTTGTCGACTGGACCCACTACGTGCAGGAGGTGCACCTGCCGTCGATGGTGGAGCAGGCCCGCCTCAAGATGGCCCCCGGCAGCAGCTCCAGCCGCACCGCTTCCCGCTCCACCCGGCTCCGCCGCCAGGTGCTCGCACCCGAGCGCCAGCTGGCCGTGTTCGACCTGGAGAACACGCTGATCGCTTCGAACGTGGTGGCCAGCTACGCGTGGCTCGCCACCCGGGAGCTCGACGACCTGGACCGGGTCCGTTTCGTGGCCCGCACCCTCGGCGAGGCGCCTCGTCTGCTGGCCTTGGACCGCAGGGATCGCAGCGACTTCCTGCGCTACTTCTACCGGCGCTTCGAGGGCGCCTCGGTGGACCGCATCGACGCCGACTGCGCGGAGATGCTCAGCGATCTCATCCTCACCAAGTCGTTCCCCCGGGGGATCCGCCGGATCCGTGAGCACCGGCAGGCCGGGCACATGACGCTGCTCATCACCGGAGCGCTCGACTTCGTGATCGCTCCCCTGAAGCCCCTGTTCGATCACATCATCGCGGCCGAGATGGGCTCGAGCGACGGCGTCTACGACGGCCGGCTCACGTCGGTGCCTCCCACCGGCGAGGCCCGCTACCAGACGCTGGTCGACTTCTCCGAGCTCCACGGCCTCGACCTGCGGGAGTCGGTGGCCTACGCCGATAGCACGTCCGACCTGCCCATGCTGGAGGCGGTCGGCTTCCCGGTGGCCGTCAATCCCGAGACCAAGCTGGCCGCGCTGGCCCGGCGCCGGGGCTGGCTGATCGAGCACTGGTCCACCAGCGCGGGCGCTCCCGCCAAGCTGCTGCCGCTGGCGCCGAGGGGCCACCGCAGGGCCCGCCGGCCCGAACTGGTGAGGTCGGCCTGATGGCCGTCGAGCACCGCAAGGCGCCCAGGCCCGGACTGGTGATGGACGTCGACCGTTCGACGCCGCCGATCCTGTTCCATCACGGCGAGGGCTTCCGCCTGGAGAGGCTGCCGCCGGGCCGCAGCCGGATCATCTACCCGGCCGAGCCCCTGGCCGGGCTGTCCGATCCCGAGGCGGCCATCCGCGACGCCCTGTTGAACCCGCTCGACTCCGATCCGCTGCCCGCGCTGCTGCGGCCGGGCATGAAGCTGACCATCGCCTTCGACGACATCTCGCTGCCGCTGCCGCCGATGCGGCGCCCCGACATCCGCCAGCGGATCATCGAGCAGGTCCTGGACATGGCGGCTGCCGCGGGGGTGGACGACGTGCACCTCATCGCCGCGCTGGCCCTGCATCGACGGATGACCGACGACGAGCTCCGCCACGCCCTGGGCGAGCGGGTGTTCGACGCCTTCGCCCCGCAGGGCGCCCTCTACAACCACGACGCCGAGGATCCCGACGGCATGGTGGAGCTGGGCCGCACCGGCCACGACGAGCTGGTCACCATGAACCGGCGGGCGGCGGAGAGCGACCTGCTGGTGTACGTGAACATCAACTTGGTGGCCATGGACGGGGGCTGGAAGTCCACCGCCACCGGGCTGGCCGACTACCGGTCGCTGCGCCACCACCACAACGTCGGGACCATGCTGAACTCCCGCTCGTTCATGGACCGGCCCCGCTCGGAGCTGCACCACTCCAACTGGCGCCAGGGCGAGGTGATCAAGGCCAACGGCCCGCCCATCTTCCAGATCGAGACCACCGTCAACAACAACACCTTCGGCTACGACGGTCCGCTGTCCGTGCTCCAGAAGCGCGAGTGGGAGTGGAGCGCCCGGGACCGAGCCTCGTTCATGGCCATGCACGCCGGGCTCAAGGCGATGCCGCCGGCGGCCTGCCGGGGCGTGTTCAACCGGTGGCTGGCGCCCTACGAGATGACCTCGGTGCAGGCCGGCGCGGTGGAGCCGGTCCATGAGAGCACCACCGCCAACGTGCTGGCCCAGCATCTGGTGCCGGTGCAGGACCAGACCGACGTGCTCACCATGGGGCTGCCCTACATCTGCCCCTACAACGTCAACTCGGTGATGAACCCGATCCTGGTGATGTGCCTGGGCCTGGGCTACTTCTTCAACCTGTACCGGGGCCGGCCGCTGGTGCGCGAGGGCGGCGTGGTCATCATGAGCCACCCGACCCGCTGGGAGTTCCACCCGGTGCACCATCCGAGCTACATCGACTTCTTCGAGCAGCTGCTGGCGGAGACCACCGACCCGGCCGAGCTGGAGGCCAAGTACGAGGCCCAGTTCGCCACCGACGAGTGGTACGTGCACCTCTACCGCACGAGCTACGCCTACCACGGGGTGCATCCCTTCTACATGTGGTACTGGGGGGCGCACGCCCTTCAGTGGCTGGGCCGGGTGATCGTGGTGGGCGGCGACACGCGGGCGGTGCGGCGCATGGGGTTCCAGCCCGCGTCCACCCTGTCGGACGCTTTGGAGATGGCCGGCGACGTGGTGGGGCCGTCGCCCACGATCACGCATGTGCACAACCCGCCCATCCTGATGGCGGACGTGGAGTAACGGGGAGGGCGTGGTAGTGGGCATCGCTCACGACCTCGGCTTGGTGCAGATCCGGCGCCGACTGCCGTCTCCGGCCCGCGCCCTGAAGGCACGCTCGTTCCCGCTGCGGGCGCCCACCATTCCCGGCGGCGTGGATCCCCCCCATGTACCGGGACGTACCGGCGTCGATTTCGACACGGACTGGGCCCGCCGCTGGCCGGCGCGCATGTTCCGGGCCGCCATGGTGGAGGGTCCGATGCGGGCCATGGTGCAAGTGCTCGCCTCGCCCCGCCGCCACGGCACCGACCGCCTCAGCGAACTCGAGGGGCCGGTCATCTTCGCGGCCAACCATCACAGCCACATCGACACGTCCCTGCTGCTCACGTCGATCCCCGAGCCGTGGCGCCACAAGATCGTGGTCGGGGCGGCCGCCGACTACTTCTTCGGCTCCCGGGTGGCGGGAACGGTCGCAGCCCTGGCGATGGGCGCCATCCCCATCGAGCGCGCCCGGGTTGGCCGCCGGTCCGCCGACTACGCCGCCGGGCTCATCGACGGCGGTTGGAGCCTGCTGATCTACCCGGAGGGAGGCCGCAGCCCCGACGGCTGGGGGCAGACGTTCCGGGGCGGCGCGGCCTACCTGGCGCTGCGGTGCGGCGTGCCGGTGGTCCCCGTCCATCTTCAGGGGACGGGCGCCATCATGCGCAAGGGACGCACGACGCCCAAGCCCGGCTCGGCGACGGTGACCTTCGGCTCTCCCATAAGGCCCGCCGCCGGCGAGAAGGCCCCCCGGCTGGCGGCCCGGATCGAGGCTGCGGTGACGGCCCTGGCCGACGAGGCCAGCACCGACTGGTACTCGGCCCGCAAGCGGGCCCACGCCGGAGCCAGCGGCACCCTCACTGGCCCCCAGGTCGGGGTCTGGCGCCGCCAGTGGGCGCTGGGCGGCCGCCGCCGCACGCCGTCGACCCGCTCCCGCCGCTGGCCGGACCTGTAGGGCGGTTCGCTGAGGCTGTGACTTCTGACCATCCGGGCTCCACGCGCACGCTCGTAGGCTGGTCGCATGGCGGTGTTTGCTAGTACTCCGGTGGAGCTGATCGAGGGCGTTTACGCCACGCTGGACGAGCGGGTGGGGCGGGCCCGCGACATGTTCGGGCGGCCGTTGACGCTGACCGAGAAGATCCTCGTCAACCATCTCGACCCGTCCGAGACCGGGGTGCCCGAGCGGGGCGTGAGCTATGTCGACCTGCGGCCCGACCGGGTGGCCATGCAGGACGCCACCGCCCAGATGGCCTGGCTGCAGTTCATGACGGCCGGGCTCGACGAGGTGCAGGTGCCCACCACCACCCACTGCGACCATCTCATCACGGCCCGAACCGACGCCAAGCGCGACCTGCTGGCCGCCCTGTCGGGCAACGACGAGGTGTACGAGTTCCTGCGCAGCGTGTGCGCCCGCTACGGCGCCGGCTTCTGGAAGCCCGGCTCGGGCATCATCCACCAGGTCGTGCTGGAGAACTACGCCTTCTGCGGCGGGATGATGATCGGCACCGACAGCCACACCCCCAACGCGGGCGGGCTGGCCATGGTGGCGGTGGGCGTGGGCGGCGCCGACGCGGTGGACGTGATGACCGGGTTCCCGTGGAACGTGCGCTGGCCCAAGCTCATCGGCGTCCGCCTCACCGGCGAGCTCAGCGGCTGGTCGGCCCCCAAGGACGTGATCCTGAAGGTGGCCGACATCCTGACCGTGGCCGGCGGCACCGGCGCCATCGTGGAGTACTTCGGGCCGGGCGCCCGCTCGCTGAGCGCCACCGGCAAGGCCACCATCTGCAACATGGGCGCCGAGATCGGCGCCACCACCTCGATCTTCGACTACGACACCTCGATGGACCGCTACCTGCGGGCCACCGGCCGGGCCGCCGCGGCCGACCTGGCCGCCGCCGCGGCCGACCATCTCTGCGGCGACCCCGAGACCGAAGCCGACCCCGAGCGCTTCTACGACCGGGTAGTGGAGATAGACCTCGACACCCTCGGACCCCACATCAACGGCCCCCACACGCCGGACCTGGCCCGCGAGGTCGCCGATCTGGGCGAGGAGGCCCGCGAGACCGGCTGGCCGCTGGAGATCAGCGCCGCCCTCATCGGCAGCTGCACCAACTCGTCGTACGAGGACATCACCCGGGCCGCGTCGATAGCCCGCGACGCGGCCGGCAAGGGCCTGAGAGCCCGCACCCGGCTGCTGGTGACGCCGGGCTCCGAGCAGATCCGCTCCACCATCGTGCGCGACGGCCTGATGGACGACTTCGAGGCCCTCGGCGCCACCGTGCTGGCCAACGCCTGCGGTCCCTGCATCGGCCAGTGGGACCGCTCCGACGAGGACGGCCACACTCCGGGCCGGCCCAACGTGATCGTCACCTCCTACAACCGCAACTTCCCCAAGCGCAACGACGGCGATGCGGCCACCCTGGCCTTCGTGACGTCTCCTGAGACCGTGATCGCGCTGGCGCTGGCCGGCACCGTCGACTTCGACCCGATCAGCGGCACCCTCACCAACGACCACGGCGAGCCGGTGGCGCTAGCCGAGCCGACCGGCATCGAGCTTCCCCCCGACGGGTTCGACCCCGGCGAGGACACGTTCGTGGCCCCGACCGCCGACGGCGCGACCGTCGACATCGAGGTCTCACCCGGCTCCGAGCGCCTCCAGCTCCTGGAGCCCTTCGCCCCCTGGGACGGCAGCGACTACAAGGACCTGCCCGTGATCGCCAAGGCCAAGGGCAAGTGCACCACCGACCACATCTCCGCGGCCGGCCCGTGGCTGCGGTACCGGGGACATCTGGAGAACATCTCCGGCAACCTGTACCTGGGCGTGGTCAACGCGTTCGGGTCCTCGAACAGCGATGGCGGCTACGACGTCGGCCACGGCAAGAACCAGCTCACCGGCGAGGTCCAGTCCCTGCCCGACATCGCCCGGGAGTATCACGAGGCCGGCCTGCGCTGGGTGTTCATCGGCGACTCCAACACCGGTGAGGGCTCGAGCCGGGAGCACGCCGCCATGGAGCCCCGGTTCCGGGGCTGCGTGCTCGCGCTGGCCCGCAGCTTCGCCCGCATCCACGAGACCAACCTCAAGAAGCAGGGAGTGCTGGCGCTGACGTTCGCCGACCCGGCCGACTACGAGCGCATCGGCGAGGACGACCGCATCGGGGTGCGCGGCCTGGCCGGTCTGGCCCCGGACCAGCCGGTGACGGTGGAGGTCACCGCGCCCGACGGCGCGGTGTGGGCCTTCGAGGCGCACCACACCCTCAGCGACGAGCAGATCGGGTGGTTCCGGGCCGGCAGCGCGCTGAACATCATCCGCAGCCGGGCGGGCCGGCAGGCCTGAGCCGCGCGGCCACCGTCGAGGGGTGACCCGCCGGCGGGGAACCCGTCACTACAAGACAGAAGCGGCTGATCTGGGGCGAGACCAGCCGCTTCATTTTTCTTGGGCCGATCTTGGGGGGATCACGACCCAAGTTGATACCGGAGCGGCCTGCGAGGAGGAATACGCCTGCCGGACCGGATTTGTGCTTCTATTCGACACCATCCGGCGCCGCTGGTAAATATCTCTTTGACAGTTTGAATCGATAGTTCATATCATCAATTGCGATGGATCTCAGGCAGCTCGACGTGCTCCTCGCGGTCGCCGAGCACCAGAGCTTCTCGGCCGCGGCCCGGGCCCTGCACACCGTGCAGTCCAACGTGTCCGCTCACATCGCTCAGCTCGAGCGGGAGGCGGGCGCCGTGCTGATCGACAGGGCCCGGCGATGCCTCACCCCGGAGGGCCAGGTCGTGGCCGACCGCGCCCGTCGCATCCAGTTGGAGATGCAGGCCATCTCCGAGGATCTGGGCGCCATGCAGGCCAACCTCCGCGGCGCCGTGACCGTCGGAGTGATCGGGACGACCGCCCGATGGCTCGTCCCGCGCCTGCTGAACGAGACGAGCCGGCTGCATCCGCTCCTCGAGGTGATCGTCCTGGACGCCACCACGACCTCGCTCGTTCCCCTGCTCATCGAGAACCGCCTCGACCTGGCGGTGGTGAACCTTCCCGTCGACGATCCTGACATCGAGACCGAGGACCTCTTCTCTGAGGACCGGGTGGTGATCGCGCCGGCGGGCCACGAACTGGCCGACCGGGACCGCATCGACCTCGTGGATCTCGCCCGGCACGAGGTGCTTCTGCCCCCCAGGGGCACCGCCTTCCGCGACGAGGTCGACACCGACGCCCGGCGGGTCCACGTTGAGTTGCGCTGCCGGGCCGAGATCGACGGCCTGCGCCTGCTGGCGTCGCTGGCCTTCTCGGGTTTCGCGCCGGCTCTGCTGCCGGCCAGCGCCGCCCACGGCGTCCTCCAGGGGGACTGGCGCAGCGTGAAGGTGGACCGCCTGAGCCCGCGCGTCGTCGGGCTGGCCCGCAACCGCAGGACCGTGCCGGCCGCGCCGCCGCGCGCCGTGGGCGAGACGATCCGCTGGATCGTGCAGCAGGAGGCGGCGGCCCAGCCCCACATCCACGCGGTGGACACCCGGCCGGCGCCATGACGGGTCGCCATGACGGTGATAGCGGGCCAGAGCGCCGCGACTCCCTACGATGAGCGACGTGTCAGCTGCCTTCCAGGCGACCGCGGTCAACCTTCGGGCCGGATCCTCCGGGTTCGTTCGCAGCCGGGTGACGGCCCTCGGCGACCGCAGCGTGGTCGAGATCGACGCCCGCGGCGCCACCGACGAGCGCAGCGGGGCGCTGGCACCGGCCGACGGCCAGAGCATGGCCGCCGCCGCCCGTCTGGCCCGCACACAGCGGCTTCCGCTGCTGCTGAGGCTGGCCTCCTCGGGTGCCGACCTCACCGAGGGGGTCGACGCCCTGCACGGCTGGGCCACCGCGGCCACCGAGCTGGCTCGCTGCTCGGGAGTGGTGCCGGTGATCGTCGTGGCGGCCGGTCCCAACGTCTCCGGCCCGGCCCTGCTGCTGGGGCTGGCCGACTTCGTGGTGATGACCGCCGACGCCTACGCGTTCGTCGTGGGGCCGCGGATGGTGGAGCACTTCACCGGGATGCCCGTCGACCGCGCCGACCTGGGCGGCGCTGAGACCCACGCCGTCCGTTCCGGGGTGGCGAGCTTCGTGGCCTCCACCGACGAGGAGGCCGACGAGACCGCGGCCGAGCTCCTCAGCTACCTGCCCGACAGCAACGCCGTCGATCCGCCCGGCCGCACCTGCACCGATCCGGTCGACCGGTCGGTGCCTGAGGCGTTCGACGTCCTGCCGGCCGAGTCGGGCGGGAGCTACGACGTGCGCGATGTGCTGGTGGCCGTCGCCGATGACGGCGTGCTGCTGGAGCCGCACCCCTTCTGGGGCGCCAACCTGGTCACCGCCTTCGCCTCCTTCGGCGGCCGGCCGGTGGGGATCGTGGCCAACCAGCCCCAGTCGCTGGCCGGGACGCTCGACATAACGGGTTCCCGCAAGGGGGCCCGCTTCGTGGCGTTCTGCGACGCCTTCAACCTCCCGCTCGTCACTTTCGTCGACACGTCCGGCTTCTACCCGGGCAAGGACCTCGAGTGGCGGGGGATGATCCGCTACGGCGCCCAGATGGCCTTCGCGTACGCCAGGGCCACCGTGCCGCGGGTGAACGTCACCCTGCGCAAGTCCTACGGCGGCGCCTACATCGTCATGGACTCCAAGACGATGGGGAACGACCTGGCCCTGGCCTGGCCCACGGCCGAGATCGCGGTCATGGGCGCCAAGGGCGCGGTGGGGATCCTTCACCGGTCGGCCACCGACGCCGAGAGGGCCGGGCTCGAGACCGCCTACGAGCAGCGACTGCTCAACCCGTACATCGCGGCCGAGCGCGGCGCCATCGACTCCGTGATCGAGCCCGCCGACACGAGGCGGGAGATCTGCGCCGCCCTGGATCTGCTGTCCGCCAAGCGTGAGCGCCTGCCGAAGCGCCGCCACGACAACGCTCCCCTGTAATCTGATCTCCAATGGGGGAGAGCGTCACCGTCACCGACAACCGCACCGGCCAGTCAATTGAGATCCCGATCGTCGACGGCGGAGTCGATTCCTCCGCCTGGCGGAAGTTGCTCGGAGGTGTCTGGTTCTTCGATCCGGGGCTGGCCACCACTGCGGCCACGTCCAGCGCGGTGGCCGAGATCGACGGCGAGGCCGGCATCCTGCGCTACCGCGGCTACCCCATCGAGCAGCTGGCCCAGCACAGCACGTTCCCGGAGGTCGCCTACCTGCTGGTGTACGGGGAGCTGCCCGCGCAGTCGCAGCTCGACGAGTGGACCTTCGACATAACCCGGCACACGTTCATCCACGAGAACTTCCGCAAGCGGATCTTCGACGCCTTCCACTACGACGCCCACCCGATGGGGCTTCTGACCTCGGGCGTGGCCGGCCTGTCCACCTTCTATCCGGAGGCCAAGTACATCTTCGACCCCGAGAACCGCCGGGCGCAGATCGTGCGGCTGATCGCCAAGATGCCGACGCTGGCCGCGGCGGCCTACCGGTTCTCGAGGGGCCTGCCGTTCATCTTCCCCGACAACGCCGACGACTACCCGACCCGCTTCCTGAAGATGATGTTCGACATCGGCGGCGACTACGAGCCCGACCCGCCGCTGGTGCAGGCCATGCGGGTGCTGTTCATCCTGCACGCCGACCACGGCCAGAACTGCTCCACCACCGCGGCCCGGGTGGTCGGGTCGAGCCACGCCGACCCCTACACCGCCATCGCGGCCGGCTGCGCCGCCCTGTACGGGCCGCTGCACGGAGGGGCGAACGAGGCCGTGATCGACATGCTGACCCAGATCGGCTCCTACGAGGAGGTCGACAGCTTCATCGCCAGCGTCAAGCGGGGCGGGCACCGGCTGATGGGGTTCGGGCACCGGGTGTACAAGAACTACGACCCGAGGGCGATGATCATCAAGGCGGCCGCCCACGACGTGTTCAAGGTGATCGGGAAGAACCCGCTGCTCGACATCGCCCTCAAGCTCGAGGAGGTCGCGCTGGCCGACGACTACTTCGTGAGCCGGAGGCTGTACCCGAACGTGGACTTCTATTCGGGCCTGATCTACCAGGCGCTGGGCTTCCCCACGAACATGTTCACCGTGCTGTTCGCCATCGGCCGCACGCCGGGTTGGCTGGCCCACTGGAACGAGATGATCGAGCAGAACTCCCGCATCTACCGCCCCCGGCAGATCTACGTCGGCGCGCCGAAGCGCGACTACGTCCCAATGAAGGACCGCTAAGAGGCCGAGCGGGTAGGCGAGCGGATCTGCCTCATACGGGCGAGGCCGTGGCCCGAGCGGCCCGTGAGCGCAGCGAACAAGAGCGGGAGTGACACCGCCGCAGCGCGACGGGCTCTCACCTGTTTGCGCTCGCTCTAGATGATTAGTTCCAAGGGGTCAGTGGTCGTAGGCGATCAGGCTGCGGGCGGGGCGGGGTGGTTGGGTGGTCTGGTTGTGCCAGATGGCGGCGGTGAGGGCGAGGATTCGTTGCAGGATGCGCGCGGCGACGCCTGAGCGGGTGCGTCCGTGGTGGCGTTCGAGGCCGAGTTGGGCTTTGAGGGTCTGGTTGACTGATTCGA
>JAJEJB010000028.1 GCA_022828135.1 Acidimicrobiia bacterium | reverse complement strand
GCCCGGTGCCTCACCGAGCTCCGCCACCAGCTCCACCAACCCGCCCACACCGTCAGCGACCAGCCCGACCGCACCGTCACAATCGCCGCCTAACATGACCCCCGGAACCTGCGCCCCAACCGCTATTACACCCAATCTGGGACGCCACCAAGGCGAGTACGAGGCGGGACGCGTGGAGATCTGGCGAGAGCCAGCCGTCGATGCAGGGTCGCACGGCACCACGATCATCCTGACTGACATCAGGCCCCAGACTCGAGACACGCTCCGCAGCCGCGATCTCTGGGCCGCTATCGATTCCGACCGAGAACTAGCGCCCGAGGAGGCACGGGACCTCAGTCCGCCCGAATTCCACATCGGGCGCGTGCAGTTGGATGACTCCGGCGTTCGCCGAAGCGACGCCGATGGCGCTTACGACAGCCTCCCGTGGTCTCGCGAGGACGAGCCGGAGGCGGCGTTCGAGAAGCTGGTCAGGGCTGTGTGGAAGCAGCTTGAGCACGGGATACCCAACCCACAGCTTGAACGCATCTTTGACTACTACCTGCGGATGGTGTGGCAACTGAGCTTGGCCATACCAGCTCCGTATGTTGCTGGCAGTCCCTTCGACCTGTCGCTTCAGGACAGCGTCTATCTCTATGAGGTGCCGAAGTCCGGCAAAGCAGCGCCTAAGAGGTTCCAACTCACCGGCCACCAGACAGTCCGGCGTAGCAGGTCGATCGGCTCCGCAGCCCGGGTCGGGAGCGACTTCACAGTGCTGATCGACGACTTGCAGCTCGCCCGTCCGCTCGTATTCGCCGACCTGCCATCGACGAGTCACGCCGTCAAGAAGCCCATCCTGTTTGTCGGGTGGTGCCGTGAGGAATTCGACGGAACTCCGCGCGAACTCACCGGCGGCCCCCTCGAGTTCGAGGTGTACCTTCTGTGGGCACCGAAGATCGCTCCCACCGAGCATCAGGGCGTTCTCGTGCGGGTACACGGATCGAGCGGGACGCTGTTCGACCCGACGTTCATGCGATACCAGGTATCCGAGCAGACGAGACTCAGGCAGATCACCTGTGAGATCTTCGTCTCTGAGGGGCTGGAAGCGGCGCTGAACATCGACCGTGAATCCTTCAACTACGCCCACCCACATGTGGTGTACATCACGAAGTGGCTCCATGCCACCCTGCGGCGCGTCGCGACAGCGCAGAAGCGAATTGCGGCGGATATTCGCGAAGGCACCCGCCAGGCCGCCGCCCAAGAAGAAGAGGAGGTTCTATCGGGTGTCGCAACCAAGGCATGGCGCGTCGAATCTGATGACCCGGGTGCGATACCGCCTCCGGTTGACTTCGACGACTCGGCCGAGGAGCCGGCGCCTGCTGACGTCGGCACGTACCGATTCCGGCGTGGGCCGGTCTTCGGCGACCGAGACCGGCGGAAGACGCGCCAGGACGAGTCCACCGAGCGGAAGCTCCGAGCGATCGTCCAGCTCCTCGCAGCGTACGGAATCCTCGAGAGCCTCACCGAGCAGCAGCAAGAACGTCTGCTCGGCGGGTTGCGCCAGATCCTTGAGGCTTCCGAGCAGTGACCTTCCAATCGCCTGATGGAGACGATCTCGCCGCGGAAATCTTCGGCGACATCGAATACGCGCCGACACAGCCTGCACCAAAGACCTTCAAGCCGTGGCACAAACCACGCAAGCAATACGTCCGGCGCGAGCAGTTGCTGGCTCAACTACGGCGCCTCTATCAGCACCGACGACCCGACGAGCCCCTGCGCTACCTGGGCCTGCCAGGAACGGACCTGATCGACCTTCGATACATCCATGAGAAGCTCTGTAGTGACGAGGGACGCACCCTGCGCTTCCTCGGCTTCAGCACAGAGGCACAGCCGGGCAGTCCCGCTCACGTCGAGTTGAGTCTCTCACTCGACGAAGTGCGCCGGCTGTCCAACGTCGACCCGCAGTCCGACGTGATTCACGACGACTTCCGCCGGATCGGCGACGATGCGTCGATCGCATGGTCACGAGCTCGATCCCTCGGCCCCTTTGATGTCGTCAATATCGATCTCTGTGACGGGCTCGCATCTGACCCGCCTCACAGCGATGGAGCGATCTACGGCGCGTTCGCACAGCTGGTGGCACTCCAAGCTCACAACACCGAGCCGTGGCTCCTGCTGGTCAGCACAAGAATTGGACAGGGGATGTTCGATGCGGATGCCGAACAGCGGCTGCTCGCCCTCTTTCGCAAGAACGTCATGAACTGTGAAGGCTTCGTCGAGGCATGCCAACGGCATCTGGATCTTGATGCAGCATCCGTAGACCCGACAGCATGCAGCGAGATTGAACTCCTCAACCTCATGATCGTTGCCGTAGGCAAGTGGCTATCGGCCCTAGTTCAGGCCCAACGTCCCAGCCGGGTCGACCTCGCCAGCACGCACGCCTACCGCATCGAACCCACGGCGAACTGCGAGGATCTTGTATCGCTCGCCCTGCGCTTCGAGCCGATCACTGCTGCCTCACCCGACGCACTCTCGCCAGCTGCTCCACCTCCGCGGGATGAGTGCGCCATCGCCAGACACATCCTGAAGCGCTCAGCTAAGCGCCGTGATGTCGATGGCATCCTGCGGGGCGATTCGCGCCTACATGAGGAACTCGTCCGAGAAACGAAACAGTTGCTCACCGCTGCTCGCTACGACGTGACGGACTACCCTATGGGCTTCTGACATAAACGCGCTGCATGCACATCCAGCACACACCATCCCTGAGGTGTGAGACGCCGTGATGGACTATTCCGACGCGCAGACCTCGCCCGTAATCGCACTGCTATGGAACTTGACCCAGGCCGTGAACTCGTAGGAGGGTTGACCATCAACCTTGGCTCCACAGCGGGTACAAGACCAGCGCTCGATCGGTATCACGTTGATGTGGGGGTGATCGGGATGCGGTTCTGCCACAAGTGGCAAGACTACTAAGGGCGACCGTACGAGCGGCGTGGCGACCACGCCGAATGCCAGGTGTCGTCTCCGGCGATCATGTCTCTGATCTAGCGTTTAGCGCTCCGAAGCCAGAATCCCTCTGAATCCCGCCCACAGCAAACACATGTGCAGCAACCAGCGGCGCTGGGGGGCGGCTGGGAATGTCAGCTCTCGTAGCCGTTGAGGTGTTGGCGGACGAAGTTCCAGTGGTCGGCCAGCATCTGCGTCAGGCCCCGGCGGGCCTGCCAGCCCAACTCGTCGCGGGCCCGGGTGCAGTCGGCCCAGGAGGCCTCGATGTCACCGGGACGGCGTTCGGCCACCTTGTAGGGGATGCGCGTCCCGAGCGCCTCCTCGGCCGCGGCCAGCACCTGGAGCACAGTTGTGCCCGAGCCGGTTCCCAGGTTGTAGGTCCGGCTGCTGGACGGAGCTATATCGGTGTCCAGGGCAGCCACGTGACCCTCGGCGAGGTCCATGACGTGCACGTAGTCACGCACCGCGGTGCCGTCAACCGTTGAGTAGTCGGCTCCGAAGACGCCCAGCCGGTCTCGACGGCCGGCGACGACCTGCATGATCCGGGGCACCAGGTTGGCCGGCTCGCCGGAGGGATCCTCCCCTATCACTCCCGACGGGTGCGCACCGACCGGGTTGAAGTAGCGCAGCATGACCGCCCGCATGTCCGACGAAGCCGCCGCATCGGCCAGGATGCGCTCGCCCATCAGCTTGGTCTGGCCGTAGGGGCTGTCCGGGACGGTCGGCGAATCCTCGGCGACCGGCAGCGCAGAAGTCGACCCGTAGACGGTGGCCGAGGAGCTGAACACCAGACGCCCGACACCCCGATCGATGGCCGCGGCGGCCAGCGCTATCACCGACCCGAGGTTGCTGCGGTAGTAGCCGAGGGGGTCGCTCACCGACTCGGCCACGCTCTTGCGGGCCGCGAAATGCACCACCGAGTCGATCCGGTTCCCGCCGAATACCGCGTCCAGGACGTCCGGGTCGCCCGCGTCGCCCTCCACGACTGGAAGGTGTGAGCCAGTGAGGGTGCGCAGAGCGTCGACCACCCGGCGCGAGGCGTTGGAGAAGTCGTCCAGGACCACCACGTCACGCCCCGCGTCGTGCAGGGCCACGACGATGTGGCTGCCGATGAAGCCGGCGCCCCCGGTGACCAGCGTCGCCATCAGACCGCCCCCGGCACCCTGGCCTCCGACAGGGTCGCCCCCGGCTCCACGTCGAAGTGCTCGCCCACCAACGTCCCGTCCGTCACCCGGGCACCCTGCCCGACGGTCGCTCCCGATCCCACCACCGAGTCCATCACCTGCGCTCCCGCTTCGATCACCGCGCTCGAATGGACCGCCGAGCCCCGCACGACCGAGCCCTCCCCCACGACCGCGCCGGCCATCACGACGCTGCGCTCGACGACGGCCCCCGGATCCACCGAGGCCTCCGGCGACACCCCGGCCACGGCCGGCCCGCGCCGGCCGTCGAGCAGGTCGAGCTGGACCCGAAGGTAGGTCTGAGGGGTGCCGGCATCGACCCAGTAGGTGTTGTGCTTCAGGGCCCACAGGGTGCCGTCGGCGGCCATGGCGGGGAAGATCTCGCGTTCCACCGAGACCCGGCGCCCGCCGTCGATCCGCCCGACAACCGACGGCTCCATCAGGTAGGTACCCGCGTTGATCCAGTTGCTCGGCGCAGGCCGCGGCGGCTTCTCGACGAAGGCGCTCACCCGCCCACCCGCCTCGGTCACCACCACCCCGTAGCGGGACGGGTCCTCGACCTCGATCAGGTGGATGGTGGCCTCGGCCCCGGCCGAGCGATGGAGACGCAGCATCTCACTCACGTCGAGGTCGGTGATCACGTCGCCGTTGGCCACCAGGAACGTGCCCCGCGAGTCCTCCATGCCGGAGGCGGCGTACGCGAAGCGGATGGCGCCGGCGGTGTCGAGCGGCTCGGACTCCACCACGCAGCACAGCTCCACCCCCGCGCAGCGGCCGCCGGGGTAGGCAGACCGGAACGCTTCGTCGTGGTAGCCCAGGGCCAGCACAACCCGCTCCACGCCGTGGCGGGCCAGACCGGACACGACGTGCTCGACCATGGGCCGGTGCAGCACCGGAAGCATCTGCTTGGGGGTGGTCAGTGTCAGGGGCCTCAGCCGGGTGCCGAAGCCTCCGACCAGCAGGATCGCCTGCACCCCGGCGCCCCGCTCCGGCTTCTAGCCCTCGGGCGGGGCGTCCGTCGGATCGAGCTCGGTCTCCGGCCCGGTGGAGATCAGGTTCCCCGCCGAGGCCCCCAGGGCGGTCTGGAGCCGGTCCTCGGGCGGCGGCGGGATCTCGGCCCCTTCCGGGACGCGGGCGAAGGTGAACGCCTCCAGGTCTCCCAGCAGGCGGACGTCGCCGAAGTCGTCGGAGTAGATGTCGGTCGCCTCGTAGATCTCGGTCAGCGTGCTGGGGAGGGCGTCGGTGCCGGGATCGATGCGGGTGAAGCGCACGGTCCTGATCACGGTCGGCTCGCCGTTGCAGTCCGATCCGGCCTCCAGCACGCCGATGCCGGGGCCACTTATCTCATCGTCGGTGACCCTGGCCCCCATCGCCTCCAAGAACACGTCGAGATCGGCCCGATCTCCCGCGGCGGAGCTGTTCCACGGGTGGATGTGGACCACGCCGTCCTGGTGGGAGTGGATGCCGTCGGGATCCGCGGCGCTGGTGAAGGCGGGCAGGAACCGGTCGCAGTCGTAGATGGCGTATGCCGAGTGCCAGTGATCGTTTCCGACCCTCGGGGCCGCCGCGGGCGTGCGCGAGGACCGGGCGAACACCACGAGGGCCACGCCGAGGATCACGACCACCGCCAGAGCCAGCGGGAAGACGATCTCCCGCCGCTCGCGGGCGCCCTTGGACGCGGCCGCCGCTCTAGCAGCTCGCTGGACCTTCTTCGACGAACTCGGCTTGGCCACGGGCCGTCACGCTATCGGCCCAGAGGCCGAGCAGGCAGATACGCGAATCCGGCCCATACGGGCGAGGCCGTGGCCCGAGCGGCCCGTGAGCGCAGCGAACAAGAGCGGGGATGCCGCGTCAATCTTCACACGCCGACGCCGCTGTACGTGAAGCCGCGGCGCTCCAGCTCGTCGCGGTCCAGCAGGTTGCGGGCGTCGATCACGTGCAGTTCGTCCATGACCCTCGCAACCCGGTCGAAATCGAGTTGCCGGAACTCGTCCCACTCGGTCGCGATCACCAGCGCGGATGCGCCGTCGCACGCCGAGTACGCGTCGTCCGCGACGGCCACACCGGCCTGCTCGGTGGCCGCGCAGGCGTTGATCATCGGATCGTAGGCGTAGACCACCGCTCCGGCCCCGACCAGGCGTCCGGCGATCTCCAGGGAGGGCGAGTCTCGCAGATCGTCGGTACCAGCCTTGAAGGCCAGGCCGAGCAGCGCGATGCGGGCCCCGGACAGCTCAACCCGGCGCGCGACCTTGTCAACGATCCTGGCGAACTGCGCTTCGTTGGATTCCACCACGCTTCGCAGCAGCGCGAAGTCGTAGCCGGCGGCCGAGGCCACCGCGACCAACGAACGCGTGTCCTTGGGAAGGCATGAGCCGCCCCATCCCGGCCCGGGCCGCAGGTAGTCGCGGCCTATCCTCCCGTCGTATCCCATGCCCTCCAGAACGTCGTCGACATCGGCACCCACCGCCTCGCAGAGCGCCGCGACCGAGTTCGAGAACGACAGCTTCGTCGCCAGGAAGGCGTTGGCCGCGTACTTGACCGTCTCGGCGGAGGCTGGATCGGTGACGAGAACAGGCGCATCTATTCCCGCGTAGAGACCGGCCACCCGCTCGGCCACCGCAATGTCGGCCGCGCCCACCACCAACCGATCAGGGTTCAGGAAGTCGTGAACGGCCGAGCCCTGTCGCAGGAACTCGGGATTGGATGCCACCGAGACGTCGGCCCGTCCCAGCACTCGGGCCAGCATCTGCACTGTGCCCGCTGGCGCAGTGGACTTGTTCACCACCACCGCCCCCGGCCGCAGGCTCGGACCTATCTCGGCGACGGCGGCCTCCAGGTAGCTGAGGTCGGTGCCGCCGTCAGGGCCCTGCGGCGTGGGCACGCACAGGAAGACGAAGTCGGCTCGGGCCGCAGCCTCAGCCGAACCGCACACGAAGGAGAGCCGGGCCGTGTCGAGGCCGGTCCTCACCAACTCGGCCAGCCCCGGCTCGTGGATCGGCATCTCGCCGCTCTGCAGTCCGGTGATCCTGTGCTCGTCCACATCGGTGCAGACCACGCGGTGGCCCAGTCGAGCCAGACACGCCGCCGTGGTCAGACCGACGTATCCCGCCCCGACGACGACGACCGCGGCCGGAGCGGCGGATCTCCCGGTGCCCTCGGCGGGCATCGCCGGCACCTCCCCGTCAGCCACAGGACTCGCCTTCGGGCGGGCGGCCCAGGATGGTGGCCGGCTCGGCATCGGTCTCAGTCGATTGCGCGGCGACGAGATCGGCGGCCCCGGCCACGGAACCGCCGGCCAACACCGCTCCCAAGGTCGCCGGACCTCCGGTCAGCATGGCTCCCAGGACGTGCGGGCCCCCGGCCATGGCGGCATTCGCACCCACCGGACCTCCGGCGAGGGCCGCCCCGGAAGTGGCCGGTGCCGGTGCAGCACTGCCGGCCGCCACCGGAGAGAACCCCGCGGCCGGATCGGGCCGGACCGGAGGGATGCCGCGAGCCCGCACCTGGTCGCGCACCACGCTCATGGGCTCCTGGAAGGCGAACAACACCCCGCCGTAGTCGGCGCCGAGCACCACCACCACGCCGCCGACACCGTCGTCGGCCACGACGTAGGGCACCGGCTCGAGGTAGCGGGCCACAGTCATGGCCGCCTTGGCGTCGTTGGGACCGTGCAGCACGACGGTCTCAGGAATGGCTGGAGACGAGAGAGACCCCTGTACGTCGAAGCCCTCGCCGGCCAGCGACGTGGACGCGTCCTCGCGGCTGAAGTCGTTGAAGCCGGCAACGGTCAACGACACTTCGGACGGGCTCAACGAGTCCGCCTCCCCCCGGAAGATGTCGAGGATCGGCTCGTTCGCCTGCCGGTATGCCGCCTCGCCCTTGTAGCGGCCGTCGGGCCAGAACAGCGTGTAGACCTCGAGTCGCTGTCTCTGCAGGTTCTCGGGGTTGAAGTCCGAGAAGTCCTGGGCCAGCGACACCAGCTCACCCAGGGTCAGGTCCTGGTCGATGGTGACGAAGCTGGCTCCCGCCTCGATCATGCCGGCGATGGTGGCGGGATTCCTGGCCCCGCGGCTTATGGCCCTGTCGAGGGCGAGCACCAGGAAGTCCTGCTGGCGGGCGATGCGACTGAAGTCGTCGCCGCCGGTGATCCTCCAGCGTCCGTCGATCAGTTCGGTGTACCGGCGGCTCCTCACGTACTGCAGAGCCTGCTCGCCTTCCAGCACATGGCAGCCGGGTTCGGTGATGTTCAGTTTCGACTTGGGATCACGGACCGGGTGGGGGAACCACACCGGCACTCCCCCGAGGCTGTCCACCACCTGCTGGAAGCCTGCGAAGTCCATCTGGACGTAGTGGTTGATCTCCACGTCGAACATCGACGTGATGGTCTCCACCAGCAGTGATGCGCCGCCGATATAGAAGGCGGAGTTGATCTTGTGGTCCTGGGCGCCCGGTATCTCAGCCCACAGGTCCCGGGGAATCGACAGGACCCACGCCGACTTTGCCTTCGGGTCGAGGCGCAGCAGCATTATCACGTCGGCCAGGCTCTTGCCGATGGTGGCAACCCCGCTCGCCTGGGCCGCGGCCGTGGTATCGGCAATGTCAGTGCCGCTGTCGGTGCCGACGATCAGGAAATTGACGGGCTCTCCGGGCTCTGTGTCGGTGCGGAGCAGTTCACTGCCGTACTGGACGGTGCCGGTGACGGGCACCCGGTTGACCTGCTCCCAGACCTCCTCGACGTACTGCACGGTCCTCGCCGACGCCACGGCCGAGACGATCACCAGGAGGCTCGCGACCACCACCAGGCGCTGCGGCCAAGAACGCCTCAAGCGCGGCTTCCCTTGGTCGGTCACGGGAGCCAAGCGTACCGCCGGTCCCCCTGGGCCCTTTGCATGATCGAGGGCCTGACACCCTCATGAACGAAGGTGGAACACGTCTCCAGCGTCGATCGCGACCTCGCCGGAAGCGCCGGCGACGATCAGGCGGCCCGAACCGTCGATATCGACGGCCGTGCCCACGATCGACGTGCCGTCGGTGCGTTGCACCCTCACCTCCCTCCCCAGCGTCGCCGACGCAGCCCTCAGGTCCTCACGAGCCCGCCTGGGGTCGGCCAGGTAGAGGGGCAGGGCGTCGATCAGCGACGCCAGAATCTCGTCGCGGGTGGCGGTGCCGCCCGCCTGTGCGAGCGAGACCGCTCCCGGCTCCGGGGGCGCCGCCGCGATGTTCAAGCCCAGACCGACCACTACCAGCGGGGGATCGCCGTCGACAATCTCCGACAGCACGCCCGCGACCTTGCCGGACACGTCCGAAGACTCGATGAGCAGGTCGTTGGGCCACTTGGCCCGCACCGCCGCTCCGGAGCCCGCAAGCACGCTCGACGCGGCCAGGAGCGCGGCGGCCGAGACCGCGGCCGTCCGGTCGAAGGCTCCGGCCACGGGCGCCTCGAGCCGGAAGCTGACCAGCAGCGACGCCCCACCGGCATGGGGGCCGGTGGCCGCGTCGGACCAGCGGCGCCCCATCCGACCCCTTCCCGCGGTCTGATGATCAGCCACCAGGACCGCGGGCGACCGCTCCCCGAGCCGGGCCTCCTGGGCCAGGTCGTCGTTGGTGGAGCCCGTCGCGACAGCGTGGCGCAGTTCCCCCAGCCCTGCCCGGCGGGCTGCCGCACAGCTGAGCGGCAGGTGCTTCCAGGCCGACGGCGACCGCGGCGCGACCGATCCCACGCGCCACATTCTGTGCGATCGGGGCCGATATAGGCCATCCAGCGCTACCAGGCACACGGTAAGTTCATGGCCTGACAAGCACCTAGAGGCCGAGCAGGTAGGCGAGTGAATCTGTTACATGCGGGCGAGGCCGTGGCCCGAGCGGCCCGCGAGCGCAGCGAACAAGAGCGGGAAACACCCCGCTTCAATGCGACAGGTCTACCTACCCGCGCAGGTCCTCGAAGGAGGCTGCGCCTGCTATGGCCCTGAGGATCGCCCTTGCCGGTTGGTACGGGTCGGACAACTTGGGAGATGAGATGATTCTCAGTTGCATGGCCGCCGCCCTGCGTGCCCGGGGCGTGGAGCCGATAGCGGTGTCAATCGATCCCGAGCGGACTGCCGCCGTCCATGGTCTTGAGGCGGCGGCTCATCGCTCGCCCTTGGATAGCGCGGCGCTGCGCCGGTCGCTGCGCGGTGCGCACGCCATGGTCCTCTCCGGAGGGGTGGTGCAGTCGGAGACGTCGCCGTGGAACATGTGGTTCCATATGTCACGCCTTCGCGCCTACAGGCGGTCGGTGTCGGTGCGGTCCACTCACGGGCCGGCGCGGGCCGTGGTCGCAGCCATCGGCCTGGGAGCGGGACACGTCCGGGGCGCCGCTGGCCGGCGCATGGCGGTCTCAGCGATGCGCCAGGCCTGCCACGTCGTGACGAGAGACGCCGACTCGGCGCGACGGTTGCGCGACTGGGGCGTGCCCGACGTGGCGATCGGCGCCGACCCGGTGCTGGCTGGAGACGCCGCGCTCGTTTCGAGCCGGACGGCTGCGACCCGACCGCCGCAGTCGCGCCCCGCGGCGCCGACGGGCTCCGGCAGCGACTCCACCGACACGATCTGCGTGATCCTGCGCCCCCCCAACCGCCGGGGCATCCGCACAGCCGCGGCCAAGGCCCGCACGTCCTGGCAGCCATGGACGGGCCAGCTGGCGCGGTCTCTGGACTCGCTGGCCGAGCGCAGTGGCATGACGGTGCGCCTGCTGCCCTTCCAGCCGAGCCAGGACACCCCCATGCTCGCGGCACTGGGGCATCAGATGAGAACGGACGCAGAGCTGGTCACGCTCAACATCGACAATGTGCTCGCCGAGGTCGCCCGGAGTCGCCTCGTGGTCACCATGCGCTATCACGGCGCCATCGCAGCGCTGCTCAACGATCAGGCGGCGGTGGTGCTGGACTACTCTCCGAAAATGAGATCGCTGGCCGCCGAAGGCGGAGGCTGGGCCTCACTCGTCGATCTGGCTCCGCTCGACGCTCGGAGCTTCGAGCCCCGCACCCTGATCGACGCAGCGAATGAGGCGCAGGACAAGTCGCACCGGACAGCCGAGGCACGTGGCTTGCTGCGGGCGCGCCTGAAGGTCAACGACGCCGCGCTCGACGATCTGCTTGAGCTGATCCAGTGACCTGGTGACGGAGCGTCGAGCCGCGTCGAGCCACGTCGAGCCAGTGGCGGCAGCCCGTCCGATGGCAGGCCGACCGTGGCAGCGACGCCTTCTGAAGTGGCTGCGGATCGCATACCTCGCCCTGCTCGCCGTCGCGGTGCCCGTGGTGGTGCTGGCCCGCCGGGACGAAGTGGCCGACCTGCTCGGAGACCTCGCGGGCGCGAGGCATGTGCTCGTGGCGGCGTCGTTCGCGACGGGGTTCGTGCTTATAGCGCTGAGTGCGTACTTCTGGCTCGTGAGCCTGCGCCTGCTCGGCCAGCGCCCGCTCCTCCGCGACCTGACCGCCACCGCGGCTCGTTCCCTGCCGGCCAGGTACGTGCCGCTGATGGTCACGTTCGCGGTCAGCCGGGTGGCTCTGATGCAGCGCCGCGGCGTTCCGGCGGCACCTCTCGCCCTCACCGCTGCGCTCGAGATGGCGGTGAGCCTCGCCGTCTCGGTGGCCTATGGCCTGGTGCTGCTCGGCTGGGCCGGCGAACTGCCCGGAGGCCTCGCAATCCCGATCGTCTCCGCGGTCGGGGTGATCGCGGCCGCTTCACCCTCGGTGGCGGGACGTGCCGTCGCGGCGGTGGCGCGGCGACGCGGCCTGGACAGCCTGGCCCCGGTCAGCGGCTTCACATGGCCGGGCTATCTGCACATGATCGCGGCATCGGCCTGCTACTGGACTTGGGCAGCCGCCGTGTTCTGCCTGTACATGCGCGCCTTCGAGGCCGCCGACGGCTTCTCAACGGCGCGCCTCGCCGGTGCCTTCGTGCTCACCTGGGGAGGCTTGCGGTTCCTTTCGGTGATCGCGCCGCAGGGCATCGGCGTGGTGGAGGTGACCGTCCCGTCGCTGCTGGGCGCAGCCGATCCCCTGGCTCTCGGCCTATTGATATTCGGCTTCAGGCTGGTGTTGCTGCTGCGCGACCTGCTGGCCGCCGCCGTCTCGGAGCTCCTCGCGACGAGGCGCACGACAGTCGAAGCGGATCCGGTGCAGCGTTCGGATGGCACGGAGCCTTGATCCACGTCTTCGTCGGCACCCAAGCCGAGTACATCAAGATGGCGCCGCTGCTGTGGCGCATGGACTCGGCCGGCCTCCCCTACCGCCTGATCGACTCCGGACAGCACGCCGACCGGTCGGAATCGTTCCGCGACGAGCTGGGCTTGCGGGCGCCCGATTACGCGATGGGAGGCACCCGCAGCGTCGACTCGGTGCCTGCAGCGTTGTGGTGGGCGGCGGGACTCGGCCGCAGGCTGGCGCTGCGGAGGCGGCTCGATCGAACCGTCTTCGGCGGGCACCCGGGGATCTGCGTGGTTCACGGCGACACGCCGACGACGCTGATGGGCGCCCTCATGGCGAAGCGCGCCGGGCTGGCACTGGCCCATGTCGAGGCGGGCCTTCGCACCCACCGGTGGCTGCATCCCTTTCCCGAGGAGATCATCCGGGTCGCCGTCGACCGGCTCGCCGACCTGCTCTTCACGCCCGACGGCGCAGCAGCCGAGGAGCTGCGCAGGCGCCGGGTGCGAGGGCGGATCATCACCGGATCGTCCAACACGATCAGCGATGCGCTCCGCGCCGCCCTGGAGCCGCCCGCGCCAGACACGCAGACCGCGGTCGACATGCCGGGAGGCGCTGGCTCTCACAGCTCGCCTCACCGGCCCCGCCCGGTAGTGGTGACCATGCACCGGGTGGAGAACCTGCACCGGCGACGGCGTAGACAGGCGCTGGTGCATACGATCACGCGGCTGGCGCGGACGACGCCGGTGCGCTGGTATGTGCACGAGCCCACACGACTAGCGCTCGGGGGCGCAGATCAAGCCGGCCTCGAAGCCGCCGGCGTGGAGCTTGTGCCGATGGTCCCTTACGCCGAGTTCGTGAGGGCGCTCGCAGGGGCGCCGTACGCGATCACCGACGGAGGTTCCATCCAGGAGGAGTGCGCGCTCCTGGGGGTGCCCGTGCTGCTGTGGCGAGACCGGACCGACCGGCCCGACGGCCTCGGTGAGAACGCCGTGCTGAGCCGCTACGACCCCGGAGTGGTGGAAGCGTTCCTGGCCGACCCCGAACGCTTCCGACGCGCTCCGAGACTGCCGCAGTCAAGCCCGTCTCAGGAGGTTCTCGAAGTCCTCGCCGATTGGATCAGCGGGCCAACGCGTACGGAGACCCCGTAGCGAACGATGCACACGAAGACGGCGAGGCCGTCCTTCCATGTGATCTTCTTGCCTTCAGCGTAGTTTCTGCTGGTGTAGGAGATGCCGGTCTCCCAGACGCGCCAACCTCCGGCAGCCACTTTCGCGGTGATCTCCGTGTCGATCCCGAAGCGGTTCTCGCGCAGGTCGAGGGACCGCACGACCTCGAGGCGGAACGCCTTGTAGCAGGTCGCCACATCGGCCAGCCACAGGCCGGTGAGCATGTTCGACAGCCGTGTCAGCATCCGGTTGCAGATCATGGCCCAGTAGTACGGCACCCTGTGCTCCGGGCCCTCCTGCATGCGGGTTCCGTACACCACGTCGCCGTCGCCGCGCGCCAGAGGCGCCAGCAGCGCTTCCCAGTCACCGGGGTCGTACTCGAGGTCGGCGTCCTGGATCACCACGAATTCGCAGCTCGCCTCGGCGAAGCCCCGCCGCACCGCGGCGCCCTTTCCACGGTTCTCGGGCTGCAACAGGACCCTCACCCGGGGATCGTCGTATTGGGACAGCCGGCGGCGCGTTCCGTCGGTTGAACCGTCGTCCACCACTATCAGCTCGCCGGTGAAGGGACTGGCAAGCACCCTGGAGATGATCTCGTCGATGGTGGCGGCCTCGTTGTAGCAGGGCATTACCACCGACAGGCAGCCGTCCGAGGCGCTCACGGGCCGCAGTCTAGAGTTTTGCGGTGAACGCCAGGGCTAGGGTGACCCGATGAACGCCGGGGCGGGTCCGCGTTGAGAGCGGCTCTCGGCTTCCTGGCAGCACGCCTCTCGTCTGGATGGACGGTTGTGGCCCTGATTGCGGCTGCCCTCGTGGCTGCATGGCTGCCCGATCTCGACCTGCCTCTCGGCAACAGTGACGACGGCCGCATACTGGGCATGTTCGGCCTTCAGGCCCGCAACTTCTGGGAACTGGGCGCCGTGGACTCGCGCTTCGGCGCGGTGATCGAGCCGTACGTCAGGGCGGTGTACGACGTGGCGCCCAGAGCCGCCCCGCCACCCGTCGCCGTCACCTACGCCCATCATCCGCCTCTCCAGGTGTTCATGTCGGTGGTGTCGACCGGCGTTCTCGGAGACACCGCCACGGCGCTGCGGGTGCCCGGCCTGCTGGTGGGCGCAGCGACGGTGGTGTTCATGGCGTCGCTGCTTCGCGGCCGAGGCCTGGCCTGGGGGCCGACCTTGCTGGCGGTGGCGGCCATGGCGAGCACTGGCTTCTACTACGTGTACGGGCGGATCAGCATCAGCTTCTCGCTGCAGTTGGCCGCCATCGCGGCGGTGGCGTGGGCGCTGCAGCGCACCGAACCGCGTCGTCGGGACACGCTGGTCGTGGCCGGATTAGCAGCGCTGGCCGCGATGCAATCCTGGATCGGGATAGCGGCCATGGTGCTCGTGATGCTGTGGCTGCTCGCCGCCAGACAGAGCGAGGGTGCCGAGCCGGCCTCGGGCGGCTCGGACCGGAGCGTCGGCGCTGAGGTCGCAGCACGCCCGCGGAGGCTGGCGGTGTCGTGGCCGTCGGGCGGCCGCCAGCGGCTGCTCGCCGCGGTCGCCGCGGGCACGGCGCTCGGCGCCGGCGCCACTGCGCTGTGGATGCTCAACGCCGTCGGAGTCGAGGATCTCTGGAACCAGGTGGTCATACGCACCGGCAACGAGGTGGGAGGCACCAGCGGGTCGCAGACCTTCACCTTCCGCGAGTTCCTGGCCCGGCAATGGCGCTTCGCCACCGAGGAGATGCTCGTGCCGGTGTGGCTACGCGTTCTTCTGGTGCCTTGCCTCCTGGCCGGGCTGATCGACCGGCGCACACGGGCACCCGCCGCCATAACGCTGGCGGTCGCGGCTGCGCTCACGTTCGGGGTCCAGCAGGGCGCCTGGGTGCACAGGCTGTGGAACTTCCCGTGGCTGGCCCCGGTGACCATCGGCTTCGCGGCTCTCGCCGACTGGGCCCGCCGGCTCATCCCCCGCCGTTGGCGGCCGCTGCCGGCTGCGCTCGCGGCCGTGGTGATCGCAGCCACCCTGGTCGCGGTGGTCGGCGGCTCGACACGGCAGCGCTACATCACGGATCCGGCCGACGCGGGAGCCGTGCTGGAGCGGGTGGGGAGCCTGCCGGGCTCGGAACTGGCATGGTCTGTACGTCCGGTGACCAGTCCCACATGGATCTCCTACTACCTGCCCATGCGGGTAATGCTCCTCAACGAGGACCGTCTCGACGACGTGGACGAATCCGATGTGGTGGTTCTCAGAGCGGATCGGGTGCCCGACTTCTTCCCGGAGGGAGCGCTGAGCGACCCGCTTGCCGCTCACAACGATTTCGTGGTCATCTCCGGCTCGAAGCTGCTGCCGCAATAGCGATATCGGAAGACATTCCGTGTGATCCGGGCCGCGATCGGCTATCCAATGCGTTGATGTTCTCGAAGGTGCTGGTGGCCAATCGGGGCGAGATCGCGGTCCGCGTGATCCGAGCCTGCCGCGAGATGGGCGTCGCGGTGGCCGCCGTCTACTCCGACGAGGACCGGGCCGCGATGCACGTGCGCTTGGCGGACGAGGCCTACGCGCTGGGCGGTACGGCCGCCGCGGAGAGCTATCTCCGCACCGATGCCATCGTGGCCGCAATCGAGCGGAGCGGCGCCGACGCGGTCCACCCCGGCTACGGGTTCTTCAGCGAGAACGCCGATTTCGCGCGCGCCGTCACCGCCCAGGGCGTCGCCTTCATCGGACCGCCGCCGGAAGCGATCGAGGTGATGGGCGACAAGATCTCAGCCCGGGACGCGGCCGTCCGGGCCGGAGTGGAACCGGTCCCGGGCAACACCGAGCCGATCGTCGAACCGGCGCAGGTCGAGGCCTTCGGTGCGGCCCACGGCTGGCCCGTGGCCGTCAAGGCCGCCTACGGGGGCGGAGGCCGGGGCATGAAGGTGGTGCGGGACGCCGCGGAGGCGGCCGCCGCGATCGAGTCGGCCCAGCGGGAGGCGCTCGCCTACTTCGGGCGCGACGAGCTCTACATGGAGCGCTACTTCGACCTGGCCCGCCACGTGGAAGTGCAGGTGCTGGCCGACTCCCACGGCAACTGCGTGCATCTCGGCACCCGCGACTGCTCGGCCCAGCGCCGGCATCAGAAGCTCATCGAGGAGGCGCCCGCGCCCAGCATCGACCCTGCTGTCCTGGAGGCGATGGGCGAGGCCGCGGTGGCGGTGGCCCGCGGCTGCGGCTACGTGAACGCAGGCACCGTCGAGTTCCTCTACTCCGACGGCTCGTTCTACTACCTGGAGATGAACACCAGGCTGCAGGTCGAGCATCCCGTGACCGAGATGGTGACCGGCGTGGACCTGGTGGAGCTGCAGCTGCGGATCGCGGCCGGCGAGCCACTGACCCTCACCCAGTCCGACGTCCTGATCGACGGCTGCTCCATAGAGGTGCGCGTCAACGCTGAGGATCCGGCCGGTGGCGCGTTCCTCCCCTGCCCCGGCCCGGTCACCGACCTGAGGCCCGCCCAGGGCTACGCCACCCGATGGGACGGCGGTTACGAGGCGGGCGACAGGATCAGCCCGTACTACGACAACCTCATCGGCAAGCTCGTCGTGTGGGGCCGCGACCGGAACGTCGCCATCAGCCGCGCGCTGAGGGCGCTGTCCGAAACGCGTATCACCGGCGTGGCGACCACCATCCCGGCCGCGCGAGCCATCCTGGCTCACCCGGATTTCGCGTCGGTGACCCACTCGACGCGCTGGGTGGAGGAACGACTCGACTTCGCGTCTCTGCCGGAGCCGCCGCCGTCGGTGACCGGCACCGACGCCAGTGCCTCCGAATCCAGGGTGCGCCATGAGATCGAGGCAGAGGTGGACGGCAAGCGCTTCAGCGTCGCGCTGTGGACCCCTCAGACCGACGGTGACGACTCCGAGCGCCCGAGCGCATCACGCCGGAGGGCCCGGGGGCCGTCGAGCCTCGGCGGCGGCGACGCGGAGGTCACCGTCCCGATGCAGGGCACGATCATCAAGCTGCTGGTGGATGTGGGCGACGAAGTGGAGGCCGGCCAGCCGGTGGCCGTGCTCGAAGCGATGAAGATGGAGAACAACATCGCCGCGGGCCGCTCCGGAACGGTCGCCGAGATCCGGGTGAAGGTGGGCGACTCGGTAGGCGCCGGGGACACCATCGCGGTGGTCCGCTGAGTGCACGGCCCGCTCGGCACTCTGCGGCTCGGCACTCTCACCGGTGCGTCGTTGTGGTGATAACAGCCGCCGACGCCGCGACCGTCCACTTCACGGGGTCGGGCAGGCGCTAGCCTCTCGCCCGCGGGCGTCGGCAGAAGACGGTGGTTTCATGCCTTCCCATCCCATTCGTTCGCTCGTAGGCCTGATAGTGGCCGCTGCGGTTGCCGCTGGAGTCCTCGCCGCGCCGGCCGCAGCCCATCCCCACGGCCCATCCGATGACGAGTTCACCTTCATCGGCGGGGGGTGGGGACACGGCAGCGGCATGAGCCAGTACGGCGCCCTGGGGCGAGCGGAGGCCGGCCACACCTACCAGGAGATTCTCGCCTTCTATTACGACGGCACCACGTTGACGACCGACCCGGGCCTGGTGCCCGACGACATCGACGTGCGCATCGCCGTCCACAACACGACGGTGTTCAGGCCCTCAGGCCTGCTGACCGTCTCAATGGACGGCCGGTTCCTGGACACCACCGTCAACACGCTGACCGTGCGCCGCGGCGACGGCGGCTGGCACATCAACTCCAGCAACATCGACTGGTGCCGGGGCTTCTGCAGCGGGACCGTGCTGACGGTGAGCTTCAACGACGGCGAGGTCGTCCGGGTCTCCAACACCAGCAACGGCGCCGAGCGCTACGCGCACGGGCAGTTCCAGCTCACCCCGGCCACCGGGGGGATCGCCAACTGCGGCAGCGCCGGCGCCAACCAGTACTGCCTCGTGATCGGCGAGATGACCATGCAGCAGTACCTCTACGGCCTCGAGGAGGTACCCCACAGCTGGCCGGCGGAGGCCCTCAAGACCCAGGCCGTCGCGGCCCGCAGCTACGCCGTCGCCATCATGGAGGATCGGGCCAACTGGTCCTCGCCCTTCGACCTCTACGCCTCGACCCGCGACCAGGAGTACAGGGCGTGGGACTACGAGATGGAACCCGGCCACGACGCCTGGACGGACGAGGTGGACGCCACCGACGACACCGTGCTCACCTACCAGCCGGCCGGTGGGGGCAACCCCGAAGTGATCGTGGCCTTCTACAGCGCCTCGAACGGCGGCCACACCGCGGCCAACGAGGAGCCCCGGCGAGACCACGTGCCGTACCTGATCGCCAAGCCGGACCCCTTCGACGCCGCTCCCGACTCCAACGGCGACTCCCAGAATGCCACCCACTCCTGGGAGCGCACGTACACGGCCGCGCAGATCCGCGAGTGGCTCGCCAACTACCCCTTCGCCGATCTGGACGTGGGCGAGATCGTGGAGATCCACATCGGAACCGGCGGGCCCTCGGGCCGGATCGACGACTCGCTGGTGACCCTGGTGGGATCGGACCGCACGCTGGAGGTCCGCAACGAGGACGGGGAACCCTACGGCTATCGCTTCTACTACGCCCTCGTGCTGGGCTGCCGCCGCACGCCGGGCTGCAGTCCCCTGCTGTCCACCAAGCTGACGCTGCTGGGCTCCCATACCGGCAACGGCTACACCGTCCACACGCTTCCCTTCACCGATGTCCGGTGGGACGCTCCCTACGCAGAAGCCGTGCTCTGGTTGCTCGAGACGGAGATCACCCAGGGCACGACGGCGACGACGTTCTCTCCCGAGCGCTCGCTGACCCGAGCCCAGTTCGCCACGTTCCTGTGGCGCTTCGCGGGCGAGCCGCAGTCGGTCGGCGGATCCCTGACCTTCGACGACGTTGAGCCCGACAGCTACTACTCGCAGGCCGTGGGGTGGATGGTGGACCGGAGCATCACTCTGGGATGCAGCAGCGATCCGATGCTGTTCTGTCCCAATGACCGGCTCAACGCCGCGCAGCTGGCTGCCTTCATGTGGCGCTTCGCCGGACGCACCTACAGCAACCACCCCGTGCCGTTCACCGACATAGGGATCAACGACTTCTACCTGGAGGCCGCCCGCTGGCTGGTGGAGCACCGCCTCTGGGTCGGCGCGGACTTCCAGCCGCCCGGCGACGGCCCGAAGGACTTCAATCCCGGCGACAACGTCGATCGGGCCCGGATGGCCGCGCTGTTGTGGAACCTGGCCGCGGCACCGGGAGCGTTCGACACCGACGTGCCGTTGCCGCCGCTGATGCGATCGCCGTGAGGACCGGCTTCCTTCGAAAGCTCGGATTCCGTTACCTGTACCTGATCGACGCGACCACGCTCTTCGGGCTCATGGTCGCGATCACAACGGTCCGCTTCGGGCTCGACTGGCCGACCTACCCGCTGTCGCACTATGCGGTCGGCTTCGCGGTGGCGACCGGCCTGCACATGGCCGTCTACTACTTCGGCGGCCTCTACGAGTACGAGCAGCGGCTCGGCCCTCCTCCCTGGCTGCCAAGAGCCACGATGCTCACCCTGCTGGCGGTGGGGGCAGACGCCACCGTGAGCCTGCTCAGCGGCCGCTACCTGATGCCCCGGGCCAACCTCGTGGTCCTGGCCGTGGCTGCGAGCCTCGTCGTGTCGTTCAACCGCTGGCTGGCCCGGCAAGTGAGGAGGCGCCAGTTCGGGCGGCCCCGCGTGCTGCTGGTGGGAGACGCCCACGATGCGGAGTCGGCGCGGCGCCATCTGGCCGAGTCGAGGCAGGCCACCGAGATCGCCGGCCAGGCCGGCACGTTCTCCGACATCGCCGCGGAGGTGGACCGGTGCGCCGCCACCGATCTGCTGCTGCTGTCGCGCCAGTCGCTGGACATCATCTATCCCGAGCCGCTCGCCGAGCTGGAGGGGCGCCAGGTGGGGGTCTACCGGCGCATCACACCGTCCGACACGCTGCTGGGACTGCAGCGGACCCGCCAGATCGGCGGCATGCCCTTCGTGGCGCTGCGAGCCCATGCCCTGCCCGCGTGCCGCCTGCGGTTCAAGCGCCTCCTCGATCTCGTCTACCTGCTGGTGCTGGCTCCGTTCGCGATACCGCTGACGCTCGCAGTCGCCCTCTACGTGCGCCTGCGGGCAGGCCGGGGGGTGCTCTACCGCCAGGAACGGGTGGGCATGGAGGGCCGGACGTTCGTCATGGTGAAGTTCCGGACCATGACCCCGGACGCGGAGCAGGCCGGCCCGGAGCTGGCCGTCGCCAACGATCCCCGGGTGATCGCCGGTGTGGCCTGGCTCCGGCAGACCCGGCTCGACGAGCTGCCGCAACTCTGGAATGTCCTCACCGGTCGGATGTCGCTGGTCGGGCCCCGGGCCGAGAGACCCGCGCTGGTGGCCCGACTCGAGGAGCAGATCGCCGGATACGGCCGGCGCCACGACATCCCTCCCGGCATAACCGGCCTGGCTCAGACGCAGGGCCACTACCAGACGGACGCCGCCTACAAGCTCGGCCACGATCTGCAATACGTTGTGAACTGGTCGCCGTTGCTCGACTGGGAGATCATGGTGAAGAGCCTCCTCGTGATGGCCCGGGGGTCCGGCCGGTGAGCGCCGAAGGGTCCCGCGACCGCCTGCCCCACGTCTCGGTGGTGGTGCCGGCTCGGGACTGTGCCGCGTTGATCCCGGACTGCCTCGCGGCCATCGAGTCCCAGACGTACCGCGGACCCATCGACGTGACAGTGGCGGTGGCCCCCAGCCGCGACGGCACCGAGCAGGCCGTGGCCCGCTCCGGCATGGAGTTGCCCCTTCAGGTGGTCGAGAACCCCGCGGGGACCGCCGCCGCGGGCCTCAACATCGCAGTGGCAGCATCGAAGGGCTCGATCGTGGCCCGGGTGGACGCCCAGTCGCGGATCCCGCCCGGCTACCTGGAGAGCGCCGTGTCCACCTTGGGTCACACCGGAGCGGCCAACGTGGGTGGCGTGCAGCGCCCCGCCGCCGCCGCCGGCCTGCCCGGCGCGATCGCGGCCGCGATGGGGTCGTCCTTCGGGGGCGGCCCCGCGGCCTTCCGCCGGGGCCGGCACTCCGGACCGGCGGACACCGTGTACCTCGGAGTGTTCGACCGCGATGCCCTGGAGTCGGTAGGAGGCTTCGACGAGACCCTCAGGCGCAACCAGGACTACGAGCTCAACTGGAGGCTGCGCGAACAGGGTCGCACCGTGTGGCTCGATCCGAGCCTCGTGGTCGACTACCTGCCCCGCTCGGACTACTCCGGTCTCGCCCGCCAGTACTTCTCGTACGGCGCGTGGAAGCGCACCATGCTGGTACGCAATCCCCGGTCTCTTCGTATCCGTCAGCTCGCCGCTCCCGCGCTGACTGCGGGGCTGGCGTTCTCCGCGTTCGAACTGGCCCTGGGTCGGTGGAGGGGCGCGGCCCTGCCGGTGCTGTATGCCGGCGCCTGCGCGGTGGCTGCCGCCCGTCTGAGCAGCGTGCTGCGGGGTCGGCTCGAACGGGTCCGGGCCGCAGCCGCCTTCGCGGTGATGCACACCTGCTGGGGCACGGGATTCCTGTTGGGCCGAGCCAGGCTCGGCAGCCTCTCAGGTCAACGGGGGGAAGCCGAAGCCAGGTAGTCGGCCACGACCTCGCTGGGCTCGCCAACCGCCCTGAGCACGCCATCGTCGAGCCACGCGACACGATCGCAGTGGCGCTCGATCTCGGACATGATGTGGGTCACGAGCACCACCGAGCCCGCCGCGGCCCTGATCTCGCGGATGCGCTGGGCGCTACGACGCCGGAACTCTTCGTCCCCCACCGAGAGTGCCTCGTCTATCAGCAGGATGTCGGGGATCCGGGCGGTGGCGATGGCGAAGTGGAGCCTGGCCCGCATGCCCGACGAGTAGGTGCGCATGGGTCGGTCGATGGCGTCCCGCAGTCCCGAGAAGTCGATGATCTCGTCGGCTCGGCTCTCGATCTCGGCTCTGGTGAAACCGAGGGCGAGACCGCCGATCAGGATGTTGCGCCGCCCCGACAGGGCGGGCCGCAGAGCGGAGGACACTCCCAGCAGCGAGGGTCTGGAGCGGCCGCGGATCGAGCCCGACTCCAGGGGCAGCAGTCCGGTCATGGCCGACAGCAGCGTGGTCTTGCCCGAGCCGTTGGCCCCGATCAGACCGAGGGTCTCCGATTCGTGCAGTTCCAGGCTCACACCCCGCAGGGCGCGGATCGTGCGGTAGCGCCTGCGGGTCCGCCCGTGGGAGAACAGTTGCTTCAAGCCCGCCATCGGATCCTCGTACACCCGGTAATAGACGTGGGCGTCGCTGACCCGTACCGTCACGGCCCCCTCCACCGCCGTCACCCGCCCAGTCTCTGCTCGGACCGGCGAAACACCGCGAAGCCGAATACGGGCATCGCCACGCACCACGCCAGCAGGCCGACCACCACCGACATGCCGGCCGGCTCCCCCACCAGGCACCAGCGGGCGCAGGTGATCACGTCATAGAGGGGATTGAGCGCGAAGGCGCGCCTCCAGGCGGGACTGGTCACGAACGCCTCGACGCTGAAGATCACACCCGAGGCGTAGAACAGCAGCCTGAACATGTGCGGCAGCAGTTGCCGCAGGTCGGGTACCGACGCCCCGATTCGCGCCACCAGCAGAGCCGCACCGAAGTTGAACATGAACTGCGCGGCGAGCACGGCCGGAAGCACGAGCCACCGGGCCGAGGGACGCTCGCCGGTAGCGACCACCGCGGCCATCGCCAGGACGAGAGCAGGAACGAAGGCGGCCGTCTGGCCGTTGAGGGTCGCCGCGGGCAGGAGGATGCGAGGGAACTGCACCGAGCGGATCAAGCCCAGGTTCCGGCTGATGCAGACGGCCGCGTCCAGGACGACTCGCTGGGTGAGATGGAACAGCACCACGCCGACGATGAGGAAGCCCAGGAAGTTCTCAACCCCGCGGCTGGTGTCGATAACGACTCCGAATATCAGGAAGTACACGCCGACGAGCAGAGCCGGATTCACCAGGTGCCACAGCTGGCCCAGTGCCGTACCCATGTTCTGGGCCCGGAGGTCCTGAGCGGGAACCAGGATGGCGAACTCCCGCCTGCGCCACGCCTCGCGGAGGTAGGCGACCGAGGAGGGGGGCTGCGTGAGGTCATAGAGGCGCTGATCCCGGTCACTCACCGCGACAATCCTAGGATCAGCCCGATGGCTGCGACTCCCGCCTCGCCGGAGCCGGCCGGCGCCGGCCGGCAGGCTGTCGACAAGCGCGCCTTCAGCGCCCGGACCTTCAGGGTGGCGATCGCGGCCGCGGCCCTCCTCGTGTTGACCAACGGACCGGTGCTGCTGTTCTCCAAGAGCGTGCTGGACCGCACCGGCCGCTGGGAGGACCCGGCGGTGTGGCCCTTCCTCGTCGCGGCGGCCGTCTGCGGAGCCGCTCTGGCCTCGTGGGACGTGATGGGCAGGCGGAGCCGCCCCCTCGAAGGCTCCGAGCGGATCGCTGCCGCAGCAGTCGCCTGGTTCGCGCTGGCCGCCCTCGCATCCACGCTGTGGAGCGTGGATGCGACCGCCACCGGGTGGCGTTCATCCATCTACGCCGGCATGGCTCTGCTGGCATGGGCGATATCACGGCTCGACGACGGCGACACCGCGGCGACGATCGGGCTGATGTCCGCCGCCGCGGTCGCCGCCAGTCTCCTGCTCATCGTGCTCCGGCCCGACCTCGGCCTCGGACCGAACGACTACTGGAAAGGCGTGTACACCAACCGCAACTCGCTGGCTCCCCTTGCCGCCATCGGTGTTCTGGCCGGTGTGCGCTTCGTCTTCGGCGGCAGCCGTATCCGGCGGGTCGCAGCCGCGTGCGGGATAGCCGGATCGATGGCAGCCCTGGTCGGCGCGGGCAGTCGCACCGCTTGGCTGGCGCTGGTGGCCGCCGTTGCCGTGTCCGGCCTTCCCCTCGCCTACTGGTGGCTGAGGAGGCGCTGGGATCGGCACCGGGCCGCATGGGCATGCCTCGCGGCGACCGGTGCCGGCTTGGCGGGCGCGGTCGGGGTCCTGGTCGCGGTCTGGGACGACCCCACGCTGAGCCAGCGCCGCACCATCTGGGGCCTGGTGTGGGACCGGATCTCCGAAAGGCCCTTCGGCGGCTACGGATTCTTCACCTTCTGGGACATCGAGGAACTGACCCAGCACGTGCTGCTGAGGCGAGGCAGCGCCCACAACAGCCTGGTCGAAGTGGGCCTGGGCCTGGGCCTGCTGGGTGTGGTGCCGTTCGTGGCCATCGTGGTGCTGGCCGCACGCAATGCCGGGCTGGCGGTGTGGCGGCGTCCGGGCGCGGACACCTGGATGTGGGCCGCTCTCGTAGCCTTCCTGCTCGTGGAGAACGTCACAGAGAGCTTCGTGCTTTGGTTCTCCTACAACTGGGTGCTGCTGATGGCCGCCGCTCTCAGAGGCCGAGCGGGCGGGGGCGCGCACCCATCTGGAGGCTCGAAGCCCGCCCTGCCGCCCAGAGTTGCCGAAGGCGGCGCCTACAGGATCCTCGACGGCGCGATGATGGTCCGATGAGCAGCACGCCTCCCCCGGCCGGAGTGCGGGACAACGACTGGCGATCGGTGGCGGTGGCACCGGTCGAGATCTTCGAGCCCGAGATTCCCGTCACTGTCGTGGTCCCCTACTACGAGGCACCCGAGGCGCTCGCCCTGACCCTGGCCGGTCTCGAGGGCCAGTCCTACCCGCGCCAGCTGTTCGAGGTGATCGTGGTGGATGACGGCTCCGATCCCCCGCTGGAGCTGGCCGGGCCGTCGCCGCTCCAGTTGAGCGTGATCCACCAGCCGGACCTGGGTTTCGGGCTGGCCCGGGCCCGCAACAACGGAGCCCGCGCCGCCCGCGGCCGCATCCTGGCGTTCCTCGACTGCGACATGGTGCCCGAGACCGGCTGGCTCGCCTCCCATGCCCGATGGCACCACGCCGCCAGCGACCTGCTGTCGCTCGGGTTCCGCTGCCATACCGACGTTGCCGGCATCGACGCGGCCGCGGTTCGGGAACGGCCCGGCTCGCTCGCTGATCTCTTCGAGGGGCGACCCGTACAACGCCCCGAGTGGATCGAACGGCGCATGTCGCTGACCGACGACCTGGCCTCGGACGCCGACGACGTCTTCCGGGTGGTGACCGGGGGGAACTTCGCAGTGTCGGCCGACTTCTTCTGGGCGGTGGGCGGATTCGACGAGTCGTTCACCCAGTGGGGCTCGGAGGACATCGAGTTCGGTTGGCGGGCCTACGCCCTGGGAGCGGTGCTGGTTCCGGAGCGAAGCGCTCTGTGCTGGCATCAGGGTGAGGGTGCCGTACTCAGCGAGAGCGAGGAGGTGAGCCTCAAGCAGCAAAGGGACAAGCTCTCCCACCTCATACCGGACCGCCGGCTGCGGAGTTCGCCGCCCGGACGGTCCTATTCGGTTCCGCAGTTCGCGGTGACCGTGGAGCCCGGGCACGTCGACACCGAAGAGGTGCTCGCCACGGTCGAGAAGGTGCTGGCGAGCAGCGTCCACGACCTTGTCGTGTGGGTCGAGGAGCGGCCCGCGGAGCCGTTCGATCGCCTGCGGCGACTGCTGGACGCCGATCCGCGGGTGAGCGTGGGAGCTTCAGGCGGTGCGCTGGAGGCCTGGCCCTCGGCCGCCTTCCATGTGCGGATCCCGGCCGGCGCCGGGGTCAGGGACCGCATGATCTACCGGTTGCACAACCAGCTCGGGACGGCCACCTCGGGCGAGTCGGACCTCGCCTCGGGCCATCGGGTCTCGATTACCCGCACCTGGGCCTTGCAGCGGGCCCGGCGCTGCGGATGCTCGGTCTCCGATGTCGGCACATTCGTCGAGCTCGACGTCGACAGCCTGCAGGTCACCCACGAGCCGAAGCCCCAGAGCTGGCTCGCGGCCCGGCTGCAGGGGCCGGTCAAGTTCCTGCTGAGAGCATCGGCCAGGGCCCGGCGACATGTACCCACCCTGTTCGGAATGGTGCGGAACATCCGCAGCCCCCGAGACCTCTGGCGGTTCATCGTCACGGTCGCCCAGGCCGTGGGGTGGCGGCTCAGAAACGTGGTCTGGGCGTTGAGGCGGGTGTGGTTGGCGTCGAGGCGGGGGTGGTTCCGGACGCGCAGGCTGGGGCGGGGGCTGGTCCGGGCGCAGCGGGTCCAGCGACGGCAGGCGCGGAAGCGGCTGAAGATCTGGTTGGGCCTCCAGGCGAGGAGCAAACGGTACGTGCAGCGGCTGGCCCGGTATCCCCTCGGAGCCGAGATCGCCGCCTCCGGGCGCGACGCTTCAGCAGTGCTCGCGGCCTCCACCCGGGTGGCGTCACGCCTGGGAGAGGACCATGTGGACCTCCTGGTGGTGGATTCCCCGCGCACCCGCGACGCCGCCACCGGTGACTCCGGCGATGCCCCCAGGTCGGCCGTGGCCGTGCTGTCGGAGCTGCCTCCCCGGCTCAGCGTCCAAGCGTTCAACCCCGAGGCGGTCAACCCCGCCGGCTGGTCGGCGTCATGCCGGCCCGAGTCTGCGCCGCTGAGGTCACTCATGTCGCTGCCGGCGAGCGCGGTCCTGAGCCTGCAGATCGGCGGGGAGCTCCTCGACGGGCTGCGCTCCCTGCACCACGTCACCGACAGGGCCGGCTTCCACAGGAGCCCCGGCCACCGGGCCGCCGCCCTGGCCGCCCTGGCCGCGGCCGGGGTGTTGGTCCACATCGAGGATCCCGATCCAGCGCTGGCCGAGCGTCTCGGGGCCGACCTTCACGACCTGATGGCGAGCGGCGCGGTCGCGGACGCGGACGACCATGAGCGTGAGCAGATCAGCATCGCCGTGCGCCGTTGCGCCTTGCGCGACCATTCGCTGCGGGGACGGGCCCGCCAGCTCCTGGGCGCCTCCGGCATAGAGGTGCCCGTTCCCGAGGTGTCGGTCCTGGCCCCGACGCGCCGGCCGGACAAGCTCAAGGACCTGCTCGCCACCGTGGGCGCCCAGACCTACCCGCGGCTCGAGTTGGTGCTGGGCCTGCACGGCGACGGGTGGGGCGCCGACTCGGAGATCGCGGCCCTGGCCGAGTCCTTCACGCCCGCCCTGAGGATCGTGCGGGTGGACGGCTCCCTGCCCCTGGGATCGGTGCTCAACGCTGCCGCGGCCGCGGCTTCCGGATCACTGATCACCAAGATGGACGACGATGACTACTACGGCACGGAGCACGTGTGGGACCTCGTGCTCGCCCACGAGTACTCCCAGGCCGAGTTGGTGGGCAAGTCGGCCGAGTACGTGTACCTCGAGCAGATCGACAAGACCGTCCGGGACCGCCAGCGGCAGAAGTTCTCAGAGCAGTACATCCCCTTCATCGGCGTCTCCGGCGGGGTGCTGATGATCTCCCGCCACGACTTCGAGCAGGCCGGAGGCTGGCGCCGGGTGCCGAGGCGGGTCGATATCGCGCTCGCCCAGGACGTTGCCGCCCTAGGAGGACGGATCTACTGGACCCACGGCGCCGGATACCTGCGGGTCCGCCACGGCGACGAGCACACCTGGACCGTCGACGACAGCCACTTCCTCGGCCGTGCCAGCGACGTGAGGGACGGCTGCGACTTCGCCTTCGCCGGGATCGCCGCGCCAGAGTGGCTTCATCGATGAGCGCGCACGAGGGGGAAGGGCCGCGTCTCGTGAGGAAGGCCGCATCGACGAGGAGACGCCTCCGGCTGACCAAGTACCTTATTCCGCTCTTCTTGGTTCTCTATGTTGTGATGATCCCTCTCAACTCCGTAGTTGAACAGGAACACTCCGAGGTATTCCCCTTCTTCAAGTGGAGACTCTTCTCGAACATTCCTGACTGGCAAACAAACGAATATGCGCTGGTGTTGGAGGCGGTTGATGGTCAGCCTGTCGAAGAAGGCCATTACCTGATTCCGAACACCGAAGTGCGCGACTGGAAGGCACTCCGGTTGGCTGCCTTGGATTGTGTCAGAAATGTCGACTGTGACGACACGGTAGCTGATGTGATCTTTCCCCTTGTGATCCGGTCTACAGGCCACAGTGAAGTGGAGTTCAGCATCATCCGGGCTGAGATAGACCTCCGTGAAGTTCAGCCTCAAGTTGATGATATTGCCAACGGCAAGACAGCCATTACAGACTTCTTCCAATCCGAATCGGCAATCGGGCGATGGAACACTGAGGTCGGCCGCATCAGCGCGCCCGTTCAAACAGAGTAGTGCATCGATCAATGCGATTTCTTCGCAAGTCATTGCTCGGTGTCCGCATTACGGGGCACCGAACGCCGACTGACTTGACCAGGGCGGCGACGACAGTCGTCTTGCTCAGCCAGTTCTACTACCTGTTGATCGCATATCAGATGACCACGTCATCGTTGCGATTCAGCAGGGCCTACGAGGGGATCCCGCCCACTGCTCCGCAGTGGCCCCTCAAGTTGGTTCAGCAGACGATCGGGGTGGACTGGCTCGCCCATACGACCACAGTCACCGCCTTCGGTCTGCTCTTTGCCATATCGGCCGCGGTCGCTCCGCGGATTCTCGTCTGGCGGCTGGGCACCTTCCTGTATCTGCTGCTGCATGTTGCGCTGCGCAATTCCTACGGGTCGATCAACCATGGTGCACACATACTTCTCTTTGTCAGCTTCGCTCTGTTGTTCCTGCCCCGTCGCAAGAGACACCAGCCCCAGACTCGGAGGGGCGTGCTGGCATGTCTCAATGTATTCTGGCTGATACAGGTTGTCCTGCTGTTACCCTACACGTTGTCCGGGTTCCAGAAAATATGGCATGGCGGCTTGGAACTGCTGTCGCCAGATGCTCTGACACGCATCCTGCTGAATCGTCTACTGGCAGAGGCTGATGACATTCCGCCGCTGCTGCCGTTCGTGTCACAACATGATCTGTTGACATACGCGATGTGGTTGCTGACGATCTACATCGAGATCTTCGCAATCCTGGTTGTATTCCGTCCGCACTTGCATAGGCCGTTCGGCATCGTCCTCATGCTGTTCCACATCACAAGCGACTGGCTGATGAACATTGCCTTTCCGAATCACATCGTATTGTTGGGACTGTTCCTGGTCTTCTCTCCGCTCGCACCTGCAAGGCTGTCCCCCTCCGGCTTGACGCAGTCTCTGCCGATCATCGGTATACCCTTCCGCGCGGTGAAGCGCCTCCGATCGGCGGACCAGCACCGGCAGGTCGACCGGGTCCAGTTGATCTACGACGGCGAGTGCCCGTTGTGCAGCAACTACGCCCAGTTCCTGAAGCTGAGGCAGTCAGTCAAGGAACTCACCCTCATCGATGCTCGCCAGGGCGGTCCGGTCGTGGAGGAGGTTCGCCGCCTGCCCCACGATCTCAACGACGGCATGGTCGCAGTAGTGGACGGGCGCTACTACGTCGGTCACGAGGCGCTCAACGAGCTTGCGCTCCTCGCCGAGGGCCGCGGCGTGTTCAACAGGATCAACCGGCTGGCGTTCAATTCTCCGGTGGCGGCGCGTCTGGGCTATCCGTGGTTGAAGCTCGGACGATGGCTGCTTCTGAAGCTCAAGGGCGTGGCACCGATCAACCCCAGTCAACTTCCACAAGGCGCGGACTAGGGATCGGCGATCCCGTGAGCGGTTCGGCTCAGGTCTCGCGGGCGTGGGCCGCGTACTGGTGGCGCAACAGGCTGCCCGCCACCAGGGAGCCGGCCGCCACCGCGGCCACCAGAGCCAGCTCCACCCGCAGGAACGGCTCGAAGTCGAAGCTGACCACTACCGCGAAGGCGGCGATCCCGGCGATCCATCCGACCACCGCCAGCCGGGTGTGGCCCAGCGCGACCAGGCCCAGAGCCAGCGACAGCATCAGCATCAGGCCTCCACCGCTGGCGGCCAGCAGGGCCATATCGCTGCGGCCCAACTCGTCACCGAACACGACCCGCACCACCGGCGGCCCGATCACCGCCGCCACCGCCGTGGTGGCCACGGCTACCGCCGCCACCGCGGTCACGATCTTGAGCTGCATGTTGCGGAACCCGACGAGGTCGCCGCGGCCGGCCAGGGTGGCCAGGCTCGGCAGCAGGCTGGCCTTCACCGCCTGGAAGAAGAACAGCGGGATGCGGGCGATGAGCATGCCGTTGAGGAACACGCCGGGCGCCTCGGCGCCCAGCTCGTCGCCGCCCACGATGTCCACTGCCACCGGCCCGACGTTGAGTATGAAGGCCTCGCCGATGGCGGCGATGAGCAGGAAGCCCAGAGCCGGCGTGAGCTCCCGGTACGTGGCGGGGGGCCCGGACCGCACGAAGGGCCGGTGGGGGCCGGCCGCGGCGACCGTGGCGACCACCAGCGCGAAGGCGATGGCCAGGCCGTAGGCGCCCACCGCGGCCACGCCGACGATTGCCAGTACCACGGCCAGGGCCATGCGGGCCCCACCCTCGACCACGAAGTACCAGGCGTAGCGGTCGAACATGTGGCGGCCGCCGAGGATGCCCCGCACCAGCTGGGACCCGGCGAATGCGCCCAGGGCGAGAACGAGGGCCAGAAGCAGCTCGGGCCGGCCGTCGAGCAGGTTGTCGAGCCCGAGCGGCCAAGCCGCGAGCAGTCCCGCGATGACCAGCACGAACTGTGCCGCGCCCAGCACTCCCGCCCGAGTCAGTACCGGTGCGCTGCCCACTCCCCGGCTGGCCCGGTCGGCCGTGGCCCGGGCCACCTCCTGCTCCAGGGGCTGGAACAGTCCGAAGCCACCGATGTTGACCAGGGCCCACAGCACGGCCAGGCTGCCGTAGCCGTCGTCGCCCAGGGCGCGCTGAGCCACCACCAGGTACCCGTAGGTGGTGAGCCCGTTGAAGACCAGCCCCCAGAGGATCCATGAGGTGCCGAGGGGCAGCAGGCTCGCGAAGCGCGCCCGGAGATTGTTCAGCAACTGTCCGATGGCGCGGTCCTTCCAGGAACTCGAACCCCCGGAGTCTAGATTGCGACGAGGCTAGAGTTAGCTAGGAGAGCGTCGGCATGCAGAGGCCGTCGAGTTCGCCGATCTGGATGCGGTCCCGGTTGTCGTAAGTGACCTCGTTGGAGGGGTCGGGCCGCAGCTTGAACTCGCGGAAGCTCATCTCCAGCGCGTCGAACGCCACCAGGCGGCCCCGCAGCGAGTCCCCCACTCCCAGGATCAGCTTGATGGCCTCCAGGGCCTGCACGCTGCCGACGATTCCGGGCAGCACACCCAGAACCCCGGCCTCCGCGCAGCTCGGCGCCATCTCCGGCGGCGGCGGCTCCGGCAGCATGTCGCGGTAGGTGGGCCCGTTGCGGGGGTCGAACACGGTGACCTGGCCCTCGAAGCGGAAGATCGACCCGTGGACCACCGGTATGCCCAGCTTGACCGAGGCGTCGTTGAGCAGGTACCGGCTCGGGAAGTTGTCGGCCCCGTCTACCACCACGTCGTAGCCGTCGAGTATCTCCATGACGTTGTCGGCGCCGAGCCGGGCGTCGTAGGTGACCACGTTGACGTCGGGGTTCAGCGCGGTGAGGGTCTTCTTGGCCGAGTCCACCTTGCGGTCGCCCACCCGGTCGACGTTGTGCAGGACCTGGCGCTGGAGGTTGGACTCGTCGACCACGTCCATGTCGATGATGCCGATGGTGCCCACTCCCGCGGCCGCCAGGTACAGGGCCGCCGGGGAGCCGAGGCCGCCCGCGCCGAGCAGCAGGACCTTGGCGTCGAGCAGCTTGAGCTGGCCCTCCTCGCCCACCTCGGGCACCAGCAGGTGGCGCTGGTAGCGGTTGCGCTGATCGGGCGACAGGGTGCGGGGCCGCGCCCAGGCCCGGCCCTCGTCCTTCCACTTGTTGAAGCCGCCGTCCATGGACACCACGTCGGTGTAGCCCATGTGCTCGAGCGTCACCGCCGCGAAGGCGGAGCGCACGCCGCCCGCGCACATGGCCACCAGCGGGGTGGCCCGGTCGGGCACGCGGTTCTCGATGCTCGACTCGAGCTGGCCCCGGGGGATGTGCACGGAGCCGGCGATGGCGCCCTGCTCGTACTCGTCGGGCTCGCGCACGTCGAGCAGGGTCCAGCCCTCGGCCAGCAGCTGCTCGCCGCCGACGGTGTCGACCTCGCGGATCTCGGACTTGGCCTGCGCCAATAGTTCTCTGAAACTCGCCATCGATTGTCCGCTCCTGTTCGCTGCGCTCACGGGCCGCTCGGGCCGTGACCGCCGCTCTTGTTCGCTGCGCTCACGGGCCGCTTTGGCCCAGGGGCCTCGCAAGCTCGGCCTCTGGGCTAAATCCTACTTGTCTTGTCGGGATTTAGCCACATCCAGCAGAGGTCGAGCTTGCGAGAGCGTCAGGTCTCAAGGCCGCAAATCACGGGCAGGACTTCGCTGATGGATCCGCCGACCAACACGTCGGCCAGCGCGTCGAACTCGGTGGGCTCGCCGTTCACGATCACCAGGCCGGCCCCCGACTGCGCGGCCAGGGGCGCGGTCATGTTGATGGGCGACACGGCCAGCGTCGTGCCTACCGCCAGGAACAGGTCGCATTCCAGGGCGGCCCGCTCGGCCCGAGCCAGGTCGACCGGGTTGAGGCTCTGCCCGAATGACACCGTTGCCGACTTGAGGATCCATCCGCACTCCGGGCACTCGGGGTCCTCCTCTCCGGCCCTCACCCGCTCCAGCGCAACCTCGATGTCGTCGCGGTAGTCGCACGACAGGCACTGCACCTTGCGGGTCGTGCCGTGTATCTCCACCACCCGTTCGGGATCGCTGCCAGCCTGCTGGTGGAGCTCGTCCACGTTCTGGGTGATGAGCAGGCGGAGCTTTCCTCGCCGCTCCAGGTGGACCAGCGCTTCGTGGCCCCGGTTGGGTGAGACGTCGGCCCACAGCGCCCCGGAGGCCCGGCGGGCCCAGTTGCTGCGGCGCACCTCGGGATCCGAGACGTAGACGTTGATGTTGGAGGCCCGCTCGGCCGCCGGGTCCCGCGTCCACAGCCCCTTGGGCCCCCGGAAGTCGGGCAGGCCGCTGTCGGTGGAGATGCCGGCCCCGGTGAGGACAGTGACGCGATCGGCGGCATCGACCATTCGGCGGGCCGCGGCGACCGCGGCCGCAGCATCCGCGGGCACGCCGCCAGAGTATCGGAGCCGGCGCGACCATCGGCCTTGCCTGCCAAAACAGCAGAAAAAATGCCTTCAGATTTCTGTTTGACAAGCATTTGCCGTCAACCTATGTTCGAACATTGACACTTCCCCCCAGACATCTTGTAACTGAGGCGCTCCCGAGCGCCCGCATTCTTGGAGAAACATCATGACTTCGTCCATCAACCTCCCGCCCGCAGTCATCGAATCAGAGGTGATCACCCTGATTCCATGGATCGACCACCGCGTCGACGCCTTCGGGCACGACCCGAGATCCACCTACGTCGAACAGTTCTGGCTCGGAACGCTGGGCCCTTCCACCACGTGGTTCCTGCGCCATTGCGCCAACCTGCTCGATGACGCCGGCAGCACAGCCGTCAATCTGCGGGAAACAGCCGGCACACTGGGCATCGGACATGAGGGCGGCTCTCGCAGCGCCATGTGCAAGACGGTTGCTCGAGCCTGCCGGTTCCGAGCGGCCCGATCCGTGGGGTCGGCAACGCTGGCCGTCCGCCTTCGACTGCCGCAACTCAGCTACCGCCAGGTGCAGCGCCTGCCCGGACCGGTACAGCGGCGCCATGAGGAGTACCTTGCGGTCAACTTGAGTCGGGACGAGGTTTGCCGGCAGCAGTCGCGGGCCCGGCGGCTGGCCGTGTGCCTGATCGAGTGCGGTGACAGCTTCGAACAGACAGAGAGGCTGCTGGCTCGGATGAACTACCATCCCGCCATCGTTGCCGAGGCGGTCCGCTGGGCATGGAACCTCCATCACGGACGGTCTTCCCCCGAGGCGGCCTGACTTCCGATCTTGCCGTGATGTAGCGTCGGAACCGGTCAGGGGGTGCACATGGAACCCGCAATACCCGCCGGCATCGACGACATCGACGACGAATGGCTGTCGCATGCCATGGGTTCGCCTGTGCGGATCACGAGCATCGACGACATCGGGACCGGGGTCGGGATGATCGGCGCCATCTACCGGGCAACGCTGGAGGGCGACGGCCCCGGCACCGTGGTGATCAAGATGCCCGGTCTCGACGAGACCGCCCGCTTCACGGCCCAGATCCTGCGCCTCAACATCCGCGAGGTCGGCTTCTACCGCGAGCTGGCCGCCGAGAGCCCCATCCGGGTCCCCCACTGCCACTTCGGTGCCGTCGATCCCGAGACCCACCAGTTCGTGCTGGTGCTCGAGGACGTCGGCTCGTACCGGGCCGTGAGCCAGGTCGAGGGCATGGGCCGGGCCGACGCCGAGCAGGCCGTGGACGAACTGGCTGCGTGGCACGCCCACTGGTGGGGCAAGGCCGGACCGATCGTGGAGCGCGGCACCGCTATGGCCATCCACGATCCCATCTACCCGATGCTGCTGCCGCCGGTGTTCGCCGACGGCTGGGCCAAGGTCCGGGGGGCGATGAGCGTCCCCCGGGTCGTCGAGACGGTCGCCGACGGCTGGGTGGAGGCCCTACCCGAGATGCTGGGGTCGCTGGCGACAACGCCGAGCACCCTGGTCCACGGCGACTACCGGGCCGACAACATGTTCTTCGACGATGACGGACGGGTCGTGCTGCTCGACTTCCAGGTCATCGGCCAGTCCATGCCGGTGGGCGACCTGGCCTACTTCGTCACCGGGAGCCTCTCCCCCGCCACCGCATCGGAGATCGAGCAGTCCCTCTACGAACGCTGGCTCAGCGCCCTCGCATCGGAGGGGGCGCCCCAGTCGGAGCTCGACGGGATGTGGGACATCTACCGGGGCGCGGTGCTGTTCTGCGTGTGCTACCCGATGATCGCGGGTGCGGGCATGGACCTCACCGACGATCGCCAGCGGGGACTGCTGGAGGCCACCTTCGAGCGGTTCGAGCGCGCCGCCGACGAGTTGAGCCTGCCCGACCTGCTCTGAGTGGCCCGGCCGTCTGGCCGCCTTAGCTGCTCGCGGTGTACGACAAGGCCAGCTCGATCAGGGTGCGCACGCCGAAGCCGGTGCCGCCCTTGGAAATCTCGCCGTCGTCCGACTCGGCCCGGGCCGGGCCGGCGATGTCGAGGTGGGCCCAGGGGATGCCGTCGGCCACGAACTGCTGAAGGATCAGCCCCGCCGTCAGCGCACCGCCGTGGGTCCCGCCGATGTTCTTCATGTCGGCCACGTTCGACTCGAACTGCTTGGCGTAGTCGGCGGGCAGCGGCAGCGGCCACACCCGCTCCCCGGCGCGGTCCGCGGCGGCGCGGATCTCGTCGATCAGCGGATCGTCGTTGCCCATCAGCCCGGCGATGGACGGCCCCAGCGCCACCATGCAGGCGCCGGTCAGGGTGGCCAGGTCGACAATGGCGTCGGGCTCGTCCTCGCAGGCCAGCGACAGAGCGTCGGCCAGGATCAGCCGGCCCTCCGCATCGGTGTTGAGCACCTCGATGGTCTTGCCGTTGCGGATGGTGAGAACGTCGCCGGGCCGGGTGGCATCGCCGCCGAGCATGTTGTCGGTCATGGGCAGGTACCCCTTGACCCTGACCGGGGCGCCTACCGCGGGCAGCACCGACATGGCCCCGATGATCGCCGCGGCCCCGCACATGTCCATCTTCATGGCCATCATGCCCTGGGCCGTCTTGATGGACAGGCCCCCGGCGTCGAAGGTGATCCCCTTGCCCACGAAAGCCAGCGTCGCAGCGGGGTCGTCCTCGGGCTCGTAGGTCAACTCCACGTAGCGCGGCGGATTCGTGCTGCCCCGGTTGACGCCGAGGAGTCCCCCGAGGCGCTCCTTCTTGATGTCGTCCTCGGTCCAGACCGTCGACTGCAGCCCGGCCTCGCCGGCAATGGCCTCAGCCCTGTCGGCGAAGACCGGGGCCGTCAGCGAGCCGCCGGGCTCGTTGGACAGGTCGCGGGCCACGCACACGCCGGCCGCGATGGCCGAGCCGCGGGCCAGCGCGTCCTTGGCCGCCGCCGACGTGCCGCCCACCACATCGACCCGGGTCAGCTTGGGCCGGCCGCCGTCTCCGTCGCCGTTGCCCGCGGCCGACTTGTAGCTGGTGAAGCTGTAGTTGCCGAGGATCACACCCTCGGCGAGCGCCTGGCGGGCCGAGGCGTCGTCCAAGCCGGGACCGGCCGGAAGTCGCACCGCCGCCCGGGCGTGACGTGAGCATGAGCGGGCCAGCGCCGCGCCGGCCCTCCGGATGGTGGCCGCGGTGACTTCGGCCGCCGGACCTACGCCGACCAACCCGGCGAAGCCGCCGCCGGCCGGCTGCAGGTAGACCTGATCGGCCTTGCCCGCGAAGCCGGCGGTGTCCAGCACCGCGCCGTCGAAGCCGCTGACGCCGGCTTCGACGTCCTCGGCGGTGACAAGGGAAACGCTGGTGGTGGCCGCCTTGGGCACCGAACGGACTGCATGGACTGTGATCGGCATCCGGTCAGGCTAACGGTGGGATGCCCACCCGGCCGAAGCCGGAACTGGCAGCCCACAACGCCGAAAACGGCCTCCCCCGCTGCCAATTCGCTCCTAGGGACTAGGACGCAGGGGCGGGGAGGTCCTGTTCGACAGTGAGTGTGGACGCGAACAGGTCGCCGAACTGTTCAACCCGGTCCAGCGCCTCGGCGGCGGTGAACGCCAGCGGCTCGCCGTCGGCGCCGTCGGACACCTCGTCCCAGGTGATCGGCGCGGACACGGTGGGACGATCCAGGCCCCTCAGCGAGTAGGGGGCGATGGTGGTCTTGAAGCGGGCGTTCTGGCTCCAGTCGATGAACACCTTCTGTGGCCGGAGGCTGCGCTTCATCACCGACACCACCAGCGCCGGCAGGCGCTTCTCGAGCAGTTGGGCCACGGCCAGGGCGAAGCCGGCCGCGTGGTCGTGGGAGTGGGGCCGGTTGAGAGGCACGTAGAGCTGCATCCCCTTGCTGCCCGAAGTCTTGGCCCATCCGGCCAGGCCGACCGACTCCAGGACTTCGCGGATCTGTAGGGCCACCCGGCAGCACTCGACGATCGTGGCCGGCTTGCCCGGATCGAGGTCGAACACGACCATGGTGGGCGAGTCGAGGTCGCCGCATCGGGCCATCGGGGCGTGGATCTCCAGCGCGGCCAGGTTGGCCGACCAGGCCAGTGCGGCCACCGAGTCGAGGCGGCAGTACTCGATCGGACCGCCCCTGTCGCCGGGACCCCGGCATGTGCCGACCCAGTCGGGGCGGTGCTTGGGGCAGCGCTTCTCGAAGAACGACTCGGCGGTCACACCGTCGGGCCAGCGCCGCAGGGTCACACCGCGGTCGCCGACATGGGCAAGCATCACCGGCGCGACCCGCACGTAGTAGTCGATCACCTGCGCCTTGGTGAACCCGGTCAGCGGGTACATCACCTTGTCGAGGTTGCTGACCGACAGCCGGCGCCCATCGATGGTCACGGGCACGCGCTCGGGCTTGTTCACTGTTCGAACCTTCCGGGCCCGTGACGGGCAGGGTTCACGCCGACTTGCGGATCTTCCTCGCCGGTTCCTCGGGCTTCGCCTCCGTCTCCTCGGCAGCCTCGCCCCCGGTGGGGTGACGCTTGCGGGCCTCCTTGGCCGCAGCTACCGAGGCCTCCAGCGCGGCCATCAGGTCCACGACCGTGTCCGAGGTGGGAGCGGCCGGAGCCACTGTGGCCGTGGTATCGCCGGACGCCTTGCGCTCGATCAGCTCCAGCACCGCCTCCCGGTAGGAGTCGGTGTAGCGGTCGGGCTCGAATTCGGCCTCGAGGGCGGCGATGAGCTGGCGGGCCATCGCCGTCTCCCGCTCGTCCACGTCAATGTCGTCCAGCCCTTCGAAGCCGTCGATGTCGTCCGGCGCCACCAACTCGTCGGCGTACACCATGGTCGACAGCATCAGCCGCCCGTCGACGGGACGGACGGCGGCCAGGTACTGCTTCGAGCGCATCACGAAGTGGCAGACCGCCACCTTGTCGGCCTCATCCATGGCCTCGGCCAGCAGCTTGTAGGGCTTGGCCGCGGCCTCGTCGGGAACCAGGTGGTAGGCGCTGTCGTAGAACACGGGATCGATGTCGGCGAGATCGATGAAGGCGTCGATGTCGATGGTGCGGGCCGCGACCGGGGCAAGCTCCTCCAGCTCGCGGTCGGTGACAGTGACGTAGTCGCCCGACGCCAACTCGTAGCCCTTCACGATGCGCTCGGCCGTCAACTCCGTGTCGTCGGCCGACGACACCTTCTTGTAGCGCACCCGGGCGCCCGTCTCGGCGTCGAGCTGGTTGAAGCGCACGTTCTTGCGGCTCACCGCGCTGAAGAGCTGCACGGGAATCGTGACCAGTCCGAAGCTGATCGATCCCTTCCAGATCACTCTCGGCACCACCGGCCTCCTCGCATCGGCCCGGTCCCGGCGTAGCCGGAACCCGGCGCACAGGCCTCCGCACCGCCTGATCCAGTTTATGGCTTCCCGCTCTTGTTCACTTCGCTCACGGGCCGCTCGGGCCCCGGCCTCGCAGACTCGGCCTCAGGGAGCGAGCAGTATCCGGGCCACCAGGTCCTGGCCGAAAGCGGTGACGATGGCCAGGTACACCAGGCCGGTGGCGGCCATCACCGCGGAGTACTGGCGCTCGCGCAGCGCGGCCCTGGCCACCCCCACCAGCAGGATCGTCAAGGCCGTGCAGCCCACCCAGAACCAGCCGAGCAGGCCGTTGTAGCCGTCGTCGATAGTCCCGTTCAGCACCGACACCATGCCGGTGGGCCACAGCAACACCACTAGTTCCGGCAGCCACAGCACAGCCGAGGCCCGCAGCATCTCCAGCAGCGGCCCGCGGGCCAGACCGGGCTGCACCAGGTACCAGTGGCCCAGCAGCATGGCGCTGGTCACCGCGCCGACGAACAAGGCACCCACCAGCGTTCGGGCCACGGCCAGCCCCGCCGGACCCCCGGCCGCCAACGCCCCCAACAGGACGGCGAGCAGGCCGGCCGCCGCCGCCACCAGATCCAGCACAGGTGGGAACTCGGGCGCATCGGGATCGAAGCGTGTCTCGGCCCGGTCGATGCCAGTCATCTCCGCCACCCGGGCCGACCGGCGCGCCGTCTGGGCCCGCTGACCGGCCACACCCGCCGACCGGCGCGCCACCGAGACCGCCCCCGCGACCAGCCCGGCGCAGACGAAGACCATCGTGGCCGCCTCGCGGCTCCAGGTCGGCTCGGCCAACAGCGCGGTTACCAGCGAGCCCGAGGCCAGCGCCAGGAACACTCCCCGCATCAGCCATCCGTATCCGAGCCCGACCTCGCGGCGACGGGTGGTCACCCACAGGAAGAACCACCCGCCCGCGGCCCAGCCGACCAGCAGGGTGGCGGCGTCGAGTTCGACCATGGCGCCAGAGCCGACCGCTCAGGCGACGACGGCCAAGTTGTGATCGGCGCGGTTGAGGGGATCGGGACCGGCCGGCGAGGCGGCCACGATGTCCTCGAGGCGCGCCCCCCATCGACCGGGCACGTAGATCCCCGGCTCCACCGAGAAGGCGTTGCCGGCCGCCAGCGGCTGATCGTTGCCTTCCACTATGTAGGGGTCCTCGTGGGCCTCGGTTCCGATCCCGTGGCCGGTGCGGTGCACGAAGTAGTCGCCGTAGCCGGCCGCGGCGATGATCGACCGTGCCGCCCGGTCCACATCCTGGGCGGGGGTGCCCACAGCGGCCGCGGCCACGCCGGCAGCCTGCGCTTCGAAGAGGACCTCGTAGAGCTCGTCGAACTCGCGTGGCGGCTCGCCGGTGTAGACGCAGCGGGTGATGTCGGAGCAGTACCCCACGCCGTCGTCGCCCACCATGGTGCCGCCGAAGTCGCACAACACGACTTCATCGGTGCCGATCACCCTCGGTCCGGGCTCGTGATGCGGGCTGGCCGCGTTGTCGCCGGCGGCCACGATGGCGAAGTTCACCCGGTCATGGCCTTCAGCCACTATCTGGCGGCCCAACTCGGCCGAGACCTCGGCTTCGGTCCGTCCCACCAGCTCGATCTCGCCCCGCTGGAGCCGGCCCGCGATCCTGTCCACCGCGGCTCCTGCGGCTCGCAGGCGCTCGATCTCATCGGCAGTCTTCACGGAGCGGATCGGAGCGGTGACATCCGAGCCACGCCTCCAGGCCGCGTCCGGCATGACCGTCATCAACTCCACCAGGAACCGGGACCACATGTGGTCCCCCACCGCGGCCACGGACGCCGATCCGGCCAGGCCGGCCACGATGGCCACCGGGTCCTCGGTCTCGTCCCAGGGCCTCATCTCGAACACGTCGGGACGGTCCACCACCCGCGGCGCCTCCATCCGGGGCACGACCAGGGTGGCTACAACGTCCCGGGGCACGACCAGCATGGTGAGACGCTCCAGCGGCATGGCTTCATAGCCGCAGAAGTACGGCAGATCGGCCCCGACCGACAGCATGAGCACGTCCACGCCCTGCTCCGCCATCAACGCCCGGGCCCGGTCCAGCCGACTTGCGAACATGGCCGTAAGCCTAGGTTCGAGCTGTGGCGGCGTCGGCGGCTTGGCGGGCGTGGTAGCTGGAACGGGTCAGGGGCGAGGCCTCGACATGGCTGATGCCCATCGACTCGCCGATCTCCTTCCACCGCTCGAACGCCTCCGGCGGCCACCAGCGATCAACCGGAAGATGGCGGGCGCTGGGCCGCAGGTACTGGCCGATGGTCACGATGTCGGTTCCGGCTGCGTGCAGGTCGGCCAGGGTCTGGACCACCTCTTCGTGGGTCTCCCCCATTCCGGCGATGATCGACGACTTGGTGGTCAGTCCCTCTGCCTTGGCCATGGCCAAGACCGCCAGGCTGCGGGCATAGCCGGCCGACGGTCGCACCGCCCGCTGCAGCCGGGCCACGGTCTCGATGTTGTGGTTGAGCACGTCGGGACGGGCATCGAACACCGTCTGGAGGGCGGCGGATTCACCGCCGAGGTCGCTTATCAGCGTCTCGACACGGGCAGCAGGCAGGCGACGCCGGACCGCGGCCACCGTCTCCGCCACGACGGCCGCTCCCCCGTCGGCCAAGTCATCGCGGGCCACCATCGTCACCACCACATGCTCGAGGCCCATCCGCACCGCGGCGGTGGCCACTCGCTCGGGCTCCTCTGCGTCCACCGGACCGGGGCGGCGGGTGTCGACCAGGCAGAAGCCGCAGGCCCGGGTGCAGCGCTCGCCGAGAATCATGAAGGTCGCGGTGCCGTCGTTCCAGCACTCCGAGATGTTGGGGCAGCCGGCCTCCTCGCAGACGGTCACCAGGTCGAGGCCGCGCAACGTGGAGCGGACCTCGTGGAACGTCGGCCCGGTGCTGAGCGGCACTCGCATCCACTCCGGCTTGCGTGACCGCAGCGGCACCGGCTCATGGCTCTCGCCGTCCAGCCGGGCAGCCTCCAGCCGGCCCAGCAGGCGGAGCGACACTCCCTCGGCCGCGGCTCCGGCCGCTGGGCTGCCGTCTGCCGCCGTACCGGCGTCCGCCGAGCCGTTGGCGGCGTCCCGGGTGAACTGGGCCATGTCGGCAGGAGCCACCCGGTGGGTGACATCGGCCCGGTCGATGCGGCCGTGCGGGCCCCATGTCGCAGCAGCCCGCTGCGCCACCAGGTCCACGACGTCCCGCATCGACACGTCGATGCCCTCCGCCGCCAGCGATGTCACTCCCAGACCGGTGATCCCGCAGGGCACGATCCGGGCGAACCACTCCAGGTCGGGATCGACGTTGAGCGCGAAGCCGTGCATGGAGCGAGCCCGCGACAGCCTCACCCCGATGGCGGCGATCTTGCGGGGCCGCGGCCCCTTGGGGTCGACCCACACCCCGGTGTGACGCTCGAGACGTCCCGCCTCCAGCCCCAGATCGGCCAGGACGTCGATCAACAGCTGCTCCACGCCGCCCACGTAGGCGGCGGTGTCCGCCATCCCGCCGCCGCGCCGGCCGGGCACAGTGAGAATCGGATAGCCCACCAGCTGCCCGGGTCCGTGGTAGGTGACCTCGCCACCCCGGTCGGTCTCCACCACCGAGCCGCCCAGCGCCTCGACGTCGACCAGCAGGTGCTCGCGCCGGCCCCGGCGGCCCAGGGTCACCACATGGGGATGCTCGAGCAGGAGAAGGTGGTCGTCGGCGGAGTGGCCGTGAAGGCGGCGTTGGAGTGCCAGGGCATCGTCGTAGGCCACACGGCCGAGCCAGCGGATCCGCAGCACGGGCCGGTCAGCGGCCACCAGCGACGAGCTCAGCGGATCTCAGCCTCCCAGTCGCGGGTCTCGATGATCTCCTTGGTCCGGTGGAGGAACGCGGCGGCGTAGGCGCCGTCGAACGCTCGGTGGTCCCAGGCCATGGCGAGCACCCCCATCGAGTGGATGGCGATGGATTCGTTGCCGTAGTTGTCGGTCACCACCACCGGCTTGCGGGAGACGCCATCGGTGCTCAGGATGGCCACCTGGGGCTGGTTGATGATCGGGAACTGCATCATCGTCCCGTACTGGCCGGCGTTGGTGAGGGTGAACGTGCCCCCGGCCAGGTCGTCGGGTCCGAGCTTGCGGCTGCGGGCCCGGTTGGCCAGATCCACGATGTCCCGGGCGATCTGGCGGAGGCGCTTGCCCTCGGCACCGTGGATCACGGGAGCCAGCAGCCCCTGGAAGTCGATGTCCACTGCGACGGCCAGGTTGACTCCGGCGTGGACCACCAGTTCGTCCCCTCCGAAGCTGGCATTGAGATGCGGGTAGTCGCGCAGAGCGTCGATCACGGCCCTGGCGATGAAGGGCAGGTAGGTGAGGCTGAAGCCCTCCTCCGCCTTCCACGCCTGCTTGGCGGCCCGGCGGACCTTCTCCACGCCCTCGTAGTCGACCTCTATGGCGGTGAGGACGTGCGGCGATGTCTGCTTGGACATCACCATGTGCTCCGCGGTGCGCCGCCGGATGTTGTTGAGGGGCACGACGCTGTCGCCGCTGCTGACCACTACGGCGGGCACTGCTGACCGTCTGGCCCGGCGTGAGCGCCTGGGCTCATCTCCATCGGCAGGCGGAGGCTCTGCGGGAGCCTCAGCCGCAGCCGGAGCCTCAGTAGAAGCCGGAGCTTCGGCAGGAGCCTCAGCCGCAGCGCGGGTTCGTATGGCCTGCTCGACGTCGGCGCGGGTGATGCGGCCGCCGAGGCCGGTGCCGGTCAGCGTGGACGGATCGAGGTTGTTCTCGCTGATCAGGCGGCGCACGACCGGCGACAGCACGATCCCCGCCGCCCGGAAAGTCCCAGCGGCTTTCGGCTCCTCGGGCTCGGACGTCGTCTCAACCGCTTCGGGCGGCGGTTCGGGGGCGGCCGGCGGCTCGGGGGCGGCCGGCGGCTCCACCACTTCCTGCACCGGCTCAGCCGCGGGCGGCGCGGCCACTTCGGACGACGGTTCGGGGGCGGACGGCGGCGCGGCCACTTCCTGCACCGGCTCAGCCGGCTGCTCGGCGGAAGGGACGTCTCCTGCCTCGCCGACGCGGGCCAGGACCTGCCCGACCTCCACAAGGTCGCCCTCGTTGGCGAGGATCTCCGCCAGCACCCCCGCCACCGGGGACGGCACCTCAGTGTCGACCTTGTCGGTGGAGATCTCGAAGAGCGCCTCGTCGAGGGCGACCTCATCACCTACCTGCTTGAACCATCGGGTGATGGTCCCATCGGTGACGGTCTCTCCCAGCTGCGGCATCATGATGTCGGCCATCAGCAGTCCTCCCGCCGGTCAACCGTGGAGCGAGCGGCCTGTCAGCGACAGGATCGTCTCGCCGAACAGCTCGCTCATGGTCGGATGGGGTTGTATCAGGCGGGCGACATCGTCGACCGTCGCCTCCCAGTTCACCGCGAGGTAGGCCTGGCCCAGCTGCTCGGTCACCCATGGCCCCGCCATGTGGACCCCGAGGATGCGGCCGCCGGTGCCGTCGGCCTGCTTCTGGGCGACCACCTTCACCAGGCCCTCGGTCTCGCCCAGGATCTGGGCCCGGCCGTTGGCCATGTAGCGGTGCATCGAGGTCACCACGTCGAATCCGGCGTCGATCGCGCTCTGCTCGGTGTGCCCGGCGAAGGCCACCTCGGGGTGGCAGTAGATGCACCAGGGCGTGCCGTGGTAGTCGAGAGGGTCGGGGTCTTCGCCCAGGATGTCGCAGATGGCGAGCATGCCCTCGGCGAAGGCGGTGTGGGCCAGCTGCGGGCTGTCGACCACGTCGCCCACGGCCCACACGCCCTCGGCGGTCGTGCGGCAGCGGCCGTCGACCGCCACGAAGCCGCGGTCGTCCAACCCCACTCCGGCTGCGTCCAGCCCCAGGTTCTCCGTGCGGGGCCGTCGGCCCACAGCCACCACGACCATCTCCACGTCGACCTGCTTGCCCTCGCCGAAGGAGACCACCGTGCCGGAGCGGTCCGGGCGGGGTTCGTGGCCGTGCACCGTCACGCCGGTGTGCACCTCGATTCCCCGCTTGCGGAACGACCGCCTCACGACCTTGGCCACCTCGACGTCACAGCCGGTCAGGATGTTGGGAAGGGCCTCCAGAACGGTGACCTTGGTTCCCAGGTCGCCCATCATCGACGCGAACTCGCAGCCGATGGCACCGCCGCCGATGACCGCGGCCTCCGCCGGCAGCCTGTCGATCGAGAACAGCTCGTCGGAGGTCACCACCAGCTCGCCGTCGACGTCGAAGCCCCCGATGGTCCGGGGAGTCGACCCCGAGGCCAGGATGATCGAGCCTCCGGACAGGGTGTGCTCGGAGCCGTCGGCCCCGGTCGCCAGAACCGTGCCGGCCGGGCCGAAGGAGCCGACGCCCCCATAGATCGTCACCTTGCGCTGTCCCAGCACCGACGACAGCCCGGCCATCATCTTGTCGATGACCTGCTGCTTGCGGTCCAGCACAGCGGACCAGTCGAGGCTGGGCTCGCCGGCGCCCACCCCGAACTCGGCCGCCCTCGCCACCGTGCGGTACACCGAGGCCGCCTCCAGAAGCTCCTTGGCCGGGATGCAGCCGACGTGCAGGCAGGTGCCGCCCACCTTGGCCTTCTCGACCACCGCGACGTCGAGGCCCGCGCTGGCGCCGTACAGGGCCGCGGCATAGCCCCCCGGCCCGCCGCCGATGACGATCACGTCGTGTGCTGCGTCGCTCACAAAGGCCTCCCGGATGATGGCGCGACCCTACCGGTTCCCGCCGGCTTCAGAACCAGCCGAACCTGCCCGACAGCACCTGGACGGTGAAGGCCACCAGGACGGCGAGACCGCACAACAGCGCGGCGAATATCAGCCAGCGCGTGCTCACGACTTGCGGCGGCGACGACGGCGACGGCGACGGCCGACCACCCAGCCGAGGACCTCGGTCAGCACCGCTCCGGCTACCGCGGCCACGATGATCACCGCCCATAGCGGGCCGTTCACCTCGACGAACCACCAGGTGACCGGCACCTCGCGGTCGTTCTGGACAACGAAGACGATCAGGGCCGCCGCGACCAGCAGGGCCAGGACCACCCCGGGCCGGATCGACCATTTCCGCACTGCAGGCTCGGTGCCGCGGCCGCCGGTGTCGGAGGCCCCGAATGATCCTTGGTCGAAGGGTTCGGCGTCCGGGGGTGTCAGGTCTTCATCCACGTCAGCCCTCAATCTCTCCGGCCGGGCCGCGGCGATGCTAGACCAACGATCATGGAAGAACTATGCGCGTAGCGGTCACGGGCTCCACCGGGCTAATCGGCCGTGCCCTGGTCGAGCGTCTGGCTTCCGATGGACACCAGACGGTGCGGGTGGTGAGGCCATCCGGCTCCAGCAACCCACCGGGCACCAGCGTGATCGCGTGGGATCCATCGCAGGGCGAGATCGACCTGGTGGGCTTGGAGGGCATCGATGCAGTGGTGCATCTTGCCGGCGAGCCCATCGCGGCGCAGCGGTGGTCCGGCGAGCAGAAGCAGCGGATCGCGAACAGCCGAACGCAGGGCACGGCGCTGCTGGCCAACGCACTGGCCCGGCTCGACCAGCCGCCCGGAGTCCTAGTGTCGGCGTCGGCCATCGGCTACTACGGCGACCGGGGCGACGAGCGCCTCGATGAATCGTCCAGCGGCGGGAGCGACTTCCTGGCCCAGGTGTGCCGAGACTGGGAGACGGCCGCGGACCCGGCCCGCGACGCCGGCATCCGGGTCGCCCATCCCCGCACCGGCGTGGTGCTGAGCCAGTCCGGGGGTGCGCTGGCCGAGATGCTCCCCTTCTTCAGGCTGGGCCTCGGGGGCCGGATCGGGAGCGGCCGGCAATGGATGAGCTGGATCACGCTCCATGACGAGGTCGAGGCCCTGCTCTGGCTGCTGACCGCCGACGTGGAGGGCCCGGTGAACCTCACCGCGCCCGAGCCGATCACCAACCGCCAACTGACCGCAGCTCTAGGACGGGCCCTGCGCCGCCCCACACTGCTGCCCACACCCAAGCCGGCTCTGTGGGCCCGCCTGGGCCGCGAGCTCACCGAGGCCCTGCTCTACAGCAGCGCCCGGGTGGAGCCCGCATTGCTCGTGCGCCGCGGCTTCCGGTTCACCCACCCCGACATCGCCAGCGGGCTCGCGGACGTACTGGCTTAGCGCTTCGAGTTGGAGGTCAAGCACCAGACAATCCGGGCGTTGCTGCCTGTGGAATATCATGATAGTTATGTGATATGCGCAAGAAGCACCTGATCGTCTCGCTTCCTGCAGACCTCGCGGCTGACCTCCGAGAGGCTGCCGAGGAGGACGGGCAGAGGATGTCATCATGGCTGGCAGACGCCGCCCGCCGCCGCCTCAAGGCCCGCGGGCTGCGTCAAGTTGTCGCCGAATGGGAAGCCATCAACGGCCCCTTCACCGAGGAAGAACTCGCGACGGCCCGCAAGAGGCTCGGCAAGTGACATCAAAGCATCCGAGGTTACAGACATGAGATCAACCACTGAGGCAATCCGGTCATGGCACCGCCGACTGATGGGCACGAGAGGATCAGTGCGGGCCCGGTTCAGCGACGAGGAGTTGTCCGTCATCGACCGGCTGGTGTCCGAGGGGATCGGCACCAGCCGGGAGGACGTCGTCCGTCAGGCGGTCGGCTGGTACGACGACGCGCTCAAACGGCACCGTGTCGGCAAGGCCATCGAAGACCACTACCTACGACACCCTCAAACTGAGGCCGACCATGCCCAGGCGATGGCCAACGCCATCGCCTTGACCGATGCCGAGTCGTGGTAGCCCAAGGAGAGTTGTGGCTGCTCGAGGCACCCAGCCACAAGGCCCGACCCGTCCTGGTCGTCACCCGCAACCAAGCCATCGACGCGCTGGACTCTGTGGTGGTAGCCCCGGTCAGCAGCACCGAGCGGCGCATCCCGACGTGTATGCCGTTGGGATCTGACGAGGGCCTGGACCACGACAGCGTCGCCTCCTTCGACAACCTCGCAGTCGTGCCGAAGTCCCTCCTGACGGCACGCCTCGGAATGTTGAACCCGGAAGGAGTCCAGCGCATGTGTGGCGCCCTCAACGCCCTTGCGGACTGCTAGCTGCTGCGGCGGGAGCGCTGGTCTGAGGCTGCACCTACCGCCAGCTCGTCGACGATGTCGTTCCACTCGTTGCCGGAGTGGCCCTTGACCCATCGGAACGAGATCTCGCCGGGCCGGGACAGGTACAACTCGATTAGGGGCTTCCAAAGGTCTTGATTGGCTACCGGCTCCTTCTTAGAGTTTCGCCAGCCGCGCCTCATCCAGCCCTCGTACCACCGGTCGCGGAAGCAGTGGACGACGTAGGTGGAATCCGACACCACCTCGACCGGACCGTCCAACTCCCGAAGCGCCTCCAGCACCGCCTGCAACTCCATCCGCTGGTTGGTGGTGGCTGGGTCGGCGCCGCAGGCCCAGTCCCCGCCCGGCACGGCCCAGGCCCAGCCGCCCGGCCCGGGGTTCCCCAGGCAGGCCCCGTCGGTGTACACGACCGTGGGCTCGGCGGCGGTTCCGTCTGCGGGTCCGGTAGCAGAGTCGGCGGCGAGTCCGGGAAGGGGTTCGGCTACCACGCCCCGATGGTCGCGCATCGGCGCGCCGAGGTCGCGAATGCGTCCTTTGCTGCCATCATGGAGGGCGGTGGCCGACAACTTCCTGCGCCAGCTTCCGGACATCGACCCGGCCGAGACCCAGGAGTGGATCGACTCGCTCGACGCCATCATCGCGGCCGGCGGGCGGGAACGGGCCCGCTACATCGTGGCCAAGCTCCTCGAGCGCTCCAACGAGCAGCGGGTGGGCGTGCCGCCGACCACGTCCACGCCCTACATCAACACGATCCCCGCCTCCGAGCAGCCCTTCTTCCCCGGCAACGAGCAGGTCGAGCGGCGCATCCGCCGTTTCATCCGCTGGAACGCGGCGGCCATGGTCATCCGGGCCAACAAGACGGCCGACGGGATCGGCGGCCACCTGTCCACGTTCGCATCGTCGGCCTCCCTGTACGAGGTGGGCTTCAACCACTTCTTCAAGGGCAAGGACGACGGCCTGGTCGGCGACCACATCTACTTCCAGGGCCATGCCGCTCCCGGCGTGTACGCCCGGGCCTACCTGGAGGGCCGCCTGAGCGAGCAGGAGCTCGACAACTTCCGGATGGAGGTCGGCGGCAACGGCCTGTCGGGATACCCCCATCCCCGGCTGATGCCCGACTTCTGGGAGTACCCGACGGTGTCGATGGGGCTCGGGCCGATCAACTCCATCTACCACGCCCGCTTCAACCGGTACATGCACAACCGCCGCATCGACGACACCGCCGAGAGCACGGTGTGGTGCTTCCTGGGCGACGGCGAGTGCGACGAGCCCGAAACCCTGGGGGCCATCGCCCTGGCCGGCCGCAACGACCTCGACAACCTGAAGTGGGTGGTCAACTGCAACCTCCAGCGCCTCGACGGCCCGGTGCGGGGCAACGGCAAGATCATCCAGGAACTCGAGGGCGTGTTCCGCGGCGCGGGCTGGAACGTCATCAAGGTGATCTGGGGCACCAGGTGGGACGAGCTGCTGATGCGCGACACCGACGGGGCCCTGCTCAACAAGATGGCCACCACCGTCGACGGCGAGTACCAGCGCTACGCAGTGGAGACCGGCGCCTACATCCGGGAGCACTTCTTCGGCCCCGACCCCCGCCTGCGCAAGCTCGTCACGCACCTCAGCGACGAGGATCTGCGGGTCCTGCCCCGGGGAGGCCACGACTACCAGAAGGTGTACGCCGCGTTCAAGGCCGCCACCGAGATCAAGGGCCAGCCCACCGTGATCCTGGCCAAGACCATCAAGGGGTGGACCCTGGGCGAGGGCTTCGAGGGCCGCAACGCCACCCACCAGATCAAGAAGATGACCACCACGCAGCTGATGGAACTGCGCTCGCGGCTGCACATGGAGGACGAGATCGACGAGGAGGACCTCGCCGACGGGATCCCGCCCTACTACCGGCCGCCCCCCGACTCGGAGGAGATCCGCTACATGATGGACCGCCGCCGCGCCCTCGACGGGGCCGTGCCGCGGCGGGTGGTGCGGGACCGCCGCCCCATCGCCCTCCCCGCCGACGGACCCTTCATCGACATGCGCAAGGGCTCCGGCGGGCGCAAAGTCTCCACCACGGGGGCATTCACAGCCTTGTTGCGCGACCTGATGCGGGACCAGCACTTCGGCCGGCGGGTCGTGCCCATCGTGCCCGACGAGGCCCGCACCTTCGGCATGGACTCGCTGTTCCGGGAGTTCCGGATCTACGCGCCCCACGGCCAGCTCTACGAGCCGGTGGACCATGACCTGCTGTTGAGCTACAGCGAGTCGACCGACGGCCAGATCCTCGAGGAGGGCATCACCGAGTGCGGCTCGCTGGCCAGCTGGCTGGCCGCGGCCACCTCCTACGCCAACCTCGGCGTGCCCATGGTGCCCTTCTACGCCTTCTACTCCATGTTCGGCTTCCAGCGGGTGGGCGACTCCATCTGGGCCGCGGCCGACGCCCGGGCCCGGGGCTTCCTCATCGGTGCGACCGCGGGCCGCACGACGCTGCTGGGCGAGGGGCTCCAGCACCAGGACGGCCACAGCCATGTGCTGGCCGCGACGGTGCCGGCGTGCGAGGCCTACGACCCGGCCTTCGCCTACGAGCTGGGGGCCATCGTCGACGAGGGCCTGCACCGGATGTACCCCCCGGACGCGGCCGACGGCACCGACGTCTTCTACTACATCACCATCTACAACGAGAACTACGAGCAGCCGCCCCGTCCCGACCACGTGACCGACTCCGACATCACCGGCGGCCTGTACAAGTTCGACGACGGCCCCGGGGGCCGCAAACGCTCGGCCACCATCCTGTTCTCGGGAGCGTCGGTGGGCGCCGCGCTCGAGGCCCAGGCGCTGCTGGCCGAGCATCACGACACCTCGGCCGAGCTCTGGAGCGCCACGTCGTACCAGAGTCTGAGGCGGGAGGCGCTGGACGTCGAGCGTCGCAACCGGCTGAACCCGGACTCCGAGCCCGTCGTGCCGATGGTGACCCGGAAGCTGTCCGACTCGGACGGCCCGATCGTGGCCGTGACCGACTTCATGACCCTGGTCCCCGACCAGATCGCCCGCTTCACGCCGAGGCCGTTGCACGTGTTGGGCACCGACGGGTTCGGCCGCTCCGACACGAGGGAGGCGCTGCGGCGGTTCTTCGAGGTCGACGGGCCGCACATCGTGCTGGCCGTGCTGTCGGCTCTGATGGAGTCGGGCGAAGTGTCACCGGACGAGGTGGCGGCCGCCATTGACCGGTACGGCATCGACGTCGACCGCGATGACCCCGGCCATCCCGACACGGGCGCACGGTTATCCTCCACGAAGTGAACCAGGAGAAGCTGGTGAAGAAGGTCGGGACGGGCACCCTGGCGATCACCGGGGACGAGGCCGCCGACCGCCTGCTCAACACGGACCCGCTGGCGCTGCTGCTGGGAATGCTGCTCGACCAGCAGATCCCGATGGAGTGGGCATTCATGGGACCCTTCCGCCTGTCGGAGCGGCTCGGAGCCGGATTGGACGCTCACGACATCTCGGAGCGGGACCCCGACGCCTTCGCCGACCTGGTGAGGGCCAAGCCGGCGCTGCACCGGTTCCCGAGCTCGATGGCCAAGCGGATGCAGGCCCTATGCCGGCATGTTGCCGATCACTACGACGGCGACGCGGGGGCGGTCTGGAACGCTGCGGCCAACGGCGAGGATCTCTTCGGGCGACTGCGGGACCTGCCCGGCTACGGGGACGAGAAGGCCCGGATCCTGACCGCCGTCCTCGCCAAGCGCTTCGGCGTCCGTCCCGACGGCTGGGAGGCGCAGGCCGGAGCCTTCGCCGACAGCCAGCCGCGGTCGGTGGCCGACATCGACGGCCCGGAGGCGCTACAACGGGTGCGGGCATGGAAGAAAGAGCAGAAGGCTCTCGGCAAGAAGAAGGACGAATGAAGATCCGGTTCGTCGTCTGCGCGGTGATGGTCGCCCTCGTGGCAGCAGCCTGCGGGTCGGTCGATGTCACGATCACCACCGAAGAGGCCGCCACCGGTGCCGATGAGACGGCTCCTGACGCCGCTGCCGGTGCGGTCGGAGATATGCCCGACCTCGACATGGTCAGCGTGTACACGGGTGAGACCGTCAATCTCCAGTCGCTGGTGAGCGGCGAGACGCCTCTGCTCCTGTGGTTCTGGGCGCCGCATTGACCGACCTGCCGGAGAGAGGCTCCGGCCCTTGAGCAGTTCGCTCAAGACAACGCCGACAAGGTGACGGTCGTGGGTATCGGCGCCCAGGACGACTTCGCCTACGCCGAGCGCTTCGTCGACCAGACCGGAACCACCTTCACCATGCTGTGGAGCGACTCCAACGAGAGTTGGCGCCACTTCGGTGTTAGGAGGAACTCGAGCGTGCGGATGCTCGACCGCGGCGGCAACCTGGCCGACGACAGCCCCGGCAGCTTCGACGCAACCAGGCTCAGCGACCAGCTGGCTGCCCTAACCTGAGCCGATGAAGTCGCGACCCCCCGCCCGGATTGCCGCCATGCTCCTGGCGGCAGCTCTGGCGGCCGCGGCCTGCGGCAGCGACGACGATCCAAGCTCCGGCAGCGGTGCCCCTGTCACTCCCACCACCAGCGCCGTGGATGACGCCGCCGTCCAGGAGGCCCAAGCAGAAGCCGAAGCCGCCGAAGCCAAGGCAGCCGAGGTCCTAGCAGAAGCCGAGGCAGCCGAGGTCCTAGCAGAAGCCGAGGCAGCCCAGGCTGCGGCCGACGCCGCGGACGCCGAGGCCCAGGCCGCCGCCGCAGAGGCCGAGGCAGCCGCCGAGGCCGCCGCCCAAGCAGAAGCCGACGCCCAAGCTGCCGCCCAAGCAGAAGCCGATGCCCGGACAGAAGCCGAGGCCGAGGCAGCCGCCCAAGCCGCCGCCGAAGCGCAGGCCGCGGCCCAAGCCGCCGCTGAAGCGCAGGCCGCGGCCGAAGCAGAAGCAGCTGCCCAAGCCGCCGCAGCCGAGGCAGCCGCTCTAGCAGCCGCCGAAGCCGAGGAGGCCGCCGCCCTGGCCGCAATCGCCGAAGCCGAGGCTCAAGCCGCAGCCGCCGAGGCCGAGGCCCTAGCCGCAGCAGCAGCCGCGGAAGCCGAAGCGGCCGCGGCGGCTGAAGCCGAGACCACGACAACCGCCGCGCCCACAACCACCGCCGCGCCAACGACCACCGCCGCGCCCACAACCACCGCCGCGCCGGTCGTCGAGACCGATGTACCGGCTCAGGACATGATCGATGTGCGCACGGGAGCGACCGTCAACCTCCGCGACTTCGTGGACGGCTCGACGCCCCTGCTGCTGTGGTTCTGGGCCCCCCATTGACCGACTTGCCGGCGAGAGGCATCGTCGGTCGGGCAGTTCGCCCGAGACAACGAAGGCAAGGTCATCGTCATAGGCGTGGGCGCCCAGGACGACTTCGCCTACGCCGAGAGCTTCGTGGCCTCCGCTGGGGGTCCTCCCCACACGCTGTGGAGTGACTCCTACGAGGCGTGGAACCACTACGAGACCGGCAACCCCAGCCTGATACTGCTTGACGGCGCCGGCGTGACACGGATCGAGAAGGTCAGCAGGTTCGACAAGAGCCGCCTCCAGGACGCACTGGACAGTCTCTCGTAACAATTCACCTGCCGTTCACCGGCATTCACTCCCGCTTCACGGTGACCCCGGCTGTCTGAAACCTTGGGTTGTCTAGCTTGCCTGCGGCCTGCAACAGGTGCGGGCTTGCCATGCCATTTTCCCGAGGAAGGGACACCTAAGTGCGCAACTCAAGGCGCCGGCTCCGCTGGCTGCCGGTGATCATCGTGAGCTTCTCACTCGTGGCCGCAGCATGCGGCGGAGACGACGGGCAAGCCGAGGCCGCAGTATCGGGTGACGTGAACATCTCGGGCTCGTCCACCGTTGAGCCCATCTCGATCCGGGTGGCCGAGCTGTTCGAGGATGTCGCCCCTGAGGTGTCGGTGACCGTGGACGGCCCCGGCACGGGCGACGGCTTCAAACTGTTCTGCGAGGGCGAGACCGACATCTCCGACGCCTCCCGCCAGATCAAGGATCAGGAGAAGGAGACCTGTCTCGCCAACGGCATCGACAACATCATCGAGCTGAAGGTGGGCATCGACGGGATCGCGGTCATGACCAACGCCGGCAACGACGCGGTCGAATGCCTGACGTTCGACCAACTGTTCGACTTGATCGGCCCCAACGGCGAGGGCACGTCCACGTGGGCCGAGGCATCCCCCGACCTGCCCGACGCTCCCTTGGACGTCTTCGGACCCGGCGAGGAATCCGGAACCTTCGACTCGTTCGTCGAGATCGTCATCGAGGACCTGGCGGAAGAAGCGGGGGTAGACGCCACCACCCGCACCGACTACGTCCCCTCAGGCGACGACAACGTGATCCTCCAGGGCATCCAGTCCAGCGACACCAGCCTGGGCTGGGTCGGCTTCGCCTTCGCCGTCAACGCCTCCGGCGTCAAGCTGCTCGAGGTCGACGGCGGCGACGGGTGTGTCGAGCCCACTGCGGCCACGATCGCCTCGAACGAGTATCCCATCAGCCGTGACCTGTGGATCTATGTCAACGCGGATGCGGCCGCGGCCAACGACGCCATAGTGGCCTACGTGGACTTCTACGTCTCCGAGGTGCTGTCCACCGCGGTCAGCGACGTCGGCTACGTGCCGCTCACCGACGCAGCCCGCGCGGAGACCGCCGGACGCTGGCACGACCGGGCCGTCATCAGCTGACCACGGGCAAGCCCGTCGAGTCCTGATGCCAAGTAGAAGCGCCGATGGGTGAGAGTCCCTCGCGTTGCAGCGGTGTCACTCCGCTCTTGTTCGCTGCGCTCACGGGCCGCTCGGGCCACGGCCTCGCTCGGTGCCTCGCGAAAATAAGCATGAGCGGCTCCCTGTTCGCTCGGCCTCTGGGTAGCTTCACGCCGTGACCGATGCGACCGTCGCCCACCCGGTGCCGCTGACGGTCGAACGCCTCCAGATCGCGCCCGCCCGCCGGCGCCGCGAGGTGATCGTCCGGTTCAGCCTGCTGATGGCGGCGCTCGTGTCGGTGCTGGTGAGCGCCCTGATCGTTTGGAACCTGGTCGCGGAGGCCTGGACGTTCATCACCGGCGTGGCCTGGGCCGACACCTGGGGACAGCTGGGCTGGTTCCCCCGGAGGGGCCTGTACGACATCCCCACGATCGTCATCGCCTCCATCATCGTCACGGCCATCGCCATGCTCGTGGCCGGACCGTTGGGCCTGGGCGCGGCCGTCTACCTGTCGGAGTACGCCAACCGCAGAGTCCGAGCCTGGCTGAAGCCGGCGCTGGAGATCCTGGCCGGCATCCCCTCGGTCGTCCTGGGATTCTTCGCCCTCACCTGGATCGCCCCCAACCTCGTCGGGCGCATCGGCAGGAACACCTTCCTGGTTATCGGTGCGATGATCCTGGCGGGGTATGCCGTCGTAGCCATTGGGGTCGCACGCAACCGGATCAAGCACTACCGCGAGAGCGGCTCCGATTCGTCTGCGCTCATCGTTGCCGTCGGTGCCATCGCGGTGATCGTCGCCATCTTCGGGCTGACCGCGGCCTGGCTCCTCAACGTCTGGCTCGAGTTCGCGCCGGCCCGAGCCGGTTCACTGGCCGCGGCCGGGATCGGAGTGGGCATCCTGACCATCCCTCTGGTGGCCTCCATCTCCGAGGACGCCATGGCCGCGGTGCCCGACTCCTTACGGGAGGCATCGGCAGGCCTCGGGGCCCGCAAGATGGCCACGGCGACCACGGTCGTCGTGCCGGCGGCCATCTCCGGCATCGTGGCCGCCTTCATAGTGGCCGTCTCCCGAGCCATCGGCGAGACGATGGTGGTCTTCCTGGCCGGCGGAGCCGCCGACGCCACCCGGTTCACCGATTCGCCCTTCGAGGGCAGCCTGACAATGACGGCAGCCATGGCGTCACTGGCCTCGGGCACGGACAGCGTGGTGGGTGAGGGGCTCACGTTCCAGAGCCTGTACTTCGTAGGGCTGCTGCTGTTCGCGATAACGCTGGGCCTCAACGTCGTTGCAGCCCGGTTCGTGGCCCGGGTACGCGAGGAGTACTAGTGGAGATGGCACGACGATGAACGGGCCGCATGCTCCGGAGAGGTCGACGGGATGATCAGCCGCCTCTCCGACGACAAGTCCCGGGCCGCCATCGCGGCCTCGATCGAGAGACGCCGCATCGACACGCGCGGCCTGCTGTTCCGCACACTGCTGCAGTCCTGCCTGCTGGTGACGCTGGTGCTGCTGGCCGTGCTGATCATCAGCGTCGTGAACAACAGCACCGACCAGCTCGGCGCCCGTCTGGGCGACTTCCTCAGCGGAACCCTGCGCTCGCAGTCCGGCGACGATCGCCTGGGCGTCCACCAGGGGCTGTACGGCTCGCTGTGGATCGCGGTGATCGTGGCTGTTCTCGCCTTCCCCGTCGGCATCGGCGCGGCGGTCTACCTCGAAGAGTACGCGCCCAGGAACCGGTTCACCGCCTTCATCGAGGTCAACATCCGCAACCTGGCCGGCGTGCCCTCGGTGGTCTACGGGCTGCTCGGTCTGGCCCTGCTGGTGAAGGGCAACCTGTTCGGCCTGGACCGCTTGACGGGCGGCTCGTCCGCTCTGTCGGCCGGAATCACCCTGGCCATACTGGCGCTGCCCATCGTGGTGATCACCTCCGGTGAAGCCGTCCGGGCCGTGCCCGTCTCGCTGCGCGAGGGCGCCTACGGAGTGGGCGCCACCAAGTGGGAGATGATCCGCACCCAGGTACTGCCCTACGCGGCCCCCGGCATCCTCACCGGCACTCTGCTGTCGATGTCTCGGGCGGTGGGCGAGGCCGCGCCGCTGATCCTGGTCGGTGCGATCTCGGGCAGGCTCGGCAGCGACCCCGGACTGCTCGACCTGAGCGCTCTGACCGACCAGTTCACCGCCCTGCCGATCGTGATCACCACCTGGACCGTGCAGTCGGGCCGCGATGTCGGCTTTACTGCGGCCGCCGCGAGTGCCATTGTCGTGCTGCTCGTGTTCGTGCTTCTGATGAACTCCGCCGCCATCGGGCTACGCAACCGATTCGAGAAGAAGCGAGGCTGACACCCCCGATGCCCGACCCTACGGAGACTGTCACGGACACTGTCGTTGACCACTCGGTCGACGCCGGCAACGACGCCAGTCCGGCCGAGGCGATGCCGTCGCTGTCCACCGAGCGCGACGTCGTGTTCCGCTCACGCAACGTCAACGTGTACTACGGCGCCTTCCGAGCCGTGCGCGACGTCTCGTTCGACGTCCACAAGAACGAGATCATGGCCCTCATCGGCCCGTCGGGCTGCGGGAAGACGACGGTGCTGCGCTGCTACAACCGCATGAACGACCTGATCAGGACGGCGCGGGTGACCGGCTCCATCACCTACCGCGGGACCGACCTGTACGACGAGCGCGTCGACCCGGTCGAGGTGCGGCGCCGCATCGGCATGGTGTTCCAGAAGCCCAACCCCTTCCCCAAGTCGATCTACGACAACGTGGCCTACGGGCCGAGGGTGGCCGGCCAGAAGAAGGGGCTCGACGACATCGTGGAGAATTCGCTGCGCAAGGCGGCCCTGTGGGAGGAGGTGAGCGACCGCCTGACCGACTCCGCGCTCGGGCTTTCGGGTGGGCAGCAGCAGAGGCTGTGCATCGCCCGGGCCATCGCGGTCGGCCCCGACGTGCTGCTGATGGACGAGCCGTGCTCCGCGCTCGACCCCATCGCCACCGCCCGCATCGAGGACCTGATGCAGGAGATCAAGCAGGACTACACCATCATGATCGTCACCCACAACATGCAGCAGGCGGCTCGGGTCAGCGACACCACCGCCTTCTTCACCGCAGACGTGCACTCCGAGAACGACACCCGCACCGGCATCCTGGTGGAGGTGGACACCACCCAGAAGATGTTCTCCAATCCGTCCGACGAGCGCACCGAGAACTACGTCACCGGACGATTCGGCTGAGCGAGGCGACCATGACCGAGCAGACCCGCAAAGGCTTCCACGCCGAGATCGACGAGATCAGCGACCTGATAGTCCAGCTCGCGGCCCGGGCCGGCGACGCGGTGGCCAGGGCCACCGACGCCCTGTTGCGGTACGACCTGGTCGAGGCCCAGCAGATCATCGACGACGACGACCACATCGACGTGGCTGCCATCGAGGTCGAGGAGAAGTGCCAGAGCCTGCTGGCCCTGCAACAGCCCATGGCCGGCGACCTCCGCCAGATCCTGGCCGCCATGTGGATCACCGGCGAGCTCGAGCGGACCGGCGGCCTGGCCTGCAACATCTGCAAGGGCGCCCGCCGCATGTTCCGCACCGAGCTGCCCCCCAGGCTGCGCGGCCTGATCGCGGAGATGAACGAGGAGGCGATCCGCCTGATCCGGTTGTCGGTGGACTCCTACTCCGAGCGCGACGCCGCGCTGGCCAGCGCGCTCCACGACATCGACGACCGGCTCGACAGCCTGCACCGCACCTTCGTCAAGACCCTGCTGGAGTCGAGCCGCACCCACGATCTCGATGTCCAGCCGTCGGTGCAGCTGGCCCTGATAGCCCGCTACTACGAGCGCATCGGCGACCATGCCGTGAACATCAGCGACCGGGTCCGTTACATGGTGTCGGGCATCATGCCGTGGCGGGCCGGGATCGCCCGGCACCGGATCCGCGAAGAGCGCCACGAGTCCAGCATGCAGGAACTGGCCACCGACCCGGCGGAGATGTCCTCCAACGGCGACGACAAGGCCGACTAGAATCGGCCACCGATGACCTCGCTCATCATCGGAGTGCTACTGATGGTGGGCGGCGCAATCGTGGGCATCGCCCTGGACCGGGCGCTCCTGCGACGATGGATCAGGAACCGTGACCCCGAGCGGCACCACCAGGCCCCCCGTGGTCGGTCGGCCCGCCGCGTCATCGAGGACGCCGAGAGGCGCCTGGAGTCGGCCGAGGCTGGCCAGGTGTCGGCCGAGACTGCCGCCAGCAGGGTGGAGGCGAGCCTCGACGCCCTGCAGGCCGGGCTCGTGCTGTGCGACCGCAATGGCCGGGTGGTCGCGCAGAACACCGCCGCCACGCAGTTCCTGCAAGCTCGCCACGGCGAGGCCCTCGTGGCCCCGGTAATCAAGGACCTGCTCGAGCAGGCCCGCTCCGGCGAGCTGGTCACGACCAGGGTCGAACTCCACGCCGAGCCCCGCCGCAGCTACGAGGTCAGAGCCGGGCCGGTGCTGCGCGAGGGCGAGACGCTGGGCGCGGTCGCACTGGTGCACGACATCACCGAACATGACCGCATCGAGTCGGTGAGGAGGGACTTCGTGGCCAACGTCAGCCACGAGCTCAAGACCCCGATCGGGGCCCTGAGCCTGCTGGCCGACTCGCTGGCCGCTGACACCGAGCCCGAAGTGGCGGCGCGGCTCGCGGGCCGGATGCAGATCGAGATCCAGCGAGTGGCCAACACCATCGATGACCTCCTGACTCTGGCCATGCTGGAGGACGAGAGCGGCCGTCCGGACGAACGGGTGGACATCGGCGCCGTCGTGGCGGCAGCCAGCGACCGGATCTCGGAGACCGCCGAGCAGCGCGACGTCAAGGTGGTGGTATCGATGCCCACCGACCTTGCCCCCATGCGAGGCTCCCGGCTGCACCTCGAGTCGGCGGTATTCAACCTCCTCGACAATGCGATCAAGTTCAGCGACCCCGGCGAACGAGTCGACGTGCAAGTCGAGACGGACCGTGACACCTTGACCCTCTCGGTGACCGACGAGGGCATCGGCATACCGGCAGCCGAGCAGTCCCGGATCTTCGAGCGCTTCTACCGCGTCGACCGGGCACGCAGCCGCAGTACGGGGGGCACCGGGCTGGGCCTGTCGATCGTTCGCCATGTGGCCCTGAACCACGGCGGTGACGTGAGCGTGACCTCACGGGAGGGCCTCGGAGCCCAGTTCACCCTCAAACTGCCCCTCGACAACGGCGACTGACCGCACGCCGGCCCGAACTGGCAGCCCAGAACGCCCGAAAGGGAACCCACCGCTGCCAATTCCCCGCTCACCGCTAGAGGTTGGCGTTCCCGTCACCGGCGCCGGCCGCCGAAGCCAGCAGCGACTGGCGCTGGCGCTCGAGCCAGCCGAGCAGCACCGCGACGGCCCTGGGATCGTGGCGCAGGTGGTGCCCGGCGCCGCTGATGATCCGCAAGTCGGAACCGGAATGGGCATCGGCGAGGACGCGGGCATCGAACACCGGGACTGTCTCGTCGTCGCTGCCGTGGAGCACCAGCAGGGACCGGCCGCCGAGCGATTCGGCCGCCTCGACGGCTCGGACGGCCTTGATCTCGGCAGCCCACCGGTCGAACCGCTTGGGGAACTCCGGATCGCGCACCACGCCCACCTCACGGGCCCAGACCAGCAGCTTGCGGGGGTTGCGGGCCCAGTCCTCGAAATCGGCCGGCGCGGCCACTGCGGCCACGCCCCGCACCCGCTCGTCGCGGCTGGCCACCACCACCGCCAGCGCGCCCCCGGTTCCGAAGCCGATCACCCAGACGCCCGCGCACGGCACCTCCGACGTCAGGAAGTCGACGGCGCCGACTAGGTCGCGCCGCCAGCCGTCGAGCGAGAAATCGCCCCCGGAACCGGCCACTCCCCTCGACGCATAGGTGAGGGCGGCGAAGCCGGTCTCGGCCGCGATCAGGTCGGCGAGGGCGGGCATGGTCATGGTCGAGTTGATCCCGCCCCCCGCCTCGGTGGGGAAACCGTGGACGATGACCACCGCCGGCTGCACCGACGGCGCCCGGGCGGGCCGGGCGAGATGGGCCGTCAACTCGTTCGAGTCGACGGTGAACCGGCTGTCCATCGGGCTCACCGTATCGGCGTGGACGGACGCGCAGTGGGGCGGGCCGGAAGGCCCGCCCCACTAGTCGTTTCTGCCGGAAATCCCGGTCGAGCCTCGCACACTCGCAGCCGGTATGGCCGCGGTGCCTGGCCGGATGTGACTAGGTCCGGCGACTCGGATCGGGGGTGGAGCTGGCGGGGATTCGCCAGTCGGTCCAGCTTGCCGTAGCTAGCGGCCAGCCACCTCCAAGGTCACAAAGCATAAAGCACTCAGTTGGACCACCTCCTTTCCTTGGTGGCACCAGTCAACCACAATCCGGCCCCCGAGCCAAGCATCGGGCCGGGCAGGACTTCAGCAGTCAGGCCGGAGGCTCGCCTGCGCTGACTGCGCCGATCTCGGCCAGATAGGAGAACTGCACTTCGAGGATGCACACCACGTCCACCGGGTCGGGCCCTCCCTCCTCCAGAGATCGGGCCACCACCGCGTCGCAGGCCGCGTCGGTGTCGGCCACGGCCATGTCGCCCACGGCCACCGCAGGGTCGCCGAGCTCCTGGCCGTGGGAGGTGGCCAGACCCACCGCCGCGAACCAGTCGAGATGCCATCCGAGCACGGTCCTGACGTCGTCGTAGCTCAACCTGGCGGTCACCTCGTCGGGCAGGCGGTCGGCCACGTAGTCCACCGCGTCCGACAGCCGGTACACCGATGGTGCGGTCTCCTGCTCCAGCCGTCCGACCGCGATTCCCACCGACACGAAGGCGATCGCCACTACGGCAGCCAAGCCGACCACAGCGATCAGCCAGATCACGTCAGGTCCCCTCCGGAGCGGATCTCTCCTAGAGCCCGGGGTCTCCTATAGGCCGATGCGCTGGGCCAGCAGCTCCCGGTGGTAGGTGGGGTCGCCGAAGAGGAGCTCGGAACTCTTGGCCCGCTTGAAGTAGAGGTGCGCCGGGTGCTCCCAGGTGAAGCCGATGCCTCCGTGGATCTGGATGTTCTCGGCCGCCGCGTGGAAGTAGGCCTCCGAGCAGTAGCTCTTGGCCAGCGATGCAACCTGGGGCAGCTCGTCGTTCATCTCCGCTGCGCACCAGCCCGCGTAGTAGGCCGCGGACTTGGCCGACTCGACCTCCAGGAGCATGTCGGCACACTTGTGCTTGATCGCCTGGAACGAGCCGATGGGTCGGCCGAACTGCACCCGGACCTTGGCGTACTCCACCGACATGTCCAAGCAGCGCTGCGCCCCGCCCACCTGCTCGGCGGCCAGAGCCACCGCAGCCAGGTCGAGCACGGTCTCCAGCACTGGCCAGCCCTGGCCCTCGGTGCCGACAAGGGTGGCCTCGACTCCCTCGAACGTGAGCTTGGCCTGTTTGCGGGTCTGGTCCATGGTCGACAGCGGCGTGCGAGTGAGGCCCGGCGCGTCCGGATCGACGGTGAACAGCGATACGCCGCCAGCGGTGCGGGCCGCCACGATCACCAGGTTGGCGGTATGGCCGTCGAGGACGTACATCTTGACGCCGTCGAGCCTCCACGAACCGTTGTCCTGCGAGGCCCCCATGGTGATCCCCGGCTCGTCCCAGCGGCCGTTCTGCTCGGTGAAGGCCAGTGTGGCCCTGGTCTCGCCTGAGGCGATGCCGCCGAGGTGGGCCTGTTTGGCCGCTTCGTCGCCGGAGTGCATCAGCGTGTTGGCCGCCAGCACGGCAGAGGAGAAGTACGGCGCGCAGAGCAAGGCCCGACCCATCTCCTCGAGCACGACCACCTGCTCCACGCAGGTGAACCCCTGGCCGCCGTAGGCCTCTGGGATCGTCAGGGCGGGGAGGCCCATCTGATCCGACATCTGGGCCCAGACATCGGGGTCGAAGCCGCGCTCGGTGTCCATCTGGTCGCGTACCGCTGATTCGGGCGACTTCTCCTCGAGGAAGCTGCGGACGAATTCTCTGAGCTGCTCCTGCTCGTCGGTGAATGCGAAGTTCACGTGGGACACTCCTAGCAGTCGTGTGAGGGCCAACCTATCGGGGCTGAAGGGCCGTAGTACCCGCTGCGGGCCGTAGGATCGAGGCGTGCCCGCAGCACCGCTCTTCGAGATCGACGGCCTGCATGTGGCAACTGTCGACGGCGGCATTGAGATCCTGCGCGGTGTGGACCTGGTAGTCGGCGCGGGCGAACTGCACGCCCTGATGGGCCCCAACGGATCGGGGAAGTCCACCCTGGCCGCGGCACTGCTCGGCAGCCCCGAGTACGAGGTCACCGGGGGCTCGATCCGCTTCAAGGGCGAGGACATCACCGCCTGGCCCCCGGAGGTGCGGGGCAAGGCCGGCCTGTTCCTCGCCTTCCAGTACCCCCAGGAGATCCCGGGCGTGTCGGTGCGGAACTTCCTCACCCAGGCGCTCCAGTCCCGCAAGGGCACCGACGTCAGCTCGATCGAGACCTACATGACCATGGTCGAGTGGATGGAGCGCCTGTCCATCGACTCGCAGCTGATGGACCGCCACCTCAACGAGAAGTTCTCCGGCGGCGAGAAGAAGCGCAACGAGATCTTGCAGATGGCGGTCCTCGAGCCGGACATGGCCATCCTTGACGAGACCGATACCGGCCTCGACATCGACGCGCTGCGCATAGTGGCCACCGGCGTGCAGGAGGTGCGAGCCGTGCGGCCCGAGCTGGGTGTGCTGGCCATCACCCACTTCCAGCGCATCCTCACCTCGGGACTGCACCCCGACAGGGTTCATGTGCTCCTCGACGGTCGCATCGTCGAGAGCGGCGGCCCCGAGTTGGCCGACCGGCTCGAGCGCGAGGGCTACGAACGGTACGGGTCATGAGCAGCGGCGGGGGCGACCGGCTCGGAGCGGTGACGAAGGCGCAGTTCCCGCTACTGGGGCGTCAGGTCCACGGCCGGCCCATCGTCTACTTGGACTCGGCTGCTTCGTCGCAGAAGCCCCGCTGCGTGCTGGACGCCATGAACAGCTACTACGAGACGATCAATGCCAACGTGCACCGGGGCGCCTACGAGATCGCGGCCCAGGCCACCGAGGCCATGGAGGCGTCCCGAGCGGGGATCGCCCGGTTCGTGAACGCGCCGTCCGCCGACGAGATCGTGTTCACGAAGAACGTCACCGAGGCAATAAACCTGGTGGCCCGATCGTGGGGAGGGGCCAACCTCGGGCCGGGTGACGCCGTGGTGATCACCGAGATGGAGCACCACGCCAACATCGTCCCCTGGCACATCATGGCGGCCGAGAAAGGCTTCGAGCTCCGCTGGATCGGCGTCGGAGCCGACGGCCAGCTCGATCTCGCCAACCTGGACCAGCTCCTGGACGGGGCCAAGCTCCTGGGCGTGACCGCCATGAGCAACGTGCTGGGCACGCTCAACCCGATACGACGCCTGGCCGACGCCGCCCATGACGCCGGCGCGCTGGTGCTGGTGGACGCGGCCCAGTACGTCCCCCACCTGCCGACGGACGTGCAGGCACTCGGGGCCGACTTCCTGGGCTTCACCGGCCACAAGATGTGCGGACCGACCGGCATCGGGGTGTTGTGGGCCCGAGCCGAGCTGCTCGAGGCGATGCCCCCGTTCCTCGGGGGCGGCGAGATGATCCTGGATGTGCGCAAGGACGGCTTCCTGCCCAACCACATCCCCCACAAGTTCGAGGCCGGGACCCCACCCATCGCGGAGATCGTCGGCCTCGGCGCGGCGGTCGCCTACCTCGAAGGGCTGGGAATGGACCGGGTGCGCGAGCACGAGGTCAGCCTCACGGCCTACGCGCTGCGCACGCTCGAGGAGCGCTACGGCCCGGACCTCGCGGTGCACGGCCCGTCCGAACCGGCCTGCAGAGGTGGTGTGCTGTCGATGAGCTTCCGGGACATCCACCCCCACGACCTCTCGCAGGTGCTCGACGACCGCGGCGTGTGCGTGCGGGCCGGCCATCACTGCGCCAAGCCGCTGATGCGGCATCTCGGGGTGCCGGCCACCGCCCGGGCATCGCTCTACGTGTACAACGACACGTCCGACGTGGACGCCCTGGCCGACGCTCTCGGCGCCGCCGGCGAGTTCTTCGCCAGGTAGCGGGAGAGAGCCATGGCCGGCCTGGAGGACCTGTACCGCGAGATCATCCTCGACCACTACCGCAACCCCCGCAACCGCGGCGAACTGGAGGTGCCGCCGGCCGTCCAGGCCGTGGGCTTCAACCCGCTGTGCGGCGACGAGGTGGTCATCTACCTGGAGGTGCAGGACGGTGTGATCGTCGAGGTGTCGACGGGAGGCCAGGGGTGCTCGATCAGCCAGTCCTCGGCGTCGATGATGTCCACTGCCGTCAAGGGCCGCAGCGTGGCGGAGGTGCGGCGACTGGTGCGGGCCTTCAAGCACATGATGTCCATCCACGGAACAGGGATCGGCGGCACCGGAGACGACCTGGACGACGACGGTGACAGCGGCAACGGGGCCTCAGACGTCAAGCTCGGAGATCTGGAGGCCCTGCGGGGCGTGGTCAAGTTCCCGGTGCGGATCAAGTGCGCCACCCTGTCGTGGAACACCCTGGTGCAGGCCCTCGACGAGACCTTCGCCTGAGAAGCCGGCCCACCGGCGGCTGATACGGTTCGGTTCGTGACGGACCTGCCGCCGGCCGATTGGTACGTCGATCCCGAGGATCCCGCGCGGTACCGGTACTGGGACGGCTCCCGCTGGACCGACCACCGCTCACCCCGTTACGGCACCCCCGACGAAGAGGCCAGCGCCTCCCGCGATGGTGCTGGCTCCCGGCACCGCAGCATTCGCGACCTGCTCGGCGGCACTTGGCGGCTGATGACGCAGAACCTGCGGCCGCTGCTCGTCATCTATGCGGTAGTGGCCGTGGTGTACCTGGCCGGCGAAGAGGCCGTCAGGAGGGGATTCGACGATGTGTTCGGCGACACACTCGGAGCTCTGGTCGATGAAGTGGCTGCCGTCGATCCCGACGCCGACGATGAGGAATTCAACGCCTTGTTGGAGAGTCGCTGGAACGACGTGACCGACCGCCTCGAGGGCCGGGGCTCGTCCACTCTGGCCGCGGGGATGCTCCTGATGGTGGTGGGTGCCGTCGTCGTCATCGCCGTCAACATCGTCCAGTTCGCCGCGTTCGGCCAGATTGCGGTGGCTCGGCTGGGTCAGAGGCATATAGGCGCATCCGGCGCGCTGCGGGCCGGCCTCAAACGCCTATTGCGCATCGCCGGCGCGGGCCTGATGCTGCTGGTGATGTTCTTCGCGGCGCTAATGGTGGTATCTCTCGTAGCGGGACTGCTCAGCCTGGCGTCGGGTGCGCTTGCAGTGGTGTTGGGAGCAGCGATGGGTCTGGTGGTGATAGGGGTCGCCGCACCACTCGTGCTTCTCACCATGATGACTGCCGCCGTCGGCCCGGCCGAGCCGTCGATGCGCTATGCACGCGCCCTGCTCAGGAGCGCCTACTGGGCGACCCTGGGCCGCATGGCATTGATCTTCGTCCTCTCGCTCGCGGCCACCGTCCCGGTGCTGGTCGTCGCGGAGCTCCTCGGGCTGTTCAACGACGTTGTTGCCCGCGTGACCCTTGTCGGGTTGGGCGTGTTCCCCGAGATGTTGAGCGCCATCGCCTTCTTCACCGTCTACCACGACCTCGGCGGCCAGCACGCCGACACCGCTGAGCCCTCCGCCTCGCCGGCGAACTAGGGGGCCTCCGGTCCGGCCAGCAGGGACTTGAGGGTCTCGCCGTAAGCGGCGAGCTTTGCTGGGCCGATACCGGGCACGGCCAGCAGGGCCTCGTCGGTGGCTGGTCGCCGGCGGGCCAGCTCGCGCAGGGCGGCATCGGAGAAGACCACGAAGGCTGGCACGTCGTCGGCCTTGCTTTGTTCCAAACGCCAGTGGCGCAGGCGTTCGAACATCTCAGCGGCCTCCGGCTCGGCTGCGATGTCGATGGGCGGGCTCTTGGACTTCGATGACCGGCTCGGCGCCTCCCGATCACCGGCCGGCGTGCGGCGTTGAGGGCGAGCACGGCCCTCTGCGGACAATCCCGCCGGTTCCAGCTTGGAACGCCAGGACATCTCGGTGATGAAGGGGGACTTCGGGCCGTCGGCGACGACTAGGACGGACTCCGAGCCGCGGGTGATGGCCACATGGAAGACGCGGCGCTCCTCCTCGATGTCACTGGCCAGCCGGTGGGGCATCAGGCCCTCGGTGGCCGACAGGACTATCACGTGGGGCCACTCCAGGCCCTTGACCCGATGCACGGTGGCCAGGCGCACGCCCCGGCCCCACGACGGCCGGCCCAGCCGCGGGTCGCCCTCGGCGCCGTCGGTGTGGCCCTGGGTCAGGCGGTCCCTTAGCCAGCCCTCGAACGCGGCCGGGTCGGTGCAGTGCGGCGCCACCGACAGCAGGGCCCGCAGGTCGTCGCCGTGGGCGGACCGGTCCACCGAGCGGCGGGAGGCGTCGAGTCGCTCGTCGAGGCTGGTACCGAGCTGTGTCCCGTCCCGTACCGCCTCCAGCAGGCACAGCGTGTCGGCGCCTTCGCGGGCCATGTCGCCGAGGCGCTCCACGTCATCGGCGAAGTCCTCCACCCGTTCTGACGTCCGCTCGTCGGAGATGCGTCCGGCGAGCCGGCGCAGCGCTCCCACGTTGTGCTGCTCGGCTATCCATTCGACCACCCTCGGAGAGATGCCTCGGGGCGGGCGGCGGGCCGCGGTCCCCAGCGCGGCGGCCGGTAGCCGGGCCGCTCCGGTAGTGGCCAGGCGGAGCCACGCCAGCGCGGCGGCCACGCCGGTGCGCTCCAGGAACCACGGCCCGACCGGCGTCATACAGTCAATCCCCGCCTCCGACAGCAGGACCTGCGGGGCCAGCAGCGTGCTGTTGACTCTGGTCAACACCGCGACATCGCTCGCATCGACGCCACGGGCGACGAGGGTTCGGACCCTCTCGACAACAGCTGAGCCGCCGTCGCGCACGGCTCTCACGTCGACCTGGCGGTCGTCCGAAGCGGATGGGCGACCTGGACGGGGCTCGATGTCTTTGGCGATGCGGTGCCGGTTGTGCGAGAGCAGGTTGGAGGCGGCCTGTACCACTGTGGGCGGACAGCGGTAGTTGACTCCGAGCAGGTGGCGGGCCGCGCCCGGGAAGTAGCGCTCGTACTCGATCAGCCAGCGGGGCGAGGCGCCCGAGTAGCCGTAGATGGTCTGGTCGTCATCGCCCACGCCGAACACGTCGGCCCTCGGGCCGGCCAGCAGCCGGATCATCAGCAGATGGGCCGGCGTGAGGTCCTGGAACTCATCCACTAGCAGCACGCCGCACACCCGGCGGGCCGCGGCCCGGGCAGCCGGATCGGTCAACAGCACATCGATGGCCCGGACGATCTGGTGGTCGAAGTCGACGGCGCCTCGCTCGTCCAGTGCCTCGGCGTAGGCCGGCGCCAACTCCGCGAAGCCCTCAACGTCGGGGGCGTAGTCGTTCTCAACCTCGGCCGGATCCCGCAGTCCCAGCCGGGAGGCGCTCAGAGCCTCCAGCCACGGCGCCAGCGGGTCGGTCATAGCCCGCCGACGCCTCCGGGGCGTCCGCTCCCCCACCAGTCCGTGCAGCAGGTCGCGCACGGCCCGTTCGTCGATGACATCGACCCGACCATGGCGCGCGGGGCGGGCGAAGGGGCCGGTGCCGTTGCACACCGCCAGCGCCAGGCTGTTGAGGGTGCGCACCTCCAGACCGTCAAGGTCGGCGGTGCGCTGCTGCATTTCGGCCCGAGCCCGGACGTTGTAGGCCACCAGGCAGACCGCCGACGGCTCCACGCCCAGGTCTCGGACCAGCCAGCGGACCCGCTCGGTGAGCACCCGGGTCTTGCCCGATCCGGCCGGAGCCACGATGCAGGCCCCGCCGCCGAGGTGTCCCACCGCACGACGCTGGTCGGGTGCCAGGTCGGCGACGGGCTCGCACGGCCGCAAGGCCGACAGGCGGCCCACCGAGAGGTTGGCGGCCGGTACCAGTGCGGCACCGTGCAGCTCCGAAGGATCGAACGAATCCAGCGGCCCGCCGTCGCACCACAGGCCTACCCCGTCGGCGGTGACATCGCCTGGTGCGGCCGCGGGACGGGCGCCCGCCTCCAGGGCACGCTCGCGGGGGGCGAAGCGCAGCCGGTCTGGGTCTCTTGCGTCCACCGCGTTGGCCGTGAGCAGGTGGTGCCAGACCTCGTCGCCGAGCGTTGTTCCGGGTTGGAGCGTCCACCAGGGCGCCTCCAGCGTCGGCTCGGCGCCGGGCAACAGGCCGTCCACTTCGATCACCAGCCGCTCGCGCTTGCGCCACGACGAGCGCAATCTCCGACCCGTGGCCGGATCTGGTGATCCAGTTCCCACAGTCACCCGGGGGCATTGCTCCCACGGCCCGGGCGCGGACTGCCCGGGCGCCACCAGCACGCTGCGTCCCAGGCAGTCAGGCCCAGCGGCCTGTTCCGGGATGTAGGCCGGGGAAGCCTTATCCCCGCTGCGACCGGGCCGGCTCACGCTCCCCCGCCCTTCCGTGAATTGGCAGCGCAGGAGTCCCAAAAGCGCGCTCCCCGCTGCCAATTCACGACGCCCCCCAGAGCCACCGCGAATTGGCAGCGCAAAAGGCCAAAAAGCGCGCTCCCCGCTGCCAATTCCCGGCTATCACGGTTCAGTGACGGCGTTGAGGCGGGCCATCGCCTCCAGCACCCGGTCGGGCCGGTGGCACCGGCCGTAGTCGAAGCCGGCCCGGATACAGATCTCCAGCAGCTCGTCGTGCTGAACCGTCTTCTTCCACGGCAGGGGGAGGTAGACCGGCAGGCCGAAGGCTCGCAGCGCGTCGAGGTTCTCGTAGACCCGTTTCTGGTACCGGTAGCGGTCGGGCCACTCCCAGTCGGGCGGGCCGAAGCCGGTTCCGGGGTCGAGGATCAGCCGGCTGCGATCGACGCCTTCACTCTCCCACCGGTGCAACGAGCGCTCGAACCACTCGCAGATCACTTCGACCGGATCGCCGATCACATGCCGGGAGGCCTTGGGGTCGGCACCCCACACGAACGGCGCCACCACCGGCACGTCCCGCTGGGCGGCGAGTTGCACCATTTCTGCGTTCTGGAGTCCGTCGGCCGCGTTGATCATCGTGGCGCCGCAGTCAAGCGCCCGTCGCATGATCTCCGGCTGCCACGAGTCCACGGAGAGTTGCGCCCCGCGTGCCTCGCACAGCTCCGCTAGGGCCTGGATCTTGCCGTCGATGCGCCGCCATTCGGCCTCGACATCCACCCGGTCGGCGAACTGGGTGGAGCCCGCACCACCGAGATCGATGCCGACGCAGCCCTGATCGAGCAGCTCAGCAGCCCGGATCGTCGCGCCCTCCACCGTGGTGGCCACCGAGAAGTCGGCCAGCGAGTCCGGCGAGGCATTGACAACGCCGTGCAGCCTCATTGCCGGTGCGTGATCCGCCACGCCCGGCAGTGTCGCACAACGCCGGTGCCATCCCACCCGGCACTTCGGGGGGCGAGGCGGAGTGAGGCGCCCAGGCTCCTAGCCGCCGGCGGCGGCGTCGACGCGTTCGATGAAGTCGCGGTCGCGGGCCGAGAGGCCGCCCACATCGTGGCTGGTGATGGCCAGTTCCACCTTGTTGTAGACGTTGGACCACTCGGGGTGATGGAAGAGCCGCTCGGCGATCAGCGCCACATGGGCCATGAACGCGAACGCGGCCCGGAAGTCGGCGAACTGGTACGAGCGGCGCAGCACGTTGCCGTCGCGGCGCCATTCGGGATGAGTGGCCAGCAGGTCGCCGATCTCGGCCTCGGTCAGCAGGTCGTCCTTGCTCATGGTCCCCGATGCTACGCCTGACCAGTGCCGCTCAGGTCAGCAGGTCCGCGAACGGGTCTCCGAAGGGGTCGGTGAAGGGGGTGGCTCCCGCGTCCGAGTCCGGCTGCGGGACGGCCCCTGTCCAGCGCTCGTAGCCCTCAGCCTCCAGCTCGTCGGCCAACTCGGATCCCCCGGACTCCTGTATTCGGCCGCCGGCGAACACGTGCACCGAATCCGGCCTGAGATGAGCGAAGACACGGCTGTAGTGGGTGATGGCCAGCACGCCGAGCCCATCATGCTCGGTGGCCTCCTCGATGCGGCCGGCTACCAGCCTCAACGCGTCCACATCAAGGCCGGAGTCGAGCTCGTCGATCACCGCGAAAGCCGGCTTCAGCACGCCGAGCTGCAGGGCCTCGTTGCGCTTGCGCTCCCCTCCCGAGAGATCCACATTCACCGGGCGCTGCAGGAACTGCTCATCGAGGCCGATGCGGCCGGCTTCGGAACGCATCTGCTCAGCGACGGCGGCACCCTCGGGGGTGCACACCGACTCGGTGAGCATGTTGAGCAGCGAGACGCCCGGAACCTCGGTGGGATACTGCATGGCCAGGAACAGGCCCGCCTCGGCCCGCCGCCACGCGGGCATTCCCAGCAGTTCCGTGCCGTCGAGGCGGACGGAGCCGTCGAGCACGTCGTAGCCGCTGCGTCCGGCGATCACGTGGGCCAGGGTCGACTTGCCCGACCCGTTGGGTCCCATCACCGCGTGCACCTCGCCCGCGGCCACCTCCAGGTCGACGCCGGTCAGGATCTCGCGACCCGCCACCGACGCCCGCAAGCCCTCGATCACCAGCGTGCTCACGAAGAGACCCCGCCCGAGCCCGCATCGAGCTTCAGCACCACCATGCCGTCCACGACGGACACCTCGTAGACGGGCACGGCCCGGGTGGCAGGCAACGACAGCGGCTCGCCGGTCTCCAGATCGAACATGGCCCCGTGGGCCACGCACTCGATGGCGCAGTCGTCGGGCTCCACCCAGCCTTCCGAGAGCGAGACTTCGGCGTGGGAGCAGGTGTCGCCGATGGCGTAGACGTCGTCGCCGATGCGGACCACGGCGATCTCGCGGCCCTCCACTTCGACCCGCCGCGCCGAGTCGGTCGCGAGTTCATCCAGGGGGAACAGCTCGTGGGTCGTCATCGTGGAGTCTCCGATCTCGAACAGTCTGCCTGAGCGGTCATGGCGTCACGCCGCGGCCTTCAACATCTGGTTGAGCTTCAGGGCGAGTGCCTCGCGGGCCGCGTCCTCGACGGCCCGAACCGGCAGCCCGTCGATCACCTCGTCGAAGAAACCGGCCACGATCAGGCGCTCGGCCACCGGTGTCGGCACTCCCCGGCTCTCCAGGTAGAAGACCTGGTCGGGATCCACCGGCCCCACCGCAGAGGCATGGCTGCAGCGCACGTCGTTGTTCTCGATCTCGAGGTTGGGCACCGATTCCGCCCAGGCGTCCTCGCTGAGCTTGAGGTTGCGGTTGGTCTGGAAGGCGTTGGTGCCCCGGGCGTTGGGCCGCACCCGGATCAGCCCGGTGTACACGCTGCGGGCCGAGTCGCCCACCGCTCCCTTGTAGAGCAGATTGGATGTGGTGTCGGGCGCGGCGTGGTCCTGATAGGTGCGGAAGTCGAGGATCTGGTCGCCTGATCCGAAGTACGCCGACAGCAGGTCGCCGCTGGCGCCCCGGCCCACCAGGCGGGTGTCGGTCCGGGTGCGGGCATAGCCGCCGCCCAGCACGACCGACGCAGCGACTAGGGCTGCGTCTCTCTCCACCCGAGCGGTGTGGGCCGCGATCTGGGTGGTCCGGTGGTCGTGCTGCTGCAGGTTCACATAGCCGAGCCGGGCGGCCTGGCCGACATCGAGCTCGACCACGGGAACGACCAGGGCCGGGCCGGCAGAGCGCTGCATGTCGAGCACTTTGGCCGAGCCGTTGGGCCCGACCCTCACCACCAGTCGAGGGAAGGTGGCCGCTCGGTCCGCGCCCGCGTAGTGGCGTACCGCGATCACGCCGTCAACGGCCACTCCCGCGGGGACGTCCACCACGATGGGGCAGCCCACGAAGGCGTCGTTGAGCAGGGTGAAGTAGTCGGCGGCTCCGTCGGCCACCGAGCCCAGCAACTCAGCGCCGTCGGCCGCATCGGCCAGCGGTCCCACTTGGACGCCCTGCTTCGACAGTTCTTCCAAACCCGTCGAGGCGACGATGCGGCCGTCGGCGACGTCGAGGACGGCGGCGACCGCGCCGTTGGCGGCGGAGTCGACTCCCGCCCACGTGCCGTCCGGCAACAAGGATGCGTCTGTGCCTGCCAACTGGTAAGCGGCCAGATCAAAATCGGCGATCGCGCTGTACCGCCACTCCTCGGCGGCCGCAGTGGGAGGATCCGCAGCCGCGAAGCGCTCGGCCGCCGCAGCCCGGCGTTCCGCCAGCCAGCCAGGGCCCGGCAGGCTGCGGGCCGCGTCAGTAGTGAAGGAATGCACTCGTAGTCAGCCGCCGTCGCGGTACCGCCTGCGGAAGCGCTCCCCCATCCCGCCCCCACCGGAGGATCCGCGGCCGCCCCTGCCCTTCTTGCCCTTTGCCTTCGGGCCCCGAGCGCGCCGGCGCTTGCGGCGCTCGGCCTCCACCTCGGCCATCACGTCGGGAGCGGCCGCATTGACGATGTCCTCGGCCGCGTCGAGCAGGGCGCCGATGCTGTCGTCGCTGCCGAGGCTCTCGGGCTCGGGCGGGGTCTCGGGGGTGACCAGGGAGCCGTAGCTCCAGTTGACGTCGGCCAGCCGCCGGGTGTATTTCGGGCAGTCGTCGGGACAGCGCCACGGCGCCTCTGGAGCTAGGTCGAGGTCGCACTTCCTCACCGTCTCGCCGTTGGGATAGGTGCGCGACTCGAAGTACTTGCAGTCCTGGCGCATCGGCATGACTGACATTGTGGCAGGCGACCGGGCTTTCGCGTCGCCCGACCCAAAGCGGATCGTCAGCCGACGCTGCCCTCCATCTGCAGTTCGATGAGACGGCTCCACTCCACCGCGTACTCCATGGGCAGGGTGCGAGTGACCGGCTCGATGAAGCCGTTGACGATCAGGCCCATGGCCTGCTCCTCGGTGAGGCCCCGGCTCTGGAGGTAGAAGAGCTGGTCGTCGGCCACCTTGGACACGGTGGCCTCGTGCCCGATCACGGCGTCGCCCGACCCGACCTCCATGTAGGGGTAGGTGTCCGACACGGAGTCCTCGTCGAGGATCAGCGCGTCGCACTGCACGTGGCTCTTGCAGCCGTGGGCGTCGTCCTCGACCCGCACCAGCCCCCGGTACGACGTGCGCCCGCCGCCCGAGGAGATCGACTTCGAGACGATCTTCGAGGTGGTCTCGGGCGCGGCGTGGGTCATCTTGGCCCCGGTGTCCTGATGCTGGCCCGGGCCGCCGTAGGCCACCGACAGCACCTCGCCCGACGCCTTGGGCCCCACCATCACCACCGCCGGGTACTTCATCGTCAGCTTGGAGCCGATGTTGCCGTCAATCCACTCCATGTGGCCCTCGGCCTCGACCCGGGCCCGCTTGGTGACCATGTTGTAGACGTTGTCGGACCAGTTCTGGATGGTGGTGTAGGTGACCCGGGCCGACCGTCCCACGATGATCTCCACCACCGCAGAATGCAGCGAGTCGGTGGAGTAGGTGGGCGCGGAGCAGCCCTCGATGTAGTGGACCTTGGAGCCCTCGTCGGCGATGATCAGGGTGCGCTCGAACTGGCCCATGTTCTCGGCGTTGATGCGGAAGTAGGCCTGCAGCGGCGCCTCCACCTCCACCCCGGGCGGCACGTAGATGAACGACCCGCCCGACCACACCGACGAGTTGAGCGCGGCGAACTTGTTGTCGTTGGGCGGGATGACCGTGCCGAAGTACCGCTTGACCAGCTGCGGGTACTCCCGCAGGGCGGTGTCCATGTCGCAGAACAGGACACCCTGGGCCTCGAGGTCCTCGCGGTTGCGGTGGTACACGACCTCGCTCTCGTACTGGGCGGTCACGCCGGCCAGGTACTTGCGCTCGGCCTCGGGGATCCCCAGGCGCTCGTAGGTGTTCTTTATCGACTCGGGGACCATGTCCCAGTCGTTGGCCAGCGTGTCGGTGGGCTTGATGTAGTAGTAGATGTTGTCGAAGTCGATGCCGGTGGTGTCGCCGCCCCAGGTCGGGCGGGGCCGGCGCTCGAACCGGCGGTGCGACTTCAGCCTGAAGTCGAGCATCCACTGGGGCTCGCCCTTGAGCCACGACATCTCGGTGATGATGTCGTTGTTGAGGCCCTTCTTGGGCTTGAAGACGTAGTCCTCCTCGTCGCTCCAGCCGAGCTGGTAGCGGCTGAGATCGACGCCGATGTCAGCGGTAGTCATGGGATCTCCCGGGCGGGCCGGTTCCTGGGCCTACACCCTATCCTGCCACCCCGGCGGTCAGTCGATCCGGCGCGACTCGGCCCGGTAGTGGTGGCCTCGCTGGGCGTAGATCTCGGCGTTGACCTTGTTGTGGTCGGGCTCGACCGCGTTCTCGCGGATGCGGGCGGGGGTCCCGAGCGCCATGGCCTGGGCCGGCACGACCGTCCCGCCGGTGACGGTGGCGTTGGCGCCGACCAGAGCGTTGGGGCCGACGCGGGCGTCGTGCATCACCACCGCCCCCACGCCGATCAGGGACCCGTCCAGCACGGTGCATCCCTCCAGGTGGGCCTGATGGCCGATGGTGACGCCGTCGCCGACGATGGTGGGATGGTTGGGCGTGCAGTGGATCACCGCGCCGTCCTGGACGTTACTGCGGGCGCCGATACGGATCACGCCGTCGTCGCCCCGCAGCACCGCGTAGGGCCACACAGAAGCCTCCGGACCGAGCTCGACATTCCCGATCACCACCGCCAGCGGATGCACGTAGGCGGTCGGATCGATTCTCGGCTCTAGGTCGCCGAGCGCATAGATCGCCATCTAGAGCCCCGCCACCCGGCCGTAGCTGCCCTTGAAGAACACCAGCGGACCGTTCGTTGTCGAACCGGGGTCTGCGACGCCCTCCGCGGTGCCGAGGGCTACGACCCGGCCCACCACGATGTCATGGTCGCCGGCGGTGTGGACAGTCTCGACGCGACAGTCGATCCAGGCGAAGCATCCCTCGATGACCGGTGCGCCGGTGGACTCGACCCGGGTGCTCACACCCCTGAACTTGTCACCAGTCCTGCTGGCAAACGTGCTGGACAGGTCGGCCTGATCGTCAGCAAGCACGTTCACGCAGAAGCTGCCGACATCGCGCATCCGGGTCCACGAGTCGGAATCATGACCCGGACAGAAAGACACCAGCGGCGGATCCAGCGAGACGCTGGTGAACGACCCGATGGTAAGTCCCTCCGGACCTCCGGGACAGGCCGCCGTCACCACCGTCACGCCCGTCGGGTAGTGGCCCAGCACCCGGCGGAACTCGCGGCCGTCCATGGAGTCGCCTGCGCCGTCGCCGCTCGTCATCGCATCCGGAGGGTAACAGTGGCACAATCGCTTGATGAGCTTCGGAGGCCCCCCGGTACCGCCGCTGCCCGAAGGGCTGGTGGCGGTGGTCAAGCGCGACTGCCCAACCTGCGAGCTCGTGGCTCCCGTGCTGGGCGACCTCCACGACCGCGCCGACCTGACCGTCATCACGCAGGACGATCCGAGCTTCCCGGCCGACGCCGACTGGGTGCACCACGACGCCGATCTGGCCCTGTCCTGGCATCATGACATCGAGACCGTGCCCACGCTGCTGCAGGTGAGCGGGGGTGTCGGCGAGCAGCGCACCGTCGGCTGGTCCCGCTCCGAGTGGGAGCAGCTGTCGGGGTTGGACGGCTTGGGCAGGGGGCTCCCGGACTGGCGGCCCGGCTGCGGATCCCTCAGCGTGGACCCCGCCCATGCCGGCGAGCTGGCGGCGCGGTTCTCCGGTTCGAGCCTGCGCAGCCGCCGGGTCGAGCTGGCCACGCTGGAGGACGAATGGGAGGCGATGTGGGACCGGCGCTGGTCCGACGGCCTGCCGGTAGTGCCGCCGACCGAGGCCAGAGTGCTCCGGATGCTCGAGGGCACGACCCGCGATCCGTCCGAGATGGTGGCGGTGGTGCCGCCCAGCCTGGTCGAGTGCACCGTCGAGAAGGCGGCCGTCAACGCGGTGATGGCCGGCTGCGCACCCGAGCATCTGCCGGTCGTGATCGCCGCGCTGGAGGCGGTGTGCACCGACGAGTTCAACATGCACGGCGTGCTGGCCACCACCATGAGTGTCGGGCCGATGCTGGTGGTGAACGGCCCCGTGGCCGAGCGCATCGGCATAAACAGCGGGCTCAACTCGCTGGGCCAGGGCAACCGGGCCAACTCGACCATCGGTCGGGCCGTGCAGCTGGTGGTGCGCAACTTCGGCGGCGGGCATCCCGGGGGCGTGGACCGGGCCACGTTCGGCTCACCGGCCAAGGTGGGCTTCTGCTTCGCCGAGGATGAGGAGGGCTCGCCGTGGACCTCCCTGGCTGAGAGCCGGGGCTGGCGGGCGGACCAGTCCACCGTCACCGTGTTCGCCGGAGAATCGCCCAGGATTCTTGCCGACGAGCGGTCCCGGACTCCCGAATCGTTGACCAGGCATCTGGCCCAGGCGCTGCAGGCCACGGTCTCGCCCAGGATGATGCTGGGGATGGACGCCATGCTGGTGCTGTCGCCCGAGCACATGGCCCGCTATGCCGACGCCGCCTGGAGCCGCGATCGCTTCATGGAGGAACTCTCGGCCGAGCTGACCTTCGACGGCGACGACCTGCTGGCCGGCGCGGGCGGCATCGCGGCGGGCCTGCCCCCCACAGCCGCCGGCCAGAAGATCGCGAAGTTCCGTGAAGGCGGGCTGCTGGTCGTCCATTCCGGCGGCTCGGCCGGGCTGTTCTCAGCGATCATCGGCGGCTGGGCCAACGGACCGAGGGGCAGCGACCCGGTAACCCGCGAGATCACGCCCTAGGACGCTCGCGACTACCCTCACCCGGCAAGGAGGCCACCTGATGACCACTGTCCTCGATCCCACCTCGGAGCAGACCCCGGCGGCGCGGGAGCGGGCCACCCGGCCCGAGTCGCTGGCCGGGTTGACCGTCGGACTGCTCGACATCTCCAAGCCCCGCGGCAATGTGTTCCTCGATCGTGTCTCTGAGCGTCTCAGCGGACTGGGCGCGACGGTGAACCGCTACACCAAGCCCACATTCACCAAGCCCGCCCCGGTGGACCTGCGCCACGAGATCGCCACCACCTGCGACGCGGTCATCGAAGCGCTCGCCGATTGAGGCTCCTGCGTGTCGTGCAGTGTGCACGACATCAGCGACATCGAGCGGCGCGGCGTCCCCGGCGTGTTCGTCTCAACCGTCCACTTCGCTTCGGCGGTCGAGGCACAATCCGAGTCGCTCGGCTTCGACGCGGCCGCTGTGCTCACCCGCCATCCCATCCAGGACCGCACCGACGACGAGATGGCATCCATTGCCGACGCCGCCTTCGACGAGCTGGTCCAAGCCCTGGTAGGCCCCTAGGTCCAGGCGGCCAGGGCCACCGCGGTGGTGCTGGCGTAGAGGACTCGACGGCCGGAGGCCGCGCTCAGGAACATCCCGTTGGCCACCCGCGAGCCGGTTGGGACCCGGTCGATGATTGAGCCGGTGGTCATGTCCACCACCACGAGGTCGTCCGACGGCGGGCCGCCTTCGGCGCCGGATGTGAAGTCGTTGATGACGAGTTCGCCGGACTCGGGGTACACCACCGGCTGCATCGACGGGCGCACGTCCAAGTGCCATGCGACGCTCATCTCGCGGGGTGGCGGGCCGGCCGGAATCTCGACCCCGGCGAGGCCGCCGTTCACCGAGTCCCAGGCGATGGCCATCCCCATACCTGGACTCACCTCCGGGACGTGGACCGGAGGCGCGATGATCCCGCCGCCGGGTGTGCCCAAGGGCTCGATCTCGTCGCGGTCGCCGTCGTCGGCGAGACTGAACCTCAGCAGCCGCTGAGCTCCGGACCAAGGGGCCGGGCGGCGCCACGACAGCAGGTTGCCGGGCGGCTCGTCGAAACGGCCGTTGGGCTCGGTGGTGTGGATGGCCCGGACCGACTCGATGTCGCCGCAGTCCATGATCCAGCAGTCCCCGTCGGAGAGGCACGAGTCCCAGGAAAGCCCCCAGGCGCCTTGGGCAGTGCGGTACCGGGGCCTCCAGCCGGCGTCGATCTCCAGGCCGCATCCGCCCGCGCCGTCCGTGCCGCCGGGCTCACCCACATAGAGGCGCCACAGATGCTCGGTGCCGGGGACGTAGACAAGCTCCACCGTCGAGCCGTCGACTCCGACGATGTCGGCGGCGATGCGTCCCATCGAGCCCTCGGGCAGCACGAGCGGCTCACCCACCAACTCCAGGGAGTCGGGCTCCAGGCGGGTCAGGGTCGTGCCGCCCTGGCCTTCGAGCCGCAGGTCCTTGGTGACGATGGTGCCGTCGCGCAGGGCCAGCATCCCGTTGTGGGAGCGGTCGGCCGGCAGCCGCCTCTCGGCCAGCACCGACAGGTCGTCGGTGTCGAGCTTGTGGAGGTAGGAGCCGTTGACGCTGTAGACCGCTCCGTTGGCGTGGGCCAGGATCGACCCGCACCACACGTGGTCGCCGCAAGGGAGCCGGGGCGAGCGGGCCAGCGGCTCCAGCAACTGAGGGTCGGCGCCTCCCGCGCTCAGGTCCAGGCGCTCCACCCAGCCGTACGGCTCGGGGCCGCTGAAGGCGGGCATGGTCCCGCCCAGGTACCACTGGTCCGGCTCGCGCTCCACGAACATCACGTTCCAGCGCCCGTTGCGCTTGCCGGCCACCGAAGCCGTGCCCGTGGCGGCATCGAGGCGGCCCGCGGCTGCCTTCTGTCGCCGGTTGCCCCCGCACTCGGCCGGCCATGCCGAGGGCCAGTACCCGTCCCGGGCCCCCGGCCGGCCCTCGAAGCGGTCCAGCCCGGTCATGGTCGCCGCGCTCTGAGGCCGGCACTCGAGGCGCCGCCGGTCATCGAGCGAAGAGTTCGGGGACGATCGGACAGTCGGACCTTCGAGCCGCTTCGGCGGGAGTCCTCAGGCCGGAAGGGGTGACCACCCTGGTGACGAACCGGTCGAGGTCCAGCACGGCCAGGCCCCGCATGGCCGGGTCGTCGGGGCGGTGACGATCGCTCAAGAGGTCCCACATGCGCTCGGGCAGTATCCGCCCCGCGCCTGAGACGAGCCACACCGGAATCCCCCAGCCACGGGCCATTTCAGCCACGGACACGGTCTCGGCCACCACCAGCGCCTTCGACGGTCCTACGCAGTCGCTGGTCATGAGCACCAGATCAGCTGAGGCCGCTGCCTCGAGATCGTCCGGCTCGATCCAGCGCAGATCCGGGCGGTCGTCGAGTGCGGCGGTGTAGGCGCCCAGTTCCCCGACTGCCAGAACGCTCGACCCCGCGGGCAGGGCATCCATGCCGTTCCCGAGCACCTGCCCGGTTGCGTCGTCCTCAAGGTCCCCAATTACCCGCCGCGCCTCAGAGCGAGGATCCATGGCGGTGAGCATCCGGGCCGCCAGCCATACCAGCGGCGCACAATCACTGCGCCGGTCCAGCAGCCGGCGGCACGACGTGAGCAGACCCTTGGGATCATCGGCGAACGACGACAACGCGGCCGCCGACTCCCGCACCAGCGGCACCACCGGCACCACCCCCGCCCGGGCCACATACCGAAGCCGCTCAATCGGATGCACGACGGAGATGCTACGCACAACCCCGACACCGCAGCCGAGCGCTAGCGTTGGCCTCGTGACCGCCGTCTCGCTCGATCTGGAACTGGACCCGCTCGGAGGCAGGGCCAGGCCGCTGTCCTCCTGGCTCACGACCTTCCCGCTGCTGCCCGTTCTGCTCGATCCCTACACCAATGAGAGTGCCTGGATCCTGCACACCGCCCGGCGGATCCTGGTCACCTACGCCGAGGCCGGGTGCCGGACTTGCTGGGTGGTTTCCTGCGACCCCGACGACGCCCGGCGCTTCCTCGGCCCGTACGCCGAGGAGATTCTCACTTTCGCCGACCCCGAGCGGCGCGTGCCCGCCGCTCTCGGGCTCGACACCTTGCCCGCGTTCGCCTTCGTTCTCCAGAACGGATCGGTCACTGCGGCCGCCCAGGGATGGAACCCTGCGGAGTGGCGGGACGTGGCCGACACGGTTTCCGACTACACGCACTGGCAGCGCCCGGTGATCGGCGATGGGCAGGACCCGGTCGCGTTCCCGGGAACGCCCGCGAGGCCCTGAGACGGGCTCCGGCACCGGCGGACGCCATGGCTGATTCGTCCGATCTGCCAGACGATGCCGATATGAACGCCTTCGCCTACTCGGACATGCTGCCTCTCGGCGCGGACGACACCGACTACCGGCTGGTGTCGACCGAGGGGGTCTCCACCATCGAGGCCGCAGGCCGGAAGTTCCTGAAGGTCGAGCCGGAGGCGCTGACGCTTCTCACGTCGGTGGCCATGCACGACATCAACCACTACCTGCGCTCCGACCACCTCCAGCAGCTCCGCAACATCCTCGAGGACCCCGAAGCCTCGGACAACGACCGCTTCGTGGCCACCGAGCTGCTGCAGAACGCCAACATCGCGGCGGGCGGGATCCTGCCCATGTGCCAGGACACCGGAACCGCAGTGATCATGGGACGCAAGGGCGAGCAGGTGCTCACCTTCGGCGACGACGCCGGAGCCATTTCCCGTGGCGTCTACGACACCTACCTCAAATCCAACCTGCGCTACTCGCAGCTCGCCCCGCTCGACATGTTCACCGAGGTGAACACCCAGAACAACCTGCCCGCCCAGATCGAGATCCATTCCAAGCCCGGCGACGTCTACGAGCTGTTCTACATGGCCAAGGGGGGCGGGTCTGCCAACAAGTCGTTCCTGTACCAGAAGACCAAGGCCCTGCTCAATCCCGAGTCACTGATCGACTTCTGCGACGAGACCCTGCGGCTGCTCGGCACCGCGGCCTGCCCGCCCTACCACCTGGCCCTGGTGGTGGGCGGCACCTCGGCGGAATACAACCTGAAGGTGGCCAAGCTCGCCTCGGCCAAGTACCTCGACTCCCTGCCCACCTCCGGCGACCCCGACACCGGCCACGGATTCCGGGACCTCGAATGGGAGAAGCGGATCCTGGAGCTGACCCAGGCCTTCGGCATCGGCGCGCAGTTCGGCGGCAAGTACTTCTGCCACGACGTGCGGGTGGTTCGGCTGCCCCGCCACGGAGCGTCCAACCCGGTGGGGATCGCGGTGAGCTGCTCGGCGGACCGCCAGGCCCGGGCCAAGGTCACCTCCGAGGGGCTGTTCCTCGAGCGCCTGGAGACCGACCCGGCCCGGTTCCTTCCCGAGACCCGCGCCGACGACCTCTCCAGCGAGGTCGTGCCGGTGGACCTCGACCAGCCGATGGGCGAGATCCTGGCCCGGCTGACCCGCTACCCGGTCAAGACCCGGCTGGCGCTGACCGGCACGCTGGTGGTGGGCCGCGACATCGCGCACGCCAAGATCAAGCAGCGCCTGGACGCCGGCGAGCCGATGCCGGACTACATGCGGGACCATCCGGTGTACTACGCCGGTCCGGCCAAGACTCCCCAGGGCTACGCCTCCGGATCGTTCGGGCCCACGACCGCGGGCCGCATGGACTCCTACGTCGACCAGTTCCAGGCGGCCGGCGGGTCGATGGTGATGCTGGCCAAGGGGAACCGCTCGTCGGAGGTGACCGAGGCCTGCGCCCGACACGGAGGCTTCTACCTGGGATCCATCGGAGGCCCCGCCGCCCGCCTGGCCCGCGACTCGATCCGGCGGGTGGAGGTGCTCGACTACCCCGAGTTGGGCATGGAGGCGGTGTGGCGCATCGAGGTCGAGGACTTCCCCGCCTTCATCGTGATCGACGACAAGGGGAACGACTTCTTCGCCGAGGTCTCCACCCCGGTGAAGCTCCGCGGCCGCTAGGCGTCCAGCGCGGCCTCCGCCGTAGGCATCGCGCCGTCGGCCGCGGTCTGCCAGTCGAGCACCTTGCAGTCGCCCCACAGCCGTTCCAGCTGGTAGAGGGAACGCCGCTCAGCGTCGAAGACGTGCACTACGAACGGCCCATAGTCGATCAGTACCCACTGGCGGTCGTCAGCGCCCTCGATGCGCAACGGCGACGGTCCGCCCGCCTCCTTCACCATCTGCTCGACGCCCTCGGTGATGGAGCGCACCTGGCGGGCATTGTTGCCGTGGGTGATCACGAACAGATCGGTGACCACCAGCACGTCGCCGACATCGATGACCATGGTGTCGACGCCCTTGCGCTCATCGGCGGCAGCCGCCGCGGCCACGGCCCAGCGCCGCGCGTAGGCACCGTCGACCAGGGGGGGCGAACCGGGCGGAGCGGCAACGTCGGCCGGGCTGGCGATACCGGCCGAAGCGACGGGATCGGCCGGGCTTGCTCCTGGCGTCACCGCGCCGCCTGATCCAGCCCGACCGTCACGGTAATGTCGACCACGTCGGCTCCGCTCTCGCCCAGCTCTATGAGAGCCATGTTGACGCCGAGTTCGATGGCGATGGAGTTGGTGATGGGGTCGTTCACGAGTTCCTCGCGATGGTAGGCGAACTGGGTGGCCTCCACACCGAAGGCGTCCGCGTTGCCTATCACGGTGATCACTCCCCCGGCCGCGACCACGATGTCAGCCAGCGCGTCCCGGATGGCCGGATCGCCCGTGCCGTCGAGCAGTTGGACCCTGGGGCGCAGGAACGACTCCGGCTGCTGGGGCCAGGGGGCCAGCTCCAAGGCCTCGGCCCTCAGCCACGCTCTGCTCTCCCCGCCCAAGAACTGGACCGGGGCGGTGCCGGGGTCGGATGCGAAGGATTCGAAGGGAACAACCTCCACCACGGTAGTGCCCGCTCCGAGAGCCCGCAGGAACGGTGCCAGGGGCGAGTCGGCCGGGGGGATGGCGGCCTCGGGGTCCGGCGCCCGCTCGATGACACCCAGCCATGACTCCCACATAGCCCGCTGGCGCTGCGCCCGGTTGCCGTCGGCCTCGTCGGGGTTGCGGTGGACGTAGACGGCAGCTGCGTCGGCCGCGGTCAGCTCGTAGCGTCCGGCCTGGTAGACGACCCGTTGCGCTCCGTCCGCGCCCACCTCGATCAGATCATCCACCAACAGGTACGGCAGCGGCTCCGCTGGGCCGATGCTGTGGGCGAGCCACTCGGTGGTCACCTCGACGACCTGCCCGAAGCCGAGGCCGAACATGTCCTCGCCAACCTGCCGGACTGCCTCGACCCCTCCCCGCGCGAAAGTGTCGGACAGCAGCTCACCCTGCTCAGGAGAGCCGCCCGGGGGCACGACCACGAGGTCGGCCGGCAGTAGCACCACACCGCCCCCCGCGTCGATGCCCGTCAAGGCCATGAAGGCGACACCCGTCAGGCCGCCGTTGTGGGTGTGGAGCGAGAGCAGCGTGGGGGTGGCCTCCACCAACCTCACATACCCGGGCTCGTCGGGCTCCAGGACGATGGATTCCTCGACGCTGTCCACCGTGGTCCTGAGAACGGCCCGGCCGCCCGTGAGGGCCAGCAGCAGGACCGCGATCCCGGCGGCCACCACAACTCCCGGATAGACGAGCCTCCAGAACACATGAGACTGAGGAGCGGGCCGGCGATGACGCCAGTCCGGCAGACGCCAGCGGAAACGACGCCAGTCCGGCAGACGCCAGCCGAGCCGACGCCAGTCGGGCATCAGTGACCGCACCCGTACAGGCCTCTGGATCTGACGACTTCGATCACGGCGGCCGGCATGAGCGCCTCCACCGGTCGGCCGTCCGCGAATCGGGACCGGATGTCGCACGACGAGATGTCCAGCGCGGGGACCTCCACCACCACGGCCGGCCATCCGGCCGGGGGACGCCCGCCGGAGGGTCCTGCCCGGTCAACCACGACCGTGGTGGCCAGCTCGCGCAGCTCCGAGGGGCGCTTCCAAGTGTCGAGTCCCTGGGCGGTGTCCGAGCCCACCACCAGCAGCAGTTCGGCCTCGGGATGCAGACAGCGCAACTCCCGAAGCGTGTCGGCCATGTAGCTCTCGCCGCCGCGATCGATCTCGAGGGCGCTCGCCTCCAGCCCGTCGAGGCCACCGACGGCGGCCCTCACCATCTCCAGTCGCAGATGGGCCGGCGTCACCGGCCGCAGCCCGGACTTCTGCCATGGATCATTGGCCACCACGAACAGCACCTTGGAGAGTCCGAGCCGGTGGCTCACCTCCAACCCGGCTGCGAGATGGCCGAAATGGGGCGGATCGAACGTCCCTCCCAGCACACCTATGCGAGGAGGGTCCGGTCGCGGCACCACGAAAGTCTATGATGGGGCGGTCAACCGCACTGCGTTCCCACTCCTGGTCGCTGCGCTCACGGGCCGCTCGGGCCGCGGGGAGAGCGTGACCAATGTCACACCTCGCGCGGGCACACATCTTGACTTGCCGGGAACAAACACCTAATCTATATTGGTTCGTCTGGGCTGGAGTAGCGCACTTGGAGGGTGTGCGCCCGGCACCAAATCCTCCCCACAAAGAAAGCGAGAAGGCTGCCCCTGCCGACGCGAGCGGGGCCGGTCAGGTGAATCAGACATGAGCGACTCAGTAGGACAGTATCTCAACGAAATCGGTGCGGTCGCACTGCTCAACGCCCAAGAGGAGCGCGAGCTCTCGCAGGCCATCGAGCGCGGCGTCGAAGCCCGTCTCCGCAAGGAGGAGGGCGAGACCGGTCGCGAGATCGACCGGTCGATCCGCGAGGCCGCCGCGGCCAAGGACCGCTTCATCCGGGCCAACCTGCGCCTGGTGGTGAGCGTCGCCCGCCGCTATCCCCTTCCCCCGGGCATGGAACTGCTCGACCTCATCCAGGAGGGGAACCTCGGACTCGAGCACGCCGTCGACAAGTTCGACTGGCGCAAGGGCTTCAAGTTCTCCACCTACGCGACCTTCTGGATCCGCCAGTCCATCGGACGGGCCCTCGACCAGAAGGCAAGCCTGGTGCGCCTGCCCGGCGACCGGTCAGCGTCGTTGCGCGCCGCGCTGCGGCAGGTGTCCGGCGACGGCGACGAGCTGGACGACGACCATGCCCGGCTGCACCGGCTGACCACCCCCACCTCCCTCGACCGCACCATCGGCGACGACGACAGCAACGAGCTGATCGACCTGCTCCCCGACGCCAACCCCGGGCCCGAACTCGAGGTCATGGCCAAGGCCGAGGAGGAGATGGTGACCGGCCTGCTCGACATCCTCGAGCCCCGGGCCAAGTACGCGGTCGAGCAGCGCTTCGGGCTCTCCGACGGCATCAAGCGCTCCTACCGCGAGGTCGGTGAGGAACTAGGCGTCACCGCCGAGGCGGCTCGCCGCCTGGTGAAGCGCGCCATCAATGCCGTGCGCGAGCATGCCGAGGAGCTGAGTCTGGCCGAGACGGTCGACGCGGCGTAACTCCATGTCCGCCGGAGATCTCACCCTGTTCGCCGGCGGAAGCGACTGGTCGCCCTCGTCCTGGAGGGCCAAGCCTGCTCTACAGCAGCCGGCTTGGCCCGACGAGGCCGAATTGGAGCAGGCCACCAAGGCGCTGCGCGACCTGCCTCCGCTGGTGTTCGCCGGCGAGGCCCGCTCGCTGATGAGCCACCTCGGACGGGTAGCCAACGGCGAGGCGTTCCTGCTGCAGGCGGGCGACTGCGCGGAGTCGTTCGACTCCTCCGCCGACTCGATCCGCGACAAGCTGCGGGTCATCCTTCAGATGGCCATCGTGCTGACCTACTCGGGCGGCGTGCCGCTGGTGAAGGTCGGCCGCATCGCGGGACAGTTCGCCAAGCCCCGGTCCAGCCCCACCGAGACCAAGGGCCAGGTGGAGCTCACCTCGTTCCTGGGCCACATGGTCAACGACATCGGCTTCAGCGAGGCCGAGCGGCTGCCCGACCCTCGCCGCCTGCTGACCGCGTACCACCGGGCGGCGTCAACCCTCAACCTGTTGAGGGCGTTCACCCGGGGCGGTTACGCCGACCTGTCGAGGGTCGCCAGCTGGAACCGGGAGTTCGTGGCCACGTCGCCCGCGGGCCGGCGCTACGCGCACATGGCCGACGAGATAGACCGGGCCCTGCGGTTCATGACCGCGTGCGGGGTGACCACCAGCAACACCCCGCAGCTGCACGAGGTGGAGTTCTACACCAGCCACGAGGCCCTGGTGCTGGACTACGAGGAGGCCCTCACCCGCGAGGATTCCACCACCGGCGACTGGTACGACTGCTCGGCCCACATGCTGTGGATCGGCGAGCGCACCCGCCAGCTCGACGGCGCCCACGTGGAGTTCCTGCGGGGCGTGCGCAACCCGCTCGGCTGCAAGATCGGGCCCACGGCCACCGCCGACGAGGTGGTCGCGTTGTGCGAGCTGCTCAACCCGCAGCGGGTACCCGGCCGGCTCACCCTCATCACCAGGATGGGGGCCGGCAAGGTGGAGACGCTGCTGCCCCCGCTGCTGCGGGCCGTGCGGGACTCGGGCCACCCGGTGGCCTGGGCGTGCGACCCGATGCACGGCAACACCTACACGTCGGAGTCGGGCCACAAGACCCGCCATTTCGACGACGTGCTGGCCGAGATCAGCGGCTTCTTCGCGGCCCACACCGCCTGCGGCACCTGGCCCGGCGGCGTGCACGTCGAGTTGACCGGCGACGCGGTGACCGAGTGCGTGGGCGGCGCCGACGACATCAGCCACGATGATCTGGAGCAGGCCTTCGAGACGCTGTGCGACCCCCGCCTCAACGGCCGCCAGTCGGTAGACCTAGCCTTCCGGGTAGCCGAAATGCTCTCGGACCGCTGAGGATCCTCGTCGATCTCAGCCCAGCAGGATCTCGGCGATTGTGCGGAGTTGTTCCTCCATGTCGTCGAGTACCTCTTCGTATGCTGTGCCCGACTTGAGCGTGATCGGGACCACCAACGCACGGCGGTCCTCGAAGGCTTGCAGCCCGTAGCTCTCATCAAGCAGTCGGCGGGCGCTCTCGTCAGTCTCAGTCGGCCAGAGCCAAAGCGGCGTATTACAGCGAGTGGCCCATCGGTAGGTGTTCGTACCCAAACAGAACTCCCCAGAAAGTCGGTCACCGGATTCGTGGACGAAACGGAAGATGCGCCAATTCCCCCACCGCGCCGAGGCGTGCTTCTTGCCTTCGATCCAGCCTTCGGACGCGCCCCGGCTGACCACATCGTCGACCAGTCGGTTGATCGACCGGAGCCTGCGAGCCACCGAGGGGCTGAACTCCTCGGGCCGGATCGGAACGAAGGCCTCGCTGTCCTGCTGTTCGGCCAGCCCCCGAAGCTGCCGGAGGTCACAAGCCGCCTGGGAGCCAGCGGGCTCTGCTGCCTGCAGCCGGTCAAACAGGAGACTCCAACCCAGGAGCGTGAGCCGACTCGCCGAGCCGTCGACGCCGGCACACCGCAGCCGGTCGGACTTCATCTCGGACTCGACGGCATGGCCGCCTGATTGCATCTGCTGCCGGATCTCGGTCCACAATGTCTCGATCCGGCTGGCCGGCACAACGAACAGCAGGTTCCCCGGCTCTGACTCGTCGAGTTGGCCGAAGTAGCCGCTCGCCTGACCTTCGAGCAAGGGGGCCCAGAACTTCACCTCGACGAGCAGCCGCTTGCGGCCCGCGCTGTCGTAGCCGACCATGTCGGGACGCGACCCGTCCTCATGGGTCACCTGTGAAGCGAAAAGCTTGATCGGCCTGTGGCCGGAGAGGTCGTGGCTCAGAAGCCCATCCAGTGCCCGGCGGCAGTCCTCCGAGGCATTCAGCACGAACGCCAGCCCGATAGTGGCGGCATCCTCAACCCGCGGCGTGAGCCTTGGAACCAGGTGGCCTAACAGCCCGGCCTTGCTCTCCATCAGACGGTTCACATTCTACCGCCTGCACGGCCCCCATCAAGGTCCACTCACCGCGCGCCGGGTGCGCAGCGACGAAGCGCAGTGGAGGCTACCGAGCCTGGGGCAGCGACGGGGGCAGCGCCGCGACGATGCGGGCGGTCTCTACGCTTACCGTGACGAGGCGGCGCAGGTGCCGGACCAGCTCGAACGGCTCGTCGTGCCAGGCGTGCCAGCGGTTGGGGTCGTCGACGATGCCGGAGGCCTTGTCGTGCTTGACCCTCAGGCTCTCCATGGCCCAATGCAGCGGCGAGCGGCCGGACACGGTGTAGTCGTGGGCTTCGGGGGGAATGCCGACCAGCCGGCAGCGTTCGTTGACGGCGAGCACGCTGCGGTCCTCGTTGCTGTGGCCGCGCCCGCCGCCCCAGCGCATCTTGGAGTCGATGCGATAGGCGCCTCCGTCCGCGGCGCCCTCGTCGGGCTCGCCGTCAATGAGACAGGTGAGCGGGTACTCGTCCACCGACTCGTAGCCGATGTGAAGATCCATCAGGCACCGGCCGGCCGACCGGAAGGCCTCGAAGTCGTCGGCCAGCGGGATGCGGGGCAGGTTGCGCTGCAGGTCGTGGCGGTAGCGCTCGCGCCAGTCGGGGGCGTGCATCACGCCGTACATGTACTCCCAGACGCCGTCCTTGGTGACGTCCGGGCCGTAGCGGCCCTGGAACTGTGCCAGCGCCCAGTCGGTGATGTTGTCGGGGTCGGCAACATCACCTTCAAGCCCCAAATCCAGCGTTTGGCTCACACCAATCGGCTCTAGTGTCCTGTATGGCGAGTTCGTGGGGTTGTTTGTGGTATGGTGGGTGTGGCTGCGGGCGGTGATTGGAGGCGGTGGTGGCCAGGGGCCGTCGTGCTGTGGAGATCGTGCTCTCAGACGGGGAGCGTGAGACGTTGGAG
>JAJEJB010000010.1 GCA_022828135.1 Acidimicrobiia bacterium | reverse complement strand
ACGCCCACTGCCACACGCCGATGGTGCTGCTGCGGGGCGCGGGCGAGGGACTGCCGGTCGACCGCTGGCTGCACGAGGTGATGTGGCCCCGCGAATCCAAGCTCACCCCCGGAGACGTGCGGGCCGGGATGCGGCTGGGCGCGGCCGAACTGCTGGCCAACGGGATCACCACATCGGTCGAGATGTACTTCGCCGGCCAGGCCATGGCCGAGGGCGCCACCGACGCCGGGCTGCGATGCCTGGTGACCCCCGGCGTGATCGAGGACCCCGACTTCACCCTGACCGGAGCGTGGCCCGAACAGCTCGACGAGATGGTGGCCCTCCGGGACCGCTGGGCCGGAAGCGACCTGATCGAGGTGGGGATGGCGGCCCATGCCGCCTACTCGGTGTCACGGGAATGCCTGACCGCGATCGGGGACCGGGCCGCCGAAGCCGGGATGCCGGTGCACATCCACCTGGCCGAGCAGCAATGGGAGGACGCCGCGGTGCGGGAGCGCACCGGCGGGCTGGCCGCACCCGAGTACCTGGAGTCGCTCGGGCTGCTCGACGGCGACGTGATCGCGGCCCACGGCGTGTGGCTGACCCCCGACGACATCGACGTGCTGGCCCGCAACGACACCGCCGTAGTGCACTGCCCCTGCTCCAATGCCAAGCACGCCTCCGGGGTGGCGCCGGTGACCGACATGCAGGCCGCCGGGCTGCGGCTGGCGATAGGGACTGACGGGCCGGCGTCGCACCACCGCCTCGACCTGTTCGAGGAGATGCGCACCGCCATCCGCACCGCCCGCATCCGGTCGGGCGACGCCCAGACGTTCGGGCCGGCCGAGGCTCTGCGGATGACCACCGCAGGAGCGGCCGAGGTGATCGGTCAGGGAGACGATCTCGGGCGGCTGGCGCCGGGGTGCTGGGCCGACATGATGGCGCTGTCGGCGTCGGAGCCGGCGCTGCACCCGGTGATCGAGGCCGAGGACGACCCGCTGTCGAGGATCGTGTGGTCGGGCTCCCCCGGCGCCGTCAGTGCAGTGTGGGTGGCCGGCCGCAAAGTGGTGGACCACGGCCGGGTGCTGACGGTGGACGTGGCCGAAGCAATAGCCGAGGCCCAGACCCGAGCCCGAAGGCTGGCCCAGTGAACGCCGACGAGGCGGCCCCGGTGACCCGAGCCCGGAGGCCGGCGGGGTGACCTACTGCTGGAGGCTGCCATGACCGCCGACGAGGTGATCGAGTTGCTGGGGTTGGAGCCGCTAGAGGACGAGGGCGGGATGCTGGCGCTCACGTGGCGGGACGAGCAGTCGTCCGCCATCTACTACCTGATGAGGCCGGGAGACTTCTCGGCGCTGCACCGGCTTTCCGGGCCGGAGCTATGGCACCACTACGCCGGAGCGCCCGTGGAGATGCTGCTGCTGGAGCCGGGCGGTGCCGTCCGGCGGCCGATGCTGGGCGACGATCTGGCCCGCGGCCAGCGCCCGATGGTGGCCGTGCCCGCCGGAGTGTGGATGGCAGCGACCACCACCGGCGACTGGTCGCTGACCGGCGCCACCCTCGCTCCCCCCTACGACCCCGACGGCTTCGAGCTGGGCGACGCCGACGAACTGACCGAGGCCTACCCCGAAGCAGCCACCGACATAACCCGCTTCACCCGAAGCAAGCCGTGACCACACTGCCAGCACCCGCCGACATGATCGGCCACGCCACTGGAGGAGCCAATGACCGAGCTGTATGAGCGGCTGCAGGGGGCGGCCGGGGTGTTGGCCGAACGGACCGGGTGCGAGCGCCACGACGTGTGCGTTGTGCTGGGGTCGGGGCTGGGCGGCTACCCCGACCGGATCGCCGACAAGGTGGCGGTGTCGTACCGGGACCTGCCCGGGTTCCCCATCCCCACCGCGATCGGCCACGCCGGCACCGCCTACTCGACGCGGATGGGCGGCAACCGGGTGCTGATGCTGTCGGGGCGGGCCCACGCCTACGAGGGCCACGACCCGGAGGCCATCACGTTCGCGGTACGGACCGCGGTCACGGCCGGATGCCGGGTGGTGGTGCTCACCAACGCGGCCGGCGCCTGCGGCGAGGGCATGGCCGCCGGCGACCTGGCCGTGATCACCGACCACGTGAACCTGGCCGGGATCAGCGCGCTGGCCGGACCCAACGACGAACGCATCGGGCCCCGCTTCACCGACATGACCGACGTGTACACGCCCGAACTGCGGGCCAAGGCCCACGCGGCCGCGGCCCGGCTGGGGCAGACGCTCCGGGAGGGCGTGTACTTCTGGTTCCACGGCCCGATGTTCGAGACCCCGGCCGAGATCCGCCTGGCCCAGGCGCTGGGCGGATCCATGGTGGGCATGTCGACAGTGCCGGAGGCCACCGCGGCCCGCCACATGGGCGCTCAGGTGCTCGGCATCTCGCTGTGCACCAACCTGGCCGCCGGCATCTCCGACCAACCCCTGTCGCACACCGAGGTAATCGAGACCGCAGCCGCCGCCTCCGAACGCTTCAGCGCCCTCTTCGACGAGCTGCTCCCCACCCTGTAGGCAGTTCAATTACTAATTTAGTAGATATTAGTAGCAGATTGGTATTTCACTATTGTGATTCTGCGCCCAATGCCCGGAGACGGTCCGAGAGTCCGTCGATAGGCCAGAACTCGAACTTCTTGCCCGACTGGACCCTGCGGAACACACCCAGGTCCTGAAGGCCCAGCAAGTCAGTTCGAGCAGACTGATATGCCACCCGGTGCACGCGCTCATGCCCCGCGATCGTGAAGTACGCATCGGGGTCACGCAAGGCTTCCCCGATAACCGCCAATTGGCGGTGGTTGAGGCCCGGAACTCCACGCAGCAGCCGCTCCACCTCAGAGATCTCCGAGACTCTTCGACCCAGGTAGGTCCGCAACTCTTCAATGGCGAGCTCCAGCACTTCAAGTTGGTGGATCACAAAGTAGGTGACGTCGTTGGAGTCGGTCTCGCTGTACAAGTACGAGAGGACGTACTCGCCCAGAGCCTTGCGGAGGATGGCCGAGATGGAGATGTACTGAGCCAGCCAGTACCCGGACCGAAGCATCGACCAATAGAACAGGGCCCGTGCCGTGCGTCCGTTGCCATCGGCGAAGGGGTGGTCATATCCCATCCAGAAGTGGAGCAGGATCGCGCGCACCACAGGATGCAGGAAGCCCTCCCCTACGTCTCCGTTGGCGAACGCGCAGAACTGCTCGAGCCGAGCCGGGAGTGCCTCGGCCGGCGGCGGCACGTGCAGTACTTCGGCGTGATCCCACTCGACTACCACCCGGCCCTCGCCAGGCTCCTGGAGCCTCCCCGATTCGGACTCGTCAAGAGTTCCTTCGGTCACGATCCGATGTAGCTCCAAGACGTGATCAGAGGTCAAGAGCTCATCGGCGCCCGCCATCTCCCGGGCCTTTCGCATCGCCAAGTAGTTGTTGAGAATCATGCGCTCACCCTTGTCGCGGGGCTCGCGGTGCGTTCTCAGGAGTTCCTTGGCGACGCGACGAGTGGTAGCCGCGCCCTCCAGGAGGCTGGACGTGATGGCCTCCTCGACCAACGACGACACCAAGTAGCGGTTACGGGAACCGACGTTGGCGACGATGTCGTCGGTCTCGATGCGGCCGCTGGCCTGCTGGTCGATGCGGTGGACTAGCTCCTGGATCCGGTCGATGTTGGTGAACCGGAAGGGCTCGCCGTCCGTACCGGCGAAGGGCAGCGTCCGGGAGTTGTTGGCGCGGCTCGCCGCGGTGCTTACCCACCACTCCTTGAGAGTCAGCCCCTCGGGAGGCTTCCGATGCCGCATCTGGTCCCAGTGCAGGTAGCGGCCCTTGTCATCCACTGGTCGACCGCTCACGAACAGGTCGAATACGCGTTGAGGGCCGCCATCGGCAATCTCCGCCAACAGTTCCGCCATGTCTGGAGGCGGCAACGGCTTCTTCATTCTGGCGCTCTTCTTCGAGGCAGCGGGGTATTACTAATCCTGCCAGAATTAGTAATAAACTGCAACGACTCCGGACAGCCAGCAGCGTGGGCGTAGGCCGGCTCGGAGAGGACATCGGCGCCGCCGGCCGGGGTGGTGTGCAGACGGTCGCGCCGAACTACGGCCAAACCGGCCCGCTTACCCGGTTCGATACTACCTGTATCGCGCTCCAGGGCAAGTGCCCGGGCCCGCCCACGGCGGCCATGTCGCGGGCGGTGCGGGCGGGGCATCCTCGTGAGCTTGTGACCAGACGGACCCTCCGAGACCTCCGGGATCAACACAACGGATAGCGTCAGCCGGCGTGAGCGAGGGGGGTCCGTGCGAGCGGCGCTACGGGGACTATGTGATCTCCGACGATCCGGAGCGCTTCGATGCCGACGCCATGCACGACTTCCTGGAGGTCGAGGGGTACTGGGCGACGGGGCGCACCCGGGAGCAGACCGCGGAGAGCGCGGCCAACAGCGTGGTGCTGGGGGTGTATGCCCCGGACGGGTCGATGGTGGGCGGGGCCCGCGTCGTGACCGACCGGGCCACCTTCGGCTGGCTGACCGACGTGTACGTGCTGGCCGAGCACCGGGGCCTGGGGCTGGGCCGGGCGGTGGTGGCCGCAGCCTGCGAGCACCCGGCCGTGGCCGGGATCAAGCGGCTGCTGCTGAAGACCGGCGACGCCCACGAGCTGTACCGGTCGTTCGGGTTCACCGAGCCGCCCGCGCCGGAAGGGTGGATGGAGCTGCAGCCCGTTCCGGGCGGGACCGAGGCGGCGGACGCTGCCTCCGGCGCCGGTGACAGCGGGGACGGGATGCCCTCCCTCGCCTACGACCCTGCGGCCGGGCCGCAGCCGTACATGGCCTGGCAGGGAGACGGGCTGCCCGACCCTCGCACCGCCCCGGTGTCGCAGGTCGCCAGCCACCTGCTGGAGATCGTGAGCGCCGAAGGTCCAGTGACCGCCGAACGGGCCTACCGGCTCTACATCCGGGGAGCGGGATCCTCGAAGGTCACCCAGCGGGCCCGGGCCCCGATGGAGCAGGCGCTCGGCCGCTTGACGCTGAGGAGCCAGGTGGAGGTCGACGAACTCGACAACGCCGGCCAGCCCCAGCAGGTGCTGCGCCTGTCCGGGACCCCGGCCGTGGTTGTGCGGGAGCTGGGCGAGCGCTCGCTGTACGAGGTGCCCCTCAACGAGATCGCCGAACTGGTGGGGCACAAGCGGCGAGAACTGCTGGGCCGTTCCGGGGCCGGCGATCAGCCGGCCCACGCCGTGGCCGGCGTGATACAGGAGGCCGCGCTGCGACGGGCCAGCCCCGAGCGTCTCAAGCGGGCCGTGCTCGACACCTACGGGCTGATCCGCATGACCCAGGCCGCCGAGCAGTACCTCGACGCCGCCCTCGAGGGCGCCTCTTAGCCGCCGCCAAGAAACTGCTGGGCCTGCTGGAGGAGGGACCAGACCCTCGGCGGGGTCAGGGGCAGTTCGGTCGGCCATATGCCCACGGCCCGGCCCACTGCGGCGGCCACCGCGGCCGGGACCGGGTTGAGGGCACCCTCGCCGGCGCCCGTGGCGCCGTAGGGGCCGGCCCCGTCGCCCCGCTCGGCCAGCACCGACGTGACACGGCGGGGTGCGTCGCGCAGGCGGGGCACCCGGTACTCGACGAGGTTGGGGTTGGTGAGCTGCTCGCCGTCGTAGACCATCTCCTCCCATAGGGCGATGCCCAACCCTTGGGTGGCCGCGCCCAGGTCCTGGCCCTTCACCAGGTCCGGGTTCACGGCGTAGCCCACATCGCCCACCGTGACCAGATGCTCGACCGTCACCTCGCCGGTGGCCTCGTCCACCGACACCTCCACCCCCACCGCGCCGATCTCCCAGAACGGGGGCAGGACGGCGGTGGCTCCGTCGCGGCGGACCACACCCACACCCACCACCTCGCCGGCGTCGGCACCGAACCACTGCCGGATCACCTCGGCCGGCGTCAAGCCCGAAACGGTGTCCGCACCTGAGCCGCTCTCGCCCCTAGCGGCGAGCGGCACATGGATCAGACCGTCGCTCACCCTCACTTCGTCGACCGGCACTCCGGCCGACTCGGCGGCCCGGTCCCTCAAATTGTCCCACAGGTCGGCGCAGGCGGCCTGGACGGCCAGGCCCACGACGGTGGTGGTGCGGCTGGCGCCGGTAGTCCACTCGAACGGCGTGAACCGGGTGTCGCTCTGGCCCACCGCCACAGCCTCGATCGGCACGCACAGCTCCCGAGCCGCGATCTGGGCCAAGGCGGTGCGGCTGCCCTGGCCCATCTCGGTGCTGCTCACCAGCAGGGTCACCGAGCCGTCGGCGTGCATGCGCACCTGGGCGGTGGAGATGGGCGAGGCACCGGCGTCGCTGGCGGTCACCGCCACCGCCCGGCCCCGCAGCGTGCCGGGGGTGGGCTCGGCGGCGTGCTGCTCCAAGGCGGCGGCCACCGCATCGAGGTCGGCGACCAGGTCCGCGTCGAGAGGGCGCTTGCCCTCGATGAGCGTGTCGCCGGGAGCCAGCAGGTTGCGGCGGCGCAACTCGACCGGATCGATGCCCAGCTCCTCCGCGGCCATGTCCATGTTGAGCTCCCCGGCCAGCGCCGCCTGAGGGGCGCCGAAACCCCGGTACGACGACGCCGGGGAGGTATTGGTGTAAGCGGCGACGCCCCGGACCCGCAGATTGGGCATCCGGTAGGGGCCGAAGCTGCGGTTGATGCTCTTGGTGAGCACCAGCGGGCTGTTGTCGGCGTAGGCGCCGGTGTCGAAACGGATGTCGATGTCCCGGGCGACGATCCGGCCGCCGGAGTCGAAGCCGGTGCGCACGGTGACCAGCGCTCCGTCGGCCCGGGTGGTGTACATGGCCGCCTCGACGTCGGTGGTGACCTTGACCGGCCGGCCCGCGACCCACGACGCGGCCGCGGCCAGCGGCTCCAGCTTCGTGTAGGACTTCGAGCCGTAGCCGCCGCCGATGTAGGGCACCTCCACCCGCACCGCGGCCAGCGGCAGCGAGAACATCCGGGCCAGCTCCCTGCGCACCATCAACGGATGCTGGGCGGTGGACACCACGTGCAGGGAGCCCGGCTGCCAGTCGGCCAGGGCGTTGTAGGTCTCCATGGCGTAGCCGTAGACGAGGGGGAAGGTCGTCGTGGTCTCCACCACGGTGGCCGCGGCGGCCAGGGCGGCCTCGGCGTCGCCCCAGGCCAACTCGTTGCGGTGGGCGACGTTGTCGGTGGAGGCCGCCGGGGCCACATCCAGGAACTTCTGGCCCGGCTCGACGTAGGACTGCTCGTGGATGAGCACGTCGGAGGCCAGGGCAGTGGCCGCGTCGGTGAGGGCGGGCAGGTCGTCGTAGTCGACCCACACCAGCTCGGCCGCGTCGGCGGCCTGGTGCGGAGTCTCGGCCACCACCACCGTCACCGGCTCGCCGAAGTAGCGGACCTTGCCCTCGGCCAGGATGGCGTGGTCGGGCACGATGTGGCCGAAACGGCGGCCCAGGTCGCCGAGATCCTCAGCGGTCACGACCGCGATCACGCCCGGGGCGGCCTCGGCCTCGGCCCGGTCGATGCCGACGATGCGGGCGTGGGCCCGCTCGGAGCGCACCACCGCGGCGTGGGCCATGTTGGGGAGGGCCGCGTCGACGGCGTAGCAGGCCCGGCCGGTGACCTTCTCCCAGGCGTCGCTCCGAGGTGCAGCGGTCATCGCAGAGCCTCCGGCGATCCGCGGCGGACGAATGCGGCAGCCGCAGGCGCGAGGACGAGTCGGCCGGACTGTCCGACGGCAGCCGTCACCGTCCGGCCTCCGCGGTCGCCGCCGCCAGACCGGAGGCGGCCACCGTGACCGCAGTCTCGATGGGCTCGTAACCGGTGCAGCGACACAGGTTGCCGTCCATCCACTCCCGAATGTCGGCCTGGTCAGCGTCAGGATGGGTGTCCAGCAGACCGACAGCCATCATGATGAACCCGGGCGTGCAGAAGCCGCACTGCAGGGCGTTGGCCGACATGAACGCCTCCTGCACCGGGTGCAGGTCCCGACCGCGGGCCAGACCCTCGACGGTGAGCACCTCGGTGCCGTCGAGGTCGCAGGCCAGGGTGGCGCAGGAGCTGACGGGGTTGCCGTCCACCAGCACCGTGCACACGCCGCACACCTGCATCTCGCAACTGACCTTGGTGCCAGTGAGCCCCAGGCGGTCCCGCAGCAACTCGGCCACGGTCAGCCTCACGGGTACCAGCATCTCGACATCCCGGCCGTTGACGTGGCACCGAACCACGGTCGATGTCGGCGCCTGCGAACCCGTCATCGAACCACTCCTGGGCCACCGGGCTCGAGGCTCGTCCATGCACCGCTTGTTCGGCCGGCTTCAACCCGACACACGCGGGATGCGGCTGTCATCGAGTCGTCCCTAGTGCTCGTTCGAGGTGGGCCCGCAGCACCGAGCGCTTGTAGTCGGGCGGGCCGGTCATGTCGTCGCTGAGCTCCAGCCCGTCCACGAAGTCAGCCAGCCCGGCGGTGTCGCCCGCGGCGAGCACGGCTCGGGTGGGTCGCTCGGTGGCCGCGCCCACGGTGACCTCCCACTGCTCGGCGGTGACCACCAGGGCCACGCCCAAGGTCGGCCGCTCGTAGCTCTGGAGCTTCCAGTACGACATGCCTGGCGGCTCGAAGGGCACGGTGACGCTGACGAGAATCTCGTTCTCAGTCAGAGACGTCTCGAAGGCGCCCACGATCAGCTCGTCGATGCGGAGGAAGCGGGCACCGCCAGCCGAGCGAACCTCCGCCGTCGCCCCCAAAGCCAGCAGCACGCAGCCCAGGTCGGATCGGGGCTCGGCGAAGCACAGGTTGCCGCCCACCGTGCCGGTGGAGCGCACCCGGGCATTGCCCACCCGGGAGGCGGCCGCGGCCAGCGTCGGCAGGTGCTCCTGCACGTCCGGATGGTCGGACAGCCGCCGATGGGTGACCGCCGCCCCGATCGTCACGGTGCCACCCTCAGCATCGACTTCGATCCCCTTGAGGGCCTCGACCCGCTTGAGGTCGACGATGGCCACCGGCCGGCGCAGGCCCAGCCCCATGGCCGGCACCAACTCAGTCCCCCCGGCGTAGGGCGCATGGTCATAGCCGACCGCGGCCAGCGCCTCGTCCAGGTCGGCAGACCGGACCAGCCCCAACTCAGGCAGCACAGCCATCAGGCTGGGAACTCCATGGACCTAGGGGTCATGGCCTCGTATGGTGGCAACGTGTCGCCCGGCTTCCATCATCGGCCGACCGCTGGAGGCGCACGAACCGAACCGGGCCAGGCCGATCGGTACGACCGTCAGGCATCCCTACGCCGAGGACGAATCGGCTGCAACATACCGATCGTCACAGGCGTCGTTCCGCAATGATGGGATACCGCCCGTGCCGATGCGGCTAACCACGAACAGGTGGTCTGCGCCTCGCCCCCGGCATCTGCTCGCGGCTGCTGGGCCGCGACAAGCAGCTGGTAGCGAACGGGCCGGTGCAGCCGGGCTGCTCTTGCTGGCACTAGCGACCTTCGGCTGCTCGACCTCATCCGACGACGGGGCTGGCCCCGCCATCGAGGAGCCGGCGTCCACAACCGAAGCGGCCCAGCCGGAACCACCGCCGACCACCCAGACCGCAGCTGACCAGCCCGACCCGCCGCCAACGACGACCCAACCCGAACCGGCACCAACCACCACCCAACCGGACCCAACTCCGTCCACCACCCAGCCCGTCGCAACGCCCGAAAGCCGTGGCCAGCCAAGATGAGCCCTGGCCGGACGACGACGATGACGATCCTCGGGCGGCCGGCGACTCCAGTGCTGAGCCCGACAGCGACGGAACGAGTGCCAGTGAACTCAGCGAGCCCGAAGACAGTGAGAGCGAGAGCGCCTTTGAAGCAGTCAACACGGCGGCCTTCCCTGAACTAGTCCGCCAGAGGCTCCTTCCCTGGGGAGATGGGTTCCTGCACCTGGGATATCTGCCCGCTTCCACGTTGGGGGAATCGTGCTCATTCGGTCAACTCAGGACAAGGTTCTCGACGGATGGTGTGGAGTGGAGCGAATTCTCAGATCTGGATGTGCCGAGCGTGCACACCAAGCCCACATTGCTCTCACAACTGGGCCTTGATGACCTCGACTGCTTGGTCAAGAATTACAGATCTACGATGCGCATCTCAGCGGACGGCGAGCGTTTCGTGATCGCCTCACAATGGCCGACCTACCTGGACACATGGGATGGACGAAGCGCCAGTGACGCAGCATGGCTGGATCAGCTTCTCGAGAACCCACCCTCCATCTCGCTGTCCATCACAACAAACCTGGTCGATTGGGAAACGATTGACATACCGCTTCCCGGACCCGAGGGACTTCACGCCTCCCTGCATGCCGCCCCGAGACTCGTTGGGATGTCGCTCTCACAACATGGATGGCTGCTGGAACTACGGACGGTGACCTACATGAACCTATTCTCCCTGATGCCGGCCGACATCAGGGAGTCAGCCCACAGGATTGAACCGAGGTGGGACGGCCCCTGGCGCGATGAGAGCACCGGGGAGCCGGGAATGACAGTCGAATGGTGGACAGATGAGGCTTCACGCCGCGATCCACACACCCGATTCATCTCCTGGGAGGAACTCGGGACCACTGAGGAACTCTACGACGACTATGGGGTGGTAGACGGCAGAATCGACCATCCTTCGTCGCGTCTCTCGTCATCGATCATTGCGGCGTCTTGGGGAGATAGTTCGAAGCAATTCGACCTGCCTGACGGGTACATATGCTGCAACACAGTCGGGACCGAGTCAGGTTATGTTCGCCTGTCGGACCGCTCTCTGGGAGGGTACCGAGTCTGGGAATTCGGCCCATCTACCATACATTTTTCTTCGGATGGCACGACCTGGGATGTACTAGGACCAATCACCCGAGAAAACGCGCCGATCACTAGTATCCGTGCGGTCAACTCGGGGATCGTCGCCTTCAGAAGCCTCAGCGAACAATACGCCTGGGCGCTAGAAGATGATCCGGATCTCGTCCGTCCCACGATCTATTGGCTTGGTGATCCCGACGGTTCCGACTGGCGAGAGATCGAACTGCCTGAAGGCACGGCCCTGATCGAATGGCTGATGGCGAACGACAGGACACCGATCGACTGGCCGCACATGGCCGTGAACGGCAACATCGTGCTCCGAATAGGAGACAACGGCGGCATCGATCGGTACGTAGTGCCCGGATAGACCGCCTCGCTAGCTGTCGGTGGCTGCTAGGCCCGACGCGGCGTTTGTGCAGAAGGTGTCTATGAGCTTGGTGGCCTTGGAGCGGATGACGCCGGCTCCGAGGGTGGCTACCCGGCCGGTGATCTCGTAGGAGCCGATCAGCTGGACGCGGGTCTGGCCGGGGCCGGCGTCGGACAGGCGGGCCGCGGCGTCGATCATGATGCGGGAGCGGATCTGGCGGTCCTCGCCCCGGGCCCGGATCGCCACCTCCTCCGAGTCACGCACGCCGGCGACTTCGATGTGCAGGTCGGCCCTCAGCGTGAAGGGGCCCACCTTGTCCTCGAAGGCGGCCTGGAAACTGGACCCGTCGATGCCGGAGCCTCCCGACGAGACCTCGGTCACCGAGTGCATGATCGGCAACCACGACGCAACCGCGTGAACGTCCAGCAGCCGGGGCCACACCGCCTCGCGGGCCGCTTCAACCACGAACTCCCGGTCAACTGCTTCCTTCACATCAAGCCCTCGCCGGCTAGAGCCTAGGGGAACGGGTCTAGCCGGACGGCTCGCCTTCGGGCTCGATAGCGCCCGCCTCAGGGATCAGCAATCTGTGTTCGAGCGCAGCGTCGACCGCCTCCGTGGCGTTGAGGTGGGCGATCAAGGCGGCGAACTTCCGGTCGAGTTCGGCGATCTGGGCACCCTGCGCGTCCACCTTGTCCTCAAGGCGGTCCAAGCGACCCTCAAGACTGTCGAAGCGGTCGTTCATGCTCGTCAGCGCGAAGACCAGCAAGGCAACGATCACGGTCCCGAAGAAGGCCAGCAGAGCAAGGAAGAGTCCCCCTACGAGACTCACCAGCGGGTTCTCGGCGATCTGGTCCCGCAGCCTGGGCCTGGCGGTCCCGGCCTCCACGGCCGAGTCCGCGGCCAGGGATTGCGGGGTTGTTTCCGGATCGGGGGTTTGAGTCATGTGCGGTGCGGCCCGGTGGGCGGGGGCGGTTGCTGTCATGGGGCTTCTCCTGGGCCCAGCGGCACGGATGCGGAATGCACGTCGTACGCGAAATGAAGGACAGTGGCGCACCGCTGTATGGCCCGGTGGCGAAGCTAGTAGATCAGAATAACTTCAGATTCATTGTAGTGCAACCGAGCTTATCCCGGTGCGGTCAGGCCCGTAGGGCGGGGAGGACCTCGCGGCCTAGGAGTTCGACTGAGGCGAACCAGCGGTCGAAGTTCATGCGCAGGTCGAACACCAGGTGCTCCACCCCGACCTCGGCGAAGCGACCCACCTGCTCGACCACCTCGTCGGGGTCGCCGGCGATCAGCGAGCCCTCGATGTCCTCGGCGGTGGCGAACTGGCCCGACGGGGGCTTGGCCCACCACTTGCCCCGCTTGTTGGCCCACGCCAGCAGACCCTCCAGGTTCACCCCGGACAGGGCCAGATCGTGGGTGGCCGCGATCGACGTGGGCGGGATCACCGCGACGGTGGGCATGGGGCGGCCGTTGGCCGCGGTCAGCTCCTGCATGGTGGCCACCCGCTCGGCGATGGTGAGCAGGGTGGTGCGGCCCGGCATCCAGCCGTCGCAGTACTCGGCGGCCAGGCGGGCCGAGCGGGGGGTTGCCCCGCAGTACCAGAACGGCACCGGGGCGCCCGGCTTCGGCTCGATCGAGATGTTGTCGAACGAGTACACGTCATCGCGATAGGTGACGCCGTCCTCGGTCAGCAGGCGGCGCAGGATCTCGGCGTTGGACCGCACCAGAGCGACCCGGTCCACGCCGGCCATGTCGATCACGTCGAACTCGTGGTCGAAGGTCCCCGCCCCGAAGCCCAGCACCACCCGGTCGCCCACCAGGCTGCACAGCGTCCCGACGCTGATGGCGGTGTGGACCGGATGGCGGAACGGGATCAGCGAGCCGGTGCCCAGGGTGATGCTCTCGGTGACCGCGCCGATGGCGGTGAGGGTGGTGAGCGCCTCGTAGAAGGTGATGTCGGCCGCCTCCATCTCGGAATGGGGCTCGAACACCAGGTGGTCGCGCACCCACAGCGAGTCGAAGCCGAAGCTCTCGGCCAGCACCGCCCCGTCGAGCACGGCCCGGCGGCTGGCATGGCCGCCGAAATGGGGCATCAGCAGGCCGAACTTCATGCCAGAGGTGTCAGTCATCGCGCCCTCCTCACGGGCTCACAGCGTCGGTCGCCGCGAATTGGCAGCACAACGCACGCATAGCGTGCAAAACGCTGCCAATTCGGCAGTCACAGCGTCGGGCGGGCGTGTCGGCCCCAGCCGGGCTCGCCCACCACCTTGCGATCCACGTACACGTCGCGTCCCCGCACGATCGTGCGATGGATACGGCCCTTGGTGACCCGGCCGTCATACGGGGTCCAGCCGCACTTCGACAGCACGGTGTCGGCCGAATGTCTCGTCTGGTCGGCCGGATCGAAGATCACGATGTCGGCGTCGTAGCCGGGCCGCAGGAAACCCTTGGAGGCCAGCTTGAACTCGGTGGCCGGCTCCTCGGCCACCACCTCGGCCACCCTGGGCAGCGAGATCATCCCGTCCATCGAGCAGTCCAGCAGCATCGGATACTGCTCCTGGACGCCGGGGGTGCCGGTGTGGCAGGCCCAGCAGTCCTCCCAGCCGATGTCCTTCTCGGCCCGGGTGTGGGGGGCGTGGTCCGAGGACAGCATGTCGATGGTGCCGTCGTTGAGGGCGCCCCACACCGCCTCGCGGTGGTGGTCGGGCACCCAGTACGACAAGGCGTAAGGGCCGAGCTCCTCGATGTCCCGCCAGCGGGACAGGAACAGCGCCCAGTGGTTGACCTCGCAGCTCACCGGCACGCCCCGCTCCTTGGCCCGGCGCACCAGCTCCACCGACCCCTCGGTCTGCATGTGCACGATGTGGAGCTTGGTGCCGGTGGCCTCGGCCATCTGGAGGATCACCGCGATGGCGGCATCCCAGATCAGGCCGTTGTGGGTGGCCAGGGTCTGGGCGTAGGCGGCCGGGCTGCGGTCGCCCCGGTCCCAGTGGGTCTGCTCGGTGACGTCCATGATGGCCTGGTCGTGGGGGTGGATCATGAACGGCAGCCCGGTGGGGCCGATGGCCTCGAACATGCGCAGCAGATGGCCGTGGTCGTGGATGCCGGTGCCCGACGGATGCGGGTAGTCGCGGCCGGTGTCGACCACCATGTAGATCTTGAAGGCGGCCACCCCGGCGTCGGCCATGGGCTTCACCTCACCCAGCACGCTGGGCACCGGGTTGTGGTTCCAGTCGACGATGCTCTTGGCGTCGTAGAGGTCGAACAGCTCCTCGAGCACCTGCAGGTTCTTGGTGACCGGGTTGAGGTTGGGCATGCCGAACACGGTGGTCACCCCGCCGGCCGCGGCCGCCGCGGTGCAGGTGCTGATGTCCTCCTTGTGGACGTAGCCGGGCTCGCGCAGATGCACGTGGACGTCGACCATTCCGGGCAGCACCCACTTGCCGGTGGCGTCGATGCGCTCGACGGAATCGGGCAGCGGCACCGCTCCGGGAGCGGCCACAGCGGCGATCGTCTCGCCCGCGATCAGCACGTCGGCAGGCTCGACGCCGGCGCCCGACACCACGGTGCCACCGGCAACGACCCGATCGATCGTCGGGGAAGGGTCAGGCATCGGTCGGTCCCGGGAGCGAGCTAGCCGGCCGCGCCGTCAGGATGCTTGACCAGCAGTTCGGGCGGTTCGGAGGGGGTGCTGGCATGCACCTCGACCGAGCCGCCGGTGAAGTGGCTGCGATACCAGTCCACCATCTGGGGGATCACCGCGTCGCCGTACTGCTTGTAGGCCGCGTAGTGGGTGGTGTGGCGCTGCATGACCAGCTTCTTGGGGGCGCCGGCCCGCTCGTAGAGCCGCTCGGCGTGATCGGTGGGGGTGGTGGCGTCGTCGGCCACCGCGATGATCATCAGCGCGGCCGGGGCCACCCGGTGGACCACATCGATGGGGCGGTAGTCCATGATCGCCTCGGCGCAGCGCAGCGGCACCGACGACGGGATCCGGTCGTCCACATCGGCCTTCACCTTCGAGGCCCGGCGCTCGGGGGTGGGGACCATGATGTCCTCGCGGGGATGGACCATCTCGCCCTCGCCGGTCAGCACCCGCCGGTTGCGATCAGCCTCGAGACGGTCGAGGAACTCGTACCACTCGTACTCGCGGCGCATCCGGCGTAGCCAGTCCTCGCCGTCGGCCACCGGCACCTGCGACACCGCGGCCCGCACCCGGCGGTCGGCCGCGGCCAGCAGCACGGCGTTGCCGCCCCCGGTGCCGCCGCTTCCGAACACGCCGATGTTGTCGGAGTCCACGTCGTCGCGAGTGCACAGGTAGGTGACCGCGTTGATGAGGTCCTCAAGCTGGAGCTGAGGCAGCAGCATCCCCCGGTCGCCGGAGGAATCGCCGAAACCGCGGTAGTCGAATATCAGCACGTGAAAGCCGGCCGCGGTGAGGGCCTCGTGGTAGGGCAGGTAGAGCTTGGCGTCCTTGAGCCCGAGCCAGCCCGGCCCCTGGACGATGGCCGGGGCCGGAGCGGAGACCTCGTCCGGCGAGCGCAGCAGGCCGCTCAGCCTCTCGCCTTCGCTGAAGAAGGCCACCTCGGTCTGGTGCACGGCCGTCCCCCCTGCCGGTCCGCTGAACCGGCCCGGACTTGGAGTCCAATACTGGAGCGAGATAGTGTATACAGTCGCGGGCGCCGGGGATTCCGACCTCTCCCCGGCGCCCTTCAAATCGCAATGACAGTACCGAGCTACACCGACGGGGCGCCGGGGATGTGGTGTCTCCCCGACGCCCTCAGTCGCAACAGCAGATACAGCAGAAACAATTCCGATAGGAAAATATTCCAAATCGCTAGGAGCAGTCAATGGCCGAATTGATGTCATCGAGCGAGTTCAGAGTGGCCCTGGAGCAGGCCTTCTCGGGCACCATGGCCAAGGACGCTTCCTTCAGCCGGGCCTGGGCCACGGGAAAGCTCCACAAGCAGCACTTCGTCCACTGGGCGACGAACCACTACCACTACATCGGCCCGTTCGGCGACTATCTGGGCCTCATGTACGCCAACACGCCCGACCACGCCCGCGACGCCAAGGACTTCCTGCTGCAGAACATGTACGAGGAGGAGCTGAGCGACGACCGCCACACCGACCTGCTGATCCGCTTCGCCGAGGCGTGCGGGGGCACCCGGGAATACGTGCAGGACCGCAACAACGCCATGCCCTTCGCCAAGGGCATGCAGGGCTGGATGTACTACGTGTCGGGCCGGGAGAACTTCGTGGTGTCGTCGGCGGCGCTGATCGTCGGCCTGGAGTCGCAGGTGCCGTCCATCTACCGCACCCAGTACCCGACGCTGATCAACAAGTACGGGTTCTCGGAGTGGGAGGCGGAGTTCTTCGACCTGCACATCACCTCCGACGAGATCCACGGCGAGCGGGGCTACCAGATCGTGCTCAAGTACGCCGACACCCCCGAGCTGCAGCAGCGCTGCCTGCACTACGTGCGGGAGGCGGCCGACATGCGCTTCGCCTACACCAAGGCGCTGTACGAGACCTACGTGCAGCCCGACCTCGGCCCCTGGGTCGAGGAGGGCGAGCGCGAGCCCGCGCTCGTCGGCTGAACCAGCACAGCCGGCGGCAGTTCTGTCGAGGTTGAGGGTCCGCGTGCCGCGCATCTACTTCAAGACGGCCGACCAGTACGTGGAGTTCGCCGAGGGCGAAGAGGTCAACGTGCTGCGGATGGCCATCCGGGAGGACATCGACGTGCCCTGGCAGTGCGCCAGCGGCAACTGCGGCACCGACCGCCTGGTGGTCGAGGAGGGGGCCGAGAACCTCGACCCGCCCCGGCGCCGGGAGCGGGCCCGGCTGGGCGAGCTGGTGGACGAGGGCTACCGCCTGGCCTGCCAGACCTACACCCGGGGCGACGTGACCTTCAGCTGGGATCCCGACCAGGTGGGACTCGACGACGAACCTGGCGACGGGGGCGGATCCCGCACGGGCTGGGCCGGCACCGGCTGAGCCAGGGAACGGGCTGAGGGCGGACGGGCAGAGCCATGGCGGCACCCAAGGGATGGTTCGAGGTGGAGGCCACCTCCGGGGAGCTGGCCGCGGCGGGCAAGCTGATCGTGCACCTGCACCGCCACGAGATCCTGCTGCTGTGGAACGACGGCGAGCCGGTGGCGCTGTCCAACGTGTGCATCCACCGGGGCCGCAAGCTCAACGAGGGCGTGATGCTGGGCACCCGGCTGGTGTGCGCCGGCCACCAGTGGGCCTACGAGGTCACCACCGGCTACTGCCAGGCCAGGGAGCGCTACCAGCCCCGCTACGGACTGGAAGTGCGCGACGGCCAGATCTTCCTGGAGCTCCCCGCCAAGCGAGGCCCCGACACCCCGGACTGAGCCCCGCCGGCCCTCGTCAGCGCAGCAAACACCCGCTAGTAGGGTTCGGCCCGACTTGACCGTGCTTGAGAAGGGGAGCCGCCCGTGATCGAGGCAGCGCGCCGGCAGTACCGGGCCTTTGCCGGGTTCGTGACCACGCCGCAGTTCTTCGACGACTCCCCCACCCAGTTCGTGAACGTCGCCCCGCCCGGAGTGGGCATCATCCAGCGGGTCAACCACATCGACGAGTACCGGTACACGCTGGACGACCGGGCCCGCAACTTCGGCGTACTCGAGGAGTCGGCCATCTGCCTGGGCCGCTCGCACTGCCAGGTCATCGGCCAGGTCGGCACCAACTGGGTGCACTGCACGGGCACGAGCCCCAGCGACATCGAGCGCATCTGTGCCGACATCTCGGTCAAGGCCGGCGCTCCGTTCGTGATGGCCGGCCAGGCCATCGTGGAGGGGCTGCGCGAGATCGGCGCGGAGACCATCACCATCGCCAACGGGTACTTCCGGCCCGACTGGGCCGCGGGCATCAACGCCTACCTGGAGGCGGCCGGCTTCCGGGTGCTGTGGGCGGGCAACATCATCGACCAGGGCCTGATCGCCGACCACGACGAGATGCTGCGCCATGAGGCCGCCACGCTGTGGGACTACCCCGACGACATGATGTTCGCGGCCGCGGTCGACGCTTGCGCCCGAGCACCCCAGGCCGATGCCATCGTGCAGACCGGGGCCGGCATGCGGATGGTGCGGGTGCTCGACATGGTCGAGAGCCGCACGGGCACGCCCCTGGTGGCCTCCGACGGGGCGCTCTACTGGCGCATGCTGAAGCACCTGGGACTGCCGGCCGCACCCGGCAACGGGCATCTCCTGTCGACACTCGGATGACCGGGTCGCGCACCATCGCCGAGATCGTCGCCAACGACATGTGCATCGGCTGCGGGCTGTGTGAGGCGGTCACCGGAGGCCGGGTCAAGATGGTCATGACGCCCGCCGGATCGCTGCGGCCCTCGCCGGTGGACGGCTTCACGCCCGACGAGGAGGGCCGGTTGGTGGCCGCCTGCACGGGCGCGGTGGCCGAGGCCCGCGTCGAGGCCGGCTGCAAGTCCGACCCCGTCTGGGGCGCCTACCGGTCGATGGCCAGAGCTTGGGCCGCCCATCCCGACGTTCGCTACGAGGCCGCCACCGGCGGGGTGCTGACCGCGCTGGGCATGCACGCGCTGCGCACGGGCCGGGTGGACTTCGTGCTGCACGTCGGCGCCGACCCCGATCAGCCCATGCGCAGCCGCTGGGTCATCTCGGACACGCCCGAGTCGGTGCAGGCCAACACCGCGTCGCGCTACGGGCCGACCGCCCCGCTGGCCGGTCTGGACACCGCACTGGGGCGAGGACAGCCCTTCGCCGTCATCGCCAAGCCCTGCGACCTCGGCGCGGTCCATGCGCTCTCCAAGACGGATCCCCGGGTCGACGAGCTGTGCACCGTCCGCCTGGCGCTGGTGTGCGGGGGGCAATCCCGCCTCACCAAGTCGACGGCGGTTCTCGACGAGTTCGGGCTGGACGAGACCGAGGTGGCGCTGTTCCGGTACCGGGGCCACGGCAACCCCGGAGCGACGGTGGTGGAGACCAGGGCCGGCGAGCGATTCGTCAAGAGCTACCTCGACATGTGGGCCGACGAGTCGGGCTGGCAGGTCGAGACGCGCTGCAAGTTCTGCCCGGACGCCCTGGGCGAGGCTGCCGACGTGGCCTCGGCCGACATCTGGCCGGGCGGGGCCCCCACCGGCGAGGACGAGGGCTTCAACGGCATCATCGTTCGCACCGAGGTCGGCGAGGAACTCGTCGCTTCGGCGGTGAGGGCCGGGGAACTGGTTGTGACCGACGAGATCACGGCCCGGCAATTCGACGACTTCCAACCCCACCAGGTGCGCAAGAAGGAGGCGCTGGCGGCCCGCTACCAGGGCCTGGCCGACGCGGGGGTGGCCCCCATCGAGACCAGGGGCCTGCGCGTGGAAGAACTCGGCCGCCGCCTCGACGGTGAGCGGTACGACCAGCAGCGGGCCGGCGCAAGACGGCGGGCCGGCCACCTGTAGCGCCCAGCGCCCAGCCGGACCGGGTTCCTTCCGGGCGAGTCGCAGGTGCGACGTACAATCGTTGTGTGAGCGGTGACAGCCGGATCGAGTTGACGGTCCGCCTCCTGCGAGGCGGATCCAAGCGCCAGTTCGAGCGCTACATCAACCGGTTGCTCAAGCTGGCGGCCCGCCACGGCGGCCGGGCCGAGCGGCGAGCCAGCGAGGTGAAGGGAGGACGGCGCCGCCCCGATGCCGTGCTGGTGCTGTCCTTCCCGGACACCGCCGCAGTCGACGCCTACCTGACCGACCCGAGCCGGGACGACCTGGAGGAACTGGCGGCCAAAGCCGTCAAGCAGTCGACGATCACCAGCGGCCGCCGGCACGACACCGTCGAGCACGAACCCGCGAACGTCACCGCCCTGCCGATCGATCCCGGCTGAGACGGGGAACCGGGCCGGGCTCAGGAAGGGGCCCGGAACCGGGCCGGGCTCAGAGCGTCCACCGACCCCGGCGGCAGGGCAGGCAGCTCGCACGCGCCGGTGATCAGCGCGGCGGCCAGTTGTCCCAGCGCCGGTGAGGTCTTGATGCCGTAACCGCCCTGGCCGGCGAGCCAGAAGAACCCCGGACGGTCGGGGTCGAAGCCGGCCGCGGGAACGCTGTCGCCGGCAAAGGTGCGCAGGCCGGCCCAAGTGCGGCGCACGCCCCGGACCCGCAGGGTGGTGGCCTCCTCCAGCTCCTCCACTCCCAGCGCGATGTCCTCCGTCTCCGGCCGGGCATCGCAGGGTTCGCTGGGGGTCTCGTCGACGGGCGACACCAGCAGCATCGGTCCCTCGGGCTCGAAGTAGAAGCGGTTGCCGATGTCCCACACCATCGGCCAGCCCGCGGTGGAGACACCCTCCGGTGGAGGGAACACGAACACCGAGCGCCGCAGCGGCCTGAGCCCCAGCGGGGCCACGCCGGCCATCTCGGCCAGAGGATCGCACCACGCCCCCGCCGCGTTCACGACGACATCGCAGTCCCAATGCTGATCGGAGGCCTCAACCCGCCAGCCGCCGGGCCGGGCCGTGAGGGCGGTCACTCCGGCGTTCAGGTGAAGTTCGACGCCCCGGCGGCGAGCACCCCGCAGGAACCCCTGCAGCAGCCCGTCCACATCGATGTTCATGGCACCCGGCTCGTAGACACCCGCGTCGACGGCATCGGAGCGCAGCACGCCGACCAGTTCGCGGCATCGGAACGAGTCGAGTCGATGGACCTCGACACCGTGAGCCTCGGCGGCGGCCGCCTTGCCGTCGAGCCGGTCCCGCTCGGTGGCCCGGGCGATCCATAGAAGGCCCCGGGGCGACAGCAGCGGATAATCGGCGAACCCGTCGGGCGGGTCGGCCAGGAACGGGCGGCTGGCCGCAGCCAGCGCGCTCACCACCGGAGCGCCCGACGTCTCGGTGTGGAGGGCGGCCGAGCGGCCGGTGGCGTGGGCACCGGGCTGGGCCTCCCGTTCGATCATGACCACCGAGGCGTGGTCGGCCAGGTGCCAGGCCGCCGACGCGCCCGCGATCCCGGCACCGATCACCACCACCTGCATCCGATCAGCCTGCCATGCCGGCCCCGATTAGAGGCCGTTCGGGCAAACGGTATACAGTCCGCGACTGCCAATCGGTCGAGCGCTGCTCGGGCGGTAACGGGAGGAGCAGCGTGCGCGACGGATTGACCATCATCGACACCGACACCCATGTGTGGCCGTCGGTGGAGGTGCTCAGGCGCTACGCCGACCAGCAACTGCTCGACCGCTGGGGCGCCGAACTGAGCCACTACGAGCGCCGGGTGGAGCTGCCCCTCACCTACGGCGACCCCGACGGCCCCTGGACCAACCTCAGCATCGAGCCCCGCGGCTACCTGCGGGAGATCGGCGAGAAGTCGCAGCACGAGGAGGAGCTGGGCGCGGGCGGCCGGGCCGCGCTGGAGGGCAAGATCCGGGGCCTGGTCGTGACCGAGGACTCGCCCCGCTACGGGGTGGGCCACGACAACGCCGAGGGCCGCATCGCCGACATGGACCGCGAGGGCACCGACGTGCACCTGCTCATCCCCGGAACCTGGCCCCAGTCGGTGACGGTGTGCCCCACCGACGTGGCCACCGGGCTGTACGAGTCGTACCAGCGCTACATGACCGACTTCTGCTCCATAGACACCGCCCGGCTCAAGAGCCTGCTGATGCTCACCGGCGAGGACGTCGAATGGTCGGTGGGCCACATCGAGAAGTGCGGCGACCAGCCGTCGGTGGCCGGAGCCATGCTCGCGCTGGCCGAGGGCTACCCGATCGACGACCCCGACCTGGAGCCGGTCTGGGCCGCGCTGGCCGACGCCGACCTGCCCCTGCTGCACCACTCGTTCTTCTACGAGCCGCCCTACTTCCCGGGCTACCGCGACGTGTGGGACAACATCGTGGTGGCCCGCACCGCGGCCCACCCGTGGGGGGCGCAGCTGCGGCTGGCCTACCTGCTGCTGTCGGGGGTGTTCGACCGCCACCCCAACTTCCGGGTGGGCTTCTCCGAGACCGGCTGCGGCTGGCTGCCCGAATGGCTGCTGCGCCTCGACGGCCAGTCCAGGCACCTCAAGAGCAAGGGGCCGCAGCTCTCGATGCTGCCGTCGGAGTACGCCCGGGCCGGTCACGTCTACTGCGGCATCGAGCTCTACGAGGGCCGCAAGATCTACGACTACGTCGACAGCGTCCTGGGCGACGGGGTGCTCATGTACCAGTCGGACTTCCCCCACGCCCAGTGCCGCTTCCCCGACTCGCCGGGCGCGGCGCTGGCATGGGGCATTGAAGACGACGCCAAACGCGAGAGACTGTTCTCGGGCAACGCCACCCGGTTCCTGCGCATGGCGGCCTGACCGTCGCAGCAGCCGAGCGGCGCGGCCGGGCACGCCAGACTCAACAGACAGGACTCGGAAGGGACGGACGATGGTCGAACGAGAGCAGACCCGGCTGAGAGAGCGTGACCGCAGCGAGGAGGACCGGCACCCGTACGAGGTCTTCTTCTCCACGTTCGCCGAGCGGCGCAACCTGGCCGACAGCGGCCAGGTGGTGATCAAGGGCAAGGACCTGCCCTGGCAGCAGTCCCGGCAGGGCCGCAGCAAGTACTACCTGCACATGCGGGCCGAGAACCGGGCCGTGCAGGACTGGATGGTGTTCCGCAAGGACATCCAGACCGAGTCGGGGGCCCACACCCATCAGGGCGGGCTGGTGATCTACGTCACCCGGGGCGCGGGCTACAGCGTGTTCGACGGGGAGGAGTACCACTGGAAGCCCGGCGACCTGCTGATCCTGCCGGTGAAGCCCGGCGGCGTCGAGCACCAGCACTTCAACTACGACGACTCCCAGAGCTCGCAGTGGATCGCCTTCATCTACATCCCGTTCCTGTTCCAGACCGGCTCGATGCTGGCCCAGGTCAAGGAGCAGTCGAACTGGCGGGAGATGAAGGCCACCGACACCGGCGGCGACGACGAGGGCGATGCCGGCGGCGAAGCCGACGAGGATCCCATCGTGGCCGTCACCCGCATCATCGGCGAGAGGGCCGGCGATGGCTGACACGACGAGTGGCTCGATGGCTGAGCAGACCCTCTACGACATCACCTTCGCCGAGTCGAGGGACGAGCGCGACCGCCGGGCCCAGGCCAAGAACCTGATCGGGCGGGAGGACTGCGAGCCCGAGCTGAACCGCATGGGGACCATGCGGTGGTACCTGCATCCCCACCTGGAGACCCCCAGCACCAGGGCCCTGTACTTCCACGAACTGGAAGTCCCGCAGGGCTCCAACAGCGGCAAGCTGTACTGCCAGGGCGGGATCATCCACTTCGTGATGGCCGGCAGCGGCCACACCGTGCTCGACGGCCGGGCCCACGAATGGGAGGAGGGCGACGTGATCGCCATCCCGATCAAGGAGTCCGGGGTGACCTACCAGCACTTCAACACCGGCGTGGGACCGACCCGGATGCTGGTGTGCTGGGCCAACCTCGACTCGGCCATCAGCCCCGAGGGCGGCGTCGCCATGGAGGTGCTCGAAGCGTGTCCGGAGTGGCAGGCCCAGCACAGCTGACCCGCTTGGCGGCCCGGCCCGCGCCGGGATCCAAGCTGGGGCCGTCGGAGGCCAGCCTGTCGGCAGCCTGCCTGGAACAGCTGGGCCTCGCCGACGGCGACGCGGCGGCGCTGCGCAACGGCGAACACACGGCCTGGGCGGTGGTCCGGACCCACGACCACGACGACAGGCTCGTGAGGCTGGGGCGCATGCTGTGGCCCCAGCTGGCAGTGCGCCCCGGCGAGCCCGTGGACGCCACCGCGGTGGGAGAGCTGCCGGAGGCGGACAGCGCCCGCATCACCCCGCCCTACAACCTGACCTTCAACCTGCACCAGCGGCTGCTGGAGCGCCTGCGCGACGACGGGACACCGCTGTACGGCGGCAACCGGGTGCTGGCCGAGATCTACCCCGGCGGTGCGGGGATGCTGGTGCGCATCGACCTGGCCTCGCCGTCGCCGTCGCGGATGGGCGACAGCACCGAGGTGGAGCTGCACCGGGCCGACGTCAGCGTGTCGGAGCGGCTCATCACCCTGGCCGACGTCGGCGGGTGCGACCAGATCATCAGGCGCCTGCGGGAGCTGGTGGAGTTGCCGCTGCTGCGCCCCGCGTTCTACCGCCGGCTGGGAGTGCGCCCGCCCAAGGGGGTGCTGCTGCACGGTCCGCCCGGCACCGGCAAGACGCTCATCTGCAAGGCGCTGGCCAACGAGCTGGGCGTCACCGCCTACCGCATGTCGGCCACCGAGCTGGTGGGCAGCGTGCAGGGCGAGACCGAGGCCAACCTCCGGCTGCTGTTCTCGCGGGCGCTGGCCCACGCCCCGTCGCTGGTGATGATCGACGAGTTCGACGTGATCGCCACCAACCGGGAGCGCCTGGCGTCGCAGAGCGACGTGCGGGCGGCCAGCCAGCTCCTCACCCTGATGGACGGACTGGAGGAGGTGGACGGCCTGATCCTGATGGCCACCACCAACCGCATCCAGGCCATCGATCCGGCCTTCCGGCGGCCCGGACGCTTCGAGGAGGAGATCTTCGTGGGCCCGCCCAACGAGGCGGCCCGAGCCGAGATCCTGTCCATCCACACCCGGGAGATGCCCCTGGTGGCCGAAGCGCAGGACGCCATCGCCACGGTGGCCGCCGAGACCGGAGGCTTCACCGGGGCCGACCTGATGCACCTGGCCCGCTCGGCCGGCCTGGAGGCCGCCGACCGGCTGGCCACCGGCCGCGAGGGCTTCGAGCTGGCCGACTCGCTGGAGGGCACCGAACTGGCGGTCGAGCCGGGCGACCTCCAAGCCGCGCTGCGAACGGTGAGGCCCAGCGTGCTGCGCGACGTCGTGACCCGGACCGACCGCATCACCTGGGACCAGATCGTGGGCCTAGGCGACCTGAAGGCGCGCCTGCGGGAGCTGGGCCAGCGGGCAGTGGAGCCCGACAGAGCCGAGCAAGGCGCGCTGCTGCACGGCCCGGCCGGGTCGGGCAAGAGCGCGCTGGTGCACGCCCTGGCCTCCGAGCTGGGCGTGAACTTCGTGGCCATCGAGGGCAGCAAGGTCTACAACCAGTGGCTGGGCGAGTCCGAGGAGGCGGTGCGGGCCCTGTTCAGGCGGGCGGCCGAAGCCCGCCCGTCGCTGGTGATGCTCGACCACCTCGACGCGCTGGCCCCGGTGCGGGCCGGTGAGAGCGGGGAACGCACCGACGAGCGGGTGGTGTCGGCCCTGCTGGCCTCGCTCGACGACGTGCTGGCCGAGGGCCAGGTGTTCGTGGTGGGAGCCTCGAACCGGCCCGAGCTGATCGACCCCGCCGTGCTGCGCTCCGGGCGCCTCGGAGTGCATCTCGAGGTGGCCAACCCCGACGGTGGTCGCCGCGGTGCGCTGATCGCCGCGCTGGCGGCCGCCCACGGGCTGGAGCTCGACGAGGACCTGGCCGCCGAGCTGGCCGACGGCACGGGCGGGTGGAGCGCGGCGGACATCGTGATGCTGGCAGCCGAGGCGGCCAGCCGGTCGGCATTGCAGGACCGTCCGATGGGCTTCGACGACCTGGTGGAGGCCATGCCCGCCATCACCAGGCTCTAGCGGCCTCCTCCACGAAATTGAGGCGGATACTTTGCCTCCAGGGGCCGGAATGTCGTCAATTCCGGAGCGGGACTGAATGAGGATCGCCGGGTCGGTCAGCGGGTCGGCCGGGGTGGCCAGCGGCCACCGGCTGGCCACCGAGGCCGGGATCGAGGCGCTGAAGGCCGGCGGCACCGCGGTCGACGCCGCGCTGGCCGCGGCGTTCACCCAGTGGGTGGTGAACGCACCGCAGTCCGGTCCCGGCGGCGAGATGGTGGCGCTGGTAGCCGGAACGGACGGCCGGGTGCACGTCTACGGCGGATGGTCGCGGGCTCCGCTGGCACCGGCCGGCGGCGACAGCGCGGCTCGTGAGGGCTGGCCGGCGACCAGCGGCCCCGGCAACGCGGTGGTGCCCGGCTCGCTCCGGGGCGCGGAAGCCGCGTGGAAGGCCCACGGACGGCTCGACTGGACCGACCTCTTCTCCGGGGCTCTGACGGCCGCGGCCGGTCACACCGTCACGGCGCGCATGGCAGACGTGTACGAGCGGGTCGAGAGCCGGGGCCACGTCGCCGCCCTGCGACGGATGCTGGGAAGCGAGCGAGCCCCGAAGGCGGGGGCAACCATCCGGATGCCGGACCTGGCCGCCACCCTCGAGGCAGTCGCGTGGCAGGGTCCCGACGCCTTCTACCGCGGGAGGCTGGCCGATCGACTGGTGGAGGCGGCCGAGGCCGAGGGGGCCGCGCTGCGCCACGACGATCTGGCCGCGGTGGAGGCCACCGCCGAGACGGCCCTGCGATTCGATCTTGACGACATCGTGGTGTGGGTGACCGGCGCGCCGAGCCAGGCCCCCATCACCCCGGCGCTGCTGGCCGCCGCGCCGCCCGGCGCCGACCCGGCCTCACGGGACTTCGCCGAAGCCGTGGCCACGCTCACCGAGCAGCAGCTCACCGAGTTCTGCATCCGCGGCCCGGCCCGCCCGGCGGGAACGGCGGTGACCACCGCGCTCGACGCCGGCGGCCTGTCGGCGACCGTGGTGCACAGCCTGGCCGGAGTGCAGTTCGGCACCGGCTGGGTGGCCGGCGGCACCGGAGTGGCCTTCAGCAACCGGGTAGGGACCGCCCTGTCTGATAGAGCGGACCTGCCCGGGTGCAACCTCCGCGGGGGCGCGGTGCTGCCCCACACGCTCAGCGCGGCTCACGTGCGACGCCGGACCGGTCCGGGCTGGATGACGGTGGCCACCCCGGGGGGCGACCGGCAGGTGCAGTGGCTGGCCCAGGCCATCCAGCGCTTCCGGCGGGGCGCGGCCACAGCCGACATCGCGGCCGGGTCCCGCTGGTTCGTATGCCCCACCGGCGACCGCTTCGGCGTGCCCGCCGGCATCGGCGAGCCGTGGTACGCCTTCGCCGAGCCGGGCATCGCCTGGCATGACGACACCCGTCTGGCCGGCTACGAGGTGAGGCACACCAGCAACGTGGGCGGCGGGCTGCAGCTGGTAGTCAGCGGCGACAGCACGGGCCGGGGCGGCAAGAGGAACGCTGCCGAACTGGTCAGCGACCCCCGATCCGGAGGGGCGGCCCTGGCCGTTTCCTGACGATCCGCCACTGGTGCCGGGCCCGGCGGTGACGTGTGACGGATGGCACGTTTACAGGCCCTTGACGACCCGGGAGAATAGGGGCACGCAAGACACACGCCCCGCTCGACGTTGCTTCCAAGAGCCAGGCGAACACCGCGGCCCCGGACAGACGACTCCGGTGCGGCTGCGGGACCCCGTCACCGGACTTCAAGAGGATGCGCCGGCCGACCGGCGCGCCGCTGCAAATGGGGGGGAGAAAGGAAGAGAGGAAGGTGGACACGAATGGAACGGTGGGCGTCAAGACGCCCTTAGGCAGAGACAGAGACTGGTTCACCAGCCTCTATCACGACAGCTACCGGATGCTGTTGGCCTACGCCAGGAGACGTGTGGATGAGCAGACAGCGGACGAAGTGGTCGCCGACACACTCCTGGTTGCCTGGCGCCGCCGGGACGAGATCCCGGAAGGCTTCGAGCGGGCGTGGCTCTTCGGCGTGGCCCGCAACACGATCCTCACCGCCTACCGGTCCGCTCGCCGTCGCCAGGCTCTCAACGGCAAACTCCTCGGCGCGGCTCGTACCGACCCCTGGACCGATGACCGCTACGAGACATCGGACCGGGCCGATGCCCTGCTGCCGGCCCTGTACACCCTGCGCGAAGAGGACCGCGAGATCCTGATGCTGGTCGCATGGGAAGGGCTGTCGCATGCCGAGATCGGCGAGGCCATGGGCATCTCGGCCAACGCGGTGGCCATCAGGGTGCACCGGGCCCGCAAGCGGCTCACAGACCGGATCGACAGCACCACCGTCCACTGCGGAGCGTGAAGTCCAATACAACCTGGGGGGTCGTGTGGCGCACACGAGAAAGCAGGCAGACGTGACAACCGGCGACGGCCCGAATCCTGGAGACGACCTCCACAACGACCTCGACGACGACCTCGGCGACGACGTCATCGAGCGGCTGCGCCGGCTCGATCCCGTGGACGTCGAGTCGCTCCCGTCGTCGCGCCGGGCCGAAGCCATGAGAAGGCTCGGAGAGATCCTCGGCCCCGACAAGGACGCCGAACCTTCGTAGGGGACAGCACGGCGGGATTTCGTCTTGGGGCCGCGGGTTGGTATACAACATGAGCCGAACCCGCCCCAGGACGAGCCATGTACGTAAACCTGACTTTCACAGACCCCGACTGGCCCCAGGCCACCATCGAGGCCATGGCCGACTTCGCGGCCCAACACCGCGACGAGCTGCGGGCCTGCCAGCAGGCCGCCCGGTTCCCGGCCGAGATCTACGCGGCCATGGGCACCCACGGCTGGGTCGGTCCGTTCACTCCGCAGGATGAAGGAGGCAGCGGCCTGGGCGTGGCCGAGTACTGCCTCATCGAGGAAGAGGTGGGCCGGCTGGGGCTGGTGTCACCGCAGATCTCGATCCAGGGCCAGCGGTGGCTCATCGACTGGGCCACACCCGAGCAGCGGGAGCGCTACCTGCCGGGGATGGCCCGCGGCACGCTGATCTTCTCCGAATCGATCTCCGAGCCGGGCGTCGGCTCGTCCATGAAGCTGATGCGCACCACCGCCGAGCGCGACGGTGACGACTGGATCATCAACGGCGACAAGACCCACGTGAACCTGGGATGCGAGAGCCAGGTCACCCTGGTGTACGCCATCGCCCCCGAAGGGATCACCGCCTTCCTGGTGGACACCGACCTGCCCGGCGTGTCCACCACCCACACCGACCCGATCGGGCTGCGCCTGATCCCCACCGCCGACGTGACGCTGGAGAACGTGCGGGTGCCGGGATCGGCGATACTGGGCGAGGCCGGCCGGGGCATGGACACGTTCTTCTCGACGTTCAACATGAGCCGGCTGGGCAACGCCTCGGAGCTGATCGGGTTCGGTCGGCGAGCCCTGGCCGACGCCATCGCCTACGGATCGGGCCGGGAGGTGGGCGACTCGGTCGTGACCGACTTCCAGGGCATCCAATGGACGGTGGCCGACTGCTACAGCGACCTCTACGGGGCTTCGCTGGCCCGCGACCACGCAGCCAACCTCCACGACGCCGGCGGCGACGTAGCCCTGGCCACCACGCTGGCCAAGAAGATGGCCATCGCGGCGTCCGAGCACGCCGTCAACGAGGCGTTCGCCCTGACCGGGGGCCACGGCCTCTACACCGACACCGACTACGGGCAGATCCTGCACGACATGAAAGTGCTGCGGGTGGCGGGAGGCTCGCTGGAGGTGCTGCGCAACTATGTGGCCCGCCGGGTGTTGCGAGCAGACGACTACGAGGGTCTGGGTTGACCCCCACTGTCCACCCCAGAGCGGAATTGGCAGCAGAATGCACGCCATCCGTGCACAACGCTGCCAATTCGGGGGGCGCGGGCGCGACGTGAGGAACCTGGCTGAACTGGTCTGTGACCGGGTGCGGCGGCAGCCCGGCGCCCGTTTCGGCATGGCCGGCGAGGCCACGCCCACCCTCGGGCAGGCCGTGGGCCGGGCACGGGGCGCGATCGGAGCACTGGAAGAGGCAGGCGCGGGCCTGGACCGGCGGGTGGCACTGATCGGCACGACGTCCGACTCCTACCTGACGGCCTGGCTGGCCCTGGTGCTGGCCGGGGCCGAGGCCGCCCTGGTCAACCCCGACTACCCCGACGAGCTGCTGGCCGAGATGCTGGAGCAGCTCGCGCCGGACGCGGTTGTGTGGTCGGGACGCGAGGTGTCGCCGGCGGTGGCCCCTGAGGCCGTCCAGCTCGACGCCGGCGGGCTCGACCAGGGAGTGTTGGCCGCAGCCCTCGACGGGACAGTGCTCACCGACGGGACCACAGCCGGGCTCGACAGGTTGGACGATGCGCCCGGGCTGGGGCGGGACCGCTTCGATGTGGCCGGCTGGATGCACACGTCGGGCACCACCGGCGTGCCCAAGTTCTGCGAGCAGACCCACGAGTACTTCCTGCGCCTGGGCCGGTTCATCGCCGACTCGATGTGCTTCTCGGAGGCCGACACGGTGCTGGCCCCGCTGCCCATGTTCCACATCAACCCGCTCGGCTACGGGGTGATCGGCGGGCTGACCGGGGGCACCGAGGTGCTGGGCCTCGAACGGTTCTCGGCCAGCGGGTTCTGGCCGCTGGTGCGCGGCACCGGAGCGACCGTGCTGATCCTGCACGCCCCGCCGGTGGAGATCCTCAAGCGGGCCACCAGCGCCGCCGACGCGGCCGGCCACCGGGTGAGCCGGGTGTTCTTCGCCGACCCCGACTTCCTGGAGACGTTCGGCGTGCCGCTGGGCTTCTCGGCCTACGGATCCACCGAGGCCGGCGGCCTGTGCCACATCTGGGCCTGGCGGCGGGGCGAGCGGCCCGACCACCCCGAGGGCATGTCCCGCTACGGGGGCCGGGCCCGCCACGAGGTGCAGTGGCGGGTCGACGCCGGCGGAGAGATCAAGGTGCGAGCCGACCGTGCCGGCGTGCTGTTCTCGGGCTACCGGCGAGCCGACGGCCTGCTGCAGCCGTTCGACGACGACGGCTGGTTCGCCACCGGCGACCTGGGCCGGGTCGACGACGCCGGCAACCTGGTGTTCATCGAGCGGGCCAGCGAGTCGATCCGGGTCAAGGGCGAGTTCGTGCCCATCGGCTACGTCGAGCAGCGCTTCTCGTCCGTGGACGGAATCACAGACGTGGCCGTGTGGCGCCGCAACAGCGAGCTGGTCGACGATGAGATCGTGCTGTACCTCGTCGGCCCCTCCATCCCGACCGAGGCCATCGCGGCGGTCAGCCAGCAACTGCCCCCGTTCATGCAGCCGGCGGCGGCGGCCCGGCTGGCCGAGATCCCCCGCGACTCCGGAGTGGGCAAGGTCCGGCGGAGGTTGCTCGACGACGCCACCGTGCTGGAGTGGGTCGACCTGGCGGGGGCGCCGGGATGACCGCGACCGGCACCATGACCGGGGCGTCGATATGACCGTGATCGACGGGATGGTCGACTTCCACGTGCACTCGGCCCCCAGCCTGGCTCCGCGCCACAGCCATGATCCCGAGACGATGGCCGAGGCCAAGGCGGCCGGGGTGGCCCGATTCGTGCTCAAGGCCCACGAGGGGTCCTCGGCCGAGCGGGCCCTGCTGCTCGGCGACGAAGCCGTCGGCGGCGTAGTGCTGAACTCGCCCGTCGGCGGGGCCAACCCCGACGCGGTGGCGGTGGCCGCCGCCCTCGGAGCCAGGGTGGTGTGGCTGCCCACCATCTCGTCTCCGGCCCACATCGCGGCCAGCAGCAGCCCGGAGCTCTCCGCCCACCGCGGCATCTCGTTCCGGGAGGTGCCGGTGGTGGAGGACGGCGCGGTGCGCCCGGAGTGGCTGGACGTGTTCGACGAGGCCGCCCGATCCGGCATGGTGCTGGCCTCGGGCCACCTCACCATGGACGAGGCCGTGGTGGCCCTGGACACGGCCCGGGGCCGGGGAGTCGACCGGCTGCTCGTCAACCATCCGGGCCTGAACTTCTTGGGCTGGCGCGACGAACACCTCGAGCAGTTCCGGGCCCTGGACGCGCACCTAGAGATCGGCGTGCTGGCCGACCTGCTGGCCGGAGAGGCCGGGCCCACCACCGAGGACCTGGTGGCGTCGTACCCGCACGAGTTGCTGGTGTTCGGCAGCGACCTCGGGCACCGGGACTACCCGCCCATCGCCGAGGGCATCCGGGACTGGGTCGAGCGGCTCGACCCGATCCTGGGCGACCGCGGCCTGGAGCTGGTGGCCGGCGCCACGGCCGAGGCGATCCTGGCATGAGTCCTCTGGAACTGCTGAGAGCGGGGACGGCATGACAGCAGCGGGCCGTGTGCGCCGGATCTCGGTGCTGCCCGGCGACGGGGTGGGAGCCGAGGTGGTGGCCGGACCGGTCGAGCTGCTGGACGCCATCGCGGATGCGGGCCGCATCGAGCTGACCGGGCCCTGGCCGGTGGGCGCCTCCGCCTTCGGAGAGCTGGGCACCGGCCTGCCGGCCGACACGCTGGCGGCCTGCGACGACTGCGACGCCATGTTCTTCGGCGCGGCCGGGGAGCATCCGGGCGTGTCGCTGGACGACTACCGACCCGAGCACTCCATCATCGGCCTGCGCCAGCGCTACGACCTGAGGGTCAGCATCCGCAACATCGTCAGGGCCGGCGAGAGCAGCGGTCGGCCGCTGATCGTGCTGCGCAACCTGCTGGGCGGGGCCTACGGCGCGGCGTCCACCCGCACCGAGAGCGACGGATCGAACGCCGCCGGCGACGAGGTGATCCTCACGCCGGAACAGATCGCCGAGCTGGCCGAGATGGCCTGCGACCTGGTCGAGCAGGGCCTCGCCTCGGGCATCGTCTCAGCGGACAAGGCCAACCTGATGGCCACCAGCCGGCTGTGGCGGTCGATCACCGGCCGGGTGGCCGAGAACCGGGGCGTGCCGCTGCGCCACACCTACGTGGACCGCATGGCCTTCGAGCTGGCCCACGACGATGTGGTGTCGGACACGGTCGTGCTGACCGAGGGCATCTTCGGCGACATGCTCAGCGACCTGGCCGCGGGGCGGGCCGGGTCGATCGCGCTGTGCGGCTCGGCCAGCGTCAACCCCGGCCCACCGATCCAGGGCCGCTGCGTGGGACTGTTCGAGCCCGTCCACGGCTCCGCACCCCGCCACACCGGCAAAGGGAAGGTCAACCCGTCCGGCGCCTACCTGGCGCTGGCCGCGCTGCTGGAGTGGTTCGAAGAGACCGCGGAGTTGGGTCCGCCGGTGACCGAGGCCCTCTCAGAGACACTGCAGGCCGGACCGCTCACCTACGATCTGGCGCCCGCCGGCACCCAACCGGCCTCAACCGAGAGCTTCGCCGCGGCTGTGAACGCCCGAGCTCTCCCCCGCCTGAAGGAGCTGCTGTGAGCCCTGTGCCCCACTTCACCGAGGAGCGGCCATGAGTGCTGTGCCCCATTTCACCGAGGAGCGGCCATGAGTGCCGTGCCCCATTTCACCGAGGAGCGGCCATGAGCCCTGTGCCCCACTTCACCGAGGAGCGGCCGTGAGCCCCGTCCCCCACTTCACCGAGGAGCAGATCGCCGAGCTGTGTGATCTGGAGACGGTCACCGACTGGCTGGAGCGGGCCTGGCGCGACCTGGGCGCGGGCGAGGCGGCCACCACGCTGAGGGTACGGGCCGCGGCCCAAGGGCTGATGGGCAGCGCCATGGCCGCCTCGTGGCCCCGGCACCGGGTGGTGGGCGGCAAGCTCTACCTCACCCACCCCGACGGGTTCGCCTTCCTGGTGGGACTGTTCAGCCCCGACGTCGGGCTGATGGCCACCTTCGACGGGCTGGGCCTCACCGCCATCCGCACCGCGGCGGCCAGCGCCCTGGCCGTTCGCCACCTGGCCCCGCCGGGCGCCGCGACCGCGGCCGTGTTCGGCACGGGCATCCAGAGCAGGCCGCATCTGGAGGCCCTGGCCCAGGAGCTGCCGCTGACGGACCTTCGGGTCTGGGGGCGCGACCCCGGCAAGGCCGAGGAGGTAGCCGCGTGGGGCAGGGAACGAGGCATTCCCGCTCGGGGCGTGGCCGACCCGGACGAAGCGGTCGCGGGTGCCCGGGTGGTGGCCACCGTGACGTCCAGCTACACGCCGGTGTTCGACGGAACGCTGCTGGAGCCGGCCGCTCTGGTGTGCGCGGTGGGGTCCACCAAGGCCGACCGCCAGGAAGTCGACAGCACCACCGTGCAACGGGCCGGCTTCGTGGTGAGCGACAGCGCCGAGGGAGCCCGCACCGAGGCCGGCGACCTGATACATGCCGCCGCCGACGGGCACTTCGACTGGGACGACCTGGCCGACCTGGCCGACGTGATCGCGGGCACCGTCACCCCACCGCAGCCCGGCCGCGGCATCGTGCTGTTCGAGTCCCAGGGGGTGGCCCTCCAGGACGTGGTGATCGCCACCCTCGCCTACCAACGCTCCGAACACGGGTAGCTTCCCCCCATGAGCATCTGCACCGTTGAGATCGATGTGGCCGCCGACCGGGAGCGGACATTCGCCTACCTGGCCGAGGCCGCCAACCAGGCCCAGTGGCGCCACGACGTCGGCACCTGCGAGCTGACCGACGGGGCCGCCGGCACCGTGGGAGCCGTCTACCGCCAGACCAACCGCGGCCAGGAGGTCGAGTTCCGCATCACCGCCATGGAGAACGGCTCGTCGATCACCTGGGTGTGCGCCGAGGACACATCATGGCCCGTAGCGGGCACCTACCGGCTGAGCGACACCGGCGACGGCGGCACCCGAATCACCATGGACCTGGAGATGACCCCGTCGGGGCCGTTCATCCTCATGCGGCCGTTCGTGCCGCTGATGGTCAAGGCGCAGCGCAAGAAGTACGCCGCCGGCCTGCAAGCGGCTCTCGGCTGAGAGCTAGCTCCGGGCGCCGAAGGACTGCTGGGGGACGCCTCGCATCAGCGAGAAGTGGCCCTGCACGCCCCGCCACGGGCCGTCAACGGAGTCCCTTACCAGCACGAACGAGCAGCGGCCGGGGCGGTCGAAGGGCGTGCCGTCCTCGGAGTAGCCGGTCGAGGTCCAGGTGACCATCACCGCGGCCATCAGCCGATCGGGCGAGACCCGGGCCCGCATCTTGTCGGTCAGCAGCACGAAGCCGGTCATGCTGGGCCAGACGTTGCGCCACTGCCCGTTGACGAAGTGATCCACCCCCACCACCACGTCCTGCCAGGTGCTGAAGCTGTTGACCTCGGGATCCATCATGGCCGCGGCGTCGTCGTAGCGGAGGTTGGCCACATGGCCGGAGAACCGGTCGACCCATTCGGTGAGGGACACCTGGTCGTCGGGGTGCAGGTCTTCGATGGCTGGGGTGCTCATAGCGACGATTCTGCCTGATCGGCCGGGCCGAGCACCCTGTCGGTGTAGGTGTTCGCGAAGGTCCCGTCCGGATCGAGCTCGGATCGGGCCCGCTGGAACCGGTCCCACTCCGGATAGAGCGGGGCCAGCGACCGGTGGTCGTGGAAATGGAGCTTGCCCCAGTGGGGGCGGCCCCCGTAGTCGGCCGCGATGGCCTCCACCCCCTGGAAGTAGGCCAGATAGGGCGTGCCGGCATAGACGTGGCAGGCGAACCAGCCGGTGTCCCGGCCGTAGGCGGTGGACAGCGGTATGTCATCGGCGGCCGACACCCGGACCTCGACCGGGAACGTCACCGGCGACGGGAGACTGCGCACCAGGGCCCCGATGCGGCGCACGGCCTCGGGCACGGCCGCGACCGGCACGCCGTACTCCATCTCGTAGAAGCGCACCAGTCGCCTCGAGACGAACACCCGGTGGCTGGCGTCGATGAAGTCCCGGCGAGTGGCGGCCCCGCCGGCCATCCTGGCCACGGTCGGGGCGAGGGACGGGAAGCGGCGGACGGTGCGGTTGGCCAGGCCGAAAACGACGTTCTCGTAGAGCATCTTGTCGCGGGCCTCGACCAGACGGTTCTGTGGTCGCCGGGGCTCGCCGGTGCGGTTGTTGCGCTTGACATGGGCGCGCCGGGCTCCCGGCATCCAGAAGAACTCCATGTGATCGTGGCCGGCCATCTGCTGCTCGAAGCCGTCGAGCAGACCGTCCAGAGGCTCGACCGTCTCCACCGCGTGGAGATCGAAGGCAGGGACGCACTGGAGCGTCATCCGGGTGACGATCCCGAGAGCCCCGACCCCCACCCGGGCCACCCGCAGCAGGTCGGACCGCTCGTGCTCGTCGCAGCGGATCAGCTCACCCCGGCCGTCGACGATGTCCATGCCGACGATGGTGGTGGCCAGGTTGCCCAGCCCGAGTCCCGTGCCGTGGGTGGCGGTGGCGGTCGCCCCGGCCAACGACTGGCGGTCGATGTCGCCCAGATTGGGCATGGCCAGCCCGGCCCGGTCGAGCTGGCGGTTCAGGGCGTCGAGGCGGATGCCGGCCTGCACGGTGACTCTGCACCGGGCGGTGTCGACCGCCTCCACCGCGGCCAGGCGGTCCAGCGACACCAGGATCCCGTGGGTGCAGGCGGCGTCGGTGAAGGAGTGGCCCGACCCGACAGCCTTCACGGTCAGCCCGCTCTCGGCGGCCCGCCGCACGATGGCGGCCAGCTCGTCGGCAGAACCGGGCCGGAGGATCTCACCCGGCACGCACACCTGGTTGCCGGCCCAGTTGCGGAACGTCGTGGAGCGCCGGGGCACCGTTCGGCCTCTGCGGCTCACCAGTGGCGCAGGTCGACGGGCCAGCAGTCGATCACGTCGTGGCCGTCGACCACCCAGAAGCACTCGTGGCGGGCCACGGTCGGATCGAGATGCCCGGGCAGCAGCCGGACCCGGTCGCCGACGCGGAGCAGGCCCTCCGGGTCGAGCAGGGTGGTGTGCTCGTCGGACACGAACTCGATCCCGCCGCCCGGCCAGGACGGCGGCCCGTGGTCCATGCCGAAGGCCTTGAGACCGGCATCGGCCACGGCCCAGCCCCGCGGGCTCACCGACACCACGGCGGCCAGGACCGACACCGCTATCTCGAACGGGCTCTCAAGCCGCGCGTAGTCGGTGTCGAGCAGGCAGTAGGAGCCGGCCTGCAGCTCGGTGACCCAGCGGTTGACCGCGTAGGTGCCGGTGCCGCCGCCCGACACGACGTCTCCCCCCACCGCGGCATGAGCCTCCGTCAGCACCTCCATCGAGGCCTGCACCCGGGCAGGCTTGATGGCCGCGCCGGCCATCATCAGATGCCCCTCGTAGCCCATCACGCCCCGGACCTCGAGCCCCGCAGCCCGGGCGGTGTCGGCCAGGCGTCCAGCGTCGCCCGGATCGCACCCGCAGCGCATCAGCCCCACGTTCACGTCGACGAGCACCTCGGTGACGCCGCCGGCCGCCGCGGCCGCGATCGTGGCGTCGGAGTCGACGGCCACCGTGACCCGATGGCCGGCCTCGACGAGCCTCCCCAGACGGGAAGCGTCCAGAACCTCGTTGGCCAGCAGCAGATCGCGCCCGAGCCCGGCCCCAGCCAGGCCCTCCATCTCCCTCACCGTGGCCGCGCAGAAGTTCTCATGCCCGGCATCGGCGAGTATCCCGGCGATCGCAGTGGACTTGAACGCCTTCACATGGGGCCTCAACGACAACCCGGGCCAGGCCGCCGACATGGCCGCCACGTTGGCATCGAACAGGCTTCGCTCCACGACCAGGCACGGCGTCGGAAGCTGATCGAGTGTCTGCGGAGCGGTCTTCACGGGCCGGATCCGCTCAGGCGTCGGGGTAGTCGGAGCATTTCCTGTATACAGGCATCATGACGCTTACCCGGTTCGGGTTCAACATCCCCAGCTTCAGCTACCCCGGCGTGGACGACTCAGACATGTTCAGCGCGGTCTGCGCGGCCGCGGCGACCGCCGAGAACAGCGGGTTCGACTCCCTGTGGGTGATGGACCACTTCCACCAGATCCCGCCCATGGGCGCAGACCACGAACCCATGCTGGAGCCCTACACCCTGCTGGCCGCGCTGGCCCCCTGGACCCGCACCGCCCGGCTGGGGGCGCTGGTGACCGGCGTCACCTACCGCAACCCGGCCCTGCTGGCCAAGACGGTCACCACCCTCGACGTGGTGTCGGGCGGGCGGGCCGTGCTCGGCATCGGCGCGGCGTGGTTCGAGGCCGAGCACGTGGCCTACGGCTACGAGTTCCTGCCGGTGGGCGAACGGATGCACCGGCTCGAGGACGCGGTGCAGATCTGCCGGGCCATGCTCGGCGGAGGGCCGGCCACCTTCGAAGGCAGGCGCCACCGCATCGACGGCGCCCTCAACCGGCCCCGGCCCCTCACGCCGGGCGGGCCGCCGATACTGGTGGGCGGGGGCGGCGAGCGGCGCACCCTGGCCATCGCGGCCCGCTACGCCGACGCCTGCAACATCTTCGGCGACCCGGCCGGGATCCGTCACAAGCTGGACGTGCTTGAAGCCCACTGCGAGCGGGCCGGCCGGGACCCCGCCGAGATCTCCAAGACCCGCCTGGGCGCGCTGGTCATGGCCGACACCGCAGCCGACGCGGCCCGAATCGGCGCGGAGATGCGAGCCAGGCGGAGCATGAGCATGGACAAGTACCTCGGCTACGCCATCGAGGGCGACCGCGACGGGGTGTGCGAACAGGTGGCGGCCCTGTTCGACGCCGGGCTCGACGGGCTGATCTTCAACATGCACGACTCCACCGACCTGGGTGCCATCGCCGAGGCGGGGATGGTGCTCACCGACAACTTCGGCACCCGCACCACCCAGTGACCTCCCCGCCGGTCGGCCGGCTCGGCGAGGAGCGGGCCCGGCCCGTCGTCTCGCTGATCTCGTCGGTGTCGTCGCAGACGGCAGCCATGCTGCCCGCCTTCGGACTGGGCGCGCTGGCGCTGCAGATGGGCGACGACCTGGGCTTCGGCGAGGCCGGCCTGGGAACGGCGGTGGCCTTCTTCTTCCTGCTGGCCGCGGTGACCTCCCCCCACGCCGGGACTCTCACCGACCGCCTCGGCCCGCAGCGATCGCTGCGAGTCGCCAACGCGCTCAGCGTGGTGTCGCTGGGAGGCATCGCAGTGGCCGCCCGCTCCTACTGGGCCCTGCTGGCCGCCCTGGCCGTGGGCGCCATCGGACTGACGGTCGCCGGGCCCGGCACCAAGACCATGGTGGCCCGGGGCGTGCCGGTGCACCGTCACGGGTTCGCCTTCGGCATCCAGGCCGCGGCCGTGCCGCTGTCGGTGTTCCTGGCCGGGCTGGCCGTACCCGCCATCGGCCTCACCCTGGGATGGCGCTGGGCCTTCGCCATCGCGCTGGTCGTGCCGCTGGTCGGATACGGGCTGGCGCCGCCGTACGGGGCGGCGGCGGGCCGGGCGGTGCGCACCGCCGGCGCGTCGCGGGGCCTGAGCGAGATCGACTACGGGCCGCTGAACATGCTGATGCTGACCGCCGCGCTGGGCTCGGCCGCAGCCACCACCATGGCCGCGTTCTTCGTGTCGGCCGCCACCGACGCCGGGATCGACGAGGGACTGGCCGGGCACCTCCTGGCCGCGGCCAGCCTCCTTGTGATCCTCACCAGGACCGCGGGGGGCTACCTCGCCGACAACTACGACACCGGGCATCTCAAGTTCGTGTCGGTCCTGCTGGGCGTGAGCACGCTGGGCTATCTGGGTGCGGCCACCGGCGCGAAGGTCCTGGTGCCGGTGGGCGCCATGTTCGCGCTGGGGGTGGGCTGGGCCTGGGAGCGGCCTGATCGTGCACACCGTGGTGCGGGCCTACCGGGACTCGCCCGGCGCGGCCACCGGCATGACCTCCGGCGGGCTCAACGTCGGCGGCGTAGTGGGACCGTTCGCCTTCGGCCTGCTGGTGGACCGGGTCTCCTACAGGGCCGGGTTCCTGATGATCGCGGCCTGCGCCCTGCTGGCCGCCCTGGCCGCCGACGCCGGCCGGCGGCGCCTGATCCGCATGGGAGCCAACCCCTGACCGCTACCCGCCCCGACTGGCCCGCTACACCCCGCCACCGCCGATGAAGTCCCTCCATGTGCCGGCCCGGGTCTGTTGGCTGTCGGTGCGGGCGGGTTGCCGGTGGGGAAGCTCAAGCGGCGGCAGTCCGGCGGCCCGCCGGTCGAAGTGGGCCTTGATCCGCTGGAGCTCGTCATGGACGTCCCGGTCCAGCCAGCCGCGCAGGTAGCGCTCGAACAGCGGGCCGAGCGGACCCTTGAACCGGAAGCGGTACGAGTGCGTGACCCACGACCCGCCATGGGACGGCTGGGCCACGAAGCCTCCCCGGAACCACATCAGCCGGTCGGTCAGCCAGGGGCCGGCGCTCTCGAAGCTGACCGACCACCACCGGTCGAGCCGCACCGCCAGCCGCTGCTTGGGGCTGCGGATCCCCCGCACCGACCCCCGGATGACCGCGAAGCCGTTGCCGTCCGAGTCGATCGACGGGTTCTCGTAAACGTTGACGATCTTGCCGTCGAGCGCCATGTAGGTCCGCAGATCGCAGGCGAGCTCCAGCACCTCCCGCGGGGTGGCCGCCACCTGCACCGAGCCCTCCGCCGACAGCATCACCACCCAACCTAGACCAGGGTGCAGGCCTTGCCCGTCAGCATATAGCGAAAGTTATTGAAATATTCCACCGCGTACGCCTATCGTCGTGCCATAATGCGGCATGGCACCCGACCCCGTCCTAGACCGGCTCGAAGCTGCCTTCACTAGGCGTCAGTCAGAACTCCTGGAGACAGACGCAGGACGCTGGGCGTTGTTTGTGCAGCCGGTCGATAGGCGCCGCCGCCCGGCCTTCGTTGGCTGCTTCGATGACGAGTTCGACGCGTGCGACGCGGGCTTTCGCAGCACGGTCGGACGACGCTTTCTGGTCAAAGAGGTCGCGGAGCAGGATCGGGTGGCGAGCATCCCCTGGGCGGTGTCCGTCAATCGACGGTGACCCGAAGCCGTCAGCGCGAATTGCGGGCACGATCGGATGGAGGGGGCCGGTCGTGGAGGTGGAGGTGCGGCTGCCACCAAGCGAACTCGAGCGGTACCGCTTAGAAGGCAGGATCATCCCGCAGCCGATCCGGACCACCGGAATCATCGATACGGCCGCGGAGCGAACCTGTGTCAGCGCAGCAGTAGTCGACGGGCTGCTGCTCGAACCTATGCGCCGCGAAGATGTGGCCACAGCCTCAGGATCGCGGGAAAGCGGCCTGTACTACCTGATGCTTCAGGTGGGCTGGCGTGACAATCATCCACCCGATCCGATACCCGTCCTGGCCTATGACGCCGAAGTGGCGGGCGCTGAGATGCTGGTGGGCCTGGACGTCCTGCGGCATGGCGAACTGATCCTGCGCGGTCCTGAGGGAGTATTCGAGTTGTCCTTGCCGCGAAGCGTCCGCCTGGTCCCGTAGTTCGCAGGCCACCGTAAGCGCGTCCGGGTGGCTAGCCTCCCGGGCCGGGCCCGCACCACCACCTAGGCGTACCGGTACCGCGCCCCTGGTAGCCACCCAGCCGCCAGCGCCCGGGCCCGCACCACCCCGGCGGGTGCCCAACCGGCCCCGCAGCGCTCAACACGAGCCGCTCTTCACGCTCAGCTAGCGCTGCACCGCCAGGTGGTTGCACGACACGTCGGAGACCTCCCGGCCAGGAATTCAAGCAGTCGCGAAGAAGTCCTCGGCAAGCCCCGGCTGAGGGGTGGGGGGTCAGTCGTCCTGGTCGTCTGAGCCGTCTGAGCCGTTGGAGCTGGAGGACTCGGAGCCGGCTGCGGCACCGGCGCCGACGGGTACGGCCGCGGGGACGGCGACCGTCTCGACCAAGCGGCCGGTTATGCCGCTGATCTTGGGCAGCGGCGGAAGCTGCATCCCGCCGGTGCGGCGCAGCTCCAGCACCGCGGCGTGATAGTCCTCGAGAGCCTCGACCGCATCGGGCATGTAGTAGCCCCGGCCGTCCAGGAACGGCCCAACCTCGCGGTCGACGATGGCGCTCACGTCCTCGCCGGTGATGGTCTTGTGGGTCTCCAGGGCGTGGGCCACCGCCAGCACCTCGATCCGGTGGGCCTCCAGCAGGCACCGAGCCGCGTCGTAGCGGTCGGCCAGGCGCTGCTCGATCTGGTCGCCGAGAGCGCTGCTCAGCAACTCACGCTCGGGATCATCGTCGTCGCCCTTGCGCTTCCCGCCGCCGATCCCGAACTGCTGCTGCACCGCGTGGCTGGCCAGCGTGTCGCCCATGCCCCAGTAGCCGGACATCATGGCGGCCAGATGGGTGGCATTGCGCAGATCGCCGCCCACCCCCGACGAGTTGTCGTCGCCGAAGAACATCCGCTCGCCGGCCAGCGACGCCAGCGACACCTCCAGGTCGGCCTCGTACTCCGAGCGCCAGTGGGTGAAGCGGTCCTCGGGCGGGATGTGCGACACGAAGCCGCCCACCTGGCCCCGGCGCTCGATGGTGGCCAGATCGATCATGCGGTGCCGGCTCACCCGGTGCAGGGCCACCGCATGGCAGGCCTCGTGGATGGCCAGAGCATGGCGCTCGTGCTCCACGTAGTCGAAGTCGTCGGCCAGACCGTGCTCCTTGAGCTGCTTGGCCTTGATCATGTCGGCCCAGGTGATGACCCGCCGGCCGTCTCGGATAGCGGTGATCAACGCCTCGTTGACCATGTCCTTGATGGTGGCCCCGGTGGCGTAGGGCGTGATGGTGGCCAGCTTCTCGATGTCGTCGTCGGTGAGCACATGGTCGACCTTGTCCAAATACCCCTCGTAGGTGCGCTTGCGGCCCTCCTGAGTGGGGTAGCCCACCTTGTAGATCCGGTCGATGCGGCCCGGCCGAAGCATGGCCGGGTCCAGCGCCTCGGGCAGGTTCGAGGCCATCATCACCAGCATCCGGTACTTCGGGGGCGGCTTGGGCCGCATCCCCAGCATCTTGCGCACGATCCGGTTGAAGAACCCCCGGGGCTTCTTGAGGCCCGACAGCTCGGCCAGCAGGGCCTGCAACGTTCCCATGCCGCCACCGCCGCCGCCCATCATCATGATCGACTCCCGCCGGGGACCGGTCCACGGGTCCCCGCCGTAGGCGCCCAGCGAGCCGGCCCGGTCGTAGCCGCCCTGCGCAGCCTCCTGCAGAACCCGCTGCGCGCCCGGCGACAGGTACGGGTAGGACGATCCGGGCTCGGTGGCGTCGTGCAGGAACGCCGCGAACCGCTCCGAGCGGAAAGCGCCGCCGTCGCCGCCCACCGCCCCGCCCCGGTTGCCCAGCGCGTCGGCCTCGTCGAAGAAGGCCACGACGCCCCCGTAGCGCAGGGCCAGCTTGCGCAGCTTGCGGAACAGGCCCTTCACCTTGAGGATGCCCACCCCGAAGAACATGTTCATGAACGCGCCGGGCTCCACGAACACGAAGGGCTTGCCGGTCTCGCCCGCGGCGGCCTCGGCCAGCAGCGTCTTGCCGGTGCCGGGCGGGCCGTACAGCAGGATGCCACCGGGAGCGTAGCCGCCGACCTCCTCGATGGCCTCGGGGTTCTCCAGGAAGATCAGGTTCTCCCTGACCCGCTCCTTCACCGGGTCCTGGCCCCACACGTCTTCGAAGCGGGTGTCGATGTCGTCGGGGAAGTAGGTCTGCACGCCGCCGCGGGACAGGAACCAGAACAGCAGCACGAACTGGCTGATCAGCAGCAGCGGATAGATGATCAGCCGGGCTGCCATCGGCAACGCGCGGTTGAGCAGGCCGGGCAGGCCGATGAGGGCCGCCACCGGGTTCTGATCGGTGAGCTGGCCGATGATCACCCCGAGCAGCAGCAGCCAGAACAGGATCCGCAGCACCCGGCCGATCCGGAACCTCACCCACGGATCCATGCGGGACTGGCGGTTCTCGAACCGCCCGAACACCTTGAATTTCCAGAACCGGTAGTAGCCCGACCAGTGCTCGGCCACCACGAAGTGCAGCTGGCGCAACACCTCGAGACCCAGCAGGATCCAGATCCAGGCCTGCTTCTCGACGGTCTCCCAGAACCCGTCGACCACCGACTTGATCGGGTTGGCGTTGAGCTTCTGCCACCAGAAGAACACGAACAGCACCGAGCCGAGGATCAGGTACTTGGAGCGGTCCCACGGATCGAGGCGCCGGCGGGTCCTGCGATCGGCGTCGCGAGGCCGGGAGGTGGTCGAGCCGAGAGTCATCACCGGCTCGGCCGTCCGCCTCGACCCGGCCCGCTTGCGCCACAGCCTCATGGCCCTAGATCCCGCTCTTGTTCGCTTCGCTCACGGGCCGCTCGGGCCACGGCCTCGCTCCATGCCTTGCAAGAATCCCCATGACTCGCTCCCATCCGCTCGGCCTCTAGTCCTCCACCGTGAACGTGCGCATGACCTCGTCGATCTCCGCGACGTTGGCGTTGTAGCAGCCGACAGTGCAACCCAGACCGACCGTGTACACCACGCTGTTGAGGCTGTTGGTCATCACCAGCCGATCACCCATGATCTCCTGGCCGTCGGCAGTGATTTGCTTCCAGGCGATCCGGTGTCCGGAGATATCGCCCACCGTGACCAGATCGTGGCGCACAACTTCGATCTCGCCGACGCTGCTGGTCGCGTCAATCGGGAAGAACGAAGCGAGATTCAGATCCGACCGCATCCGCCGGTCCACGGGCTGAACCTCGACGAAACCGGCTACGAACTCGAACGAGTTGATGTCGGGGGCAGCCGCGAACTGGGCCCGCCAAGCAAGTACGTCCTCACCGGGGAGGATCTGCGGATAATTGCCGTCCGGTGTGATGGCGAAGTCCACGTTGCCCTCGGACACGACCTGCCATTCCTCGGGGATCTTGAGGAAGACGGTCTCGTCGTCGTTCTCGACGTACTCGTAGCCCGACCGCCCACACCCCGCGGCCAGGACGGCCGTCGCCACCAGCATCAGCGGAACGGCGCGTGCCCACGAAGGGAGCCTCATGCCTCCATTCAACCGCATTTTCGGGGCCAACACGACCGCGGGGCGCCGGGCCTGCTACCGATCGATCCAAGCCGCCCGCAGAGGCTCCAGGCCCGCGGCGGTGGCCACCCGCTCGGCGGCCTCGCGAGCCTTGGCCATCACCTCGTCCTGGTCGACGAGGGTGGACCGGCCCCGGCGCACGACCACCTCGCCGTCCACGACCACGTCGCGGACATCGGCGCCGTGGCCGATCAGGGCGAGCATGGCGACGGGCCGGTGGGCGGGCACCCATCTCGGCGTCTGGAGGTCGATCACCACCAGATCGGCCAGGGCGCCCTCGGAGACGACCCCCACGGGCCTGCCCAGTACCCGGGCTCCATGCCGGCACGCGAGGTCGAGCAGCTGCTCGGCGGGCGGCCAGGTGGGATCCATGCGGCTGAGGCGATGGAGGCCGTAGGCCGACTTCATGGCCTCGAAGATGCTCTGACCGCTGACGGCCAGCCCGTCGGTGCCAAGACCGACGGTGGCGCCCGCATCGACGAGCTCGCGCAGCCGCATCACGCCCGACGAGATGACCTGGTTGCACACCGGCTGGTGCAGCGCGCAGGCACGGGCCGCCCCCATGGCGGCCACCTCGTCGTCGTTGAGCCAGATGGCGTGGGCCAGGGTGGCCCGGGGTCCGAGCAGACCGGCCCGGCTCAGCCACTCGACGGGCCGCTCGCCGTGCACGTCGGTGAAGATCACGACCTCCTCCTGGGCCTCGCTGCAGTGCGCCTGCCAGCGCAGGTCGCGCTGCTCGGCCAGGTCGGCGCAGGCCCCGATCAGGTCCCGGTCGACGTAGACGACGTTCTCGGGCATGGGCCAGACCTCCACCCGGGAGCCGGGCGGGCGCTGCCGGAGGCACTCGTCCATGATCCGGAGCTCCTCCGAGGCGCTGAAGGCGTGGAGCTCGTCGGGGACCCCCATGCGGTCGCTGCCCTCGACGCGGCTGCCGAACACGCCCCGGGCGATGGCGCCCCGGAGCCCGACGCTCTCCACCGCCCCGGCCACGGCCAGTGTGGTGGCCGTGTCGGTGGGGGCGTAGTGGTTGTCGACCACGGCGGTGGTCCCGGCGAGCACCGACATCAACGAGCTCAACCGCACCGCGGCCACGACGTCGTCGAGGGTGAGGTGCACCGCCATCGGAAGCATGAAGTCGCGGAGCCAGGCCATCAGCTCCAGCCCGTCGCCGAGACTCCGGCCCAGGACCTGGAACAGGTGGGTGTGGGTGTCGATCATCCCGGGCATCACCAGGCATCCCGAGGCGTCGATCCGCTCGACGGCCTCCGGGAACGACGCGTCAACGTCGCGTGCGGAGCCCACAGCCGCGATCCTGTCGCCCGCCACCGCGACCGATCCGTCGACGATCACCGGGCGGGAATCGTCGAGGGTCACGACGTAGGCGCCCTCGACGATCAGGTCGGCGTGCCGAGCCGCGGGCGATGCCGCCGTGCCACGAGGGTTCGGGTCAGGCATCGGCCGCAGCCACCGCATCGGCCAGGCGATCCACCTGGGAGAGGTCGGCCATGGTGGGCACGAACGTGTACTCGTCGACGCCGACAGCTGCGAAGTCCCGCACCGCGGCGGTCACGTCGGCGGCCCGCCGGTAGGCGCCCTCGGCGAACATGCGGGCCCGGTCGCCCTGGTAGCCGTAGTAGTCGAACAGGTAATCGACATTGGAGTCGTCGCCCAGGGCGAAGTAGTGCATCACCATGATGATGGGCGAGCCGTCGCGGCCCGCCTCGCGCCAGGCGGCCCGCACCTGCTCGGCCATCTCGTGGGTGTCGGCCGGACCCCGCGACGAGACGCTCCAACCCACGCCGTGGCGCACGATGCGGGGGATGGCCGCATCGAGGCCGCCCCCGAAGAAGATCGGGACGGCGCCATCGCGTGCCGGCGGCAGCGTCGACGGCCGGGCCCTGCCCTCAGCAGGCTGCCCGCGCCATTCGGCCTGCATGGCCTCCAGGTCGGCGTCAAGGCGGCGGCCGCGGGTGCCGAAGCTGCGGCCGGTGGCCTCGTAGTCGTCGGTACGGCGACCCACCCCGATCCCCAGCATGAAGCGACCGCCGCTGATCTGGTCGACCGACGCGGCCTGCTTGGCCACCATCACCGCACTGCGGACCGGCGCGAGCAGCACGTTGGTGCGCAGGCCGACGCGGTCGGTGGCGGCTGCGGCCGCGGCCATGGCGGTGAGCGACTCGAAGCCGGGGTACACGATCCGGTCGATGGCCGTGAGCACATCGAACCCGGCCTCCTCGGCCCGGCGGGCCCAGGCCAGCAGCAGCTCGCCGCCCGTGCCCTTGGTGGTGACGGGCAGCCCGATGCCGACCCTCATGTCAGTCCCTCCCCCATTTCAGTCCCTTCCCCATTTCGGCACGTTCCCGTCCTTCCGCCGTCGCTCGGAGCATCATGCGACCACCCCGGCGGGCGCTACGGGCGTCCGCTTGCTCGCACGGGCTTCGCCCTACTCGCTCGCAAGTCGAACACCCGCATCCCCCGCCCGGCTGTCGTATGAACGTATCCGGTCGCCGACGCCCCGCTTGTTCAGTTCGGCCGTCAACTCCGGCACGGTCGCCTGCCACTCGCCAACCAGGCCGACATCGACCTGATCGAAGATCTCGGCGTCCGGATCCGAGTTGACCGCCATCAGCACCCCGGCGTTGCGGATGCCGACCGTGTGGTTGAAGCGACCGCTGGAGCCCACGGCGACCAGCAGCCGGGGCGCCACCGCGTGCCCGGTGACGCCGATCTGGCGGCCGCGGGGCACCCAGCCCTGGTCGGTGACGCGCCGGGTGGCGCCCAGCGCGGCGTCCCCGAGAGCGGCCCGCAGCTCGTCGATCACCGGATAGCCGTCGGGTTGCACGCCCACACCGACGGCCACCACCGTGCGGGCCCGGCGCAGCTCGCCGGTGTCGGCGTCGTCGCGCTCGACGGACACGGTGCGGACCCGGGCGGGCAGCGGCGCCGGCAACGGCTCGGCCTCGGGCTCGGGGGCATCGACGCGGGGCGGCCGCAGGGCCAGGACGCCGGGGCGGATCGTGGCCATCTGCACCGGCGAGCGCGACAGGATCGGCACCTGGAGGCGGCCGCCGAAGGCGGGCTTCCACGCCACCAGACGACCGCCGGGGCTGACTTCGAGCCCGACCGCGTCGCCGGTGAGTCCCCAGCCGCAGCAGGCGGCCACGATGGAGGCAACAACCCGACCCGAACGGGTCCCCTCCACCAGCAGCCCCCACGGCAGCCGACGGGCCGCGGCGGCCGCCAGCGCGGCGGCCTGCTCGGATGGCTCCGCGGCCGATTCGATCAACAGCAACCGGTCGGCGCCCGCGGCTCCCAAACCGGACCGGTCGGCTGGGTCGGCGATGGTGGTGACCGCGGTGACGGTTCCCGAGATCCACGCGGCGAGCTCGGCCGCCTCGCCCAGCAGCTCGGCGCCCACCCCCGGCTCGGTGAAGAAGCACCACACCGACCGTTCGCCGACCCCGGCGTGGGCTCCGTCGGTGCCGGCGTCCAGCAGGGCCGCACTGCCCGGTGAGGCGTCGGCGGCGGCATCATCGGACTCGGGGGGGGCGACGAAGGCGCCGAACTCCTCGAGCATGTCCACGGCTTCAGCCACCGAAGCGGCTCGCAAGGCGCGCCTGGTGGCGGTGAGCACCCGGACCGGGCCGACCGAGGTGGGCGACCCGGAGGCGCCGAGCTGTTCGACCGGCACGTCCAGTTCGGCCGCCGCCAGCGGCACGATGCGGTCGTCGGCCACTTCGGCGTACACCTCGGGCGGAGCCTTGGAAGGCGAAATCAGCCGCTCGGCGGCGGACAGCGCGACGGGCAGGTCGCCGGTGACGGTGCAGTAGCCGTCGTCGGTCTCCAGACGGGCGGTGAAGGCGCGGCCGGCTACCTCCAGGTCCCGCACCCCGGCCGCGAAGGGCAGGCCCAGCAGCTCGGCCACCTCGACGGGCACCTGGCCGGTGTCGGAGTCGAGCGAGTTGAGCCCGGCCAGCACCAGGTCGAACGGTCCCTCGCGCCGGATGGCCGCGGCCAACGCCATCGCGGTGGCCAGCGTGTCGCTGCCGGCGAAGGCCGGATCGCAGAGGTGAACGCCCCGGTGGGCGCCGCAGGCGATCATCTCCCGCAGGGCGTCGGCAGCCGCGGGCGGCCCCATGGTGAACACCACCACCTCGCCGTCGGCGCCGGCCAGCTCGACCGCCTTGGCGTTGGCCCGCCGGCAGTAGGCGTTGACCTCCAGCGGCACGCCGTCGCGCACCAGGCGTCCCTCGTGCATCCGGAACTCGACCGGGGCAGGGATCTGCTTGACCAGGACGGCGATCTTCACGGCGTTCTGTATACCGTCTGAGCCACCCAACTCTGCTACCGGACACCGACGCGCCGGTTAGTAGGCTGTCCGCTCAACACGACCGTACGCCCCAGGTGTCGGGGACCCCGGAACGCACGGGGTCCCCTTTTTCTTTGCCCCTGCGCCCAGTTGTGGTTCAGCCGATGATCTGGCAGTACTCGGGAACGATGTCCTCGATAAGCATGTCCATCCAGGCCGGGCGCATCTCGATCAGCCGGGCTACCACGTTGCGGTGGTTCTCCCGGTTGTTCCAGGTGCCGATCAGGTAGAAGCGTTCGGGATCGTCCTCGCTCTGGTACAGCACGCCCTCGTGCACGATGCCCGGCGTGGTGTGGACGATGTTCTCGTCGCTGTGGTCCCAGGCCTCGAAGGCGTCAATGAAGTCCTGGGCCCGGCCCGGCTTGGCCTGAAGCGTGTAGTGGAAGGCGAACGACCCCTCCGGCAAGTCCTTCAGGAGCGGGTTGGCGTGGTCGCCGTGGTCGTGGTCGTGGTGCTCGTCGGGCATCGCAGCCCCTTCAGGTGGCGGATGTGAAGGCCGCGGCCGCGGCCTGCGAGCACACCACGTCCTCGGCGTGCTTCGCGCCGGAGATGCCCAGCGCTCCCACGATGGTGCCGGCCGCGGTCGTCAGCGGCTCGCCGCCCTCCACGGCCAGGATGTGGTGGCGGGCGGTCATGGGCGGGCCGAGCGACTTGTCCGTCTGGAAGTAGTCCGACAGCGCCCCGGTGTCGCGCTTGAACGTCAGTGCGGCCAGGGCCTTGGCGATGGCGTTCTCGAGGGCGATCTCGACAACGTTGTCCATGCGGTGCACCAGCACCAGGTTGCCGGTGGCGTTGACCACCGCCACGCAGACGGCCAGGCCTTCGTCCTCGGCGGTGGCCAGGGCCGCATCGGCCGCGAGCTTGGCCCCTTCGAGGGTGAGGGTCTCGACGTTCATGGTGTTCATGGATTGCTCCTGGGTTGGGTTGGGGGTTGGTCAGGGCTTGATCTGGAATATGGCTTCGACCTCGACCGAGGCGCCCAGGGGCAGCTCGGCCACGCCGATGGCCGAGCGGGCGTGCCTTCCGGCCTCGCCGAATACCTCGATCATGAGGTCGCTGGCGCCGTTGATCACCTTGGGCTGGGCGTTGAAGTCCGGGTCGCTGGCCACGTATCCGGTGAGCCGCACCACTCGCAGCACCTCGTCAAGGCTGCCCAGGTGCTGGTGCACCGACGCCAGGATGGCCTCGGCCGCGCCCCGGGCACTGGCCTGTCCGGCTTCTATGTCCATGTCGCCTCCGAGGCGGCCGACGTGCGCGATCCCGCCGCCTCCAGGGGCCAGCGCGATGGAGCCCGACACGAACAGCACGTCGTGGACTTGGGCCACCAGGTCGAAGTTGCCCGCTCTCAGCAGGGGCATGTCGAGATCGACGCCGGCGTCGCGGGCCGCCTGCTCGTAGGACATGTCGGATCCTCCCGTGACCGTCCGACGAATCTTGTATACCGACCCTATCGGGCCCAGAGGCCGAGCCAATAGGCCGCGGGAGGCGAGCATTGCCGGGGTGGAGAGCGAGGCCGTGGCCCGAGCGGCCGTGAGCGAAGCGAACAAGAGCGGAGGACGCGGCCACCCTGCCGACTCGGGCCGGGTGGGTCGGGGCCGCTAGCTTCCCGCCTCATGGATCTGGGACTGGCGGGGCGGCGGGCGATCGTGTTCGGCTCCACCGCAGGGCTGGGGCGGGCCACCGCGGAGACCCTGGCCGCCGAGGGCGCGCTGGTGGCCGTCTCGGGGCGGCGGGCCGAGCTGGCCGCCGAGATAGCGGCGTCGCTGCCCGGTGCGGTGGCCGTGGCCGGTGATCTGACCGTCGACGACGAGCCCGCCCGCATGGTGGACGAGGCCGCGTCCCTGCTCGGCGGCCTCGACATCTGCGTGGTCAATACCAGCGGCGGACCCCCGGGAGGCATGACTGAGGTGTCGGCGGCCGAGGAGGTGGCCGCCTACGAGCGGATGCTGCGGCCCGCACTGGCGGTCACGAGGGCCGCGATCCCGCACTTGCGGGCCGGAGGCGACGGGCGCCTGGTGTACATCACCGCCCGGTCGGTGGTGGAGGCCTCGCCCGAGCTGGCCCTGTCGGGGGTGTTCCGCAGCGGGGTGGCCGCCGCAGCCCGATCGCTGGCTATCGAGCTGGCGCCCGAGGTGCTGGTGAACGTGGTCGTGCCGGGTCAGTTCGAGACGGGGGCGCTGGCCCGCGCCCAGGCGGCCCGGGCGGCGACCGAGGGCACGACCCCGGAGGCGGTGCGGGACCGCCACCGGGCCTCCATTCCCATGGGCCGGTTCGGGCGCGCCTCGGAGCTGGCCGACGTGATCGCGTTTCTGTGCAGTGCCCGGGCCAGCTTCGTCACCGGCTCGGTGGTGCGGGTCGACGGGGGCGCAGTCGTCGGCTACTAGGGGGCCGAGCGAATAGGTGACCGAATCCGGCCCATACGGGCGAGGCCGCGGCCCGAGCGGCCCTCAGGTCGCAGCGAACAAGAGCGGGAAAGACCCCGCCGCGGCGCGATCGGCTCTCACCCATTTTGCGCGGCCTCTTTGGTTGCGAGGCACTGGAGGGCTTCGCGGATGGGCTTCCAGCCTGCCCAGACTTGCTCGCTCTGTGAGGCTTCGGTGGCGGTATAGGCGGTGAGTTCGGGGGCTTGGACATCGCCGAAGGCGATCAGGACCCGCTTCCAGTTCTGCCCGTTGTTGGGTGGCTTGTCGCGGTTGGCTTCGTAGTAGCCGCGCACGGTTTCCAGCAGCTCGTCGGTGACGCAGGCCGCGATCTGTTCGGCTGTCGGGCCGACCGGTGGATCGGGGTCGGTGCTGTCGGTGTCGGGCTCGGGATCCTGGCCGCTGTCGGAATCGGTGCTCGAGTCGGTGTCGGGGGCGGGGTCGGGGTCGGTGCCGGGGTCGGTGCTGTCAGTGTCGGTGTCGGGCTGCTGGTCCGCTCCGTTGTCGGTGTCGGTGTCGGGCTGGGGGTCCTGGTCGCTGTTGTTGTCGGGGTTGGTGCCGTCGGTGGCGGTGTTGGGGGGTGGTTTGTCGGTGATGGTGCCGGTTGCGGTGTGTTGGGTGGGGTGGAGTTGGGCGCGGCCTGCGGTGACGCTGTGGAGGCGGATGTAGAAGGTTTCGGGGTTTTCGTCGAGGCGATCCTGCAGGAGATATACGGGGATGGTCTGAGTGGTCTCGCCCGCTGGGATGTGGGCATACCAGGTGGAGGAGACGTAGTCGGTGTTGGCGACTGCTGATTGGGGGCTGGTTTCGGTGGTGGTGTAGCCGACGGTCACGTTGTGGTTCAGAGCCCGGTCGAGGGTGACGGTGAAGTTGACGATGCCGTCGGTTTCTGCGGCGGTGGCGTCGCTGATCGACACAAGGGCCATGGGCTCGTCGTTGTCTTGGATCGCGATCGTCGCGGTGTTGGCGGTCGGGGAGGCGTCGAAGTGGTAGGCGCCGTCGACGGCGGCGGTGACCGTGCCGTCAGGCTCGTCATTGTCGTCGTTGCGGGTTTCCAGCCGCAGCGTGATCGTGCCCGATGTGGGGATGGTGACGGTGCGCGGCTCGGCGTCTATGCCGTAGGCGCCCTCCGCGGTGACTGTGATATTGACTTGGAGGGGCAGGGCGGGGGCGGGATCGGCGGTGAGGGTGAACACCGCTTCGTCTCCCTCGACGATGCCGCCGCCGGCGGTGATGCTGACGGTGGGGGCATCGCCGTCGGGGTCGTTGTCGGCGATCGTCACCGACGCGGCGCGGCTGGAGCCGAGGCGGTAGCCGTCGCCTGCGGCCACCCTTGCGGTGACTGCGGCGTCGGTCTCGCGGGCGGTGTCGTCCACGGTGGGGATCTGCAGCACAGCGATGCCGGTGTGATCGACGGTCACGGTGCGCCGGCCGGCCTGCCCGGCGGCGAGGTGCCCGGCCGCGCCAGTCACGTCGACGGTCACCTCTGTTGTTTCGCCCTGGACGGGCGGCGGGTTGACTACCACCGCGAACTCCGCTGCGCCGCCCTCGACGATGCTGTGGGTCTGCGCTATCACCGACGCGGCCGCTGCGGGCAGCGCCACCGCGTCGTGGTTGGTGATCGTGTAGGTGAACGTGTGAAGCCCGCCGCGATACCGGCTGGTCATGCGCGGGTCCTTGACGATCACGATGATCGTCTCGCCGGAGTCCTCATGGGCGTCGTCGATGATCTCGATGTAGAAGTGGGCGCGGTCCTGTCCCGCGGCCAGGCCCGTCCCCGCGGCGGCATCGTTGCCCAGCGAGCAGTTCGACCGGTTCGGGTCCATCGCCAGCAACTTGTTGAACCGGTTGCGCACCACATAGTCGGTCCCCAGGGCCGCGGTTCCCTCAAAGCACAACTGGAACCCCCACGCGTCGGGGATCTGCACATCGGGATCGAACCCCGTCGCACCAGACGTGCGCACCCGCGTCACCGCGAAATGCGCCCCAGACCCGCCCTCAGGCAGCACCGGGTCGCCCTGATAATGCGCCAGATGCAAGAAATCGCTCCAGCTTTCGGGCCACTCGGTGCCGTCAACGTTCACCCTGACCTCACCGACCGCCGAGCCGTAACCACCGCCCGCAGCAGTGTGCTTGAGCGTCACCTCGTCATCATCGCCGCCGCCTCCGGCCCAGTCGTCCTCCAAGACCCGCACCGTCACCCGCTGTGGGTCGTCCCAGTCCGTCGGCAAGAAGAAGACACTCGCCGGCGTCACCGACACAACCCCCGACACCGGATCGCCCATCGCATCCACCACCGCGATGTCCACCCGCACCACATTCGACGGCTGCGACTCCAACCGCACCGAATACGCCGCCTCCCGGCCATGCTTGGGCTTCTCCAGACCCGAATCCTGGTCATGGCGGCTCTCAGACAACAACACCGACAGCGGCGCGGTCGACGACGACGACAGCACCAGCAGCATCGGCGCGTCGTTGTCGACGATGCTCACCGTCGCCTGGGTCGGCGACCCCAGCGTGTAGCTCGAATCAGACGCCGCGCCCAACGTCAGTGTGAAGTCCTCATCGTCCTCCATGATGCTGTCATCGTTGAGCGCCACCTCGATCGTGTGCGACACCCGCCCCGCCGGGAACGTGAACGTCGCCGCCGGCGCCGTGTAATCGGCTCCCGCCTCCGCGGAGCCCTGCGTGTGTGACAGCTTCACCGTCAACGCCGACGACGGCGCCGAGCTGGCCTTCACCACCACATCCGCTGTCCCGGTGCCCTCGCCCACCCGGTAAGTCACCGCACCGAAACTCAACCGCGGCACCGTCGGCGGCGGAGGCGGAGGCGGCGACACCGGGTCGGCGTCGATGTTGACGTTGAACGAATTGATGGTCCCGTGCGGGTCCGCGCCGCCGCCGACGTCCGTCGCCCTGTTCGTGTGGTCGAACCCGTTCGCGCTGGTGTCGTCGGGGCCCAACCGCACGGTTGCGGTCTCCGCCGACTCGGTCGTCGAGTCCGGCACCGCGGTCAACAGCAGCGTCGCGGTCTGCACCATGTTGGTGTTGTCCCCGACGAAGGTCACCGTTGTCAGCGTGCCGACCGATGCGACGCTCACCCCACGGTTGATCGACGCGCCCGACTTCTTGGCGATGTTCACATCGGCCGCGTTGACGCCCGACAGCACCAGCGGCACCTCCACCGTCTCGCCCGCATACAGCCGCCGGCCCAACGACACCGTGAACTCCGCGTCGGCTTTCGCACCCGAACCACCCTCGGCGATCGAGCCAGAGTCCGTGCGCGACAAGCTCACCACCGTCGCGTCGTCGTCGGTGATCGTGACCGTCGCCGTCGACGGCGAACCCAGCGTCACCCGCGTCTGGGAACTCGACAGCGTCACATCGAACGTCTCATCAGGCTCATCGACGCTGTCGCTGCTGATCGGCACACCCAGCGTGACTG
>JAJEJB010000013.1 GCA_022828135.1 Acidimicrobiia bacterium | reverse complement strand
CCGACATCAACGGTTGCGACGACGGCTGGGGCTGCCAGAAGGTCATCGACGACACCCTGGCCAAGAACGGCTGGGACGATCGCGCCCAGCAGATCTCGGCCACCCACTCGGCGCTGTTCGCCGAGTCGCAGGCCAACTTCGCCCTCGGCGGCCCCGTGCTGCAGTACGTGTGGACGCCCACCGCCTTCGTCGGCAAGCTCGTGCCCGGCCGCGACGTGCTCTGGCTGGCCATCGAGCCCGATCAGACTCTCGAGGGCCAGGACGTGGTCTCCGCCGTCGGCGACGCCTGCACGAACGATCCCTGCACGACGATGTTCACGCCGTCGGACATCGTCGTGGCCGCCAACAAGGAGTTCCTGGCCGCCAATCCGGCTGCTGCGTCGCTGCTGGAGAACTTCGAGTTGGACGCCTTGGCCGTCGCCGTTCAGGCCGTCGCCATCGACGCCGGCGCCGACTCCGAAGCGGAGATCGCAGCCGCCGCCACCGAGTGGATCGCCAACAACCGCGACAAGATCGATCCCTGGATCGAAGCAGCGCTCGCCGCGGGGTAGCCACCGGTTCCGGCAACCGAGCGTCACGCCTCGTGAATTCAGGCGTTCGTGAACTCAGAGGGTCGGGAATTCAGGCGGTCGCGAATCCCGGCGGTTGTGGCTCCTGCTGCTAGGTCCGGCCGGATCTGCCGCCAGAGCCCAACCGGCGGATGCGATGACGTCGCTGGCGGCCCGCGGCGAACAGGGCGTCGGAGAACTGGTAGAGCAGCGCGCCGACCAGGGTGAGGATGACCACGTAGGTGGCTGCGAGCGCGCCGAGATCGTGCTCGCGGCCGATGCCGAGTTCGGCGATGACGATCGAGAACTCGCCGTGCGCCACGAGCGCGGCCCCGGCCCGCAGCCGTCCGGGGGCGCCGATGCCGACGCGTCCTGCGGCGATCCAGCCGGTGATCATCTTGGCGACCACGGAGGCGGCGGCGATGACGCCCGCCACCGCCGCCACGCTCGGAATGAGACTGGTGTCCACCTGCAGGCCGAAGAACACGAAGAAGACGGCGGCGAACAGGTTGCGCAGCGGCAGCAGCAGCCCGCGGGCGTGCGAGACGATGTCGCCCGACAGCGCCACGCCCACCACGAAGGCGCCGACCGCGGTGGAGATGTTGAGCCGTCCGGCCAGGCCGGCGACCAGGAGGGTGCCGCCCAGCAGGGTCAGCAGCAGCGCCTCGCTGGACTGGCTCAGGGCGATGGCGCTGAGCCGGTCGCCCAGCACGTAGGCCACGCCGAGCACCCCGATCACGGCCGCCAGCGAGATGGCGACGGTGAGGGTGGTGTTGAGGGCCGACCCGCCGAATAGCACGCCCGACACGATCGGCAGGTACAGCACCATGGCCAGGTCCTCGATGACGAGCACGCTGAGGATGACCGAGGTCTCGTGGTTGCCGATCCGGTCGAGGTCGGCCACCAGCTTGGCCACGATGCCCGACGACGAGATGTAGGTCACGCCGCCGAGCAGGACCGCCACGATCGGGTCGAAGCCGAGGATGAGCCCGGCCACGAACCCGGGCGTGAAGTTCAGCACGAGGTCGACCACGCCGGCCAGGGTCGAGCGGCGCACGTTGGTGATCAGTTCGTGGGTGGAGAACTCCAGGCCCAGCATCAGCAGCATCAGGATGACGCCGATCTCGGCGCCGACCTCGATGAAGTCCTCCGAGGCGTCGATCTCGAAGAGGCTGCCCTCGCCGAGGACCAGCCCGGCCAGCAGGTACAGCGGCAGGGCGGGCAGGCCGATCCGGCGGGCCAGGCGGGCGACGACCGCCAGGGCCAGCACGAGCGCGCCGAGCTCGATGACCAGCAGGTCGCCGCCGGTGTGCATGCTGGCGCTTGCCCTAGGCCGATCTAGTCGGCAGGACGCCAGCGTGCACGGACAGTGCCGACCCAGTCGATCCAGTCGGCAGATCGCCGCCGGGGTGCACGGACGGGGCCGACCCAGTCGATCTAGTCGGCGGGGCGCCTGAGCAGCCGGGTGGCCGCCTTGACCGCCGACGGGACGCCCACTACCACTGCGGTGTCGCCCGCGTTGAGGCGCTCGGTCCCGGCCGGGATGGGGATGGAGCCCGATTCGCTGACGAGGGCGACCACTCCGGCCCCCGTCCGGGTTCTCAGGACCGCCTCGGCCAGGGTGCTCCCGGCGAGCGACGACTCGGCCGCGATCTGGACCCACGAGATCACGAGGTCCTCCAGCCGGTGCACGGCGTCGTCGAGGTGCTCCAGCACGGGGCTGCCGCCCAGCAGCTCGCCCAGGGTGTGGCCCTCGTCCTCGGTCAGTTGGACGCTCTCGCAGGCCCGATCGATGTCCCGCTCGTCGTACACCACGAGGTCGCGCCGGCCGGTCTGGTGGGCCACCACGCCGACGCAGCGGCCGGCGTCGGTCTGCAGGTCGAAGCGGATCCCCACTCCGGGCAGGTCGGTCTCGGTCACCTTCCTCACTGGAACCTCCTCTCGCCAGGCGTGTTCTGGGTTCTGGTTGGACATTACCTACAGCGGCCCGGCCTCCCGAGGCAGCCGGGTTCGCTCGCCTGCCCGTTCGGAGTGTTTCCCGCTCTTGTTCGCTGCGCTCACGGGCCGCTCGGGCCACGGCCTCACCCGTATGAACCGGGTTCGCTCGCCTGCCGATTCGGGTTCGGCCTCTAGGGCTGCCAGAGGAGGGTGTCGGGCATGAACTGGCTCCAGGCGAACCAGAACGCCTGATGGCCCTCGATCTCGTCGCCGGCCGGGTCGACGGCCCGCACGCCGCCGCCGTCGAGGCGGAGCGTCACCCCGGCGAGCTCGACGTCCCGGCCGGCTCGGAGGGCGGCCACGGCCGTGTCGACCGGGAAGGCCACGGGGGTGCCGTCGTCCAGCACCACGCCGAAGACCTGGTCGTGGACGCCGAGGGTGCCGTCCATGTCGCCGATCGGGAAGATGGGTCCGTCGTCGTCGCGGCCCCGCAGCGGGTCGAGCGGGTAGCTGCGGCCGATCCCGCCGTCCTCGGCGATGATGGTGGTGTCGGGGTGGGCTGCCTTCCACGCGCCCCAGGTGGTGGTGACCACGGTGGCCTGGTCGAGGACCACCCCCCGCTCGCGCAGCGGCCCCGAGAGCGCCTCCCCGGTGAACGTGTTGAACACCGACTTGGTGACCAGGTCGTACATCACCTTGTTGGACCTCGCCAGCAGGCCCGACGTGCGCAGGACGGGCGTCTCCACGCCGGCGGGCACGTCGTCGGTGAAGTAGGCCTGGGCCGAGCCGCACAGCGTGCAGTACGGCATGCCGATCCGGCGCCCGCCGAGCGTGTCGTTGACCATCTCGTGGATCTCCATGATGTGGCGGGGGTAGGCCCGGGCCTCGCCGTTGATCGCCACCGCGAACACGAGGCCGTCGTCGGAGTACCAGGAGCCGCCGGCCGCGTTGGTGACGGCGGGGTCGTCCAGGGCGGGGATGCAGCCCGCGGGGCAGCCCCGCTGGTCGCCGAAGGCCCGGTCGTCGATCCGCACCCCGCCCCAACTCACCAGCCGCCAGTCGATGTTGGCGTCGGGGTCGTCGAAGAACGGCTGCCAGCCGGGCTCGACCAGCGTGAGCAGGCGTCCCTTGTACTCGGCGTAGCGGGGGAAGGCGGGGAGGTCCCAGGCGATCAGGTGGTCGGTGACCGACTGCCACGAGCTGCGCTCGGCCACGGGGTCGTCGTTCAGCCTCGCCCCGGTCAGGCGCTGGAAGCCGGAGATGGCGCCGTCGTGGATGTCGCCGATGTAGAAGAACCGGAGCAGGTCGGACATGATCCAGGCCAGCCGTGCGTCGCCGGTGTTGCCGAGGGCGGCGACCAGTCCGCCGTCGAAGCCGCCCAGTTCGAGTCCGGCCCAGATGACCTCGAGGATGTCGACCGCGGCCTGATCGATCGGGCCGGTCCGGGTGTCGGGGGACGGCGGGAACTCGTACCCCAGGAAGTTGCGCAGGACGCCCCGTTCGCGGGGGTCCAGCAGGTCCGGTTCGGCAGCCTGCTCGGCGCTCAACGCGTCGGACTCGGGCGCCGCGGCGGCGGTCTCAGCCTCGGGAGCCTCGGTCGCGGGAGCGTCGGCCCCGGGCGTGTCGGCCTCGGTCGTCTCTGCCGGAACCGCGGCACTGCCCGTGAACGTAGTCGCACCCATGTCGTCACCCGAACACGCTGCTGCGAGCAGCGCGACCGCCACCGGCAGTACGCACAGGGCACGGAGACGGGCGATCACCTCACCACGCTAGGCCGGGTTCGGCTGGAGGCTCGGCCAGCCGGCACGTCCCAGCCGGCAGCTCCGCCCAAATCTCGGGTCCGAAACGCGCGATATGCACACAACACCGACCCAAGAAAACGCCGCCCAAATCTCGGGTCGGAAATGCGCGGTGTACACACAGAACCGACCCGAGAACCGCCGCCCAGAACTCGGGTCGGAAATGCGCGGTGTACCCACAACACCGACCCGAGAATCCGGGGGGCGGCCGGGGCGGGGGCAGGCGTCAGGCGGCGGGGTTAGGCGGCGCGTGCTAGGCGGCAGTAGCAGGATGATTCGATCGGCACGTCGGCCCGGGCTTGGGCTAGGTCTAGGCGCTGCTTGATGTGGTTGGCCTCGACGGTCTCGCCTCGGCGGGTGAGGCACTCGTGCAGGCCGTGCAGGCTCCACACGTTGTCGGGATGCCAGCAGGCTCGGCGCAGCTGGCCGTCCAATCCCAGGTCGGCCCGGTAGGCGGCCTCGGCCTCGTCCAGGCGCCCCTGCTCCATCAACAGCGCGCCCAGGGCGTGGCGGGTGGGCTGCATCCAGCCCCACGGCTCGTCGTAGGGCAGGTTGTCGTCTAGCTCGACGGCCCGGCCAAGGTGCTCGAAGGCGGCGTCGAAGTTGCCCCTCCTGTATTCGACCTCGCCGGTCATCATGGCCTCGGCCACGGCCAGGATGTCGAGGCAGGTGTTGTTGAACAGCATCCGGCTCTCGGGGACCCGGTCCCGTGCGGCCATGAACGCCTGCTGCTCGGCCACCGCCTCGGCGACCCGCTCGGTGGACGCGTAGGCCACCGCCCGGGCGTAGTGCATCATGGCGGTGGTGACGCAGTAGAGCTCAGGATCGTCCGGCAACGGCTGGTCGAGGATCTCCTGCCACTTCCCGAAGCGGATCAGCACGTGCTGCTTCACGGGCACGAAGCCCTCCAGCCAGTCGGCCAGCGGCGCATCGTCAGGACCGAGAAGCCCGGCGGGCAGGGTGGCGACCATCTCCTCGGCCGCCTCGGCGGCCGGGCCGTACTGGCCCAGGAACATCGCCCCGTACGCCTTGAAGTGGTAGTTGTGGCAGCGGTACAGGGTGTAGAAGTTGGCCGGGCCCTCCCGCTCCAGGTAGCTGCGGTCGGCCACGACAGCGGCGTGGTTGCGGGCCACCACGTTCTGGTAGTGGCCGCAGAGGACGTCGATGTGGGTGGGCATGTGGACCAGGTGCCCGGCGTCGGGGATCAGGTCGACCAGCGTGTCGCCGGCCTTGAGGGCCCGCTCGGGGTGGGGCGACATCTCCATGAGGTGGATGTACATGTGCAGCAGGCCGGGATGCTGGTTGGCGCCCCCGGAGTCGAGGTCCCGGAAGGCGGTCTCGAGGACGTCGGTGGCCTCGACGGTGCCGGCGCCCGGGGACGGTTCGCCGGTGACCAGGTCCCACAGCGCCCAGGGGGTGCGGTTCATGACCGCCTCGGCGAACAGGGCGCAGACGTCGAGGTCGTCGGAGTGGGCGTGCCACACGGCCCGCATGGCGTCGGCGTAGGCGTCGTTCCAGGAGCAGAATTCGTCGGAGCCGGATGGTTCGTCGGGGGTTGACGGGTAGCGCTCGGCCAGGGCGGCGATCAGGGCCTGCTCGACCGGGGTCGCCCCCGCGGCAGCACCGGCGGCTGCGGCGCAGGCGGCCCGGGCCAGGTCGAGCGACTGGCGCAGATCGTCCTCGTCGAAGTCCTCCCAGGGCTTGTTGTAGTTGGGGCCGATGGCGTAGGCGATACCCCAGTGGGCCATGGCCAGGCCGGGGTCGCAGTCCAGAGCCTGCTCGAAGCAGGCGATGGCCTCGTCGTGGTTGAAGCCGTAGCACCAGGCCATCCCCCGGTCGAACCAGAGCTGGGCCTGCGGATCCCCGGTCGTGACCGGCCAGGTGTATGACCCGAGGTCGTAGTAGCCGTCGTCGTGCCTGCGGTCCCCCGCCATCTCAGCCTCCGAGCGTCTCGCGATGTGACCCCGAACGTACTACCTCGACGGCGGAACGGCCGGGGCTAGGCGGCGTCGCTGTCGCCCTCGTCCCGCTCGACGAACGGATGGAGGCCAATCCCCAAGTGGCCCTCGACGGCGGAACGGCCGGGGCTAGGCGGCGTCGCTGTCGCTCTCGTCGGACGCTGCGGGCTTCTGCGGATAGAGGCCGATCCCGAGGTGACCCTCGACGCGGGCCAGCCGATCGCTGATGCCGCCCAGCCGATCGCTGAGGTCGGCGAAGCCGGCCTCGAGCCGGTCGAGTCGCTTCTGGGTGGCCTTGTGCTGAAGCTCGGAGATCTGGTGGTTGTGCTCGATCACCTGCATGAGTTCGTTGAAGCGGGAGTCCAGACGCTCGTTGAATTCCAGCCGCAGCGCGCCAAAAGCCTTCTCGATCTGCACGGCGACGTATTCACGAGTTTCCTGGCCCTCCCGATGCTGGACCCGTATCGATACGACCAGGAGGGTGGTCATCGTGGCGAACATCACCCCGAAGGCGGACCCGAGGACCAGCAGCACAGTGGTCGCGGTCGTCGGGTCCATGGGCCGACCCTAGCTCACCCTCCCGAGCAAAGCAACCTTCAATTGCATGAAAAGATATCAGAGTCGGGATGCGACCTCGGCGAAGGGGACCACTTCGGCTTGGGCGGTCTCGATGTCGCCTTCGGGGAGCATGAAGCGCCAGTAGACGATGCCGAAGGGGCGGCCCTCGGTGTCGAGCCAGTTGGGCACGCCGGGGTCGGTGTGGGCGATGACCGCGGTGAAGCGGCCGTCGGCGTCGGCGACGGTCTGGGCCCGGTTGAGCGAGATCGACCGGGTGGCGTAGTCGAAGGTCTGGAGGTGGCGGTTCCACAGGCAGACGTTGCCGTAGCGGCACTGGGGCCAGCGGGCCCGGATGACCAGCGCCTCGTCGGGACCGAGCAGGAACGGGGCCATGGCGTAGGCGGCGTCGAAGGCGGCCAGGCCCAGGTCGCCGGGCCGGTCCGGCGGGGGGAACACGTTGGGCACCCGCGAGACCCATGTGCGGGGTCGGTCGTCGCCTGTCGGCGGGCGGTCGACGGTGAGCTCCCGCACCAGGCCGGCGACCCGGCGGATGCCGGCGGCCACGGTGTCGTCGGACGGGCGGGGCGGCGGGGTGGTGACCGGCTGACCGTCTGCGTCGATCACCTGGATGCGCATGACGGGGACCCGGGCCGGGTCGGCGGCCGCGTAGGTGGGGTGCTCGAAGTAGTGGCGGGTGCTGATCGATCCGGAGCGCTCGGGCAGGGCCAGCCAGTTGCGGTCCCGGGGCTCACCGCCGAGCTGGATCTCGAAGCGGCCGTCGGCGTCGACGTCGAACGACTCGTCGTTGAGCACCCCGACGGTCTGGTTGCTCATCGACCCCCAGGCCTCGCCGGCCTCGACGGTGATCGACACGTAGGCCGCGCCCTTGGTCTCGCCGGTCACCCGGTAGACGTGGCCGGCCGACACGGGGGCGTCGAAGTAGACGGCGTCGGGGTTGTCGCCCAGGACCTTGCGGTCGGGGTCGACGATGCGATGGAACCGGGGGGCGGCCGGGTCGCGTTCGAACAGCCCGACCAGACCCCACTGGAGCGTGTGCATGAGGGCCCGGTGGGCGCCGACGACGTCGTCGTCGGTGTGCAGGTTCCACTCGGGCGACGCCCAGCGGCGGTCGACGTCGCCGAGGAGGTCGATCAGCTCGTGGAGGGCCCGGCGGGACTGGGTGTCCAGGGGTTCAGCGTCGTTGGGCTGGTCACTCATTGGCTACCCGGTAGTGGTCGATGTAGGGGGCCAGAGCAGCCCTGAGCGACTCGGCGGTGAAGCCCCAGTCCTCGGGCTGGTAGCGGTGGACGCCGAACTTGCCCTTGGGTTTGTGGGCCAGGTAGTCGAGCACGGCGTCGGCGTGGTCGTCGGTGAAGTCGCGGCCCATCCGGGCGTAGGCGGCTCGCAGGGTGGCCACCGGGTCGCTCATCAGCTCGGCGAAGTGCACGTCCACGAACCGGTCGCCGGGCACCGTGCCCGAGGCTCGCACGTCGATCGAGCCGTTGAGGCCGGCGGCGAAGACGGCCAGGATGCTCTCGGCCATGGCGTCGACGTCGATGTGGTCGGTGCGGAGCCACTGGATCATGGCGGTGGTGCTGACGGTGGACGGCATGGTCTTGGCCGGGTCGCGGTGGGTCTGCACCACCCAGGCGTCGCTGAACTCGGCGTACAGCAGCGGCAGCAGCATCAGATGAGCGGGGGTCTTGAGCACCCACTGCTCGTTGCTGTGCTGGAGGGCCTGGAGGAATTGCCGCTCGTAGGCGTAGTTGACGGCCGGGTCGGGCAGCCAGGAGTCGAGGGAGGAGATCATGCTCCAGTGGAAGCCGCAGAAGCTGCCCTGGGTGAGGGTGACGCACTCGACGGGCAGGTCGGAGCGCAGCTCGTGGAGGGCTTGGAACTCGGGTTGGACGTCGGCCCAGAACTCCTGCTCGCATTCGCTGAGCACGAGCGGCTCGGGGAAGTCGGGATTGTCGGCGGCCTCGGGCAGGGGAACGGGATGCAGGGCCTCGGCGGCGGTGGGGGGCCGCAGCCCGGGGTCGAGGGCGAGCAGCTCGAACAGGATGGTGGTGCCGGAGCGGGCCGGGCCGGTGACGATCACGGGTGCGGTCACGGGCCGGTCGGTGATCTCGGGGGCGGCGTCGATGGCGGCGGTGAGCAGCAGGCGGGCCCGCAGCGAGCGCAGCAGCTCCTGCTTGGTGATGAGCCGGCCGACGAGGTGCATCGGCGCGGCGTCGATGGCGGTGGCGAGGGCTTCGAAGCGCTCCTGCCAGCGGGGGTCGCCGAGGTCGCCGGCGGGCAGGCCGCCGAGGCCGGCCATGGCGGTGTCGAGCAGGTCGCCGGCGTCGATGGGGACGAGGTCGCGGGCGTGGCCGCCGACGGAGCCGGCCATGAGGTTGATGCGCCGCACCCAGTCGGGCCGGGTCAGCCGCTCGGTCATCGGCGCGAGCTTCGGGGAGGGGGTGCCCATACGGGGCGTCAACGTATCAGGCCCGGCTGTTGGGTCACCGGCGCGTCAGCCGATCGCCGCTGGACATACTTTGATGAGTTTCATAGCTTTTAAGGTTGTAACAGGCTGAGTGGCGCGCTAGGCTCGCCGCATGGAGGCGACCGACACGATGACTTTGGGGATGTTCGTGACGCTCGTCGCATTGATCGTGGGCTCGATCTGGAACCAGCACCGCGAGAGCAACGCCATGCGGGCCGAGACCACCCGCCAGATCGAGAGGCTTGGCGACCAGTTCGGTGGGCAACTCCGCAAGTTGAGCGAGGACATGGTCAATGTCCGGGAAAGGCTGGCCCGCATAGAGGGACACTTGGGCTTGGCCCCACCGCCGGCGGACACGGCGGGCGACGACCCCCGCGACTCTGACTAGGCGCCGCCGGCAAGAAGGATCAGCAGTTCGGCCGTAGAGGGTGACTGGCCGCCTGCCGGAGAACTGCCGGGGGGGCCTACGATGGGCGCTTGGCTGTGGTCCGGCTGTCTCGAGGTGGGCGTTGACCGGGGATGATCCGGGACGGACGCGGCGCACGACGATGCTGGGGGTCGGGGCGACCGCGCTGGCTACGTCGCTGATCGGGACGATCGGGACCGCGGCCGAGCTCGGGCCCGACTCGATGAACCCGGTCGCCACCGGGGCATGGCGGGGCGCGATCGGAGCGACCGGGCTGCTCGTGTTGACGACGCTGCGCGGCCAGGCGCCGTGGCGCTACCGGCTGCCGGTCCGCTGGGTGGTGCTCGGGGCGGTGGGGGTGGCGGTCAGCCAGCTGTTGTTCTTCGAGGCGATGGCCCGCACCGGGGTGGCGGTCGGGACTCTGGTCGCCATCGGCATCGGCCCGCTGGCGGCGGGGCTGATCGACTGGCTGGCGTACCGGCATCGCCCGGACCGGCACTGGCTGGCGGGGATGCTGCTGGCGGTGGCGGGGGTGGCCCTGCTGTCGGGCGGGGCGGCCGAGGTGGTGTGGAGCGGTGTGGGCCTGGCGGTGGTGGCCGGGTGCGGCATCCCGTGCCAGGGGTTCGCGGCCCAGCAGCTCATGCGGGACCGGCCGCTGGTGACCTCCATGGCCACGGTGCTGTCCGCGGGCTCGGTGCTGATGCTGCCGGTCACGGTGACCTCGGTGGACTCCACGTTCGACTCGACGGCGTCGGCCTCGACGGTGCTGTACCTGGGTCTGGTGACGGTGATGCTGGCTCACTCGCTGTGGGGGGCCGGCCTGAAGCGTCTCACGCTGAGCGTGGCGGTGGTGGTGGGCCTGCTGGAGCCGGCGGTGGCGGCGACGCTGGCCATGACGGTGCTGTCGGAGCCGGTGACGGTGGCCCTGATCGTCGGGATCTGCCTGGTGATCGCGGGCGTGGCGGTCACCTCCCTGAGCCCGGTAGCCGGCCGCCGCAGCTAGCGCCGATCAGCCCGACAGATCACTCTCGATCTCGCCGACGGGCTGCCTAGATGCTGACACTAGGATGCTGGATTAATTCATGATGTTGTGATATCTATACCTCCTTATTCATAGCTTTTGGAATAGCAGGAGGTTGCTTCATGAGAGTATGGCTTGGCCGTAAGACATTGAGAAGACTTCTAGAGCAGGCCGATGTGTCGGTGCGGCTCAACGAGATGACCGGGGACGGCGAGTGGGCCGAGGGCCCGACCCGGCACGATCCGCTATCTCCGCTGTGGGAGAAGATCACCAAGTACCCCCGAAACGTGCTGCTCGGGCATTTGCGCAAGCAGGTTGTGGCGGGCTGCACGGCGTGGCAGTGGAGGATGACCCTGCGCCGATTGCTGAGCGCTAGCGTGGTGAATCCCTTCCGGGAGTGGCTGGCGACCCTTCCAGAGTGGGACGGCCAGCCTCGCCTGGACCTGATGCTGGACCAGATGCTCGACGTGGACTCGGGCTGCGACCCGGAGTTGGCCAGCTGGGCTGGGCGCCACTATGTGATGGGCGCCATTGCGCGGCAACTCCAGGGCCGGGGCGGCGACTACTCGGCGGTCGGCGAGGGGGACCGGTCCCGCGTGCCTCTGCTGGTCGGGTCCCGCTGGGCTTCGTGCCGAAGTTTGGCCGCTGCACTTCTGCCGCCCGAGCCCTTCGCTCAGGAATGGGTGAACGGGCTGTGGGCGAGCAGCCTCGGCGGCAACAGCTTGGATACGAAGGAGACGATGAGGGGCACGCAGGGTTGCGTCTTCGCGGTGGTCGATGACCTTCTTGGCCAGCCTCGCGAGGTTCTCCGCGGCGCGACCGACAGCCTCGCCCGCGTGCACGACAAGCCTCGCCACATGCTCGACCGCAGCGCGCTTAGGTACTCGGCGGCCCAGCACGGCGGGCGGCGCAGGCTCGACTACCGGCGGAGGGCGGTGCTGGTGGTCGGCGCATCGAATGGGCTCGACAAGCTGGCCACGATTCCGAACCTGAATTCGCGTCTGGTCGCCATCCCTGTGCGCCGAGACCGCGTCGAGCGAGACGACGTGAAGGATCCCGTCTACTGCGATCAATTGTGGGCGGAGGGGCTCAAGCGACTGAGCGGCGGCGAGTCGTTGCGGTTCCCCGAGGCACTGGTCCCCGCGGCCCAGGACTCGAACACCCGGCTGATGGGCGACCTGAGCCAATACTGCCGCTAGCACGCTTTGCTGAGACTTGCCGGAGACCCGACGCCGTCCGACCGCCCGCCGCCATGGCAGCCGCAACCGCCTAAGCGGGTTGGAAGGCCGGGCCGGGGCGGCGGGTGGTGAGACCCGGCGGGGCGGGGCCAGGTGGGGCACGCCAGCCGTCGGAACCCCACCGCAAGGTGATCCGGTTGTCGTGGATCCAGCGGTGGTGCTGGTGGCACACCAGGGCCAAGTTGTCGATGTCGGTGCGCCCGCCCAGGATCCAGTACTTCACATGGTGGGCCTGGCACCAGCTGGGCGCGGCGCCGCAGATCACGCATCCCCTGTCGCGGGCCACCAGCGCCCGCCACTGTTGGGGCGAGACCCTCCTGGTCCTTCGACCGTGGTATAGGGGGACACCTCGCCCGTCGAAGATGAGGCCGTAGATCTCGGCGTCGCAACCGAGGCGTTCCAGCTCACTGCGGGCCATCGCCCCGACGCCGGGGATCTCGCAGCGGCCGCGCTCGCCGTCGGTGGCGAGGTACTCCAGATCCATCACGATGCAGAGCTGGGCCTTCGGGCCGAACCTACGCCCGCAGGAGCAGCCCAGGCCCGTACCAGGGCCCGAGCCGTGGTCGGGCGGCGGGGCGAGCCCAGAGACCTCACCTGGAATTGGGTCTTCACCTGGAATGGGGTTTCCGCCCGAGCCCGACTGGGTGCCGGGCCCGGATCCCGGTGGAGGACTCACCACTGGTTCCGGATGCAGCGCCAGATCCGGCGTCCACAGCTCCGACCGATCCTCGCCGTCGGGCTTCTCGCTCGAGTCGTTGCGGTGAGCGGCGCCAGGGAGAGACGACCGGGCGACGCCAGAGCGAGCGGGCTCGCCGACGCCGGGCAGATCCGGCCGGGCGGTACCAGGAAGCGACGACCGGGCGGTACCAGGAAGCGACGACCGGGCGGCGCCAGAGCAAGCGGGTTGAACCCCAGGGATTGCGCCCGAGGGTTCAGGATCGGAGTTGCAGTCAGGGGCCGCGCTGTGGCCGTTGGCATGGGCGCGGGCGGCATCCGGCGCGGGCACAGGGGCGGGTTCAAGACCTACTAGGGCTAGGAGGGCATCGAGGCGGCACTGGGCGCGGGAGCGGGCGTGGGGGTTGTCGCGGCCGCCGTCGGCCCGGTAAAGGCGGTCGGCCAGCGACTCGACCAAGTTCTGGAACTGCGCGCCTGACACCTGGTCGAACTTCGCTATCCCGGCGACCATCCCGCCCTCGCCGGCGCCGAACATCAACGACCGGTTGCGACGCTGCCACTCGTGCAGGCGCTGAAGGTCGTCGCCGGTCTGACGCCGCCGCACCCAGTCCCTGGCCTTGCCGGAGGCCACGTCGGCGGGCACGGACTCAGCTGCGGCGAGCAGGCCGGCATCGCGGTCGACCGCCTCGGGCGAGGTTTCGGCGGCGGCCCGGGCCAGGGCACTGGCGTGCTCGCCAGTCAATCGTCCGGACGACAAGGCCTCCCCCACGTTGGGCATCTTCTTGAGGATCTCGGCCCGCCGGGCGCGGTGCTTGGCCTCGCGGGCCGAGCAGCCCGTCTGCCGGCGCAACGTCTCGGCGGTGCTGGCCTCGCTGGCCCCGAGCCGCCGCATCCCGACCGCCACCTGAGCCTCCAGCCCGTCGAGCACAGCCCGGGCCGCGCCGATCTCGCCGGCCAGAACACCGAGATCGGTCCGGTCCAGACCAGCCAAGTCAATGGCCTGCACTGCGGTCTTGAAGCGATCCCAGATGGTGGTCATCCCGCACAGACTCCTTGAATGAACAACTGCTGGCCGAGGCAATGAGCGACGAGCGCCCGCCGCTGATCGACCCGGGCGAGGCGCATCCGTCGCTGGTGGACTTGGCCGAGGCGTTCTCGGCTAGTCCCGCTAACGCGGTCCGCAACTGCTTGAAACATCATGGCCAGACATTAATACCCCCCTGTGACATCGGGATAAACGCCCAGGTCACAGGGCACCAACGGCCGCTGCGGGCGAGCCGGACGTTGTATGGTGGCGACATCATGGACACCATTCACACCATGCAGCTGTCCCCGCTGCGCCGAGAGCTTCTCGAGATCCTGAAGGAGCGGGGCTACCGGCGGCTCGACCAGCCGATCAGGCTCGCCTCGGGGGCGATGTCGTCGGACTTCATCGACGGCAAGGAGGCCCTGGCCGAGTGGCGCCACCTGCGGCTCGCCTGCGAGGCAATCGTCGAGACGGTCACCGAGGCCGGCCACCGCTTCGACGCCGTCGGCGGGCTCACCATGGGCGCCGACGCCCTGGCGGTCGGCATCGCGGCGGTCAACGACTGCCGCTGGTTCTTCGTGCGCAAGGAGGCCAAGCAGCGGGGCACCCGGCGCTGGGTCGAGGGCGCCCAGATCGGCCCGGGCGACACGGTGCTGCTGGTGGACGACGTGGTGACGACGGGCGGGTCGATCTTCAAGGCGCTCGACATCGTCGACCAGACCGGGGCCACCACAGTCGCCGCCGTCACGCTGGTCGACCGCAGCGGCCTGGCCGGTCCCCGGTTCGAGCAGCGAGGGGTCGGCTACTTCCCGATGATCACCTACGACCTGCTCGGCATCGACCGCGTCGAACCGGTAGCCGCCGCCAGTTGACGTTCCAGACCGGTAAGGGCCACGGCAGACCGGTAAGGGCCGCCGACAGCTAGCAGGATCCGCCGACAACTCGCCCCTGTCGACAGCTAACTCGCCCGCCGGCCGACAACTCTCCCTGCCGACAGCTAGCTCGCCTGACGACGGTCGGGAGCGGGATCCTCGGGAGGCGCCTCGCTGCCCGGCGGCGGCTCGGGGCGCTGCAGCGCGAATCCGCCGGACGGCACCAGGTAGCCCTCAATCCGGGCAACCCGCTCCCGCGTGTCCGCGACATCGCGGCCCATGAGGTCGGACTTGTCCCTGAGCCCGCGTATTTCGCTCATCAGCAGGCCGATGGTCGTCAAGGTCGATCCGAGGACCGACCCCACGATCGTGATCATCAGTACGACTGTGTCGGCTTCCATCGTGCTGGTGCCTCCGATCCCTTCAAGACGCTCTCGTGGGGCGAGCCGGAACCCCGGCTTGCGAAGGCACAACAGACTATATCCATTGTTTTCGATATATGCAATGAATCATGATGTCCTGCCGTCGCCGGGGACCGAACAGGCATATCAGGATTGAGTAGTGTCGCGCCGTGGTCCGGCGGCTGGGGGTTGTAGCGGTAGTCGTCGCGGTCGCCATAGCCGGGTTGGCGCCGGTGGCGGCCGCTCAGGCCGCGGATACCCAGTCCGTCCGGACCGTGCAGGCCGCCGACGGCTTCGAGGATGTGACTGGCGGGGTGCACAAGCCGGCCATTGATGCGCTGGTCGAGCGGGGCTTGTTCGACGGCACGGAGTGCGCCGAGGACATGTTCTGCCCCGGCGACGAGATGAAGCGCTGGACTATGGCGGTCTGGCTGGTGCGGGTCCTCGACGAGGCCGAACCTCCCGCCGCAACCGAGTCGAGCTTCGCCGACGTCGAACCCGACAACCGCTGGCTTCCCCACATCGAGCGGCTGGCCGAGCTCGAGGTCACCACGGGCTGCCTGGTCGATCCGCTGCGGTTCTGCCCGGACCGGTCGGTGGACCGGGCCGAGATGGCCACGTTCCTGGAGCGGGCGTTCGACCTCGAGCCCGCCGACCCGGCCGGGTTCGCCGACACCGCAGGCAACTTCCACGAGGCCAACATCGACGCCCTGGCCGCGGCCCGCATCACCGCAGGCTGCGCCAGCGAGCCGCGGCGCTACTGCCCCGACCAGCCGGTCACCCGGGCCGAGATGGCCACCTTCCTGGCCCGGGGCCCTCGGGCTCGTCGAGATCCCCGCCCCGGCCGACGACGCCGAAGACGAAGACGACGACGCCGAAGGCACCGGTGCGGACGGCTCCGAACCGGCCCCCACCGTGATCACCACAGTGGTCACGGGCGGGTACCACTCGTGCGCCCTGCTGTCCTACGGGGCGATCCTCTGCCGGGGCGACAATTACTACGGGCAGAGCGTCCGGGCCGAAGGGCCCATCACCGCCGGGACGTTCCACACCTGCGGGATCCGCACCGACGGCACCGTCAACTGCTGGGGCAGCAACAACGACTCCCAGGACGAGTATGTGGGCCAGGCCGACGCCCCCACCGGCACGTTCACCGCGGTGAGCGCAGGCAACGAACACACCTGCGGGATCCGCACCGACGGCACCGTCGAATGCTGGGGCAACAACCAGCACGACCAAGCAACCGCCCCCGCAGGCGGCTTCACGGCAGTCGATGCCGGAAGCTCGCACACCTGCGGGGTCCGCACCGACGGCACCGTCAACTGCTGGGGCAACAACGCCCTCGGACAGTCGAGCGCCCCGGAGGGCGGCTTCACGGCGGTCACTGCGGCCTGGGGACACTCGTGCGGGCTCCGCACCGACGGCACCGTCGACTGCTGGGGCTCCAACAACGACTTCAGCGGCAACTTCGCCGGCCAGGCAACCGCCCCCGCAGGGACCTTCAGCACCGTCCGCACGAACGACACACACACCTGCGGGCTCCGCACCGACGGCACCGTCGACTGCTGGGGCTCGAACGACGACTTCATGGGCGACTTCGCCGGCCAGGCAACCGCCCCCGCGGGGACCTTCAGCACGGTCGATGCCGGCGCCCTGCACTCGTGCGGGCTCCGCACCGACGGCACCGTCGACTGCTGGGGCTTCAACGATCACGGGCAGACCAACGGCCCCGGCCGGTTCAGCACGATCGAGCTGGGCTCATCGGTGTGCCGGCCGTACGGCGCGGCCTCCTACCACACGGCGGGGTTCCCGCTGCCGGGCTGGGCGGTTCCGTCGATCGGCACGATGCGGGTGGCGGTGCTGTTCGTCGACTTCCCCGACGCGGTGGCCACCCACTCCACCGAGGTGGAGGCCGCCCTCGGCCTGCCGTACGCGGAGGCCTATCTGGAGGCGGCCAGCTACGGGCGGCTCGACGTCGAGTTCGTTGCCTTGCACCGCTGGCTGCGGGCCGAGAACAACTACGACCACTACGCCTCACCGGGAGCCCTGGACAGCGCTCGGGTGGTCGTCGACTCCGAGGCGGTCAGGCTCGCCGACCCCTCCTTCGACTTCACCGGATTCGACGCGGCCATGACCGTGCTGCCCAGCTCGCACTTCGGCGGGGGCGAGAACGACTTCGCCGGTCTGCGCACGGACGAGGGCCCGGTCGGACCGGTGTCGAGGGTCAACACTTTCGCTATCGACGAGCCGCGCGGACCCCTGACGTGGGGCCATGTCGCCGCTCACGAGTTGATGCACGGGCTGGGGCTGACCGACCACTACCCCTACGACGACAGCCTCCACCAGCCGCTCGAGCCGTCAGGATCGGAGACGGTGGTGCGCAGCAAGTTCGGTCTGATGGGTCTGACAGCGGTCTTCCGGGCCCGGGCCCAGGACCGCCGCCACCGGATCGATTGGACATATCCCAACGGCTCTATATCCACCAGCTACACCGAACTCTTGGACGCGGCTGAGATGCTGGCGTGGAGCCGGTGGCAGCTGGGCTGGCTCGACGAGTCGCAGGTGCGCTGCATCGACACACCTGCTGCCCGGGTGAGGCTGGGTCCGGTGGCCGATCCCGGCGCCGGGGTGGCGATGGCGGTGGTGCCCCTGTCTGAGACCGAGATGCTCGTCATCGAGAGCAGGCGCCGGATCGGCTACGACGCGGTGGAGCAGGAGCGCTTCCCCAATGGGGTCGTCGCCTCAGTCCCGAAACTCGCCGTCGAGGGCGTGCTGATCTACACCGTCGACGCCTCGCGGCTGACGGGCGAGCTACCCATCAAGCTGGCCGGCGACAGCGGCAACGGGCAGGTCGACTCCTACCCGATCCTCACCCGAGGCGAGCGGGCCTTCGTGGCGGGCTACACCATCGGCGTGGTGGCCGCCGACGGCAACACCCATGTCGTCCAGATCACCAAGGGCCGCCCCTGAGAGCCGGCGGCGGTCTGGAGGTTGCCGCTGGGTAGGGTCGCGCCGTGACCCGGTTGGTGGTTGCGGTCGTGGCGGCTGCGTTGGCGGTCGTGGGGTTGGCGACGGGGGCGGCGGCCCAGCCCGCGGACACTCAGGCCGCGGACACCCAGCCTGCCCGGACCGTCCAGGCCGTGCAGGCCGCTGACGACGGGTTTGCTGACGTCACCGGGGGCGTGCACAAGCCGGCTATTGATGCGCTGGCCGAGCGGGGCTTGTTCGACGGGACTGAGTGTGGCGAGGACATGTTCTGTCCTGGCGACGAGATGAAGCGCTGGACTATGGCGGTCTGGCTGGTGCGGGTCCTCGACGAGACCGAACCTCCCGCCGCAACCGAGTCGAGCTTCGCCGACGTCGACGCCGACGACCGCTGGCTGACCCACATCGAGCGCCTGGCCGATCTGGAGGTCACCACGGGCTGCCTGGTGGATCCGCTGCGGTTCTGCCCGGACCGGTCGGTGGACCGGGCCGAGATGGCCACGTTCCTGACCCGCGCCCTCGACCTGCCGACAGCCGCCGACCCGGCCGGGTTCGCCGACACCGCCGGCAACTTCCACGAGGCCAACATCGACGCCCTGGCCGCGGCCCGCATCACCGTCGGCTGCCAGTCCGACCCCCTGCGCTACTGCCCCGACCAGCCGGTCACCCGCGCCGAGATGGCCACCTTCCTGGCCCGGGCCCTGGGGCTCGTCGAGATCCCCGCCCCCGCCGCCGACGACCCGGACGAGGGCGCCACGGTCGACGGCGAGCTGACCGCGGCGGTCGAGACCGACCAGGCCGACGCGACCACCGACGACCCGGCCGAGACGGCCACCGACCCGACCGCCCCGACCCGTCGGCGTGCCGGCCCCCGGGCACGCCGTACACCACGGCCGGGTTCCCGCTACCCCCCGGCGCAGCGCCGTCGATCGGCACGATGCGGGTGGCGGTGCTGTTCATCGACTTCCCCGACGCTCAGGCCACCTACCGCACCCAGGAGGAGGCCGCCCTGGGGCTGCCGTACGCGGAGGCGTACCTGGAGGCGGCCAGCTACGGGCGGCTCGACGTGGAGTTCGTTCCCCTGCACGGCTGGCTGCGAGCCGGGCACAGCTTCACCGAGTACCTCGGCGAGGTCGCCCTCGGAGAGATGCGTGTGTTCGCGTCAGCCGAAGCGATCAGGCTGGCCGACCCGTCCTTCGACTTCACCGGGATCCACACCGTGATGACCGTGCTGCCGAGCTCGCGCTTCCAGGCGGGCGACCACACCTTCGGGAGCGAGCACACCGACGAGGGCGAGATGAGGCTGATGGCCGGGATCAACACGGTCCCGCTCGGCGAGCCCCGCGACCCCGAACCGTGGGGCTATATCGCGGCGCACGAGCTGGGCCACAGCCTGGGGCTGTCGGACCTCTACCCCTACGACACCACCCGCTTCGAGCGGCCGGAGCCGCCACCGCCGAGGCTCTGGGTGCACAGCGAGTTCGGCCTCATGGGTCTGCACACGGCCTTCCAGGCCCACCCGGAAGACCGCCGCATCAAGATCACGGGGCGCGGCAACTTCGGTCGCCGGCTCACCGGCCACACCTTCCAACTCGAAGCCATCGAGATGCTGGCCTGGAGCCGCTGGCAGATGGGGTGGCTCGACGAGTCGCAGGTGCTGTGCCTCACCGCCGACCGGTCGAGGGTGATGCTGAGCCCGGTGGCCGATCCGGGCAATGCGGCGGTGATGGCGGCGGTGCCGCTATCGGACACCGAGGTGCTGGTGGTGGAGGTCCGGGTGAAGGTCGGCTACGACGCCGCGCAGGAGGAGCCCCACACCGACGGCGCGCTGCTGACGATCCCGGCCCTGGCGACGGAGGGGGTGCTGGTGTACACGGTGGACTCTTCGCTGGGCTCGGGCCAGCTGCCCCTGGTGATCGCCGGCGACGCCGGCAACGGGCAGGTGGACGACTATCCGATCCTCACCCGAGGCGACCAGGTGGTGGTGCGGGGCTACACGGTCACGTTCGTGTCCGACCGGGGCGGCGCCTACACCGTCGCCATCTTCAAGACCGCCGACTGACAGCCTCCCGAGGCAGGACCGCCCCGACCCAGAGCTGTGCGTTGGCCGCGTGCCCTAGCCGCTCCATCGTGATCTTCGGGTGTTCAGCCGTCGGTTCGGGGTTGCTCATCACCGCTTCAATACCGAGACGTACAGAGCCAACCCTGAGGTGTCGTCAATGGTGATGCGTGCTCCTGGGTTCGCGTTGACGAACTCCATCACCTTCGCCTGCACACTTGCCCAGGCTGCGTCGAAGTCTTCATAGTTGTCCTGAAGTTCGATCTGAGTGCGTGTCGTTACCGCAGTGCCGGGCATGGTGGTCATTGCACATCCTCCTGTAGGTGTATCACGATGGCATCAAGGACTTCGTGGAGACCTCCAAGGACGCCACGAACTTCGGTGATCTGCCGTTCCAAATCCTCTAGGCGCTGCTCTACTAGGTCGCCTGCTTCAGCCATGTCCGTCTTGAGACGATGGATTTCATTGCCGAGCGCTGCGAGCTTTTCGCCGATGTCCTGCATGGTGGGCCCGATGCTCATATTGTGCTTCCCTTCTTGATCTTCGTTGTTAGAAGCGTACGTCACACGCAATCACGAGACGGTTTGCCAACAGGAAATCCATAGGCCACGGCCTGGAAATCCCCAGTTTCGTCCACACCGTCAGCCTCGAGAGCCGATCGATTCCCGATAGGACAGCGACGGACCGTCCCATGGCCGTGGCAGCTTGTTCATGTGCTCCATGATCCCAAGGGGGTGTGACATCACTGCCTTGCGGTTGGCTAGCTATCTGAAATCACCGTCGTGGCGGTTGGGCTGCCGAACCCATCAACGTGACGAGAGTCAGCGTCAAGCCGACGATCGCCGCCATCAGTGTCAACGTAGAAGCCCAGAGTGGTTGTGTGTCCATGGTTCAGGTGCCTCCGTGCCAGCAAGACAGCTCGCGGGCTAGCCGGAACCTCGGCTCGCAAAGGTATCAAAGATAGTATCAGTTTTTTTCAACTAAATACACCTATTTTAATGATTGTCTATTTCGCCCTATGTGCCTAGGCGTCTCAGGCGCACCGCGGCGGCCCAGACCATCCGCAGGAGGGTCCGGTCGAACAGCAGGCCGGCCGACAGCCGGTACCCGGCGTTGTTGAGCGAGCCGATCGAGAAGGTCTTCTTCATCCTCCTGAACCCGCCCAGGTCGGCCTCGAAGCGCCCGTTGACGGCGAGCGTGTCGTAACCCCATTCGTGCCTCAGCAGGTAGTCGAGGCTGCTGGAGTGCATCTTCACGTCGGGGCTGGCCACCGGGCCGGTGCGCTGTAGCCCGTCCTCCAGCGAGAAGCGGTACGTGGCGTCCAGGTCGTAGGCGACGACGGTGACCGGCCGCAGCAGCCCGACCAGCGGCACCCGCCGGATCAGCCCCAGCAGCACGGCGCTGTTGCGCGCCCGGACCCGCTCGACGTACGCCCGGCCCGCCTCGAGCAGGGCCGGCTCGTCGACGGTCCCCGACGTCAGATAGCTCCGAGCGGCGAAGTCGTAGTGCGGGCGGTACCGGTCCACGGCGGCGTCGTTGGTCCACGGGTCGCCTGCCGTCCACACATCGCCGGGATAGAGAACCACGGGCTCCGAGCCGGCCTCCCGGATCGCATCGGCCGCGTCCTCGGGCCGGTTGATGCTGTCGTTGCTGTGCCGGTTCTCGTGGTGCGAGAAGTACGAGTAGCTGGCGAACGGCACCGTCCAGCGCGGCTCCAGCGCGCGGATCTGGGCCTGCATGGCTCGCAGCTTGGCGCCGGCGGCCGCCCGTCTCATGGCGGTGTCGCCGGGGCCTCCCTTCCAGCCGGCGTAGCTGAACTGGGTGAACAGCACGTCGATGGGCCCGACGGCCCGCCTGATGCGGGCCAGGGCCCGGCCGTCCACTGCGCAGTCGTTGATGTTCATGACCTTGAACCCGGCGCAGTCGTAGAGGAGCCAGGAGTCGTACAGCGGAACCTGGCCGCAGACCACTTCGAGGCCGTCGGCCAGCGCGACCCGCTCCATGGGCCGCAGCTCCCGGGTCTTGAACCCGATCTCGGTGCAGAAGTCGACGACCTTGCGGTCCTTGGTCTGCTGGAACAGGACGGTGGTGTCGCGGCGGATCGCCTCGGGCACGCTGCGCAGCACGGCGGGCGAGAAGTGGTCCGGATGCTCGTGCGACATCCAGATGTAGTCGATCTCGGCGAACCGCTCCGGATCGAAGCCGTAGTCGCACAGCAGGCTCCAACCGTCGTTGAACGCCGTCCCGAACAGCCAGGGATCGCTGATGATCCTGCGTCCCGCGGTTCCGAGCACGAACGAGGCGTGGTTGACGAACTCGATAGCGGGCCGGCTGCGCTGCATCTTGATCGCCCTTCGGATCGGTCGGCTGCCACCAGTTGCCAACCGCCCGACCTTAGCCAACCACCTGCTCGCATGGTCCCATCACCCGAGGCCGAGTGTTCCCCGCGGTTGCAGCGCCTGGCAGTTCAGTGATTGTTGGTATATGCTGGTAACTGACCTTGCCACCGGGTGTCAACGGTGTGCCCTCGGCCCTGCCGTCCGCTCACCGACCCGAACGAGGTTCCCTGTGTCCACTCCCGCTGCTCAACCATCTGCTCGAATGGCCCCATCACCCGACGCCCGACCTGCGGCACCAGCGGCCGACGAAGTCCCGGCCGGGCCGCGGCGTGGCCTGCTGGCAGCCGGATGGGCCAAGCTCAGCAATGCCGGCCCGACCTTGGTCGTGACCTTCATCGTGGGCCTGATGCTGTTCATCTTCAGCGAGACCAGCGACCGGATCAGCAGGCTCGAAGCCGACATGGACGCCCGATTCGCCAAGCTGGAGGAGAACCAGCAGGAGATCGCCGTGATGCTGGCGACGCTTATCGCCGAATTCGCCGCATTCGAAGAGGATGTCGACGCCCGGTTCGCCGCCGTTGACGCCCGGTTCGCGGTCGTCGATGCCAGGCTCGCCAAGCTGGAGGAGAACCAGCAGGCGATCATCGTGACGCTGGCGAGGATTGACGCCCGACTCGACAGCATGGACGCCCGATTCGACGGCATCGACACCCGACTCGACAGCATCGACACCCGACTCGACAGCATGGACGCCCGATTCGACGGCATGCCCAGCGAATAGGCATGCGCGGCCGCCGGATCGCCGTGATCGCCGGCGCTGACGACTTCGACCGGCTGGTAGACAGCGCAAACGATGTCGAGGACCGCCGCGAGCTCGATGCAGCCCGGGCCGACGACGACTATGTGCCCTGGGATGAGGTCAAGGCTGCCCTGGGGAGCTAGCTGCATTTGATTGCGCTGCCGGGACGTGGCCCGCAGGTGCGGGCTCCGCGTCGCCGCGGGCCTCCAGGAGGGCGACGACCCTCGAAGCGAGCCGCCCAGCGGGCGGGGAGTAGATGGCCCCGGTGGTATTGCGGCGTCGCCCGGGCATCAACCTCGTGCGGGCTCCGCGTCGCTGCGGGCCTCCAGGAGGGTGACGACCCTCGTCAGCGTCAGCGCCATCTCCTGCTGGTTCTCCTCGAGCCTGTCGAGGCGGTCGTCGATGGCGGCGAACCGGTCGTCGAGGTTGTCGTTTGTTGCGCACAGGTTCCAATAGATAGTTTTGCAAACGTCCATTTTGTATTGCACACAGGTTCCAATAGGTAGTTTTGTAGATGTCCAATTTGTAGTATACCTATCGTCCAATATATATGATAAACGTTCATGGAAAACTATCTTCCAAGAATCGTCGAACTTGAGTTAGACGAATTGCTCACTGGACTGCCCGCGATCTCGATCGAGGGTCCGAGGGCGGTAGGCAAGACCGAGACTGCTCTGCGCAGGGCCAGGACCGTTCATCGCCTCGACGACGCTCTTCAGATGGAGATCCTGCGAGCCGAGCCCGAGCGCCTCGTCACCGGCGAGCCTCCGGTCCTGATCGACGAGTGGCAACGGATGCCGTACTCGTGGGACTTGGTCCGGCGTGAGGTGGATCGTGATCCCGCGGCGAGCCGCTTCTTGCTGACAGGTTCAGCAGCTCCGGCGGAGGCTCCGACCCACACCGGCGCCGGGCGGATCATCACCGTGAGAATGCGGCCCCTGTCACTGGCAGAGCGCGACGTGACGGAGCCGACCGTTTCCCTAGGTGGTCTGCTCAACGGACGGCGGCCTCGATTGGAGGGCGCTTCGGGCGTGGGCTTGGGTGATTATGCGAATGAGATCGTCCGATCGGGCTTTCCGGCCATGAGAACTCTCCCACCCCGCCTGCTCAGGGTGCAGCTTGACAGCTATCTCGAGCGCATCGTCGAGCACGACTTCAACGACTTGGGTCGCCGTGTCCGCGACCGCAGGTCGCTGCAGCGCTGGCTGACCGCTTTCGCAGCCGCGAGCTCAACTACAGCGTCCTACGACACCATCCGGGATGCTGCGACACCGGGTGAGTCGGACAAACCGGCCAGATCGACAACGATCGGTTACCGCCGCGTGCTCGAACAGCTCTGGATAATTGAGGAAGTGCCCGCCTGGCTGCCGACCACCAACCGGCTCCGGCGTCAAGCCGCTTCACCTGTGCACCAGCTTGCGGATCCCGCCCTGGCGGCGCGACTTCTGGGAGTCGGTGCGGACGCGTTGATCGACGGGGGCTACGCCGGTCCCGCCATACCCCGCGACGGCACATTGCTCGGTGCGCTGTTCGAGTCCCTCGTCACGCTGTCGGTGCGGGTGTACGCCCAAGCAAACGAAGCCCGCGTGTCCCACCTCAGAACACGAGCTGGAGAACGGGAGGTCGACCTGATCGTGGAGCGAGCCGACGGCCGGGTTGTCGCGCTCGAAGTGAAGCTCTCCGCTCTCATCGACGACCGTGACGTAAGGCACCTGCATTGGCTCGCCGAACGGATCGGCCCCGACCTGCTCGATGCCGCCGTCATCACCACCGGACCGGAGGCCTACCGCCGCGCCGACGGCATAGGCGTGATCCCCGCTGCCCTGCTCACCGCATGAACCGGACGCTGGCTCCCGCGGACGAAGTGCTGTTGGCTTCCGTCGCCGTTGCAGCCGGTCTGCGCGGCTGGGTTGTGATGTAAGCGCAACATTGACAGGAATGTGATGTACCCGCCACACAGATGCCAGTGTTACGTAAGCACCACATCTTAGGGTACGGTGGGGTCATGCAGGCGCAGCCGGGGTCTCGACCGCCAGACGACGGGTTCGCCTACGTGGGGATGCGCTCCCCGAAGCGTATAGGTCGGTCCCTGCGGGATGCGC
>JAJEJB010000023.1 GCA_022828135.1 Acidimicrobiia bacterium | reverse complement strand
CCTCAGCCTCCGACGGCCCGTCAAGCTCCGGTGGCGCCTCGGCCTCGGTTGGCCCATCAAGCTCCGGTGGCACCTCAGCCTCCGACGGCCCGTCAACCTCTTCGGCCGGGACTGTGTCGGAGGCGTGGGCCACGAGGTCCTTCCAAAGGGCTTGAAGCTGGGCGGGCTCGCGCCGCCTCTCCTGGTCGGGCTCGAGGTCCACCGCCCTAGCCACCACGAAGGCCCGCTCCAATCCCAGGTGGCGGCCGGCCAGCTCCACCACCTCCGTCGGGCTCGTGGGACGAATCGACGCTGGATCGGGCCCCGGCACTGGCGGTGGCGGGACAACCGGGCCGGGTGCCGTGGGCGACGATGGGGCCGGAGCGGCGGTCTCTCGCTTCTCTGCGGCCGCGGATCGAAACTCGGACAGGGTCCTCCGAGCGGCGGCGGCCGGGCGGGCGTCGGAGGCCGGCGCGGCCGAAGGCGGCGGCGCCTCGGCTCCTTCATGAGGTGGCGGCTCGGGATGCTCCGGTGCCGGAGCCGCAGGTGCCGGAGCCGGAGGCGCCGGGGACCGGGGGGCCGATCCGGGGGCCGAAGAAGCCGGCGAGCCGTCGAGGCGGGCCTCCAGTTGCCGGATCCGCTGGGCCAGCGCTTCGAGGGACCGGTCCTCGTCGGGGTGGCAGAGCCGCATCAGCGCCACCTCCATGTCGATCCTCGGATCCGGCGCCTGACGCATGTCGATGAGGGCCCGGCCGAGGGTCTCCAGCGCACGGGTGAGGGCGGCCGGCGCCATGCGCTCGGCGAGATCGGCGGCCCGGTTCCGCTCATGCTCGGACATCCGGGCCGGGGGATCGCCCATGACGGTGAGGAAGGCGTCGCGCAGCCCGGCCAGCGCCATCTCGCCGATCGTGCGGGGGTCCCGCCCGCGGCCCACGGCGTCGCCCACCGCAGAGAGCGCCGCGGCCTGGTCACCTTCGGCCAGCGCGGTGAGGATGGCATCGGTCGAGGAGTCGAGTTCGGCGGTCCCACCACCGGCGACGATCCGCTCCAGCGCGGTCAGGCTGTCGCGCACCGATCCACCGCCGGCGGCCACCGCTTGGTCGACGGCTTCGTCGTCGACGTCCAACTCTGCGTCGGCTACGACGTGACGGAGATGGTCGGACAAGACCTCGGCGCCGATCAGGCCGAGCTCGAATACCTGGCAGCGGCTCCGGATGGTGTGCACCACCTTGTGGGGCTCGGTGGTGGCCAGCACCCATGTCACATGGTCGGGGGGCTCCTCCAGGGTCTTGAGCAGGGCGTTCTCGGCTCCGGCGGTGAGCATGTGGACCTCGTCGAGCAGGTACACCTTGGTCCGTCCCGGCGAAGTCAGGTTGACCCGCTCGAGGAGGCCCCGCATGTCGTCGACCTTGTTGTTGGAGGCGGCGTCGAGCTCCTGAAGATCGAACGAGCGGCCCGCCTGGATCGACAGGCAGGACTCGCAGACGCAGCAGGGCTCTCCGTCGTCGCCGAGGTCGGTGCAGTTGAGCGCTTTGGCCAGCACCCGGGCGGTGGAGGTCTTCCCGCTGCCCCTGGGGCCGTGCAGCAGGTAGGCGTGGCCGACCTTGTCGGTGCGCACGGCCGTCTGGAGGGCCCGCACGACATGGTCCTGGCCCTTGATCTCGGAGAACTTCTGGGGCCGGTAGCGGCGGTAGAGGGACTGGTAGGCCACCGGGGACGACTCTAGACGTGGACTATGACGGCCGCGGTCAAGATCGCAGGCAATCCCCCTCCCGCGCCGGCGCCCGCTCCCGGGAGTGACGGCCAGGCTGTCTGCGGCACCCGGGCGGTACTGCTGAGAGCTGCTGCCTTCCGGCCCTGACCCGGTTCACAGGCGTCCGTTGCACAGGACCCGGCCGTCACACCCCGAAGCGGGCGCTGACGCCGCTCACGATACCCTCACGGGTCCGGACCCGCAGCCCGGAGTTGGGACTCGGTGGTCTCGACTCCATTGCACGGGAACGGGGAGGGTTGCCAGAGCGGCCGAATGGGCACGCTTGGAAAGCGTGTGAGGCGAGAGCCTCCATGGGTTCAAATCCCATACCCTCCGCGCTCGTATCCAGTCGCGCCGTGTGGGTGGGTTGGGGCAATCGCATGCAGAGCTTGTTGGGATTGGAACCTTAGGAGTCTGAGAATTAGTAGTGTTGCAAGCTGAGAAATAGTAGCGTAGGAAGTCGTGGACCAGCCGTACCAGCCTCGAATCGTGGATGATCAGTTCGACCGGCTCCTGGGCGGGCTCCCGGCTGTGTGCATTGAGGGTCCACGCGCCGTGGGCAAGACCTCGACCGCTTTGCGGCGGGCCTGCACGATCCACGACCTGGATGATCCGGAGACTATGGCGCTGGTGGAGGCCGACCCGGGCAGGCTTGTGCGGGGCGATGCGCCGATCTTCATAGATGAATGGCAGCGGTACCCGCCGTCGTGGGACCTCGTGCGGCGGGCGGTGGACCGGGGCGCCGGGCCGGGAACCTTTGTGCTGGCCGGGTCGGCGTCGCCGCAGACTGCGCCCACTCATTCGGGCGCCGGTCGCATCGTGACTCTGCGGATGAGGCCGATGAGCATGTTCGAGCGGGGCGCGGCGTCTCCTTCGGTGAGCCTGGCACAGCTGCTCGCAGGCGGCCGTCCCGACATCGGCGGCGAGACCGACACGACGCTGGACCACTACGCCAGCGAGATCGCAGCCTCGGGGTTCCCAGGCATGCGTTCAGCGAACTCTGCGGTGCGGCCCAACCTGCTCGACGGCTACCTGGACCGGGTCACCGACCACGATCTGTTGTTGATGGGACACCGGGTGAGGCGTCCTGGGCTCGTACGGCGCTGGCTGACGGCCTACGCGGCAGCCACCTCCACCGCGACCAGCTACGAGACGATCAGGGACGCGGCCACCGGCGGCGAGTCCGCCAAGCCGGCCAAGACCACCACCACCGTCTACCGCGACCTGCTCGAGGCGATGTGGCTGGTCGACCCTCTGCCGGCATGGTGGCCGCTGGGCAACCCCCTGAGCCGGCTCAAGCGCGGCCCCAAGCACCATCTGGCCGACCCCGCCCTGGCAGCCCGCTTGGTCGGCGCGACCGCCTCGGGACTGGTGAGCGGCAGCCCGGCCACGCCCAGAGGGCTTGGCGCGGGGCCGCTGGTTGGGGCGCTGTTCGAGTCGCTGGTCACCCTGGACGTGCGGGTCTACGCCCAGGCGGCCGGAGCTTCAGCGGGGCATCTGCGAACCTGGAACGACGACCGAGAGATCGACCTGATCGTCGAGAAGGACCGGCGCCTGCTCGCCATCGAGGTCAAGCTGGCGACCACCCCCAACCGCGAAGACACAGCCCATCTGCGATGGCTCGCCGACCGGCTGGGGGACGACCTCGCCGACGCGACGATCGTCACCACCGGCCGCCACGCCTACCGCGACCGCGACGGCATCGCGGTCGTGCCCGCCGCACTGCTCGGCCCCTGAGCTTTCTTGATGCCTACAGGCCTGTGGGGCGGTTGATGAAGCGGCCTGCCTGGGGTGAGTAGAACCAGCCGCTGCCGGCGAGCGTGCCACCGTCGACCGGGATGTTGGCGCCGGTGACGAACGACGACAGGTCGCTGGCCAGGAACAGCGCCACCCGGGCCTGGTCCTCGGGACGGCCCACCCGTCCGACGGGCACCCACGCCTCCCAGAGGTGCTCGTGGTCCTCGAAGCCGGTCAGGTAGTCCACCTGGGGGGTCTGGGTGAGGTCGGGGCCGATGCCGTTTGCCCTGATGCCGAAACGGCCGTAGCCGGCGGCCAGCGAGGTGGTGAAATGCGCGGCGGCCGCCTTCATGGCCGCGTACACCGGCTCGCCGGGGAATCCCCGCATGCCCTCCACCGAGTGGACGTTGACGATCGAGCCGCCCCCGCCGTCGATCATCGCCGGCAGCATGGCTCGGGTCACCAGCAGCATGTGGTGCAGGTTCACGTCGTACATCGCCTGCCAGGACTCCGGCGACGACAGGTGGAAGCGGACCAGCGGCCGGTAGTCGCCCACGTTGTTGACCAGCACGTCCACCCGGCCCCAGTGGTCGAGCACCCGGGCCCGCAGCCGCTCGACGTCGTCGGGGTCGCGCACGTCCACCACCTGCAGACGGGCACTGCCGCCGGCCGCGCCGATGTCGGCCAGCACCTGCTCGCCGCGGGCCTCGTCGATCTCGGCTACCTCCACGTGGGCCCCGTGGGCCGCGAACAGCCTGCTTACCGCCCCGCCGATGCCGTCGCCGCCGCCGGTCACGACCGCCACCCGCCCCGCCAGCAACGACCCGTAGTCATCGATGGGAGGAACCCCGCCAACGGGGACATGATCGCTCACACCCGATGTTCTACACGCTTGGCCCCGAGCCGAGGAAACACGTAGGTCTGAGCCGAACTCCACCGCGGCGACTACGCGGCATCGTCGTGGGAGACTCGCGGCCATGATCCTCGTGGCCGGCGTTGACTCCTCCACCCAGGCGACGAAGGTCGTCTTGCGCGACGCCGATTCCGGAGGGCTCGTGGCCGCCGCGACTTCGCCCCACCCGGCGACGAGCCCTCCGGTGAGCGAACAGGACCCCGCCGCCTGGTGGAGCGCCCTCGCCGACTGCTTCGGGCAACTGGCTGAGCACACCGCCCAAATCGGAGCCATCAGCGTGGGCGCCCAGCAGCATGGTCTCGTCCTCATGTCCGGTGATGAGGTTGTCCGCCCGGCCAAGCTCTGGAACGACCTGACGTCAGCGGAGCAGTCCGAGCGGCTCGTCGCGGCGGCCGGAGCGGACTGGTGGGCCGCGGCCTGCGGATCGGTGCCGGTCGCCTCGTTCACCATCACCAAGCTGGCCTGGTTCCTCGAGCACGAGCGCGACCTGGCCGCGGCGGTCGACAAGATCATGCTGCCCCACGACTACCTCACCTGGCGCCTCACCGGCGAGCACGTCACCGACCGCGGCGACGCCTCTGGGACCGGATGGTTCGATCCATCGGGCGACGAGTACCGGTCGGAGCTGCTCGGGCAGGCAGTCGACGAGCCCGGCGCCTGGCTGGCGAGGCTGCCCCGGGTCCTGAGGCACGACGAACCGGCCGGCACCGTCACACCGGCGGTGGCCGCCGAGTTGGGGCTCGAACCCGGCGCGGTCGTCGGACCGGGCAGCGGCGACAACATGGCGGCCGCGCTCGGGCTCGGGCTCCGCCCCAGCGACATCGCCATCTCGATCGGCACATCCGGAACCGTCTACGCCACCAGCGGCACGCCGACGAGCGACAGCACCGGCGCGGTCGCGGGATTCGCCGACGCCACCGGCAACTTCCTGCCGCTGGTCTGCACCGTCAACGCGGCCAAGGTGACCGACGCGGTGGCCGGCTGGCTCGGAGTCGCTCCCGAGCTGCTCTCGGAGTTGGCCCTGGCCGGCGTCGGTGAGGACCTCGGTCCGGTGCTGGTGCCCTACTTCGACGGGGAGCGCACGCCGAACCTGCCCGGCGCGACCGGATACTGGGCCGGGCTCCGGAGCGACACGACCCGCGAGCAGCTGGCGCTGTCGGCCTTCGACGGGGTGGTCTGCGGCCTGCTCGAGGGCATCGACGTCCTCCACGCCCACGGGGTGGACACCGGCGGCAGGACGTTCCTGATCGGCGGCGGGTCCCAGTCGCCCGCCTACCGGCGGCGGGTCGCCGATCTGACCGGCCGCGTCATCGTCGTGCCCCACGACAAGCAACTGGTCGCCAGCGGCGCGGCCGCCCAGGCCGCGGCCATTCTCGCGGCCGAGCCTGCCGACGAGATCGCCCGGCGTTGGGCGCTCGGGAAGGGCGACCCATTCGAGCCCGAGCTTCCGACCGGCCATGGAGCCCTACGGGCCCGATACCGCGATGCCCGCGACAGGCTCTTCCCGGCGGAGCCACCCCTGCCGGCTGCACCGAACCCGTAGCCTCGCAGCATGGACGCGGCCCCGGATGACAGCCGCGACGACCAACCGGACCGCGGCGAACACGAACGGTCGTGGCGGGCCGCCTCGGGCCTCATCGGCGTGCTGGTCGCCCTGGTCGCCGTGCTCTGGCTGCTCAGCCTCACCAGCGACGACAGTCCCGACCTCGAAGGTCGCGACGCCGACCCGGTGGACGAGGACCTCTTCGAGGCACCGACCACGACCACCACCCTGCGAGAGGCCGAAGCCGTCACCGACGTCGTCTCCGACGGCGAACTGCCCCAGGACCCCGCTCCGGCCGAGCCGTTCAGCGATCTGGAGGGCCGGCTGACGTACCTGAGCGGCAACCATGTGGCGTGGGTCGACCTGGCAACGGGAGCCGTGCGACGAGTGCCCATCGAGCCGTTCGGGTCGGTCCTCGAACTCGCCGGTATGGAACTGCTCACCGACGGCAAGCGCACGGTGGCCCTGTCCCGGGCAGACGGTGCGCCGAGTGCAGTGCTCGTCGCTTCCGGCGCGGAGGTGGCGCCCGCGACCCATCCGCTCGTCGACTTCTGGGTGGTCAGCCGGCCCGACGGGCCCGGAGGCGCCATCCGGATGAATGCCTGGCAGGACTACGGCGTCCTCACCGGCGAGCTGTACGCGCCTCCGGGCTCCGAGGTGGTGGTGGTCCGCAACGCCGGCGTTCTGGTGACTCCCCCGGTGGGCAGGACCTACCGCCCGACCTTCGCTGGTTTCGAGGTCGTGAGCGAGCACCGGCTCCTGGCCGCCAGCGACCGGGTGCGGGTGGAGCAGCGCTGCGACGAGCAGCTCTCGTGCACGGTGGTGGCCGTGGACGCCGCCACCGACCGGGCTACCGAACTGCCCGAGGACTTCGTGGCCGAGCTGTCCGGCATCTCCATCTCGCCCGACAGTCGCTGGCTGCTCAACGACACCAGCCCGGCGTGGCTCTTCGACCGGCAGACCGGGCAGCTGCGCCTGCTCGACGGGGGCGGCTACAGCCGGCCGCTCTGGTCCGACGACTCCTCCTCGGTGGCCTGGCTGACCTCCGACCGCACGCCGACGCTGGTGGTCGCCCGGCTCGAGCCGTCCGAAGGGGGCCAGGACTGGTTCGCGGTGGAGCTGGCCGGGCTGGGAGCAGACCCCTCGCCGGGGTCGTCGTTCCTGCTCGACGCGACCGTCACGCAGCCGTAAGTTCGGCCGCTCCGAAGATCACGCCGAAGCGCACGCACCAGATCGCCACCGTGGAGTAGTGATCCAGGTCGAGCCCTACGGGGATCTCGTAGTTCTGCGAGCCGACGTTGCCCTTGAGGTCGCCGAGGTCGACGAAGTCGTCGTCGAACTGGCCGGCGGGCGCGTCGGTCGGGGCGGACGACAGGTACACGTTCAGGTCGGGGCCGTTGTCGGTGCGGAAGTCCTCGAACCGCAGGAACCGCTGGCCGCTGCCGTCGCCGAGCACCAGGGCGCTGCCCTCGGTGGGATGCGAGCGGTCGATGAACGACCCGGACGCCTCCACGATGATCTGAGGTTCGGCCGGCTCAGGCTGGGTCTCGGTGGGCTGCGTCTCGGTGGGCTGCGTCTCGGTGGGCTCGGTTGCGTCGGCGGCAGGGGCTTCCTCGCCCTCGGGCTCGGGGACGCCAGGCTTGGGGATCTCGGACTGGGCCTCATCGCCGGACTGGGCCGACTCGCCATCGCCATCCTCCGACGTCGCCGGTCCGGGCATGTCGGGCATGGGCTCGTCGACCTCGTCGACCATGGGCATGTCGTCTTCCGCCATGGCGTCGTTCATGGCCTTGGCCATCTCGGTGGTCGTCTCGTCGCCCGCAATGCCCGACGGGGCGGGGCCGGCGGTGAAGAACGGGAGCGCCTCGTCCACCTCGTCGTCTTGGAAGTACGTCTGGAAGGCGAAGAAGCCGAACACCAGCCAGGCTCCCACCCCCGCCAGTACCACCCCTGCCGGGAGCGCCCAGCGCCAGTGCCGTCGGATCCAGGATCTCATCACTCCAAATTATCGCCGCCCGGCGCTGCAGATTTCCGAGATTTCTTCCGAACCGCGAAGCCGGGGACCCCGATCTCGCTCGCTCCGGTAGGTTCGGGGCCGTGAGCGCGCAGGCCGTCTGGGTGAACGGACGCATGGTCGATCCCGACCACCCGCACCTGCGGGCCGACGACCACGGCGTGATCGTGGGCGACGGCGTGTTCGAGACGCTGCTGGTGGTGCGCAACGGCGCCGAGGCGGCCGCCTTCGCGGTGCGCCGGCATCTTGAGCGTCTGCGCCGCTCGGCCCGAGCGCTGCGCTTCGAGTGCCCCTACAGCGACGGCGACTTGCGGGCCGCCATCGCCCAGTGCCTCGCCGCCGCGCCCGAGGCCGGAATCGTGCGGGTCACGGCGACCAGCGGTGGAGGTCCGCTGGGATCCGGGCGCAGCGGGGCGAGGGGCTCGGCCATCGTGATCGCCGGCAACCGGCCGCCCGACTACCCGCCCGGCACCGCGGTCTCGATCGTGCCCTTCCCCCGCAACGAGCGGGGCGCCATGGCCGGCGTCAAGACGACCTCCTATGCCGAGAACGTGCTGGCCCTCGACGTGGTCCGTGAGCGGGGCGCGTCGGAGGCGATCTTCGCCGACACCCGGGGCCGTGTCAGCGAGGGCACCGGCTCGAACATCTTCTGGTCCGACGGGGCGCGGCTGCACACACCGCCGCTGGACACCGGCTGCCTGGCCGGGGTCACCCGGGGGCTGCTGCTGGAGCGGCTCGACGTGGCCGAGACCCATCTGCGCGTGGAGGGACTTCGCCGCGTTCCGGAGGCCTTCCTGGCCTCCTCCACCCGGGCGGTCCAGTCGATCGCCCGCATCGACGGCACCGAACTGCCGGTCGTGGACGGCCCTCTGACGGCGGCCGCGGCCGCGCTGATGGCCGATCTGATGGCCAACGACATCGACCCGTGACCCCGACCTCGCACGTCTCGGCAGCATCGTGACAGACGCCGAGCTGATGGAGTCGGCTCTGGCCGAGGCTCGGTTGGCACCGGCTCATGGCGACGTGCCGGTGGGCGCAGTGGTGTGGCACGACGGTGAGGTGGTCGCCCGCGGCCACAACCAGCGGGAGCGCGCCGGCGATCCCACCGCTCATGCCGAGATGCTGGCCCTGCGGGACGCCGCGGCCCGCCTCGGCGGCTGGCGCCTGGACGGCTCCACGGTGGCCGTGACGCTGGAGCCGTGCCCCATGTGCGCGGGCGCGCTGCAGCAGGCCCGGGTGGGCAGGGTCGTCTACGGCGCTGACGACCCGAAGGCCGGCGCCCTCGGCTCGCTCTACAACCTGGGCGCCGACCCCCGGCTCAACCACGAGTTCGAGGTGGTGCCAGGCGTGCGGGCCGGCGAGTGCGCCGCCCTGCTGCAGGAGTTCTTCTCAGACCTGCGAGGCTCCGAAGTCGACCCGTAGGGCCGCCGGTAGCCTCTGCGGCGGAGAGTTGCCAGAGCGGACGAATGGGGCGGCCTCGAAAGCCGTTGTGGCCTCCGGGTCACCATGGGTTCGAATCCCATACTCTCCGCCATGGAGATCAACGGCATCTGCAAGCCTGAGTTCGCGCCGGTGCGGGACGCGTTCGAGGCCAACTTCGCTGAGGGGTTGGAGTTGGGCGCCTCCGCGGCGGTCACCGTGGACGGCGAGTTCGTGGTGGACGTCTGGGCCGGCGACGCCGACGCCGACGGCAACCCGTGGCAGCGCGACACCATCGTCAACGTCTACTCCACGACCAAGACGATGGCCGCGACGTGCATGCTGATGCTGGCCGACCGGGGCGAGCTGGACTTCGACGCCCCCGTGGCGCGGTACTGGCCCGAGTTCGCCCAGAACGGCAAGGACGGGGTGCTGGTGCGCCATGTGATGGCCCACACCGCGGGGCTGCCCGGCTTCGACCCGCCCATCACGGTGGAGCAGCTCTACGACCTCGAGGCGGCGGCCGCCAACCTTGCGGCCCAGGCACCGTGGTGGGAGCCGGGCGCCGGGTCGGGATACCACGCCCTGACCCAGGGCAACCTCGAGAGCGAGATCCTCTACCGCGTCACCGGCCGCCGCATGGCCGAATGGTTCCGCACCGAGGTGGCCGAGCCGCTCGGGGCTGACTTCTGGATGAGCCTGCCCGCCTCCGAGGACCACCGAGTGTCCGACCTGGAGCGCCCCGAGACGCCGCAGACGCTCCTAATCGCCGGCGAGGAGATCGAGGTCGGCGAGCTGGCGGTGCGCGCCCTCCTGAGCGTTAACCGGACGGGCGACGAGATCGCCACCAGGGAGTGGAGGGCCGCGGAGCTCCCCGCCTCCGGCGGGTTCGGCAACGCCCGCTCGGTGGCCCGCATCCACGCCGCGCTGGCCTGCGGAGGCGCCGTCGACGGCGTCCGGCTGCTGTCGGAGGCCGGCGCCCGCCGCGCCCTGGAGGAGCAGACCGACAGCCTCGACCGGGTCCTGGGCGTGCGGCTACGCCACGGTCTCGGCTTCGGACTGCAGATCGGCGACCTCGCCCTCGCTCCGGGCCAGATGTTCTGGGGCGGCATGGGCGGCTCGCTGGCCGTGATCGACCTCGACGCCCGGGTCAGCGTCGCCTACGTGATGACCCGCATGGCGCCCGACGCCCTGGGCGACCCCCGCGGCCTCCGAGTGATCCAGGCGGCCCTGGCCACCCTGTAGACCCCGGCCGAGCTGTCGTCGACATACTCTCCGCCGCTTCTTCAGGTGTGGCGTTGTGTCCAGCGTTGCAGTGCGGTGAGCACTACGTGGCGCTTGCCTTCGTTGGACATGAAGGGGGCTCGGGACAGCTCGATCTGGATCCAGGGCATCTCGGCCGCGTGGAAGCGGGTGATGTAGCCGCCGTCGTAGGGGTCGTTGATCCTCACCGGCCCCTCCAGTTGGTCCTGGAAGCAGCCCCTCAGCGATTCGATCCACTCCTGCGGGCAGGTCCCGTCGCCGTTGCTGAGGCACACCCAGGGCCGCTCGACGCCCGGATCCGGTCCCAGCGGCGGCCCCACGCCCGCCATCGTGTGGCAGTCGACGCCCAGAACCCACTGGCGGCGCGTCCCCAACTCGGTCAGCCGCCGGTGGTACGGGGAGTGGTACGAGTCGAGGAGGCCCTCGATCTCGGCCCCGGACAGTGGACGCTTCCAGACTTCGACGTTCCAGCAGGTGTGGGTCTTCACCACACCATCGGCCTTGCGGTTGTCCCGAGCCCGGTTCATGTCGACGATGGCTCGGGCCACGTCGGTGGTTACGAAGGCCCCGACCTCCTCCTCGAAGGCATAGATCTCGTCGGCGCCGCCGTCGCCGTCGTCGGCAACCTCTGACGGCGTGAGCGCGCACAGCGACTCGACCTCGGCCGGTACCCGAAGGCCGGCGTGGGGCACCGACACCAGCAGCGGCAGCGTCATACCTGCGCCGCCGGTACCGAGTCCGGGCCTGCCGGGGTCGCCGGCGCCGAGTCCGGGCCTGCGGCTGCGCCGTCCCGGCGGGGGTCGGCGACCCCCACCAGCCGGTCGCCGTCGGCCATGACCAGCTGCACGCAGCCCATGTAGAAGGAGTAGGGCTCGCGCCGGGTCAGCTCGAAGCCCGAGCGGCCGAGCGCGTCCAGCACATCGGTCGAGATGCGCGACGCCTCGGCCGATACCACGCCCTCGAGCGAGCAGTGGATCCGGGGCGCGTCCACCGCGGCCAGCGGCGAGGACCGGCGGAGTCGCAGCAGCACCTGCAGGATCGCCGGGGGGATGCGCTCGCTCCCCGGCGATCCGATCGCCAGCCAGGGCCGTTCGTCCTTGAAGACGATGGTGGGGGCCACACTGGCCCACGGCACCGCGTCGGGCCTCAGGTAGTAGGGGTGCGAGGGATCGTCGAGGTTGAAGGCGCTCATGTAGTTGTTGTAGAGGAAGCCCAGCTGCGGCGAGGCCGCGCACGAGCCGTAGACGTTCTCGATCGACTGGGTGAGCGCCACCGTGTTGCCCTCCGAGTCCATCACCGACAGATGGGTGGTCTCGCCGCTGGTCTGGATCGCCGCGATCCGGTGGGCCACGCCCCGGGCGTACTGGCGGTTGAGCATCTGCTTGTCGGTGACCTGGTCGTAGAGGTCGGGATCGAAGGGGCGGTCGTTGCGGTCGACCAGCGCCTGCCGCATGGTCCGAGCCAGGCACACCGCGCCGTCGGGGGTGTCGATGTCCTGCAGCTCGCGGGGAAGGCTCTGGTGGATATTGAGCATCTCCACCAGAGTGCGGCCCGCCCCCGGCAGCGGCATCGTGAGCACCCGGTCGCGGCCGAGCCGCCCCGACAGCGGCTCGCGCTCGACCGGCACGGGAACCCGCGCCAGGTCACCCTCGCGGAGGATGCCGCCGTTGGCCACCATGTCCTCATGGATCAGGCGGGCGGTCTCGCCCGAGTAGAAGTCCTCGCAGCCCCGCTCGGCCAAGCGGCCAAGGGTCGCAGCCAGCGCGGGCTGGACGAACCTCGTCCCGGCCCGGCGCGCCCTGCGCCCGTCCTGCAGGAACAGCGGCCCGGCCGAGTGGGCCTTCAGGTGTCGGCGTTCCCGCCGGGTAAGGCGGTACTGCAGCACGCTGATCTCGTACCCGCCGGCGGCCAGTTCGATGGCCGGCTCGAGGACCGTCGCCCAGCCGAGGCGCCCGAAGCGCTCCAGCACGTGGGCGTAGGTCGCGGGCGAGCTGGGGACGGTGGTGGCCATATGCCCGCGCCTGCGGTCGGCTCGCAGGTCGGCGAAGCTGTCGATCACAGCCCCGCTGGGGGCCCGCGACGACCCGTCCACCGCCACCGTGGTGCCGGAGGCCGCGTGATGGACGAGCATCATGGTCTGGCCGCCCAGTCCCGACGCGGCGGGCTCGCACACGCCCAGGGCCAGCGCGGCCGCCACCGCGGCGTCCACCGCGTTGCCGCCCCGCTGCAGCATCCTCACCCCGGCGGCCGTGGCCGAGTAGTGGGCCGTGCTCACCATCCCGTGCGCGGACGCGGCGACCCGCTGGGGCTCGTGGATGCGGGTGTCGGTCAACTCCAGCAGGTCGGTGTCCACCTCGGTCACCCGACGCGGCTGCCTCGGCCTCGAATGGCGGCGACCCTCCGGCTGGATCGGCGCGCGAGACTGCTGCGGCTCGGGTCCGGTCATCGGATCAGCGCCCGATCCAGCCGGTGAGGTACTCGGTCAGCAGCAGGGTCCGCTCCACCAGGCTGATGCGCTGGACGGCCTCCTCGGGGGTTCCGCCGTCCTTCATGGCGGGGCTCACCCCGCACACGACCGCCGTGCCGTCCCCGACGAGGCCGGCCACCGACGGCCAGGCCGACGACTCCCGCTCCACGCCGATGTCCCACTTGGCCGCGGCGGCCTCCAGCGCTTCGGCCAGGGGGTGGTTGGCCGGGCGGTCCGGCATGGGCGGCCGGTCGGTGAGCCGGTTGAGGCTCCACTTCGGCCCACCCCTGCCGAGGACCTTCCGCATGGAGGCCTCGGTCTCGTCGGCGTGGGGAACCGAGAGATACGACATCATCAGGGAGACCTCGACCCGGTGGGGCATGAACATGGCGTGGCGCTCGGTGTTCATGTCGATGACACCGATGGACAGGCGCCTCCTGGGCGAACTCAGCTGGCCGATGGCCTCGACCTTCTCGCAGGCCCAGCGCACCACCGGCCGGCGGCGCCCCACCTGGCCGGGGCTGAGCCTCTCGCCCTCGATGGTCAGGTCGTAGCGCCGGCTGCCCCGCCGCTGGGTGACGATGCCGTGGCCGACGGTGCCAGGCCGGCACACGAGGACCTGATCCGCCCGGGCCGCAGCCTGCTCGATCACGCGCCGGCTGCGGGCTGCGTCGCGCCCCTCGTCGCAGTACAGCAGCACACCCAGCGGAATGCGCCTGAGGCTCCTGGTGCTGCGAAGCGCTCGCAGCGCGTACTCCAGCATCACCAGCGACCCACGCGATCGTCCCACCCCCTCGCCGTAGAGCCACTCCGGATCCCGGCGGTATCCCTGCTGCAGCCCGCCGGCTATGACCGGGACGTCCAGATGGGCCACCAGCAGGACTCCCCCGTCGAATCCCCTGGCCGTCTGGTACGTGTGTGCCTCGGACGGCTGGGTGAGCTCCGGCACGGGCACCATCCCGACGTCGGTGAGGATGCGGCCGGCCCGCTCCGCGGCCCTCTCCAGGCCCACGGGGTCGTCGGTGCGGCTGGAGACCTGCACCCACCGCTGCAGCGAGCGCTCCATGGCGTCGCGGCGCTGGGTGATGAACTGGAAGGCCCGCTTGGACGGGTCCGCCGCCTGGACGTCGACCGGGGGCGGCTGCGGCGTGCCGAAGTAGCGGGCGCTGGCCACCTCGACCAGACGGTTCACGAAGGCCTCGAACTCCAGGCCCACATGGGCCGCCCCCACCAGATAGGAACCGTGCTCGCCCAGGCTGGGAAGGCTGTTCGCCTCCAGCACGTAGAGGTTGTCGTCGGCGTCCATGCGCATGTCGACGCGGGCGCAGTCGTAGAGGCCGAGAGCCGAGAACGTGCGCACGGCGATCTGCTGGGCCTCGGCGGTGAGCTCCTCGGAGATGGGGGCGGGGCACACCGGATGGATCTGGCGGCCGCTGCGGCCGGTCTTGTCCTCGTAGGTGTAGATCTGGGGACCGTCGCCGAAGCTCAGCAGCACAGGCGGGAAAGCCTCCGGGGGGGCGTTGCCCAGCAGGCCGACGTTGATCTCGCGGCCCTCGATGTACTGCTCGGCCAGCACCGGCTGAGAGAACCGGTCGAAGATCACCTTGGCCGACGCCCTCAGCTCGCTCTCGTCGCTCACCACCGCGAGACCGAACGAGACGGCCTCGTTCTTGGGCTTCACGACCATCGGATAGGGCAGGTCGCCCGGGATCGGGACCTCCGGCGTCTCCAGCACCGCGAACTCCGGCGTGGGGATGCCGTTCTGGCGCAGGATCATCTTGGTGACGACCTTGTCGAGCGCCAGCGAATGGCCCAGCGGACCGGACGCCACATAGGGGATCCCGACCATCTCCAGGATGCTGGGCACATGGGTGTAACGGGCCTGGCCCTGCAGCCCGTAGGAGACGTTGAACACCATCCCGGGCCGCTCGCCCGCGACCACCCGGGGCATGAACGACTCCAGCTTGGAGATCAGCTCCTTGTCGGCCTCCACGGCCGCGACCTGGTGGCCGCCGGCGCGGAGCGCGTCGGTGAGCCGCTTGATGGTCTTGAGGCCGATTTTCTCCTGGTTCGGCATGCCGAACAGGTTGATGACGTTCTGGCTGTCCCGGTTGTAGACGACCGCGATCCTCACAGCCCGGGAATCTATTGGACCACCAGCCCTTCAGTCTCCGGACCGATACCTGACTAATCCGGTCGGATTTATCATCATGGCCCGCTAGCCTGTGGACAATTCGCCACCACTTGGAGGTAACCCATGGGACTGCGCATCAACGACACGGCTCCCGACTTCACCGCCGACACCACCGAGGGAGAGATCAACTTCCACGAGTGGATCGGCGACGGATGGGCGCTGCTGTTCTCCCACCCGAAGGACTTCACTCCGGTCTGCACCACCGAGCTGGGTGCGGTGGCCGGGCTGAAGCCGGAATTCGCGGCCCGCAACTGCAAGATCATCGGCATCAGCGTCGACGGCGTCAGCGACCACGTCGGCTGGTCCGCCGACATCGAGACGGCGACCGGCAACGCGGTCAACTACCCGTTGATCGGCGACCCCGGGCTCAACGTCGTGAAGCTCTACGACATGCTCCCCGCCGACGCCGGCGACACGTCCGAGGGACGCACCGCGGCCGACAACGCCACCGCCCGCTCGGTGTTCATCATCGGCCCCGACAAGAAGATCAAGGCCTCCCTCACCTACCCGATGACCACCGGCCGCAACTTCGCCGAGATCCTGCGCCTGCTCGACTCGGTGCAGCTCACCGCCCACGAGCAGGTGGCCACCCCGGCCAACTGGCAGCAGGGCGAGGACGTGATCATCGTTCCCGCCGTCTCCAACGAGGCCGCGGCCGAGAAGTACCCGGACGGCTGGGAGGCCCCCCTGCCCTACCTGCGGGTAGTTCCACAGCCCGGCACCTGAGCCCACCCGACCGAATTGGCAGCAATATGCACGCATAGCGAGCACAACGCTGCCAATTCCCCAGCCCGGCCGCTCGCCCGACCGAATTGGCAGCAATATGCACGCATAGCGAGCACAACGCTGCCAATTCCCCAGCCCGGCACCAGCACAGTCGCCGACCTACGCTGCGGCGATGACGCCGACCATCGCTGAGATCGTCGCCGCGCCGCTGCGCCATCCCGGGGTGTTGGGCCGTCCGCAGGCCAGCGCCGCCTCCTGGGATCCGTGGGGGCTGATGCACCCCCTGTCCTACGACCGGGCCTTCGCCGGGCAGGCCAAGCGCTTCACCCCGCCGTGGGGCGAGGTGGTGTGCGTGGCCACCGCCTCCGACGGCACCTTCGGCGTGGGCATGACCAGCCAGGCAGGCCCGGTTGTGCCGATCATCAACGAATTCTTCGCGCCGATGCTGGCCGGAGAGCCGGCCCTGGCCACCGAGAAGCTGTGGAACATGATGATGCGCAGCGCCAACAGCGCATTCGGTGCGTCCGGGATCGCCTCCTTCGCAGTCAGCGCAGTGGACCTGGCCCTGTGGGACCTGAAGGGCAAGATCCTGGGCGTGCCCAACTACGAGCTCTTCGGCGGCCCGGCCCGCGACCGCACCCGCTGCTACGCCACCAGCAATGACCTCGACGACCCGCGCGACCGGGGCTTCGACGCCTTCAAGCTGGCATGCACGGTGGGCCCGGCCGCGGCCACCGCCGGGATCGAGCAGATCGAGCAACAGGTGGCCGAGGCCCGCACGGAGCTGGGGCCCGACGCCGACATCATGCTCGACTGCTGGGCGGTGCACGACGCCTCCTACACGGTGCGGCTCGGCGAGGCGCTGGCTCCCTACCGCCTCACCTGGATCGAGGACTACGCCCAGCCCGACGACTGGCCCGGCTACGCCGAAGTCCGCCGGCGCCTTCCCTCTCAGATGCTGGCCGCCGGCGAGCGCTGGTACACCGACCGCGTCTTCGCCCACGCCGCCGAGCAGCGCCTCGTCGACGTGATGCAGCCCGACGTGCAATGGGTGGGCGGGGCCACCGCAGTGCTCAAGATCGCAGCCATCGCGGCCGCGGCCGGCACCGAGTTGGCCGTGCACGGCGGCTGCAACGACTCCTACGGCCAGCACCTCTGCCACGGGCTTCCCGGCAACCGCTGGGCGGAGATGTTCTTGGGCGGCAGGCCCGGCGAGTCGCTGATGGGCGCCTGGCGCTCCACCCCGGGCATGGCCCTGCCGACCGACGGCTGGCTGGTGCCCAGCGACGCCCCCGGCTTCGGCATAGAACTGACCCGCGACCAGATAGAGGCCGCCGTCGCCTGAGGGGAGCCCGCCACTCGCGAACTGGCAGCGGCCAGCGCGCATTTCGGCACTCAGCGCTGCCAATTCACGGCGAGGCCGGCTCGGGTCAGTCCACGATGGTGATGCCGGCGGAGGCCATCTCCTCCAGGGCGGCCTCAGAGGTGTCGGAGGTGACTCCGGCGCAGTGCTCGACCAGCACCGACGTCTCGAAGCCGGCCGCGGTCGCGTCCAGCGCGGTGGCTCGTACGCAGTGGTCGGTCGCGATGCCCACCACGTCGACGGCCTTCACGCCGCGCTCGGTGAGCCAGTCCCGCAAGCCCACATCCTCGCTGGATCCCGACACCCCCTCGAAGCTGCTGTAGCCGTTGCTGTACTGGCCCTTGAGGAACACCTCGTCCAGCGCCACCTGCAGGTTCGGCGCGAAGGCGGCGCCCTGCGTGCCGGCCGCGCAGTGCACCGGCCACGACGTCACGAAGTCGGGGTTGGTGCCCGGTGCGGCGTAGTGCTCCCCCGGGTCGATGTGCCAGTCCTTGGACGCGACCACATAGTCGTAGCGTCCCCCGGCCCGGTCCAGACCGACCAGGTCGGTGATGGAGGAGGCCACGGCATGCCCGCCCTCCACCGCCAACGACCCGCCCTCGCAGAAGTCGTTCTGCACGTCCACGATGATCAGCGCCTTCTGCATCTCATCTCCTCCCCCGGCATACTGAGCGCCCTGTGCCGGCGTCGACTGCCCTCCCTCTCCGTTCGATGATTCTGTCGCGGCCGGCGCTTCCATTCCCACCCATTCGGTCGGCACGGCCGGTGAGCGTCGGGGATGCGGAACCCGATCCTCGGGCCGCAGTCCCTGACGTCGCTCAGCGCAACGGCGCCGGGCTGCCGCGGGATCATCCTGCCAGGACCGCTCGCCCCCTGCCATCAGAAGGACCTGCGGGTCGTGACTGTCGGCAGGACCGGCCACGCCTGCCGGCGACAGCACCTCTGCCCTCCAGTAACCGTCTATATCGACGGTGCGGTGAACCTGCTTGCGGCCACCCACAGTGGTCTTGCCCGGCGACAGCTTGCCCACAGCCCGCAAAGGCGCGCCCGCGCCGTCGGCGATGGCCACCAGCTTGTACACCACCGACGCGGTGGGATGGCCCGAGCCGGTCACCAGGCTGGTGCCCATCAGGTAGGCGTCGATGGGGGCAGCCGCGTCCTCCAGCTCAGCCACACGGAACTCGTCCAGATCCCCGGAAGCCACGATGCGGCAGTTCTCCGCGCCGAGCGAGTCGAGCAGGGCCCGGGCCCGGATGCTGGCCGCCAGCAGGTTGCCGCTGTCGATGCGAACCGCGCCGATGTCTCGTCCCACTACCTGCACCGCCCGGCGAATTCCCTCCAGCACGTCGAAGGTGTCGACCAGGTAGGTCGAGCCGGTGCCGAGGGCGTCGCGCTGGGCCCTGAAGGCGGCGTGCTCGTCGGCGTGGGCCAACACGAAGGCGTGGGCGGTGGTGCCGCCGGTGGGGATGCCGTAGCGCCGGCCCGCCTCCAGGTTGGACGTGGTGTCGAAGCCGCCGATGTGGGCGGCGCGGGCTGCGGCCACGGCCGCATCGGGATCGGCGCGGCGACTGCCACCCTCGATGAGAAGGCGGCCGTGAGCCACATCACGCACCCGGGCGGCCGCTGAGGCCACCGCGCAGTCGTAGTTGAGGATCGACAACACGACCGTCTCGAGAACCACGCATTCGGCGAAGCCACCCTCGACGGTGAGCACCGGCGAGTACGGGAAGAACAGCTCTCCGTCCGGGTAGCCGGTGACGTCGCCGCTGAAGCGGTAGGACCGCAGCCATTCGACCACGTCGGGATCGGACACGACGCCCGCGCCGACGAGGTGGTCGACGATCTCGGCGTCGAAACGGAACCGTTCGATGGCGTCGACGATGCGGTCGGCGCCGGCCACGACGCCGTAGGCACGGCCCGGCGGCAGCCGCCGGGCGAACGCCTCGAAGACGGCCCGGCGGTCGGCGATGCCGGACTGAAGGGCCGAGGCCACCATGGTGATCTCGTAGTGGTCGGTCTTCAGGGCCACCGTGGCACTGCGATCCACGAGCCCAACGCTAGCGGTGACGTGCTCCGTAGGCTCGGCTTCGATGATGACCGCGTGGGGAGTCATGCACTCCATGGCGGCCGACCGCTCCGGGCTCAAGGGCAAGACGATCACGGCCGACACCCGGCGCCGGGTTTGGGGCTTCGCCCGCCCCTACCGAGCCTGGATCTTCGCCTTCATCGTGACCACCGTCGCCTCCACGTTCCTGGGGCTGCTGCCCCCGCTGGTGATCCGGGAGATCTTCGACTCGGCCATCGCCGAGGGCGACGGCAGCTATCTGAACGTGCTGTTCGCTGTGCTGATCGCGGCGGCCGCGGGCGAAGCGCTGCTGTCGCTGGTAGGCCGCAGGCTCAGCTCCGGCATCGGCGAGAGCCTGATCTTCGACCTGCGGTTGCGGCTGTTCGACCACGTGCAGCGCATGCCGCTGGCGTTCTTCACCCGCACCCAGACAGGCTCCCTGGTGAGCCGGCTCAACAACGACGTGATCGGCGCCCAGCGGGCCTTCACCGGCACGCTCGGCACGGTGGTGGCCAACATCATCACCCTGGCCGGGACGCTGATCGCCATGTTCGTGCTGGAGTGGCGGCTCACCCTGCTGGCGGTGGTGATCCTGCCGGTGTTCGTGCTGCCGGCCCGGCGTGTGGGCCGGGGCCTGCAAGCCATCACCCGCGAGGGCATGAACCTCAATGCCTCGATGAACAACACCATGACCGAGCGGTTCAACGTGGCCGGAGCGCTGCTGGTGAAGCTGTTCGGCCGGCACGACGACGAGGCCGCCGACTTCTCGGACCGGGCCGGACGGGTGCGCGACATCGGGGTCCGCAGCGCCCTGTACTCGCAGGTGTTCCTGATCGCGCTGACCCTGGTGGGAGCGGTGGGGACGGCCATCGTCTACTGGCTGGGCGGCCACCTCGCCATCGACGGCACGCTCAGCGCGGGCACGCTGGTGGCGCTGGGCCTGTACACGGTGCGGATCTACGTGCCCCTGACGAGCCTGTCCAACGCCCGGGTGGACGTGATGTCGGCGTTCGTGAGCTTCGAGCGGGTGTTCGAGGTGGTCGACACCCCCAACCCGATCACCGACTCCGGTGACGCCCGCGATCTGACGCAACCGGAGGGGCGGGTCGAGTTCCGGGGCGTGAGCTTCGCCTACCCGTCGGCCGACGACACCCCCGAGTCGCTGGGCGTGGCCGCAGCCGGCGCCAAGGACGGCTCAGCGGCGGCCGGCAGGACCCCCGAATCGCCGGACGTGGATACGGCCGACTCCCAGGACGACTCCGTCGCGGCGGCGGTCGAGGTGCTGGTCGACATCGATCTCGACATCGCGCCGGGCCGGATGGTGGCGGTGGTCGGCCCGTCGGGTTCGGGCAAGACCACGCTGGTATCGCTGGTGCCCCGCCTCTACGACGTGACCGAGGGAGCGATGCTTGTCGACGGCGTCGACGTTCGCGACCTCACACAGGCCTCGCTGCGGGCCGCCATCGGAACCGTCACCCAGGACCCGCACCTGTTCCACGACACGGTGGCCTCCAACCTGCGCTACGCCCGGCCCGACGCCGCGGACACGCTGTTGGTGGAGGCATGCCGCGCGGCCCGCATCCACGACGTGATCGCAGCACTGCCCGACGGCTACGACACCGTGGTGGGCGAGCGGGGCTACCGGATGTCGGGCGGTGAGAAGCAGCGACTGGCCATCGCCAGGATGCTGCTCAAGGACCCGGCCATCGTCATCCTCGACGAGGCCACGTCGCACCTCGACACCGAGAACGAGGCCCTGGTGCAGGAGGCGCTGACCGAGGCCCTGAAGGGCCGCACGTCGCTGGTGGTGGCCCACCGCCTGTCCACCATCGTCGACGCGGACCTGATCGTGGTGCTCGACGAGGGCCGGATCACCGAGTCGGGCACCCACGACGAACTCCGCCTCGCCGGCGGCCTGTACGCCGAGCTTTACGAAGGCCTGCTGCGAGCCGAGGTCGCCGAGAAAGCGGTGTCATGAGCAGCTTGATCAGCGCAGACCAGACCCTCACCGTGGGTGAACTGGCCCAAGTGCTTCGCTGGAGGCTGGACGAGGCCTTCCCCAGCGGGGTGTGGGTGGCCGGCGAGATCGACAGCATCACGCGGGCCCGCAGCGGCCACGTCTACTTCGACCTGGTCGAGCGCTCCGAGCGTGCCGAGCCCGGCGCACCGCCTGTGGCCTCGCTGAACGTGGTGCTGTTCCGCGACGACAAGGACCGCGTCAACGCCACGATCAAGCGCCACGGCAACACCATCCGCATGGACGACGGTGTGAGCGTGCGCATCCAGGGGATGCTCGACTTCTATGCGCGGCGGGGACAGCTCCAGTTGCGCATGATCGCCATCGACCCGGCCCACACGCTCGGGGCGCTTGCGGCGGACCGCGAGGCACTGCTGCGGGTGCTGGCCGCGGAGGGAGCGCTGCGCCGCAACGCCGGTCTGACTCTGGCGCCGGTGCCACTGCGGGTGGGGATCGTCACGTCCTTGGACAGCGCCGCCCACGCCGACATGCTGCGGGTGCTGACCGGGAGCGGCTTCGCCTTCGAGGTGGTCGAGGTCGACACCCCGGTGCAGGGCGTTGACGCTCCCGCGGCCATCGCGGCCGCGGTCGAGGCGGCGGCCGACGCCGCCGTCGATGTGGTGGTGCTGGCCCGAGGGGGCGGCAGCCGCACCGACCTGGTCGCCTTCGACCACGAGCTGGTGGCCCGGGCCATCGTCTCGTGCGAGCGTCCCGTCTTCACCGGCATAGGCCACGAGACGGACCGCAGCGTGGCCGACGAGACCGCCCACACCGCCTGCTCGACGCCGACGGCCGCGGCGGAGGCCGTGGTGCAGCTGGTCGAGGACTGGCTCGAGAGGCTCGACGGCACTGGCCGGTCGATCGCGGTGCACAGCCGCCGGGTTCTGGCCACCGCCGAGCACCGCACGGGCAGGGCGGCCGCCGACGCGGCCCGGGGGGCTCTGGCCGCGTCCCGGCGGGCCGACCGCAACCTCGATGGGGCCGCCCAGCGCCTCGTCCACACCGGACGGACCGCCACGGCACGGGCCGGGCGCCGAGTGGCCGCGGTCACTTACCGGCTCGGGCAGGCCGGTCCGGCCGCGGAGCGGCGGGCCATCAGCAGGCTCGACCGGGCCTCGGCCCGGCTGTCGGTTGCCGGCCGCCACGAGATCCGCCACGCCCAGCGGCACCTGGACGCCATTGCCACCCGGGTGCGGACCCTCGACCCGGCGCTGATCCTGCGGCGGGGATGGTCGCTGACCCGCCGGGATGACGGGATGCTGGTGCGCTCGGTTCAGGATGTCGCGCCCGGCGACGGCATCGTCACCCACCTATCAGACGGTGCGCTTGACAGTACGATTCTCGCTCGACACGGCAGCAGCGAGGACCAATACGAATGAGCACCGAAGAGTCGAAGAACGGCCCGAGCCGCGCCGACGAGCCCGGCTACGCAGCGGCGATGGCCGAACTCGAGCAGATCCTCCAAGAGCTGGAGGGCGAGGATCCCGACGTGGACGTGCTGGCCAGCCGGGTCGAGCGGGCCGCCAACCTCATCGAGATCTGCCGGCGCCGGATCACCAACGCCGGCATCCAGGTCGAGAGAGTGGTGGCCGCGCTGGAATCAGACACAGAGAAGTGACTGGCTCCCCCGGGCAGGGAGCCCGGCCACCCGCCGAACTGACCGAGATCGCGGCCAGGGTCCAGATCCGCCTCGGCGAGATCCTGGCCGCCGAGCGCCAGGAGTGGGCCGCACTCGACCCGAGCCTCGACGAGCCGCTCGGCGACCTCGCCGACATGGTCCTGGGCGGGGGGAAGCGCATCCGGCCCGCCTACTGCCACTGGGGCTGGCTGGTGGCCGGCGGAGACCCGAGCGGTGACGGTGCCCTCGACGGCGGCTGCGCCCTGGAGATCCTCCACGCCTTCGCCCTGGCCCACGACGACGTGATGGACGGCTCCGACACCCGGCGGGGCGCCCCGACGGTGTGGCGAAAGTTCGTGCAGCGCCATCGCTCCAGGGAGTGGCGCGGCGAGGACCGGCGCTTCGGTGAGGCGGCTGCGGTGCTGGTGGGAGACATGGCCATGGTGCTCGCCGACCGCACGCTGGGGTGGGTGTCACCCGAGACTCGGGCAGTGTGGGACGGGTTGCGCACCGAGCTCAACATGGGCCAGTACCTGGACGTGGTCGGGGGCGCCCGCGGCAGCGCGACCGCCGACGAGGCCCGCAAGATCATCGAGCACAAGACGGCCCGCTACACGGTGGTTCGGCCGCTGCAGCTCGGCGCAGCGCTGGCCGGACGGCCCGACCTGGCCGAGTCACTGGAGCGCCACGGTCGCCCCGTCGGCATGGCCTTCCAGCTGCGCGACGACATCCTGGGCGCGTTCGGAGACCCGGCCGCCACCGGCAAGCCCGTCGGCGACGACCTGCAGGAAGGCAAGCCCACGCTGCTCATGGCCATGGCGAGAACTGCCGCGTCCCCTTCACAGCTAGCACTCCTGGATCTGGTCGGCTCCGAGATGAGCGACGAGACGGTGGCCGACGTCCAGCAGGTGATCGTCGACACGGGCGCCCTCGCGAGCCTCGAGAATGAGATCTCAGAACTCCTGGAGGAGGCCCTCGACGCGCTGGAGGATCTGCCCGACGTGCCCGCCGCCAAGGAGGTCCTTGCCGCCACCGCCCGCTTCGTAGCCACGCGCCAGGCGTGACCTCGAGCTGACTGGGAGAGCTGTGAGCACGGTGCGGGCCGCGACGCTGCTCGGGCCTGAGCGCCTCGAGATCCGGGAGTACCCGGTGCCGGAGGTGGCCGACGACGGGGCGCTGCTGCGGATCGGCGTCGGCGGAGTGTGCGGCACCGACGTCAAGTACTTCAAGGGCCGTATCGACATGCCCTACCCGGTGATCCTGGGTCACGAGATCTTCGGCCAGGTCGAACGCCTGGGCCGGCGAGCCGCCGCGATCCACGGAGTGGCCGAGGGCGACCGGGTGATCCTCAAGGGCTCGCGGGGTTGCGGTCACTGCCGGGATTGCCGCGACGGCGCTCCCCGGTTCTGCCGTCAGCGCACCCTTTACGGCAGCGCCACCAGCGCGGCCGATCGGCCCCACCTCTTCGGTGGCTTGGCCGAGTACCTGTACGTGAATCCCGACGCCGAGCTCTTCACGGTGGACGACGCCATGGGCGACGAGGCCGCGGTGCTGTGCGGGTCGGTGATGGCCAACGGCTACCAGTGGGCCATCCTGCACGGGGGTGTGACGTTCGGCGACACGGTTCTCATCCAGGGGCCGGGCCAGCAGGGCCTGGCCTGCACCTGGGCGGCCCGGGCCGCGGGCGCAGCCCGCATCATCGTGACCGGCACCGCGGCCGACGCCGACCGGCTTGCCCTGGCGCGCCGCTGGGGCGCCGATCTCACCGTCGAGGCCGACAGCGAGGATGTGGTCGAGGCCGTGACCGACGAGACGGGCGGGGCCATGGCCGACGTGGTGGTGGACGTGAGCGGCAGCCCGGCCGCGTTGGCGTCCTCGGTGGCGGCCTTGCGCAAGCGGGGGACGCTGGTGCTGGCCGGACTCAGTGGGGGTCGGCACGTTCCGGTGGAGATCGACGCCCTGGTCTGGAACGAGATCAAGGTGCAGGGGGCGTTCACCGCCGGCAGCCCAGCGCTGCGGGCGACTATGGACCTGATCTCCTCGACCGGCTTCATGCCCGAGGAGATGATCAGCCACACGTTCAGCCTCGACGACACCGAGCTGTGCATCCGGGCCATCGCCAACGAGATCGACGGCATGTACCCCACCAAGGCGGTGATCCGACCGTAACCCCGACCTAGCTGGATCGGGTGAGGTTGAGGACGGTTGGGGCTTTGGTGTGGCGGAGTTGGGGTTTGTTGACTTTGTGGGTGGCGGTCTTGGGGAGTTCGTCGAGGATCTCCAGGTAGCGGGGCTGGCAGAAGTCGGGGAGGGTGGCCTGGCAATGGCGTTGCAGCGCGGCCGGGTCGATGGATCGGCGGGGCTCGGGCACCACCACCAGCTTGACGTCCTCCTCGCCCAGTTCTGAGGGCACGCCCACCGCGGCGCACTCGGCGACCCCGTCGAAGGCGCAGACTGCCCGCTCGACCTCGGTGGAGGAGATCATCTCGCCTCGGCGGCGGATGGCGTCGGCGATCCGGTCGACCCAGCGGATATAGCCGTCGGCCTCGATGGTGGCCAGGTCGCCGGTGTGGAACCACCCGTTGCGGAACGCAGCCTGGGTGGCCTCAGGCTGGCGGTGATAGCCCGTCATCATCACGCACGGCACTCGCGGCCGCACCACCAGCTCGCCGACAGAACCAGGCGGCAACTCGTTGTCGTCGACGTCCACCACCGCCACCTCGTACTGGGGCACCGGACGGCCCGATGCCCGATAGCGCATCGGGTCGTCGGGGCTGGTCGTCGAGAAGTGCCCGGTCTCGGTCATCGCGAACCCGGTGACCAGCCTCAGCCCGAACCGCTCCTCGAAGTTGGCCCGGCGATCCATCGGTATGCCCGCTGCGCCGTGCATCATCCGCACCTGGTGGTCGCGGTCGGCCGGGCTCGGCTCCTGGCGCAACAGGATCGATGACACCGCCCCTACGACGCCCACTTCGGTGGCCCCCGCGGCGCGCACCTGGTCCCAGAAGGTGCCGGCCGAGAAGCGCGACACCAGCGCAGCCCGCCCGTCGACCACCAGGGCGGTGCCCAACGTCGAGAACCGGGCGTTGACGTGATACAGGGGCAGCGCCGAGAACATCACGTCGTCGGCGGTGAGCCCCCACTGCTCGATCTTGATGCGGGCCTGCTCAATCGGGAACGCCTGGGGCAGCACCGCGCCCTTGGCCGGCCCGGTGGTGCCCGAGGTGTAGATGATGTTCATCGGATCGTCCGACGCCGGAGGCGCAAACGGCGGCGGCTGATCGCCCGCGGCTCGAAGCTCGCCGTAGTCGAGGATCGGCACGCCCTCAAGAGCTTGACCTTCGCCGCGCACCACGACGGCTCGGACGCCTGGCGCGGACGGCAGTTGCTCGGCTACCCGGTCGACCAACGAGCCGTCGACGATCAGCACCCTCGCGCCGGAGTGGTCCAGTACATGGGCCAGTTGATCTCCACGCAGCCCGATGTTGACAGGGCACTCGACCGCTCCCAGCCGCAGCAGGGCCAGCATGGTGATCACGGTCTCGGGATGGTTGGGCGACATGTGCCCGACCACGTCGCCCGCCGCCACTCCGGCGGCGGCCAAGCCGCCGGCCAGGCTCTCAGCTGCCGCGATCAGCTCGGCCCAGGTCCAAGACTTGCCGTCGAAGTCGAGGACAATCCGGTCGGGGTGCTCCTCAGTCCGCTTCTCGCACACCGACCACAGATCTCTGTGCTCAAGGCCGCTCATGACCTGCTACCCACAGTCGCACGAGCGGCACCGACCGGAATTGGCAGCACAATGCACGCATACCGTGCACAACGCTGCCAATTCGACAGGCATGTGCCGGGGCCTCGCGAACTGGCAGCACAATGCACGCATACCGTGCACAACGCTGCCAATTCGGATCCGGCTGGTTTCCGATCCGTCACTTGATCGCCCGGAACATGGGCAGGGACACGCCCTCCGACCGGTCCTCGAACACCACCTCGACTCGGTCACCGATGGACAGGCGGTCCATGTCGGGCTCGACAATGTTGGCCAGCAGGCGGGGGCCCTCGTCCAGCTCGATCACTGCCACCACGTAGGGCACATCTTCGGCCCAGGTGTCGTCGTAGAACGCCACGTGGACCTCGGTGAACGTCCACACCTTCCCCCCACCGCTCATCGGCTGCCAGGACAGGTCGCCGTTCCAGCAGCCCGGGCAGTGCTCCCGGGGCGGGAAGAACACCAGACCGCAGCCGTCACATCGAGGCAGCATCAGTTCGTGGCGGGCGGCCGCCTCCCAGTACGGCGCGGCGGCGGCGTCGTTCAGGTCGGGGCGGGGCTTGCCGGTCATCCGCCCCTCCCCAGGACCATGGTCGAGAACGTCGAGAACACGCCGCCGTTGCCGTGGGCCACCACCACCTCGGCGCCGTCCACCTGGCGTTGCCCGGCGGTGCCCTGCAGTTGCCGCACCGCGTCGAGCAGGTGGAACACACCGCCGGCGTGGCCGTGCGACAGCATCCCGCCGTGCAGGTTCACCGGGCACTTCGAGCCCAGCGCCAGCGCCCCCGACTCGGCGTACGGCCCCCCCTCGCCCTCGCCGCACAGGCCGAGAGCCTCGACCCCGGCCACCACGCTGAACGTGCAGGCGTCGTGGATGTACACCGCGTCGACGTCGGCCGCGGTCATGCCGGACCGCTCGAAAGCCCGAGTTGCGGCCAACGGTCCGCCCAATTCGTGCAGGTCGGGGGCTTGCGACGGGACGTGATGGGTGGTCGCTGCGCCGTATCCCAGCACCCGCGCGTAGGGCACGCCCAGGCTGCGGGCCCGCTCGACGGACGTCACCACGAAGGCCCCGCCCGCGTCGGAGATGAGAGAGCAGTCGAGCCGGCGCAGGGGCGACGAGATCATGGGCGACGCCTGATGGTCGGCCAGGGTGATGGGCTCGCGCTTGTGGGCGTTGTCGTTGAGCGAGGCGTGATATCGGGAGGTGACCGCCACCGCGCCGAGCTGCTCGCTGGTGGTGCCGTGCAGGTGCATGTGGCGCTGGGCGAACAGGGCGTAGCCGCTGATCATGGCGATCTGGCCGTAGGGCGCCTCGAAGTCCTCGCCGCCGGTGAGGGTGCCCGGCGCCCGGCCCCGGCCCGACCGGCGGATGGAGATACCGTTCTCGCCGTAGGTGCACAGCGCGGCGGTGCACATGCCTGCGTCGATGGCCGCGGCCACGTTCAGCAGAGCGGCATGGTGGGTGCCGGGCCCGCCCACGTCGGTGACCACGGCCAGCTCGGGTCGCAGACCCAGATGCTCGGCCACCCGGGCCGCGTGCAGCATCATCGCCTGCGAGTAGCCCGAGAACGAGAACACCCCGTCTATGTCATCCTTGGCCAGGCCGGCTGCGGCTACCGCGGCCACGCCTGCCTCAGCCTGCAGGCTGATGGCGCTGCGGCCCGGCAGCTTCCCGATGGCAGTCTCAGCCACACCGACAATGGCAATGCCGTCGAGCACGCTCACCCCGCACGCTCCCACAGCAGGCTGTCGACTCCGTCACCCCGGGCCGCCCAGCCGGCTGGAATCGCGTGGACGGCGCCCGAGATGTTGATGAGCGAAGGACCGGCAACTTCCTCGCCCGGCTCCGAACTGGCAGCGCCCAGGTCCGAAATCGGCGCCGACGGCTGCCAATTCGACGTCACGTCGACCCGGATTACCGGATCCGAGGGGTCGGCATCGATCCGGGCGGCCGCAGGCTGGCTCCTCCCCGACCGGTGGTGTGCGGTGGCTGTGATCTGGGCCTCAGTCACCGGCAGGCGTTCCGCCTCCAGGTCGAGCCGGGCACGGGCCGCGAGCTGGTCGGCGACCTCGACCGGGTCATCATCAGGTCCCAGAGCGGCTTGGTAGCGCTGCTCCACGGCGGCCTCGGCCACGCCGCGGGCGCTGAAGACTCCGCCTGCCGCGTACGACCGGACCCGGCCGATACCGGCCAGTTCCGCGACCGAGCCGGCGTGCAGCCCTCCGGCCCCGCCGAACGCGTAGAGGGTCACTTCGGCCGGATCGATTTCCGCGGCGGACAGCACGTTTCCAATGGCGTCGGCAGCTTTGGCGTGGGCGGCGGCATGCACGAGCCGGGCCGCGGCCTCGGCATCACCGCCGGCCAGGGGGGCCAGCGCATCGGCGGCACGGTCCGCGTCCAGCACGATCTCGCCGGGCAGCGACTGCCCGTCGGCCAGAAGCCCCAGCACCACGTCAGCGTCGGTGAGGGTGGGCTCGGCCCCGCCCCTGCCGAACGCAGCCGGCCCCGGAACCGCACCCGCGCTGGCCGGGCCAACCGCCACTGAACCCGACGAGTCGACCGACGCGATGGACGATCCGCCCAGCCCGACCGACACGATGCCCGGAACCGGAAGCCGCACCCGCACGCCGCGGATCTCAGGGGTCTCGTCCACCTGGTAGGAGCCGTCCCGTACCAGGCCCAAGTCAAGGGTGGTGCCGCCCATGTCGAAGCCCACCACGACTGCGTCGCCGTAGCGGCGGGCCTCGGCTGCGGCCAGGCCCAGGCCGGCGGCCGGACCCGAGCTGTAGGTGCTGATGGCAGTGGTGCGGGGCATCCGGCTGAACGTGCCGTCGGATCGGGCCGCCAGCATCGGCACGCTCAGCCCGGCCTGCTGGAGGATCCCTTCGGTGCGGTACAGCAGCTTGGCCATGGGCCGGCTCAAGTAGGCGTTGAGGACGGCGGTGCTGGTGCGCAGATCATCGTCGTCGACCTCAGCCGTCTCCCAGCCCATGGTCAGCGGCATGGACCGCAGGTAGTGGACGGGGTACCGGTCGCGCACCAGCTCGCGCAAATCTGACTCGGCCTGCCGGTGTGATCCCCTCAGGCTCACCACCGTGTGGCGCACACCCTGCTGGACGAGGTCGCGGCACAGGGCCAACACCGCTTCGGCCGCGACATCGGGATCGACGCCGACCACATGGTCCGGCCTGATGAAGACGCCCAGGGCGGGCGCGGGCTCGCTCGATCCGTACAGGGACTTCTCAGCGCCGGCCTCGACCATCAGCCCGACCGGGTCGCCGGTACCGGTGACCACCGCATTGGTGCCGATGGTGGTGGCCAGCCGGAAAAGGCCGATGTCGCCGAGGAAGTGCTCCAGAGAAACGTCGAAGGCCTCGGCGCCCCCGGCCAGGCACGCCATCACCGAGCGGGTCAGGTCGAAGTGGGTGGTGGGAACCTTGGCGATCATGGCCTGCTCGCCGTCGGAGAAGTACCCGTCGGTGAAGGTGCCCCCCATGTCGATGCCCACCGAGTAGGTCACGGCTCTACCGCCACTTGTCCCAGCGCATGCGACGCCTGTCGCACCAAGTCGGGGGACACGCCTGCGTCGAGCGGCGCGGTGATGACCTCGCGGAGGTCGCCCGCGGCATGGGTCCGGCCCAGCCAGCGCTCCAGCGCTGCGGCCGAGTCGAAGGCTTCGGCCGGCAGGTAGCCCAGCCCCGGCGAGCAGCCCCGGCCGGACACCCAGCGGTCGTACCCGAGCGACGTCGCGTCGTCGAGGCCGTCTGCGACGAGCACCAAGTCGATCCGCAGGTGCGCAGCCGCATTGAGGAGGGGACGGTGGGACTCGGCCACGGCGTCGTCGTTGCCCCGCGGCGAGGTCGCATCCTCCACGACTGCGACCCTGCGCACCCCGCGGGCGCCCAGCGCCCGGATCATGTCGACCGCGTCAGCCGAGGCGTCGTCCAGACGGTCCTGAACCTCGTCGCTGCCGGAGACGCCCGCGGCCAAGCTCGCGGACAACGGTCCCGTCACTGCTCCCAGCACCGGCAGTGCACCCGGCGTGCGTACCAAGCCGACCGCGACCGCGCCGGGATCTTGGCTCTCATGAGGCCCCGGCGCACAGCAAAAGGCGAGTGCGAGGGCCCGGCTGCCCTCGTCGATGCAGCGAACCTGACCGTCGAGGTCCTCGGGCCAGGCCCGGCGCAGCGCCGCTGCGCACACTGAGCCCGGCACCAGAGCGGTCAACCGGCTCACCGCTTCTGCTCCCCACAATCTGTGTGCGCCAATCGGCCATATAAGCCGAGAACCGCACACAGAACGGGTAGGCGGGTCATCGGTGCCATGACCCGTGGTCGGGGTCGGGCTCGGTCGGGTACTCGCGGTCGTCGACCACCTGGACGGGTGCGGGGAACTCGCCGTAGTGGCGCAGGGCCTCGGGTGGGGGCTGTCGCTGCGACCAGTCGGCCACGAACTCCGCGTAGGGCCGGCCTTGTCGCTTGCGCTCGGCCCGGATCTCGGCCCGGCGAGCTTCGGTGGCCTCAGTGTCCACCCGGTCCCGGCCCTGCGCCACGACCACGCCATACAGCCGGGCAGCCAGCTCGGGCGAGGTGATCCCGTCGGCGATGTCGCCCAGCACCGCCTCGGGGTCCCGCTCCAGCACGTCGCCGTAGCCGCCCCCGCAGCCCCGGGCCAGCACGACCACGTCACCGTCGCTAACCGACTCGCCCTCGGAGTTGGTGTGCCCGAAGGCGTACTCACCCGAGATCCGGCGCCGGTCGGCCAGCTCCCGCACGCTCATAGGCAAGTCGGGGGCACCCGCAGCCATCAGCTCCTTGGCGTCGGAGCCCCGGACGATGATGCGGGGCTGGGCCGCGCCGGAATAGCCGCCGAACAGCCCGTAGTTCTTGGTGAACCGGCTGCCGGTGCCCACCGAGTTGCTGCTCAGCTGCGGCGTCCCGTGGATCACGAAGCAGTCGGTCAGGCCGACCCCGCCCCGGTACCGGCCGATCCCGCACACGTCCTGGTCGAAGCGGTTGCGGAACAGGTACACCCACGGGAACTTACGCTCCTGCTCCTCGGGGCCGGGGCAGTCCACCACCATGGCCCAGAAGAACCCGGCGCTGTGCTCGCCGTCGAGGTCGAAGCGGGCCCCCTGGCCGGTGGCGTTGCCGTTGGCGGGCCCGCCCGCGATCTGGTTGCCGTACTGGCCGGTGCCGCCGAACTGGATCAGCAGCAGGTTCTCCGCGAACGGCGCGGTCACCCCGGCGCGGTGCGGGCTGTCGTGCAGCATTCGCATGGCCGCCAGCAGCAGGCCCTGGACCACGACCCGGCCGGTGTGGCTGCCCGATCCGGTGCCCGAGTCGCGGCTGGGGGCGTTGACAATGCTGGGCGGGGCGGTGAGTTTGATCGGGTCGAACAGGCCGATCGACCAGCGCAACCCCCGGAACACGGTCGGGAACAGCGCGGCGGCCGAGGCGGCCCGGGCCAGATGCCAGCGCAGGTGGAACGGCCCGATGCCCGGCTCGGGCGACGCTCCGGCCATGTCGACGACCAGCTCGTCGCCTCGCTTGTGCAGATCCACGGGCAGGCGGATGAGCCCGTCGGCGATGCCGATGGTGTCGAGGAACACGACCGACCGGTACACGCCGTCGTTGAAGCCGGCGATGCGGCGTCGGGCCAACTCCGCTGAGGTCTTGATCGACTGGCGCAGCCCGGCGGCCACGAAGGGGGCGCCCCGGCGCTCCACCTCGCGCAGGAGCTGCTGGCGCAGCCGCACGCACACCGCCAGGCGGGCCTTCATGTCCAGGGAGTTCTGCCGGGGGGTGCGCACCGAGTTCAACAGGAACTCGAGGTGGTCGGTGTGGAACCGGAAGTCGGTGCCCACCCGCAGCGGGGTGATGTGCAGGCCCTCCTCGTAGCGGGTGCCGATCTCGGGCGACCAGCCGCCGGGCGACCGCGACCCGGTCTCGCCCTGGTGCCCGCCGCAGGCCACCCACGCCACCAGCTCGCCGTCGGTGAACACCGGCATCATCAGGAAGTGGTCGTAGGTGTGCACCCCACCGGCGTCGGGGTCGTTGAAGAAGAAGATGTCGCCGTCGGCCAGCCCCACGGTGGGGTCGTCGACGTAGTGCTTGAGCACGTACTTGACCGGGCCGTAGTGCAGCAGGGCGTGGAGGATCACCCCGGTGGACATGCCGGCCAGGTCGCCCTTGGCGGTGAAGATGCCCACGCCGAGGTCGCCGGCCTGCAGCATCTCGGCCATGCTCAGGTACTTGCAGACGTCGCGGCCGTCGTCGATGATCGAGTCGAGCTTGTGGAGGAAGATCTCCAGGTCGACGGGGTCGAGGCTGCCCTCCCCGGCCCGCTCCAGCTCGGTGGGCTCCTCCAGCACCTCCCGGTGCAGCACCTCGGGGTCGAGACCGGGGCCGGGCTTCATGAGGGGGCGCCCGAAGCGGGCTATCCGCTCGTCGAGGCCCATGGCAGCCACATCCAGCAGCTGGGCACCGGCTGTCGGAGCGAAGGTCATGGGCCGGCCTCCGATGACGTGAGCCAGCCGGTGCGCTGCTCGTCGAGGACGTAGCTCCAGCCGGGCGGCACCGCCACCACCGTGTCGACGTCCTCCATCAACGCCGGACCCTCGGCTGAGAACCCATCGGGAAGGCCGGCCCGGTCGTAGACAGGAGTGTCGATCGCGCCGATGCCCGGCCAGCTGACCTCCCGGGTGACATGGCCCGGCGACTCTCCGTTGGTGGCGGCTGCACCGACCGTGCGGGGCCGGGCCTCCAGCCGGTAACCGGAGGCGCCGGCGACCAGCCGGAACAGCTGGACCAGGATCCCGCCGTATGGGTGGATCGATCCGGCCCCGTAGGCCGCCGCGAACACCTCGTTGAAGGCGTCGCACACCGCCACCACATCCTCGGCGCTCTCCAGGAGCAGCCGGGGCGAGTCGAGCCGCACGGTGTGGTGCTGGCCCCCGTAGTTCATGTCCAGCTCCAGCCGCAGGGTCACCGAGTCGAGGCCGAAGCCCTCCTCGGCCATGTCCCGCTCGGCCAGGGTCAGGAGTCCCCGCACCACCTCGTTGAAGGCGTCGGCCTCGTCGGTGTAGGAGTCCCCGTCGAACAACTGGATCATGCGGGTGCGCTCGTAGGTCTGCATCACCGGCATGGTGGCCACCCCGTAGGCGTTGAACTCACTGCCGTGGGGGAACGTGGCCACGGTGCGAACGTCGGCGTAGTCGGCCACCGCGGCGGCGTGCACCGGCCCGGCTCCGCCGAAAGCGAACATGGTGAAGTCGCGGGGGTCGTGGCCCTCCAGCGCGGTCTGGCGGTAGATCTCCTGGCCCATCACGCCGTCGATCAGACGCCGCACCCGCACCGCGGCTTCCGACACGTCGATGCCGAGCGGGTCGGCGATGCAGCGCTGCAGAGCCCGCTCGGCTCTGCGCCGACTGAGAAGCATGGTTCCGCCCAGGAAGCGGTCGGGGTCGATGAAGCCCAGAACCACGTCGGCGTCGGTCACCGTCGGTTCGGTCCCGCCCTGCGAGTAGCAGGCCGGACCGGGCATCGACCCGGCGCTGCGGGGCCCCACTCGCAGTTCGCCGGTGTCGGTGAGGTGCGCGATCGAGCCGCCGCCGGCGCCGATCGAGTAGTTGGCGATCACCGGCAGATGCACCCGCCAGCGGTCGATGACCGGGTCGAACTCGTAGTTGCGGTCCTTCCCGTCGATCACCAGGCCGACGTCGAAGCTGGTGCCGCCCATGTCGGCGGTCACCACCCGGTCGAGGCCGTAGTCGCGGGCCATGACGGCCGCGCCGGCCAGTCCGGCCACCGGACCGCTGCCCAGCAGGTGCAGGGCGGTTGTGCGGCTGGGCGACGCCACGCCGCCGATGTTGCGGGCCACCAGCAGCGGCTTGCGGCATCCCAGCGCCCGCAACCGGTCGCCGAGGTCGATGACGTGCTCCTCGGTGTCGGGGGCCAGGAACGCGCTGAGGATGGTGGTGATGCTTCGCCGGTACTCGTCGAGGCGGGGGGCCACCTCCGACGACAGCAGCACCGGGCAGCGGCCCAGCACCGAATCGGGGTACTCCCGCCGCACGATCTCGGCCACCTGCTGCTCGTGGGCCGGGTTCATGAACGACCACGCCAGGCACACCGCGATGGCCCGCACGCCCTGGCGGACCAGATGGTCGACCGCGTCCAGCACGTCGTCGGTGCTCAGCGGCATGAGTACCTGGCCGAAGCAGTCGATGCGCTCACGCACGCCCACGCGCAGCGACCGGGGCACCAGGTCGTCGGGACGCTGGGCCCGGGTGCGGTCGATCTGCACCTCCAGGGGCATCCCGTCGGCCCACGAGCGGGAGCGGGCCACATGGACGGTGTCCTCCTGGCCGGCGGTGGTGATGAGCCCGACCTTGGGGCCGGTGCGCTCGATCAGGGCGTTGGTGCCCACCGTGGTGGAGTACTTGACCGCGTCGGCCGCCGCGAAGGCGTCGGCCGGGTCGCAGCCGAGCCGTCGGGCGGCCTGGCCGATGGCTTCGATCATGCCGTCGGACAGGTCGGCGTGGGTGGTCAGCGACTTGCCGGTGGCCTGGCGCCCGCCCAGCACCAAGAAGGCGTCGGTGAACGTCCCCCCGATGTCCACGTCGAGCAGACTCGGCCCGGCGGGGTCAGCCGATGGCATCGAGGTCGAGTTCTATGTCGTGGGTGATGGGATGGCCCGGGGGCAGGTACTCCACGTCGAACATGACCGCGCAGGCAGGGCAGTAGAACTCCACGATCCTGCACCAGTCGGGATGCGGATTGAACCCGAACTCGGTTGGGGGATCGAACGGCACATGGATCTCCCGCGGGTCCCGGTCGTAGACCAGGCAGCCCTCCTTGTAGTTGCGCTCGGCCGGGCCGAGGTCGTGCCCGCACCGGTTGCACACCCATCGCCGGGAGGCTGTGTCGAGATCCAGCGCCTCGGTGATGCGTCGCCGCCCAACGCCTGCGTCCGTGGCCACGCAGCGATCCTCCCCCGCCGCCTCCAGTGGCCGGATTGTATACCGCCGCCTCTGGACCGGCCTCTCGTACAAGAACCGTAGACCCCGTGAGCGAGGCAGCACGGGCCCGTCGGGCCACACTGGGGGGGTGAGCACCGACGCCGCGCCCGCAGCCGCTGAAGTCCGCCAGGAGGCGGCGCGGCGGCGCACGTTCGCGATCATCTCCCATCCCGACGCGGGCAAGACGACACTCACCGAGAAGTTCCTGCTCTACGGCGGGGCGCTGACAGCCGGGGCGGGCTCGGTGAGGGGCAAGGGCGAGCGCCGGGCGACCGCTTCGGACTGGACGGAGCTGGAGCGCCGCCGGGGCATCTCCGTCACGTCGGCCGTCGTGCAGTTCAGCTACCGGGACCGGGTTCTGAACCTGCTCGACACGCCGGGCCACGGCGACTTCTCCGAGGACACCTACCGGGTGCTGTCTGCCGTGGACGCCGCGGTGATGGTGCTCGACGGGGCCAAGGGCATCGAGTCCCAGACCCGCAAGCTGTTCGAGGTGTGCCGCAACCGGGAGATCCCCATCGTCACGTTCATCAACAAGTGGGACCGCCCGGCCCGCGACCCCCTCGAACTGCTCGACGAGATCGAGGACCAGCTCGTGCTCGATCCGGTGCCCGTCACCTGGCCGGTAGGCGAGGACGAGCGGTTCAGCGGCCTCATCGACCGGCGCGGCGGAGACTTCGTGCGCTTCGCCCGCACCGCAGGAGGAGCGACCGTCGCCGGCGAGGAGATCGTTGACCCGGGGCGGGCCGAGACCGAGGAGGGCGCCGCCTGGCACGAAGCACGCGAGGCGCTGGAGCTGATAGACGCGGCCTCCGCCGAACTCGACCTCAAACGGTTCGAAGCGGGCGAGCTGTCGCCGGTGTTCTACGGCTCGGCCCTGACCAACTTCGGGGTGCGGCTCCTGCTCGACGCCATCGTCGAGATGGCCCCCGCTCCCGGCGCTCGCCTCGATGCCGGCGGTGACCCGAGGGCTGTGGACTCGCCGTTCAGCGCGGTGGTGTTCAAGGTGCAGTCCAACATGGATCCCGCGCACCGCGACCGGATCGCCTTCCTGCGGGTGTGTTCGGGCCGCTTCGAGCGGGGCATGACGGTTGCCTGCGGGGACACCGGAAAGGCCGTGGCCACCAAGTACGCGCACACGGTGGTGGGCCGCGACCGCAGCACCGCCGAAGAGGCCTGGCCCGGCGACGTGATCGGCCTGGTCAACGCAGCCGACCTGCGGGTCGGCGACGCCGTGCACGCCGCGGGCGAGCCGGTTCGATGGCCGCTGGTGCCCTCGTTCGCGCCGAGCAGCTTCCGGGTGGCCCGCTGCTCCGACACGTCCAAGGCGAAGCAGTTCCGCTCCGGGGTGCGCCAGCTCGACTCCGAGGGCGTGGTGCAGGTGCTTCGCCGCCCCGAGGGCGGCGAGAGCGCCCCCATCCTGGCCGCGGTCGGGCCGCTGCAGTTCGATGTGGCCGAGCACAGGCTCCGCCATGAGTTCGGCGCCCCGGTCGAGCTGGCGCCCGCGCCATGGACCACGGCCAGGCGCACCGACAAGGCCTCGGCCGCGGTGCTGGGCACCATGTCGGGGGTGGCCGTCGCCGAGCGAGCCGAGGGCGGCGAACTGCTGGCCTTGTTCGAGAGCCCCTACTGGCTGGCCCGCCTCCAAGCCGACCATCCGGAGCTGACCCTGGAGCGCCTGATCGGCGAGGGCTGACGGCAGCGAGTAGAGCGCCGGTAGCGTCCGGTTGTGGCTGATCGGCCCAACATCCTGCTGATCGTCTCGGACGAGGAGCGCCGCAACGGCTGGCTCGACGGGGTGGTGGATCTGCCCGCCCACGAGCGGCTGCAAGCCGACGGGCTGAGCTTCGACCGCTACTTCACCCACGCCTCGCCGTGCTCGCCGTCGAGGGCCAGCCTCTACACCGGCCGCTACCTGGCCGAGCACGGGGTGGTCGACAATGTCGCCTTCCCCACCCACGCCGCGCTCGACCCGGCCATCCCGACCATCGGCAGCCTGCTGGCGGAGCGGGGCTACCGGTCGAGCTATCTGGGCAAGTGGCACCTCGGCCACGACGCCACCCCCGACATGGCCGCCCACGGCTACCTCGACTGGGAGGGCAACGACGTCCACTTCATGGGCAGCGCCTACACGGGCCGCTACTTCGACCCGATCATCGTCGACCAGGCCATCGACTGGCTGAACGATCGGGCCGGCGAGAACGGCACCGGTCGGCCGTGGTTCCTGACCGTCGCGCTGGTCAACCCCCACGACATCATGTGGTTCCCGGCCGACCATCTCAGCTACCAGGCTGAGCATCCCAGGTTCGCCGAGTTCTTCAACGCGGTGCTGAACATGCGTCTCGGCGACCTGCCGGTGACCCCGCCGCCCGAGGACTACCCGCGGCTGTTCGACCGGCTGCCGGAGAACTTCGGCGACGACCTGCACACCAAGCCGGAGGTGCAGCGGGCGTGGCGCCATGTGCGTAACCGGGAGCATGTGGTGGGCCGCATCGACGCGGACGACCACGACACCTGGCTGCGGGGCCTCGACTACTACGCCTGGCTTCACGTCGAGCTCGACGCCAGCCTGGCCCGCCTGCTGGAGGCCCTCGACGCCCTCGGCCTGTACGACGACACCGTGATCGCCTACACCTCCGACCACGGTGACGCCTGCGGGTCGCACGGGCTGCGGGCCAAGCTTCCCTGCGTGTACGACGAGGTGATGGGGGTGCCGCTGATCGTCAAGGCCCCCGGCGCGCCCGCCGGAGCCCGCACCGAGGCTCTGGCCACCCATGTGGACCTGGCGGCCACCATCGCGGCGTTGGGAGGAGTCGACGTCGGCGAGATGCCCACCCTGTCGGGCCGGGACCTGTCGCCGGTACTGGCCGATCCGTCCGTGTCGGTGCGCGACTTCGTACTGTTCTCCCAGGACTCCGCCCAGTCGGACCTGATCCGCAACACCCGCTACGCAGTGCGCGGCTTCTACGACGGCGACACCAAGTACGCCCGCTACTACGGGATCGGCGGGGGCATCAGGCGCGACGGAACCGCCGACGAGCAGGGCAAGATCTTCGATGTGGATGCCGACTTCGACGACCACGACCACGAGTGGTACGAGATCGGCGACGATCCCCACGAGCTGGTGAACCTGGCCAACGACCGTGGCCGGCGCAACGAGTTGCGCGCCCTGTTCCGTCGTCTGCTGGACTATGAGGCCGAGGAGTTGACCCTGACACCATGACCTACACGACCCCCACCGCCGATACCTCGACCAACGGTGCGCCGGACCACGGCGACGACGCCCACGACGGTCCCAAGCCCCGGGCACCCGTGGCCGACTGGGCCACCGACTTCGACCACGTCGACCCCGGCTACGCGGCCCGAGCGCCCGAGATCTGGGACGAGTTGCGCCAGGAGTGTCCGGTGGCCCACAGCGACCGCTACGGCGGGACCTGGCTGCCGGTGCGCCATGAAGACGTCTGCGCCATCGCCAAGGACACCGACACGTTCAGCTCCAACGGGGTGGTGGTGCACGACGGCCGACCCGATATCCCTCCCCCGGTGGGGTTCGCCCCTCCGATCACCAGCGACCCGCCCTTCCATCGCATCGCCCGGGAGTTCCTGCTGCCCGCCTTCGCTCCCAAGCCCATAGAGGCCGAGCGGGAGTCCACCCGCGAGACTTGCCGCGAATTGCTCGACGACCTGCTGGCCGACGTGGAAGCCGGCCGCACCGACATTGTGGACGCCGCCCTCGGCTACACCCAGCACGTCCCGGTGCGGGTGATCGCCGACATGCTGGGCGTGCCCCGCTCCGACGGCGACCAGTTCCGGGTGTTCATCCACCGGATCATGGAGCAGCCCGGCACCGAGCTGCACGTCGAGTACGAGGACTCGATCGACTTCTACCTCGACAAGCTCATCGCGCAGCGGGCCACCGAGCCCCAGGACGACCTGATCAGCCACATGACCCAGGCCACGATCGCGGGCCGGCCCCTGGAGCACGAGCACGTTCGGGGCACCTGCGCGCTGCTGATCATCGCGGGGGTGGACACCACCTGGTCGGCCATCGGGGCCGCGCTGTGGCACATGGCCCAGCATCCTGAGGACCGTCGGCGCTGGGTGGAGGACCCCGCGGTGCGGCCGTTCGCGGTGGAGGAGTTCCTGCGCTTCTACACACCGGTGACCATGGCCCGGATCGTGGCCAAGGACGCCGAGTTTGCGGGCCGGTCGATGCGGGCCAACGACTGGGTGCTGCTGCCGTTCCCGGCCGCCAACCGCGACCCCGAGGCCTTCGAGGACGCCGGCACCTTCGTGATCGACCGCATGCGCAATCGCCATGTCGCCTTCGGGCTCGGCATCCACCGGTGCCTCGGCTCGAACCTGGCCCGCATGGAGCTGACGGTGGCCCTGGAGGAGTGGATGGCCCGGGTGCCGGACTTCGAGCTAGCCGACCCGGAAGGTGTTAGATGGTCGACCGGCCAGATACGCGGCCCGAGGGAGCTGCCGGTGCGGATCCTCGACGGCGCCTCCGCCGGAATCTCGGGAGAGAACCCTGTCATATAGGCGCACGGACCACCCCGAGATTCTCGGTCGCCCCCTCGCGGCCGGCGTGAGTCAACTGGAGCGCACATGAGGCTGCACAAGTTCAGAGACGTCGACGCCTTCGTGGCCCTGGACCTCGCCGGGGCTGAGGCCGCGTCGGGGCCGGTGCGCTGGGCCCGCAAGGTGCTGCAGGGCGGCGCCAAGGACCTGGCCCGCTCCCAGACCTACACCTACGCGGCGCTGCACATGCGCCGCAGCGGCGCCTCCGCCGGCATCAGCGCCGAGGCGCCGGCAAGGGCCGGGGCGGTGGCCGCGTTCGTGGCTGAGGCGGCCGCGCTGGTGCCCGACGGCACCTACCTGCCCGACGCGGCCAAGGGCGTCGCCGAAGCCGACCTGGCCCCACTCAGGGACACGGACCCCCGCACAGTAGGCCGGATGGGTGCTTTCGCCGCGGCGTGCGACGGGCTGTCGGCGGCCGTGGCCGCCGACGCGACGGTGGGCCTCGATGGACGCACTGCCGTGATCGAGGGCTTCTCGGCGACCGGCCCGGCGCTGGCCGAGGCCGTGGCGGAGAGGGGCGGACGGGTGGTGGGCCTGGCCACCGCCGAGGGCTCGCTGGCCGCCGACGGCGGTTTCGATCCCGCGGCGCTGGCCGAGGCCTGGGCCGAGCACGGCGACAAGGCGCTGGAAGCGCTGGCCGGCAGCGACGACGGGTTGGGCAAGCCCGCCGAGCTGTGGGGCCTCGGCGCCGACGTCGTGTTCGCCGGATCGAGGATGGGTGTGGTGCAGCACGGGATCGCCGAGGGGCTCGGGTGCCGGGCCCTGGTGCCCAGCGGGCGCCTGGCGTTCACGTCCAAGGCGCTGGCAGTGAGCCGGCGGGACGGGGTGGCCGCGGTGCCCGACTTCGTGGCTCTCGCCGGATCGACCATCGCGGCCTGGAGCAGCCCCGACACCGGCGACGACGAGCTACGCGCCGAGATCGCTGCGACGGTCTCGGCCCTGATGGCCGACGCCCTCACCTCCGACGACGGTCCCTTCCTGGGCGCCTGCTACACCGCCGAGTCGTTCCTGTCCGCCTGGCAGGACGAACTCCCCTTCGGCCGCCCCCTCGCCGCCTGACCGCCTGCCGGCACCGTCTGGCCCGCAGGAGCGACGGGATCGGCGTGATCCCCGCCTCGCTGCTCGGGCCTTGCACGCCTCAGGTGCACCCTCGGCGCCGATGAGATCAGCGCCACGGGTGGCACCGTCGGAATCTGAACCAGGATCGGGTATTCACAGGGCCGCGAGGGGGTGTTGTAGCCTCGCGCCCGTGAGACCACGCCGACACCCGAGCCGCCGCTGGCCGCTCGTCGCCGTGATGCTGTTTGTGCTGCTGGGGCTTGTGTCGGCGCTGACGGCCACGATGGGCCGCGAAGCGTCGGCGCAGACGCTTCCGGTGATCTCGATCTCAGCCGACGCTGCACACTTCTACGAGGGCGAGACGGCTTCGTTCACGCTGACAGCTTCAGTGGCGCCGAGCGCCGCTCTGACGGTGAACCTCAGCGTCACCGAGCACCGAGCCTACACCGGCGCGGTGCCGAACGGTCAGCTCGGCACTCAGCGGTTCACCTTCCCCGCCAACGCGACCACGGCCAAGTACACCATTGCGATTCAGAACAGTCCGAACATCACCGTCGATGGGGGCGATTTCGGCACGGCGACCCACGGCGCAGTCTACGTGGCGGTGAGCACGGGCACGGGGTACACCGTCGGACGTCCGCAGCACGCCGGAGGCAACGTGTACGACGTCAAGTTCACCCCAGTCGACGTGTCGATCAGCGGCAGCGGGGCCACCACCGAGGGCGGCACCGCGACGTTCACCCTGACAGCGTCGTCAGCCCCTGGAACCCTGCGCACAGTCGCGGTGCAGGTCACCGATTCAGGCGACTTCGCGAAGCCGAGTCAGACCGGAAGACTCAACATGTTCATCACGGCGGGATCGACGAAGAGCCTCAAGCTGACCATCGAGACGGTCGACGACAGCGTCGACGAACCCGGCGGCACCATCACCGTCGCCATCGTCGGCGGCAACCACGTCAACATTGGATCGCCGAGCACCGCCACCGTCGCGGTGTCCGATGACGACGAGCCCATGGCTGAGATCACGGTCACAGGGGTCTCGCCGGTCACCGAAGGCGGCAACGCCGTGTTCACGGTCGCCGCCAACCCGGCACCCAAGACCGCCATCACAGTCGGTGTCGCTGTGACCCAGTCCGGCGACTACATCAGCGCCGGCAACGTCAAGACGCACAACGTCGCTTTCGCAGCCGGCGATACCAGCAAGACTCTCACCATCGCAACCGTCAACGACGGCCGCGACGAAGCCAACGGCTCGATCACCGCCACCGTGCAGAGCGACGCCGCTTACAACGTCGGCAGCCCGGCGGCAGCCACCATCGCCGTCAACGACGACGACGTGCCCGCGGTGAGCGTCACCGGTCCGAACGCCGCCGTCACCGAAGGCGGCAACGTGGTGTTCACCCTCACCGCTGCCCCGGCGCCCCACAGCAGCATCACCGTCACGCTCGCCGTCACCCAGAGCGGAGACTTCGCCGCCGCCGGAGCCATCGCCAACAACAAGACCGTCACCATCGGTACCTCCGGCGCCGCCACCTACACCGTTGGCACCGTCCAGGACACCGTCGACGAGAACGACGGCTCGATCACCGCCACCGTGCAGAACGGCAGCGGCTACACCGTCGGCACCCCGGCGGCAGCCACCGCCACCGTCAACGACGACGACGTCTCAGCCGTACCTACCGTCAGCGTCACCGGCACCCCGGCGGTCACCGAGGGCAACAACGCGGTGTTCACCGTCGCCGCCAACCCCGCGCCGGCCAGCGCGTTGACCGTCCGAGTCGCAGTAACCCAGTCGGGCGGCTACGTCGCCGCCGGCAGCATCACCACCCACAGCGTCATCATCGCCGCCAACACCACCTCCAAGACGCTGACAATCGCCACCATCGGCGACTCCACCGACGAACCCGACGGCTGGGTCACCGCCACCATCAACACCCACAGCTCATACAGCCGCGGCAGCC
>JAJEJB010000027.1 GCA_022828135.1 Acidimicrobiia bacterium | reverse complement strand
GACCCGGCCGACTACTTCGTCGTGGACATCAGCGTCGAACCACGCGACGGCGACCCTGCGCACTCAGGGCGCTCGATCCTGCGCGGACCCCTGGACGACACCTGACACCCACGATCCTGCCCGCCCCGCCTCCGGCGCTGTCAGAGGGGCGATACGGGTGCCGTCCCGTGACTACGGTTCTGTCCTGGCGAGTGCCTGTCTGGGAGGAGTGAGAAGTGAGGAAGGTGACGGAGACGGATCTGCCCGGTGTCGGGGTTCGTTTCGACCTGCAGACCGACGCCGGTCGCGCCGTCGGCGTGGTGGTTCATCAGTCCGGGCGGCGCGATCTGGTCGTCTACGACGAGCGCGATCTGGATCGTGCCTGCGAGAGCGTGGAGCTCAGTGAGGACGAGGGGCACACCCTCGGCGAGATCCTGGGCGGCAGCCCGGTGCTGGAGCATCTCGATGACGCCATTCACCGGTTGGAGGACCTGGTGATCTCGTGGGTCACGATCGCGGCCAAGTCGTCCACGGCGGGGATGACCCTTGCGGAGTCTGCGCTGAGGACGCGCACGGGCGCGGGTGTGGTGGCGCTGGTCAGCGACTCGGGCTCGATCCCGATTCCGGCGGGAACCGAGCGTCTCGAGCCCGGCGATGTCGCGGTCGTGGTCGGCGTGCCGTCCGCGGTGATGGCCGCCACCCGGCTGCTCACCAGGCCCGGCTAGTCACCCATGCCCACCGGCGGCGATCTCCTGATCATCGAGCTCGGCGCGGTGGTGCTGGGCTTGGCCGTCGTCGCCCGGCTGGCGCGGCGAGTGGGGATTCCCGCGCTGCCGCTTTACCTGCTCGTCGGGCTCGCCCTCGGCGAGGGCGGGCTCGTGGAGTTGCCGGCATCGGCGGAGTTCATCGAGGCCGGAGCGGAGATCGGCGTGATCCTGATGCTCCTGATGCTGGGGCTGGAGTTCTCCCCCCACGAGTTGGTCGTCAACGTGCGCAGGTCCACCCTGGCCGGATTCGTGGACCTCGTTCTCAACTTCGCACCCGGCGTGGCGGCCGGTCTGCTGCTGGGGTTCGACCCGGTGGTGACGGTCCTGCTGGGCGGTGTCACCTACATCTCGTCGTCGGGCATCGTGGCGAAGCTCGTCGCCGATCTGGACCGCATCGGCAACCACGAGACCTCGGTGGTGCTCAGTGTGCTGGTCATCGAGGACCTCGCCATGGTGCTGTACCTGCCGATCGTGTCCGGCGTGCTGTTCGGCGACACGCTCGCCGGCACGATCCTGGCGGTGACCATCTCGCTGGCGGCGGTGCTGGCGATCCTCGGCGTCGCCTATTTCCTCGGCGACCGGCTCAGCGCCATCGCCTTGAGCCAGTCCAGCGAGGCGCTGTTGCTGACCCTGCTGGGCGTGACGCTCCTGGTGGCCGGCCTGGCGGGGCGCCTCAACCTCTCGACTGCGGTTGGTGCCTTCGTGGTGGGTGTGGCGTTGTCGGGTGACATCGTGTCCCATGCCCGCGGACTGCTGCTGCCGCTGCGCAACCTCTTCGCCGCGGTCTTCTTCGTGTTCTTCGGGCTGCAGGTGGATCTCAGCCTGATACCGGGCGTGGCCGTGGCCGCCCTGGCCATCGCGGCCGCCACCGTCGTCACCAAGATCGCCTCCGGCTGGATCGCAGCCGCACGAGCCGGCATCGGCAAGCCCGGCCGGCTGCGGGCCGGGGCCGCCCTCATCGCCCACGGCGAGTTCTCGATCGTCATCGCCGAGCTCGGCATCGGCCGCGAGAGCGACCTCGGCGCACTGGCGGCCACCTACGTCATCGTCCTCACCCTGGTGGGAGCCGTGCTCTACCAGTTCGCAGACTCCATCACCCTCCCAGCCCGCAAACCCCGCCGAGCCCGCGCCTAGACCTCTACCAGTCGCAGCGGTGTGAATGGCCTGCGTCTGCTCATCCGCTGGCTGCGGCCTCGGGTGGCTCGGGTAGGCCGATGCGGAGGTAGCCCTCGATGCGGGCCAGCCGCTCCCGGGCGTCGCCTAGGCCCGCGCCGAGGTTGGTCAGCTGACGCTGAGTCTCGCGGTGGTTGCGCTCGGTGATGTCCTTGTGCTCGGCGAAGTCGGCCCGCAGCTGGTCGTGGTTCCGCTGGAAGTCCGTTCGCAGCCTGTCATGGCTGTCGCGCAGCTGGTCGAAGCTGTCTTTGGTGTCTGTTTTGTGCTCGGCGAAGTCGGCCCGCAGCTGGTCGTGGGATCGGTTGGCATGCTGGATCGACTCCTCGCGCGATCTGCGGATCTCGCGCTGGAGGTACCACGTCTGCAGCAGCATGGCTGTGAAGACAGCCAGCGCGAGTTGCAGCAGCGATCCGTCCATGATCACAACATAGTGGGCTGTGAACTATGAAACAACCTGAAAAACTATGACAAGGTTTTGGATGCAGCCGATCATCCGTCGGGGTTGCCGTTGAGGCGCCGGGCCAGGGAGAGGGGGTTGGCGTCGCGGACTGCGTCCGGGAGGAGGTCGGGCGGGAAGTTCTGGTAGCAGACCGGGCGCTGGAACCGCTGGATCGCCAGGGTGCCCACCGACGTTGCCCGGGGATCCGAAGTGGCCGGGAACGGGCCGCCGTGCACCATGGCGTGGTTGACCTCCACCCCGGTCGGCCAGCCGTTGGCGATCAGCCGGCCCGCCTTGCGCTCCAGCACCGGCACCAGCCCGGCTGCGGCCTCATGGTCCGACTCGGCCATGTGGATCGAGGCCGCGAGCTGGCCCGGCAGCGCCTCCAGCACGGCCCGCAGCTCGTCCATCGACTGGTAGGAGGCCACCAGCCCGGCCGACCCGAACACCTCCTCCTGGAGGTCGGGCGACTCCAGCACCTGGGCTGCGGTGGCGGTGAACAGCACCGGGGCCGGGGCGTTGGCCGACTCGCCGGCACTCCCCGAGCACACCCGGGTCGCACCCGCCGCCTCCAGCCGCGACAGGCCCTCGTGGTAGGACTCGCGGATTCCGGCGGTCAGCATCACCTGGCCGGTCTGGGCGGCCATCGCCGCGGCGATGGCCTCGACCAGCGGCTCGGCCGGCGCGGGCACGAACAGCAGCCCCGGGTTGGTGCAGAACTGGCCCGCGCCCAGCGTCAGCGACCCCACATAGGCGGCCGCCAACGCCTCCAGGTCGCCGGCCGCGGCCCCGGCCAGCACCACCTGGGGGTTGATGCTCGACATCTCGGCGTACACCGGGATCGGCTCGGGCCTCCCTGCCGCGGTGGCCATCAGCGAGGTGCCGCCCGACTGCGACCCGGTGAAGGCGATGGCCTTGATGGCGGGATGGGCGGCCAGGGCCTGGCCCACCACCCGGCCCGCCCCGAACAGCAGCGAGTACACCCCGCCTGGCAGCCCGCACGCCTCCACCGCCGCCGCCACCGCCGACCCGGCCAGCTCGGCTGTGCCCGGATGGGCGTTGTGGGCCTTGACGATCACCGGGCAGCCCGCGGCCAGCGCCGACGCCACGTCGCCGCCGGTGGCCGAGAACGCCAGCGGGAAGTTGCTGGGCCCGAACACCGCCACCGGACCCACCCCGATGTGGCGCTGGCGCACGTCCGGCGCGGGCAGCGGCGCCCGGTCGGGCTGGGCCTCGTCGATGCGCACCCCCTGGTGCGATCCGAGCCGCACCTCGCGTGCGAACAGCCGGATCTGGCCGGTGGTGCGGCCGTGCTCGCCCTCGATCCTGGCCCGGGGCAGCCCGCTCTCGGCGCAGGCCCGGTCCACGATGGCCTCCCGCCGGTCGTCGAGCTCGGCCGCGATCCGCTCCAGGAACCCGGCCCGCTCAGCCGGCGACGTCTCCCGGTACACGTCGAACGCCGCCCCAGCCGCCGTCGCAGCCCCGTCCACGGCCGCCTCGGTCACGAACTCGAACTCCGGATCCAGCTCAACACCCGAAGCCGGATCCACCGCCCGAACCGACTCGCCCGAACCAGCGCCGCCCCATCCGGCGATAATCGAGCGCCCTGTCAGCCCCGCCCGTGCCGTCATAGCTGTCCCGTCGGCCCGTGCCGTTCCGTCTTAGCCGTCATGCCTGTTCCGTCATGCCCGTGCTGCCGTTCCGTCCTGGCCGTCATGGCCGTCATGCCTGTTCTGTCATGCTCAACATGCACCTCCTCCCCGCCCCGGATCTCCGGTCCGGAGCGCGGCACAGGTATAGCTGCCGGCTGTGACAGAGCCCTCACGCCACCATGCTCGCTCGGTGCTCGCTGACGGCGGCCTCCCACTGCGGCCATGTGGGCCGGGCGTCCTCGGGTAGCACCTCGAACGGGACGTCGCCGGCTTGGAGGCAGCCGTTCGCGACGAACTCGGCCTGCGAGCGCACCTTGCTGCCCGGCGCGGCCGAGGCCGGGGTGGGCATGAACCGGAAGTCGACGCTCCAGCGGCAGTGCCGGGTGGTGTTCTGCTTGCTGCCGTGAACGGTGAGGTTGGTGAAGAAGAGGGCCCCGCCCACCGGGACCGGTACCGGTACCGGCGTGCCTCGGGCCTCGATGTCCTCGGAGATCCGGACGTTGCGGTCCTCGCCCCGCATCGCATCCAGCAGGCCCCAGCGGTGACTGCCCGGGATCACCCAGCAGCACCCGTTCTCGAGCGTCGCCGGCACCAGCGGCACCCACACGGAGATCATGTGCAGGTCCTCGGTGTGCTTCTCCATCCTCCCCACCTCGGTCTGGTCGAAGTAGTGGCTGTCCTGGTGCCAGGGGAACGACGTGACCGCGCTGCCGGGGAGCTTCTGGCGCAACGAGGGGCTGGCGATCACCGAGACCTCGCCACCCAGCAGCAGCCCGACCACCCGCAGGATCCCCGGATTGGTGTACAGGCCGTAGAACTCGGGCCCGAATAGCCCGAAACCCCAGTCCCGGGGCGAGATGCCCTGCTCCTCGCAGATGGCCGCATACCGGCGCTCGAACGGCTCGTCGGCGTACAGCGACGCCAGATCCCCCCGGGCGTGCTGCTCGGACGCGTACTGATCGACCGCCGCCGCGATGAAGTCCCGCATCGGATCCAGATCCCGGTCCTCGACGACGTCCTCGACTACCACGTAGCCGTCACGCTGGTAGCGGTCAACGATCTCGCGGTCGCTGATCGGTCCCATGCCTCACCCCCAAGGCGTCACCCGGCTTGGCCCGCCCTAAGACGATGTATATATCATGCATCGAACCGAGGCAGGGGGGTCAACACGGGTGGGTCCTTCCCGACTTGCACCGCTGGCGCGAAAGAACCTGAGCGAGCAGATCATCGACGCGATCCGCAACGCGATCGTGGAAGGCCGCTTCCGGCCGGGAGACAAGATCCCAGAGGCCGAGCTGGCCGACCAGCTCGGAGTGAGCCGCACTCCCGTCCGGGAGGCGTTCAAGCTGCTCGAACAGCAGGGCCTGATCGAGATCCGGTCCAAGCACGGGACCTACGTGGCCAGCATGAACCGGGCCGAGGCCGAGGACGGGCTCCACGTCAGGGCGGCGCTCGAGGTCCTCGCCGTGCGCCAGGCCCTCGAGCGCCTCTCGATCCAGGAATGGGACGAGCTCTGCGGCCGGTACGAGGCCATGCTGCAGGACGCCTGGCGGGCCTCCGACACCAGCGACGCGGTCGCCGGCATCGAGTTCGACATCGCCTGGCACACGCTGCTGGTCGAGTCGGCCCGGAACCAGGCCCTGCTCCGCACCTGGTCGATGGCCGGGCTGTCCAACCTCATCTGGTCGTTCGAGTTCGAGCTCTACCCCCTCGACGACGTGGCCTTCAAGTCGTGGGTGCTCCGCCACGTCGAGTTCCTGGACGTGCTGCGGGGCCGCGACCCCGACGCCTGCGAGGAGGCCGTCCGCTCTCACATTCTCATCAAGGTGGACGACGTGGACGACGGCTGACGGCGTACGGCGTCGACGGCTGACTCCACCGACCACTGAGCACACAACCAACCACAACACACCCCAGGGGGAGACAATGTCAGACAGCGAACAAAAGGGAAGCGAACAAAAGGGAATCGTCAAGCGCACGCTGAGCAGGCGCAAGTTCAACATGATCGCCGGCGGCTCGGTGCTGCTGGCCGCCTGCGGCGACGGCGACTCGGCCCAGCCCGCGGCCACCACCACCGCCGCGCCGGCCACCACCACCGAGGCCGCCCCCGCCACCACCACGCCCGCGACCACCACCACCATCGCGGCCACCACCACCACCGAGGCCGGCGCCACGACCACCACCGCCGCGCCCCGGCCCCTCAAGACGCTGCGCTACGGCTACCACGCCGCCACCACGTCGGCCGACACCCTCGATCCGGCCTACCGGACATCGTCCACCGACGGCCTGTTCCAGACGCTGGTCTCCGAGCAGATCGTCCGGCTCGACGAGAACCTCACCCCCACGCCGCATCTGGCCGAGCGCTGGGAGACCAACGACACCGGCACCGAGTGGACGTTCCATCTGCGTGACGGGGTCACCTTCCACAACGGCAAGCCGTTCGTGGCCGCCGACGTGGTGTACACCTTCCAGCGGCTGCTCGACCCCGACGTGGCCTCGCCGGGAGCGGGTGGCCTGCCCGGCCTCGAACCCGACGGGATAACCGCGCCGGACGACCGCACGGTGGTCATGCGGCTCACCCAGCCCAACGTGGACTGGCCCGAGGCCATCACCAACTCCCACACCCGGATCGTGCCCGAGGGCGCCACCAACGCCGATCTGGCCGCCCAGAGCCTCGGCACCGGCGCATACCGGATCGACGAGTTCATACCGGGCGAGATCAGCACCGTCTTCGAGCGCAACGAGAACTACTGGCAGCCCGGCTTCCCCAAGGTCGACTTCATGGAGGTCATCGCCATAGGCGAGGCGGAGGCCAGGCTGGCCGCCATCAGGGGCGGGCAGGTGGACGTCCTGTCGGAGGTCCCACTGGCCTCGATCGCCGATCTCCAGGCCGATCCCGACATCGAGATCGTTTCCAACCCGATCGGAAGCTCCTCGGTCGCCTACTGCCAGATAGATGTCCCGCCGTTCGACAACAACCATTTGCGCCTGGCCATCAAGTACGCCACCAACCGCCCCCAGCACAACGACCTCGTGTACGGGGGACTGGCCCACAACATGAACGACATTCCCCTTCCGGGGTTGATCCGGTTCGGCCTGGGCGGCGAACGCGAGCACAACGTGGCCATGGCCAAAGAGCACCTCAGCCAGGCCGGCTACCCCGACGGCATCGACCTGACGCTCACCCTGGCCGACATGCAGGACTGGATGGTGTGGTGCCCGGTCTGGCAGCAGCAGCTGGCCGAGGCCGGCATCAACATGGAGCTGAACGTGACCCCGGCCGACACCTACTGGGGCGACCAGTGGCTCACCGCGCCCTTCGCCATGACCGGCTGGAACGTCCGCACCGTCGACCACGGTCTGGGCCTGTGGTACCACTCCGAAGCGGAGTGGAACGAGACCCACTGGCGCAGCGAGGCGTTCGACGCCGACCTCGCCGCCGCCCGGTCCACCACCGACGAGGCCGAGCGGACCAGGCTCTACCACAAGATGCAGCAGCAGATCGTCGACGAGGGCGGCCACTTCGTGCCGACCATGTACGGCTTCTACAGCGCTGTGCGTGCCGGTGTGACCGGCTGGCAGCCCCGCGGGGTGTACTACACCATCGACGTCCCCTAGACGACGGGTCACCTGCCGCGGGTAGAACCCGCCATGAGCCGCATGAGTAGCCTCGGCTAGTGCACTTCGTCCGCGTCACCGGACAACGAACTGCGCTGGCCGTGGTCGCCCTGATCGCGGTCTCGCTGATCACCTTCTGGGCGGTCGAGCTGCTGCCCGGCGACGCGGCCACCCGGATGCTCGGCCGGGAGGCGACCCCGGAGCGGGTGGCCCACTTCCAGGAGCAGATGAACCTCGACGCGCCCGCCCTGGAGCGCTACACGACCTGGATCACCGGCTTCGTGCAGGGGGACTGGGGCGAGTCGCTGGTGCAGGCCCGGCCCAAGACCGAGGGAGCGCCCGCCGGGCGGATCAACCGGAGCGTCACCGACATCATCGTCCCCCGCCTGACCAACACGCTGCAGCTGGCCGCGTTCGCCCTGATCATGTACATCCCGCTCAGCCTGGCAATTGGGATCGTCACCGCCGTCTACCGCGACCGGACCTTCGCGGCCGGCCTCTCGACGCTGGTGATCCTCGGCTGCGCGGTACCCGACTTCGTGATCGCCATCTTCCTGCTGGTCATCTTCGCGGTGGCCCTCGAATGGTTCCCCGCGTTATCGCTCGTCGACCAGGCCGAGACGTTCGGGGCCCAGCTCCGGATGATGACCCTGCCCGCGGTGACGCTGACCGCGGCCATGACCGGCTTCGCGGTGCGCCAGATGCAGGCCAGCCTGCTGTCGGTGCTGAACTCCGACTACGTGCAGTTCGCCACCCTCAAGGGCCTGCCCCGCCGCCGGGTGATGCTGCTGCACGCGCTGCCCAACGCCCTGGGCCCGGCCCTGCGGGCCACCGTCATCAACGTGGTGTGGCTGGTCGGCGGGGTGGTGCTGGTGGAGGTGGTGTTCACCTATCCGGGTATCGGGCTGCTGCTGCTCGACGCGCTGCGGCTGCTGGACACGCCGGTGATCCTGGCCTCGACCATGATCCTGGCCAGCGTCTACATCCTGTGCAACCTGGGGGCCGACCTGGTGGCAGCCGCATTGAACCCCCGCCTGAGGACCGGCTGATGGCCGAGCCTGCGGGCACCCCCGCGGCCGGCACGCCGGTGCCCGACGCCCCGGTGGCCGACGCCCCCGTGGCCGGCACGCCGGTGCCCGGCGAGCCAGTGACCGAGAGGCCGGAGGCAGGTCCGAGCCGTCTCCGGCGGCTGGCGCGGCTCACCCGCGAGCGCCCCGTGTTCGTTGTGCTCCTGGGGGTGCTGGCCCTGCACTTCTTCACCGCCATCACCGGACCGTGGTGGGCGCCGTACACCCACGACACGATGCTCGTCGGCGAGCCGTTCACCGGCCCGTCGTGGGACCACCCCTTCGGCACCGACAACTTCGGGCGCGACGTGTTCAGCCGGGTCGTCCGGGGCGAGCGGATCGTGCTGATCCAGGGGCTGTCGGCGTCGGGCCTGGCCATCATCTCCGGCTCCACCATCGGCATCCTGCTGGCCTACAAGCGGGGCTGGGTGGACGAGGTCGGCATGCGCGGCGTCGACATCATGCTGGCCCTGCCGGGGCTGATCCTGACCCTGCTGATCCTGGGCTCCATCGAGACCAACAACCTGGTGATCATCATCACCGTCGCCTTCTTCTTCACCTGGCCGGTGACCCTCACCGTCCGGGCCGCGGCCCTGGGGGTGGTCACCGAGGACTTCGTGACCAAGGCCAAGCTGCGAGGGGAGTCGGCCTTCTCGATCGCGCGGCGCGAGATCCTGCCCAACGTGCTGGGCAACGTGCTGGTGGAGTTCTCGCTGCGCACTGGCTACGCGGTGTTCTTCATCGGCGCGCTCAGCTTCCTGGGCTTCGCGGCCGCGCCGCCGTCGCCCGAGTGGGGGCTGATGATCAACGAGGGCCGCAAGTTCCTCAGCGCCTCCAAGTGGATGGTTCTGGGCCCGGCCGGGGCCCTGGCCTCGCTGGTGGTGGCCCTCAGCCTGGTGACCGAGGAGGTCGCCGACATCCTCGGCGTGTCCACCCGCCGGAGTTCGGACTGATGGCCGCCGGCGCGATCACTCCGGAGGCCGCCGGTGGTCCTTCCACCAACGGCCGCGAGCCGCTGGTGCGGGTCGACGACCTCACCGTCGACTACCGCAACGACGACCAGTGGGTGAGCGTGGTCAAGGACGTGTCGTTCGAGATCGGCCGGGGCGAGACGCTGGGCCTGGCCGGCGAGTCGGGCTGCGGCAAGACCACCACCGCGCTGGCCATGTTCGGCTACCACAAGCCCGGCAGCCGGGTGGCCGGGGGCCGGGTCACCTTCGACGGCCGGGACCTGCTGGGCCTGTCCGACCGCCAGATGCAGCCCATCCGGGGGTCCCGGATCTCGCTGGTGCCCCAGAACCCGGCCAGCACCCTGACGCCGTCGATGAAGGTCGGCCGCCAGGTGGTCGAGACGCTGGAGGCCCACGGCGTCAGCTCGGGCAGCGAAGCCATGGAGCGCACCGTCGAGATCTTCGGTCAGGTGGGGCTGCCCGAGCCGGCTGAGATCGCCCGCCGCTACCCCCACCAGCTCAGCGGCGGCCAGCAGCAGCGGGTGGTGATCGCCATCGCCATCGTCTGCCGTCCCGACCTGATCGTGCTGGACGAGCCCACCACCGCGCTGGACGTCACCACCCAGGCCCGGCTGCTCGAACTGCTCACCCAGATCAAGGGCGACAGCGGCATGAGCGCCCTGTACGTCAGCCACAACCTGGGCGTGCTGGAGCAGATCTGCGACCGGGTGGCGGTGATGTACGCCGGCGAGCTCATCGAGATCGCCCCCACCGCCGAACTCTTCAACCAGCCCCGTCACCCCTACACCCGGGGCCTGATCGCGGCCGTGCCCCGGGTGGAGGCCGAACACGCCGGCACCGAGAAGCTGCGGGGCCTGCTGCGCCGCGACGACCTGCCCGACGGGTGCGGCTTCGCGCCCCGGTGCCCGTACTCCCGGCCGCAGTGCTTCACCGACCCGCAGCGGCTGGACGAGATCGAGCCGTCGCACCAGGTGGCCTGCTGGCGGGCCCCCGACATCGAAGCCGAGTCCGAGGCCACCCGATGACGCCGCTGCTCGAGGTCACCGACGTCCAGATCTCGTACCGGCCCCGCCGCGGGCTGCTGTCGAGGCTGGTGCGGGCCCTGCGGTCCGACACCACCGAGCCGGTCCCCGCCGTGCGGGACGCCTCCTTCACCATCAACCCGGGCGAGACGGTGGCCCTCGTCGGCGAGAGCGGCAGCGGCAAGACCACGCTGGCCCGCTCCATCGCCGGGCTGATTCAGCCCCAGCGGGGGAGTCTGCGCTTCGACGGCGACGACATAACCCGGCCCGTGCACCGCCGGCCGCCCGAGTTGCTGCGCCACATCCAGTACGTGTTCCAGAACCCGGCGTCGTCGCTGAACCCCCGCCGCAAGGTCCGCTACAGCCTGGGCCGCACCCTCGACGTGTTCTTCAAGCTGTCGGGAGCCGAACGGCGCGACCGCATGGCCGAACTGCTGGCCAGCGTCCACCTCGACCCCGGCTACATCGACCGCTACCCGCCCCAGCTCAGCGGGGGCGAGGCCCAGCGGGTGGCCATCGCCCAGGCCCTGGCCGCCGAGCCCAAGCTGATCCTGTGCGACGAGGTCCTCTCCGCGCTGGACGTGTCGGTGCAGGACAACATCCTGGAGCTGCTGCGGGAGCTGCAGGCAGAAAGGGACGTGGCCTACCTGTTCATCGCCCACGACCTGGCCGTGGTGCGGTGGCTGGCCGACCGGGTGGTGGTGCTCTACCACGGCCGCATCGTGGAGCAGGGCACCGTCGAGGAGATCTTCACCCCGCCCCACCACCCCTACACCGCCCTCCTGCTCGACTCGATCCCCGGCAAGGGCGAGCACCAGACCTCCGCGCTGACCGAGGACGCCTCGACGGTGGGCACCGCCCCCGACGCCGGCTGCGCCTTCGAGCCCCGCTGCCAGCACCGCATCGCCGGGGTGTGCGAGGTCGACGACCCGCCCCGCCTCCACGACAGCCCGACCCACGATGTGCTATGCCACCTCAGCGCCGAGCAGCGAGTGTCACTCCAATCCGGCTCCGCGGCCGCGGCCGCGACCTCTGGCGTACCCTCCCAGGAGATCTCATGACCGACACCGCCGAACTCCGCGACCGCCTCCAGGGCTGCTACGTCACCGTGCCCACCCTGTTCCGGGACGACCACGAGCTGTCGGTCGACCTCGACGCCATGCGCAAGCACGTGAGCTACCTGATCGACGGCGGGATCACCACCGGCAACGGGGTGCTGCTGGCCTGCGGCGCGGCCGGGGACTTCTCGACGATGACCTTCGACGAGCGGGTGGCGGTGACCGCCGCGGTGGTGGAGGAGGCCGCCGGGCGGGTCCCGGTGGTGATGGGCGGCCAGACCACCAGCACCAACGAACTCGTGCGGCTGGCCCGGGCCGCGGCCGACATCGGCGCCGAGTACCTGCAGGTGTCGCCGCCGTTCTACTTCGCCCACACCGACGACGACTTCATGGAGCACGTGGCCGCGGCCGCGGCCGCCTCCACCGTGGGCATGGTGGTCTACAACACCCACTGGACCAGCCTGGACATCTCCAACGCCCTCATCGACCGCCTGGCCGGCCTCGGCACGGTGGTCGGGCTGAAGTGGTCGATGCCCGACAACGGGTTCATGGAGTTCGAGGGGGTGGTGGCCGACTACTCCGACCGGTTCACCATCATCGACAACCAGCTGCGGTTCCCGACCAGCCACATGCTCGGAGCGAGGGGCATCGAGGTCCACATCTGCAACTTCTGGCCCCAGTGGGGAGTGCGGATGTGGACCATGTTGAATGCGGGCCGCTACGTCGAGGCCCAGCACGAGCTGGTGAAGGTGGTGCTGCCGTTCATGCGGCTGTGGACCGAGATGGAGGGCCACACCAGCGGCGACGGCCACCTCGACAAGCTGTGCATGGAGCTGGTGGGCCTGCCGTCGAGCCGCAACCGTCCCCCCACCCGCGACATCCGCAACCTCTACCGCGAGCAGGCCCGGGCCATGCTCCAGTCCATAGGCACCCCCAACGTCCTAACCCCCGACTGACCCCCCAGTTCTCGGGTTGGTTTTGGGTGGCAGGCACACGAACTGCACCCGAGATTCTGCGCTCTGCCTGGTCGGCCGCGTCAGCAGGGGAGCGGGACCACGTGATGGCGGCCGGTGTAGTCACTGCCTCGTAGGAGCCCCATCTGGCGGGGCTCGTCGGGGGCGTGGCGGGCGCGGTCGAGGCCTGCGTATAGCGGGTTGCCGGTCACCCGCACGAACGGCACTGTGACCCGAGGTGACAGACCGATGCGCGGCTCGGCCGTGCGGTTGGGACCCGACCCGTGCAGCGCGTACTCGCTGAACAGCACGAACTCCCCCGGCTCCAACTCGAAGACCGCGATGTCGTCGGGATCGATGGCATCGGTGGGGACGGCCTGGTGGAACGAGTGGCGGGTGCCGTCCACGTCGTGGTCGAACCTGCTGGTGTGCGAGCCCCGGACCACCTGGAGGCACCCGTTGTCGATGGTGGCCTCGGTGACGGCGATCCAGGCCGACACCCAGACCGGGGGCCGCAGATCGAAGTAGGCGCCGTCCTGGTGCCAAGGAACCTCGGTGTAGCGCTGCTCGTCGCCGGTGGCGTCGGCCAGGGGCTGCTTGATCTGGAAGTTGCTGCGCCAGATCAGCAGGTCGGGGCCGATCAGCGAAGCGATCCGGTCCACCAGCTCCGGTCCCCGGCACAGCCGGCAGACCGTCTCATGGTCGAGATGGCGGTCGTGATAGTCCACATGGGGATCCTCCAGTTGTGCGCCGGGAACGATGATCTCGTCCACGATCCGCTTCCGCATCTCCGCCATCACCTCAGGGGCCACCAACCGGTACGGCCCGATCACCCCATCACGGTGATAAGCCTCAACCTCCCCCGCATCCAACGGAAACCGCAGCTGCTCCCCAAGGGCAACGCCGCTCACAGCCAAACCCTAGTTGGCCGCCATCCAGCCACCGGTAGCCGCAACCGGCATGTGATGGTCATCCCCAGTAGCGTTACTGCATGGCCGAGGAGATTCACGACATGGTGATCGAGCGGGGTATCGAGGAGGGCTGGATCACACCAGCGTCCCGGACACGTTTGGGGCCGGCTCAGCGCTTCTCCGCGCCGCGAACCACCGCCGACGTTCTCGACGAAGACCGCGGGGACTACGGACCTCACACGACGCCTTAGTGGTGACAGCTGACTACAGTGTCACCATGACGGTGTTGTCGATCCGGTTCAAGCGGCCGGGTGTCTACGAGCGGCTCAAGCGGGGCGCGGCTCAGCGGGCTGAGTCGATCTCTTCGGCGGGGGAGCGCCTGATCGACGAGGGACTGCGCATGGACGCCTATCCCGGGATCGTGTTCCGCGACGGGCCGGCCGGCCGGCGCGCCGCGCTGGACACCGGGCCCGATGTGTGGCAGGTCGTCCCGCTGCTTCGGGGTCTCGAGGGAAGCCTCGAGGAGCGGATCGCGGAAACGGCTGAGCAGCTCTGGCTCACCGAGAGGCAGGTCCGCGCTGTCAGCCGGTACTACGCCGAGTTCACCGACGAGATCGACGCCATGATCGTAGAGAACGAAGAGATTGCCGACCGCGAGTTGGCCGCCTGGGAGAACGAGCGCAAGCTGCTGACGGGGTGAAGCTCCTCCTCGATGAGATGTACGCCCCCGGCGTCGCGGCCCTGCTGCGGGGCCTAGGGCACGATGTCGTAGCCGTCAAGGAGCGTCGCGATCTCATCGGGTTGTCCGACGAGGATCTGCTTTGGACGGCGACGGCCGAAGGCAGAGCAGTGGTCACTGAGGATGTGTATGACTTCGCGGCGCTTGACCGGCGCATCTCTGCCGCGTCACAGCGCCACTCGGGGCTGGTTCTCGCCCATGCCCGCCGGTTCCCCCGCTCAGTGGCGAACCATGCGCGAGTGCTGGCCGATGCGCTCGCCGCGTTCCTCAGCGAGCACAGCGCCATTCTCGACGATGTCGACTCGTTCGTCTGGTGGCTAGAGCGACCCGACCGTTGAGAGCCGTTAGACCTTGAGCCCGGAGAGTTCTATCGCTGTGTTGTTGTCGATCCAGTCCCAGTCGAGCTCCACCCCGAGGCCGGGACCGGTGGGTAGGTGCAGGCAGCCGTTGGTGTCGATGTCGAGGGGGGAGCCCTTGAGGGCGAAGCGGAACATCTCGTGGTGCAGCTCGAAGAACTCGCAGTTGCTCACTGAGCAGGCCACGTGCAGGTTGGCGATGTCGAGCAGCGACGAGTGCAGGGCGTGGATCTCGCAGTTCATGCCGACCTCGTCGCACATGGCCAACGCCTTGCGCAGGCCGGTGATGCCGGCCTTGATGAACACGTCGCCCCGGGCCATGTCCACCGCCCGCCGCTCCAGGAACTGGGGCAACTCCCGCAGGCTGACCGTCTCGGTGGCCAGGATGGGGACCTCCAGCCGGCGAGTGAGCTGCTCCAGCTTGGCGATGTCGCGGTCGGGCACCGGCTCCTCGAACCAGCGGTAGCCGAGGCGGCCCAGTGCCTCGCCCACCTCCAGAGCCTGCTCGAAGCTGTACTCGGCCACCGCGTCCAGCATCAGCGGGAAGTCGTCGCCCACCGCCTCCCGGGCGGCCTCAGCCCGGGGTATGTCGGCGGCCGGGCCGTCGTACAGGGTCAGCTTGTAGCCCCGGTAGCCCTGCTGCTTCATGGCCGCCGCCTCGGCGAAGGTGTCGGCGGGGGTCAGGTTCCAGTGCGAGCCGGTGCGGTAGGCGGGCACCTCGGTGCGGGACACCCCCAGCAGCTCGGCGATCGGCACCCCGGCGGCCTTGCCCTTGATGTCCCAGAAGGCCACGTCGAGCATGCCCAGCAGGCCGTCGCTGATGGGGTACAGGTGGCGGTTGAGGCTCATCAGCTCGCGCCACAGATCCTCGTGCTGGAGCGGGTCCTTGCCCAGGATGGCCCTCAGGTACACGTCGTGGAGCTGGTGGGCCGATCCGATCCCCTCGCCGTTGGCGCCGTAGCCCATCGTGTACCCGTCGATCCCCTCGTCGGTGGTGACACACGTCAGCGGGAAGTGCCAGACGGGCGGCACATCGTCGGGGATCGGGCTGTCGCCGTACCAGGGCTGCGCGTCCAGCGCCAGCACCCGGGTCACCATCCCGGTGATCCTCACGCGGCGGTTCCCGACAGGTCGATCACGTCGGGCGGTGGCTCGCCCGCCCGGTAGGCGGCCAGGTTGGCTGCGAACACCTCGCACAGCTCGTCGGCGTAGTCCCAGGTGTAGCCGGCCACATGCGGTGTCACGATGACATTGTCCATCGCCCACAGCGGGCTGTCATCGGGCAGCGGCTCGGTGGCGAACACGTCGAGCCCCGCCCCGGCCAGGCTCCCGCCGTCCAGCCGCTTGATCAGGGCTTCCTCGTCGACCGACGGCCCCCGGCCCACGTTGTAGAAGTAGGCGCCCGGCTTAATGGCCGAGATCACCTCCCGGCTGATCAGCCCCCGGGTGGCCGCCCCGCCGGGCAGCGCCCCCACCACATGATCGGCGCCGGCGACCGCGGCGACCAGATCATCGGGGCTGAACACTTCCGACACGTTCGGGCTGAGCCGCTCCGGATGCTGGCGAACCCCCACCACCCGCATGCCCAAGGCCGCGCACCTTCGGGTGATGGCCGAGCCCAGGGTGCCCAGCCCGATCACGCACACCGTCGAGCCCGACAGCCGGTCGTGCCGGTGCAAATGCGCCCAGCTGCGCTGCGGCATGGCCGCGAGGTACTCGGGCAGGCGGCGCACCAGCGTCAGCATCATGGCCACACAGTGCTCGGCCACGCCCTCGGAGTAGGCCCCGCCCGCGTTGCACACCACCAGCGGATGCTTGGCGGCCAGCTCCGGGGTCAGGTACTCCTCGTAGCCCGCGCTGGGCAGCAGCAGCAGCCGCAGCGGGCTTGCGGCCAGAAGGTCAGGATCGGGCCAGCCCACCATGACCTCGGCCGCGGCCATCGCCCGCCCGTACTCGTCGGCGGAGGCGTCCTGGCCGAGCCGGTCACAGACCGCCCGGCCGCCGGCAGCCTCGCACAGGGCTCGGATGTGGTCGTCGCCGAAGGCGTCTACCGCGACGAGCAGCCTCAACTCCGACGGTGAGGACAGGGCGAGAACCTCAGTCGAGCCTGAAACGGGCGGTCTGCATGTACTGGATGGGCCACTCGTCCTTGGTGTACTCGTGGTAGGCGGTCACGATCGTGCCGTCGTCGAGCTGCACCACGGTCGGGTAGCCGATGTGCCAGTACTGCGGATGGACCTCCTGCTCAGGCGCGTGGCAACCGGCGATGATGAACTCGTCGGCCGGGTCCCAGTTGATCCCGTCCTCCGACGTGCAGCCCCGCACGTCCATCGGGAAGGCCCGGTAGCTGTACACGCTCAGCACCCGGCCGTCCTGGAGCTGGATCATGTCGGCGGGGTAGCCCCACAGCCGGGTCCGCTGGGGTGGGGCCCAGGTCACGCCGTCGTCCTCGGAGTGGGTCACCCACTGGTAGTCGTAGCGGGCCGGCCGGAACAGCACCCGGATCATCGACACCAGCCGGCCGTTGGACATGCGGGTCAGCGACGGCTCCTGGAAGTTGATGATCGAGGCCGGGTCGAAGGCCATCGTCCCCCAGTGGTGCCAGGTGTCCCCGCCGTCGTCGGAGCGCAGCAGGAAGCAGCGCGACGGCTCCCAGTTGATCCCGCCGCCGAGGATGTAGCCGTCGGGGCTGAGGGTGCCCTCCAACGGCATGAGCAGCCCGCCGTCGGGCAGTTCCACCACGTGGCCCGATCCGGTGCCGCCGGCCAGGCAGACCGCAGTGCCCGAGTCGGCGATCGGGTAGGTGCTGACCGGGATCGGACCGTTCCACGTGTCGCCGTTGTCGGAGGACTTGTAGACCGCATAGCCGGTCTGGTGGGGCCGGACGTAGCCCATCGCCTGCTCGTCGATGCGGTTGGCTATGGCGCCGGGGGCGTTGATGAAGCCGCAGATGCGGGTGTGCATGATGATCGTGCCGTCGCTGATCTGGGCGAAGGCGCAGTCCCAGTTGCCGGTGTGGTCGGTGTAGTCCTCCACCACCACCCGGGTGCTGGGATCCCAGCTCCTGCCGCCGTCGGAGGACTTGATCAGGCACGACCGGCCGGTGTCGGCGTGCATCGGGCCCCGCTCCTCGTTGTAGCCCAGCAGCAGGTCGCCGTTCTGGAGCTTGACGATGCTGCCCTGGTTGCAGCAGCGGTCGGGGTCGATGTAGGCGTCGACTACTTCGGCGTCCACTCTGCGCATTGGTTGGTCCCCCTGTGACGTCGGGATGAGGCCGCCGGGCGGTTCCGGGGCGTCCGGCTGCGATGTATACCTCATACATCACGCCGGAGGCAAAGGGGGGAGGGACTTCGTCTCCTGATGAGAAGGGTGCTCAGTCCTGGGCCAGGCGGGTGATCAGCAGAACTACCGCGAAGCCCACCACCGCCGCGATCGTGGGGGCGGCCCACTCGCCGGCGGTGGGCCAGTCCAGGCCGGTGCCGGAGATCACCTCGTGCTCGTGGCGGCTGATCACGCCCACGCCGTTGGGCCAGGGCCACAGCACCCTCAGCGACCCGAACATCAGACCCACCAGCACGGCCATCACGGTGTTGCGGCCCTGATCCAGCAGCCATCCCAGCACCGTCGAGAACAGGCCCAGCCCCACGGCCGCGCCGGCCAGGAACACGGCCGCCTCGAGGTAGCGCAGATCGGTGACGACGTTGATCACCGCCCCGTACATGCCCAGCATCAGCAGCAGGAACGCGCCGGAGATCCCCGGCAGGATCATGGCGCATATCGCTATGGCCCCGGCCCCGGCCAGCACCAGCAGCGACGGGTCGGCCACCGGGCCCGACTGCAGGCCCAGCAACCCGAACGTGGCCAGCGCGGCCACCGCCATCAACACGACCTGAACCGCTCCCCGCCACTCGAACAGCCGGCACGCCGACACCGCAGATGCGAGCACCAGCCCGCAGAACAGGCCGGCCATCGTCTCGGGCCGCTCCTCCAGCTGGGTCTCGATCACGCTGGCCAGCAGCAGGATCGTCCCCAGGATCCCGACCAGCAACGGCACGATCAGCCACCAGTCCACCCCGGCCAGCCGCCGCCCGGCCTCCCGCCAGTCGCCTCGCAGCAGCCGGCCCGCGGCCCCGGCCACACCCCGGATCGCGCCCAGCAGCCGCTCGTAGATGCCGAGCACCACCGCGATGGTGCCGCCCGACACTCCGGGCACTACGTCGGCCGCGCCCATGGCCACTCCCCGGGCCAGCCCGAGCGCCAGCCGCCGCCCCGGACCCCAGCCCGCCTCACGCCCCCCGGTCACTCACGCCCCCGGCTCGGCCCGGCCCGGTCTCCTGCCCCGACCGTGCCCGGTCAGGCCTGCGAGGCGAGGCGGCGGTTCTTGACCTTGGCCTTCAGGTAGTCCCGGTTGAGCACCGCGATGAAGTCGAGGCTGATCTCCTTGGGGCAGGCCTCGGTGCACTCGCCGTGGTTGGTGCACGACCCGAAGAACGACTCCATCGTCTCCACCATGGCCTCGGCCCGCCGCCACCGCTCGGGCTGGCCCTGGGGCAGCACGTTGAGATGGCCGAGCTTGGCCGCGGTGAACAGCTGGGCCGCCGAGTTGGGGCAGGCGGCCACGCACGCCCCGCAGCCGATGCAGGCCGCCGCGTCCATGGCGAAGTCGGCCACGTCCTTGGGCACCGGGATCTCGTTGGCGTCGGGGGCGGTGCCGGTGGGCGCCGAGATGAAACCGCCCGACTCGATGATCCGGTCGAACGCCCGCCGGTCCACCATCAGGTCCTTCACCACCGGGAACGACGCCGCCCGGAACGGCTCGATCACGATCTGGTCGCCGTCGCGGAACTTGCGCATGTGCAACTGGCAGGTGGCGGTGGCCTTCTCGGGACCGTGCGGCCGGCCGTTGATCATCACCCCGCACGTGCCGCAGATGCCCTCCCGGCAGTCGTGGGCGAACGTGATGGGCTCGACGTCGTGCTCGATGAGACGCTCGTTGACGATGTCGAGCATCTCCAGGAACGAGCAGTCCTCCGGGATGTCGTGGGCGTCGACGTCCAGGAACGCCCCCGGCTCGTCCGGCCCGGCCTGTCGCCAGATCCGCAGCCTCAGCCGCAAGGTCGCCTGATGCCCGTTGCCAGCGCTGCCTGCGCCCGAGCCCGAACCGTTGCCGGCGCTCACTTGTAGCTCCTCTGGGTGAGCTTCACGTTCTCGAACTCCAGCGGCTCCTTGACCAGCTCCTGGGGCCGGTCCGGGCCCTGCCAGTCCCAGGCGGCCACATAGGCGAAGTTCTCGTCGTCCCGCAGGGCCTCGCCCTCCGGGGTCTGGTGCTCCTCCCGGAAGTGCCCGCCGCACGACTCCTCCCGGTGCAGGGCGTCGCGCACCTTCAGCTCGGCCATCTCCATGAAGTCGTCCACCCGGTTGACCTGCTCCAGCGACTGGTTGGTGGTGTCGGCCGACCCCAGCACCTTCACGTTGGCCCTGAACTCCTCCCGCAGGGCCGGGATCTCGGTCAGCGCCTTCTCCAGCCCGGTGCGGTTGCGGGCCATGCCGCAGTACTCCCACACGATCTTGCCCAACTCCCGGTGGTAGTAGTCCACCGACCGGGTGCCCCGCACCGCCAGCCAACCCCGGGTGCGGTCGTCGACCTCGGCCACCGCGGCGGTGAACGCCGGGTCGTCGACAGGCACCGGCGCCGACCCCAGCTTCGGCGCAAGGTAGTCACCGATGGTGTAGGGCAGCACGAAGTAGCCGTCGGCCAGGCCCTGCATCAGCGCCGAGGCGCCCAGCCGGTTGGCCCCGTGGTCCGAGAAGTTGCACTCGCCCAGGGCGTACAGCCCCGGCACGTTGGTCATCAGGTTGTAGTCCACCCACAGCCCGCCCATCGTGTAGTGGGTGGCCGGGTAGATGCGCATGGGGGAGCGGTACGGGTCCTCGCCGGTGATCCGCTCGTACATGTCGAACAGGTTCCCGTACTTCTCCCGCACCACGCTCTCGCCGTCACGGGCGATCACGTCGGCGAAGTCGAGGTACACCCCGTTGCGCAGCGGCCCCACCCCGAGGCCCTGGTCGACCACCGTCTTGGCGTTGCGGGACGCCACGTCCCGGGGCACCAGGTTCCCGAACGCCGGGTACTTCTCCTCCAGGAAGTAGTACCGGTCGGCACCGGGCACGTCGGCCGCGGCCCGGGACTCGTCCATGTTGCGGGGCACCCAGATGCGCCCGTCGTTGCGCAGCGACTCCGACATGAGCGTCAGCTTCGACTGGAACTCGTCGCTGGCCGGGATGCAGGTCGGGTGGATCTGGGTGTAGCACGGGTTGGCGAACGTCGCCCCCCGCCGGTGGGCCCGCCAAGCCGCGGTCACGTTGCAGTTCATGGCGTTGGTCGACAGGTAGTAGACGTTGCCGTAGCCGCCGGTGGCCAGCACCACCGCGTGGCCGCTGTGGGCCCGCACCTCGCCGGTGAGCAGGTCCCGCACGATGATCCCGCACGCCTCGCCGTCCTTGACCACGATGTCGAGCACGTCGGCCCGGTTGTTCAGGGTCACGCCCCCGGCCGCGATCTGGGCGGCCATGGCCTGGTAGGCGCCCAGCAGCAGCTGCTGGCCGGTCTGGCCACGGGCGTAGAAGGTGCGGCTCACCTGGGCGCCGCCGAAGGACCGGTTGGCCAGCAGGCCGCCGTACTCCCGGGCGAACGGCACGCCCTGGGCCGCGCACTGGTCGATGATGTTGAGCGACACGTCGGCCAGGCGGTAGACGTTGGCCTCCCGGGACCGGTAGTCGCCGCCCTTGACCGTGTCGTAGAACAGCCGGTAGACCGAGTCGCCGTCGTTGCGGTAGTTCTTGGCCGCGTTGATGCCGCCCTGGGCCGCGATGGAGTGGGCCCGGCGGGGCGAGTCGTGGAACGTGAACGCCTCGACCTCGTAGCCCAGCTCGGCCAGCGACGCCGCCGCCGAAGCTCCGGCCAGCCCGGTGCCCACCACCAGGATCTTGAACCGCCGCTTGTTGGCCGGGTTGACCAGCTTCACCGAGAACTTGTGGTTGTCCCACTTCTCCGCGATGGGCCCGTCGGGGACCTTGGCGTCCAACACAACGCTCATGCCACCACCCCGCTCACGCGACCACCCCGGCCTGCACCATGATCGGGAAGCTGAGGTTGCCGACCAGGATCGCCCCGGCGATCACCGTGGCCAGCCCCCTGCGCAGGTGGTTGAACCGGGGGTTGTTCACCCCCAGCGTCTGGAACGCCGACCACATGCCGTGGTAGATGTGCACCGACAGCGCCACATTGGCGACGATGTAGATGATCGCCACCGGGATCGACGACAGCGACTCCACCACGTTGTGGTACACGTCGCCCCGGATGTAGTCGTCGCCCAGCCACCAGCCCCAAGTGAGGTCGGCCAGGTGGAACAGCACGTAGAGGCCGACGATGGGGCCGGTCCAGCGCATGGTCCGGCTGGCGAAGTTGACGGCCACGTAGTCCTGCCCGCCGGCGTAGCGCTTGTTGCCGCTCACCCAGTTGGCTCTGGGGCTGCTGCGCCGGCTGATCTCCTTGAGCGACCAGGCGCTGTGGATGTGCAGCACGAACATGGCCAGCAGCCCGATCCGCATCACCCACAGGATCAGGGTGCGGGGCACCAGGTGGCCGCCCAGGTCCCGCAGCGCCTCGGCGTACTCGTTGATCTGGGTCGGGCCCTCATAGAGGTGCAGGTTGCCGATCATGTGCACGATCACGAAGGCCAGCAGCCCGACCCCGGTGACCGCCATCACGTACTTCTTGCCGACCGCGGTCTGGTAGATGTTCAGCGGCCAGGGAAGCTCCCGCCGGCGCCGTCTCAGCGGCGGCACCCGCTCGGCGGTCTCCGGGGGAGCGACCGTCTGCGCCATCCCCCCAAACCTACCGCCCCCAGCACCACTCCCCGAGATCTTGGGGCGTAGCGGGGTGGGGTGGGCCGACGGGCCGGGGACGGGTCGTGGGGGTGTTGGCGGGTAGTTTCGGCGGGTGGGCGGCGACGGGCGTTTGCGGCTGCTGACGAACACCGAGTTCGTCGAGGACCTGCACCGGGCTTTGGTCTCGGCCGAGCGGCGGGTGCTCATACAGGTGATGACTTTCGACGGCGACGCCGCCGGCCTGGCCGTGGCCGACCTGCTGGCCGCGGCCGCCGGCCGGGGCGTGGACGTGAGGCTGCTGGTCGACTGCTTCGCCCTGCGCTACGTCAGCGACCGCAAGGACACCGACCCGTCCGTGCGGGACGAGGTCACCGAGACGAGGGCGATGTTCGACCGGCTGAAGGCCGCCGGCGTGGCCGTGACCTTCACCCAGCCCTTCGGACTGGTGAAGTTCTTCGGCCTGAGCCGCAACCACAAGAAGCTCTACGTGGTGGACGACCACGCCTACCTCGGCGGCATCAACATCAGCGACCACAACTTCGCCTGGCGCGACTTCATGGTCCGCACCACCGACCCCGCCATCGTCACCTCCCTCACGGAAGACTTCGCCCGCACCGAGCGAGGCGACCGCCGCTCCGTGAACACCACGGTGCTGACCAACAGGGAGATCGAGCCGGCGTTCACCGAGATCATCAAGAGCGCGAACCGCAGCCTCGTCCTCGCCTCCCCCTATTCAATCGATGTCGGGATCGTCAGACTGCTCGGCCAGGCCCGGGCCCCGGCCAAGACGGTCATCACGGCCCAGCAGAACAACTACCGCTGGCTGCGCCTGGCCGAGCCCTACATCTGGAGCCGCCTGGCCCGGGCCGGTGTGGAGCTGCGCACCTACCCGGACTTCTTCCACGCCCGGTTCCTGCTGGCCGACGACGACAAGCTCCTGATCGGTTCGTCGAACTTCAGCCGTCACAGCTTCCGCTGCAACCAGGAGGTCTGCCTGCTGATCACCGACGCAGAGTTCATCGCCGGCTTCAAGGCCCGGATGCTGTCCGACACCGGTCCCCTCGAGGTCGCCAAGTCGGCGCATGAGAGGGACGCGGGCACGGCCTGGGGCCGGGTGGTGGCCCACTTCTACTTCCACGTTGTCATCGGCGCGGCCAAACTGGTGGCGCCCCTGTCGCCCGCGCTCGTCCGCCGCTAGAACCCGCACCAACGCCCGGAACGGGCGATTGCGCTGAGGGCGGGCGGATGCCAGACTGATAAGCGGCATTTATCAGAGCGGGAAGACTCGGACGACACCGTGGAGATCACACAGCCGGCCTGCACCGACCCAGTGATCTGGAACCAGTGGCACGTGATCAGCGCCCTCGACGAGGTCGGCGCGGGCGTTGTGAACGAGACCCTCCTGCTCGACGAGCGGATCAGCTTCGCGGTCACTCCCGAGGGCGAGTACCGGGCCTGGCGGTCGTCGCCCGACCGGCCCGCCGTCGACACCGTCGACGCCGCCGACCTGAAGGCCCTCGACGCCCTGCCCGTCAAACCCGAGTACGGCTACCTCTGGACCAGCCTCGGCGAGCCGCCCGACGACCTGTTCCCGCTGCCGGAATACCACCACCCCCAGCGGCGCAACATGAACGCCGGCAGCGTCGGGGTGGCCACCTCGGCGCCCCGGGCGGTCGAGAACTTCCTGGACCTGGCCCACTTCCCCTACGTGCACGAGGGCTCGCTGGGCGTGCTGCCCCACACCGAGGTGGTCGAGTACGAGGTCGAGGTCCGCGACGGCGAAGTCCACGCCGCCAAGTGCGACATGATGGTGCCCAAGGTGGGCGTCAACTTCGACGCCCCCACCGTGATGCGCTACCGCTACCGGGTCCCGCACCCCTACTGCGTGATGCTCTACTACGACAGCCTCCCCGACCCGTCCCTCGAGGACATCTGCGCCATCTGGGTGCAGCCCATGAGCGCCGACCGGGTGCGGGCCCACAACTACATGGGCGTCATCGACGACACCAGCACCAACACCGACATCAAGGGCTACCAGCTGCTGATCTTCGCCCAGGACAAGCCCATCCTCGAGAACCAGCACCCCAAGCTCCTGCCTCTCGACCCCCGGGCCGAGACCCCCATCAGGGCCGACCGGTCGGCCATCGCCTACCGGCGGTGGCTGTCCGACCTGGGCGTCACCTACGGCGTGATCCCCGCCAAGGGATGATTCCTGAGGTGATCACGCCGTGATCGAGGACCCGGTGCTGGTGAACGACTGGCATGTCGTGGCTCGCAGCGACGACCTGCCCGAGTCCGGCGTGGCCGGCGCCCGGCTGCTGGGCGAGGACCTGGTGGTATGGCGCCACGGCACCGAGGTCATGGCATGGAAGGACCTCTGCGTGCACCGCGGCACCCGCCTGTCGCTCGGCCAGGTCACCGGCCTCGGCCTGGAGTGCGCCTACCACGGCTGGACCTACGACCAGTCCGGCACCTGCGTGCACATCCCCTCCCGGCCCGACCAGAAGCCGCCGGCCCGGGCGTGCGCCACCACCTACGCGGCCACCGAGGCCCACGGCCTGATCTGGGCCTCACTCGGCCGCCCCGGCAAACCACCGCCCCCCTACGGCGAGTGGGACGACCCCGCCTTCCGCCACGTCCTCGGCGGCCCGTACCCCATACGGGCCAGCGCGCCCCGGGTCATCGAGAACTTCCTGGACGCCACCCACTTCCCGTTCGTCCACGAGGGCATCCTCGGCGACCGTGACCACGCCGAAATGGGCGACTACAACGTCGAGACCAGCCCCGACGGCATCACCGCCCGCGACATCAACACCTGGACCCCCAACCCCGACGGGTCGGGCGAAGCCAAGATGGCCCAGTGGCTGTACCGGGTGCTGCGGCCCCTCACCGCCTACATCGAGCTGTCGATCCCCGGCGGCGGCCCGGAGCGCTACACCATGTACTTCGCGGTCACCCCGGTCGACGAGCACACCAGCGTCGGCTGGATGTGGAACTCGATGAACTACAACCACGACCTCTCCGACGAGGACTTCGGCGCCTACATAGACGAGATCGTCATGCAGGACGTCCCCATCGTGGAGTCACAGCGGCCCGAGCTGCTGCCGCTGGACCTGGCGGCCGAGTGGCACGTGCGAGCCGACAGGACGGCGGTCGCCTACCGCCGCTGGCTCAAGGAACTGGGCGTCAGTTTCGGGACCTCGTGAGCCGCTGGGCCTCGTGAGCCGCTAGACCGCTACAGCCCCGGCGATGCGGGGAAGATCCCGGGCATCCCCTCGAAGCCGGGGATCCGCTTCACCCGGTCGGTCCAGCGCCTCAACGCCGGGTAGTCGAGCCGGGAGATGCCCCCCTCCTCCGACAGCACCACGTCGGGGAACAGGGCGATGTCGGCGATGGTGGGGTGCGCGCCCGAGCACACCCACTCCCGGCCCTCGCGCTCGCGGAACCACAGATGCTCGTCCAGCACCCGGAACAGCCGGTGGGCGCCGGCCTGGCACGCCTCGAGGTCGAAGTCGTAGCCCAGGTTGACGCACAGCCGGGCCGCCGACGCGGTGTTGGTGGTCCCCTCGGCGAACAGCATCCACGAAGCGGTCTCGCCCAGCAGCCCGGGATCGCCGGTCGGGTACCAGCGCCCGCTCGGGTCGTACCTGGCCGCCAGGTACACCAGGATGGCGTGGGCGTCCCACAGGATGTAGCCGTCGTCGTCGATGACCGGGATGTGGCCCAGCGGGTTGATCTTCTTGAATTCCTCGCCCTTGTGCTCCCACCCCGGGAAGAAGTCCACGGGGACCGTCTCGTAGGCGACGTCGAGGATGCTCATCATCAGCCGCTGCTTGTAGCAGTTGACCGACAGCACGTAGTCGTACAGCTTGATCATCGCCCGCCGCCCCGCATCACAGGTCCAGCACGTTGCAGGAGACCGGCGGGCATCACAGGTCCAGCACGAGCCGGTCGGACAGGGCCCTCGACACGCAGGTCATGATCCGGTCGCCGGCCTCGTGGTCCGAGTCGTTGAGATACACGTCCTGGTGGTCGGGCTCGCCCTCCAGCACCGTGGCCACACACGTCCCGCACGCCCCCTGCTCGCACGACGAAGGCAGGGGCACCCCCTGCTCCCGCAGCACCTCGAGGATCGTGGACCCCGACAGCACGGTGACGGTCAGCGCCGAGCGGGCCAGGGCCACCTCGAACGTCGACGAGTCGTCGATCTCGGTGGTGTTCTTGAAGTACTCGAAGTGGACGTGATCATCCGACCAGCCGGCCGCGGCCGCCTCCCGCCGGGCAGCCTCCAGCATCGGACCGGGACCGCACACGTACAGGTGGGTGAACTCGTCGTGGGCGGCCACCAGCCGCCGGATCTCTGCCACCGTCTCATCGGGCGGCAGCCCCAGATGGCGCACGACGGACTCACCCAGCCGGTCGAGCACGTCACTGAACGCGGTGTGCTCCGCCGACTGGGCGAAGCAGTGCAGCTCGAAGGCGAGGCTCATGCGGTCGAGCGACTGGGCCATGGCCAGCAGCGGGGTGATGCCGATGCCGCCCGCCAGCAGGATCGTCCGCATCGAGTCGCGCCGCAGCGGGAAGTTGTTGCGGGGCTCGGAGATGGCCAGCACGTCGCCCTCGCGCACCGTCTCGTGCAGGCAGACCGACCCTCCGGTCGAGTCGGGCTCGAGCTTTACCCCGAGGCGGTAGTACGACGTCTCGCCGGGGCCGTTGGTGATCGAGTACTGGCGCACCAGCCCGTTGGGCAGATGGACGTCGATGTGGGCTCCCGGCTGGAACGTGGGCAGCACGCCGGTGATCGGAACGAGCTCGAAGGCGGCCACCCCGGCCGCGGTCTCCCACTTCCGGCGCACCTGCACCCGCAGCGCGGCCTGGCGGCCGGCCGGCGCTTCCGGCACCTCCGCAAGGTGCAGCGGCACCTGCTGCAGCACGGGCACCATCGGCTCGGGAGCCGGCAGCCGGGCAGCCTCGGCCTCGATCCTCGCCACCAGCCGGTTGAGCTCTACCGCGTGGTGCCGCAGCACGGCCGCCTGCTCGCTCGGCGCCGGCGTCTCCGCCAGCACGCCCCGGATCACGCAGCGCCCCGAGTCCACCGGCTGCACGAAGAACACCGCCGTGGACTGCGCGCCGCCGGCCCGGGAGGTCAGCACCACCGAGTAGTCCCCCGCCCCGTCCACCGACATCTCAGCCGATCCCGCAGATCCCGCCGGATCCGAGCCGAGTCTCGCGGAGGGCAGGAAGCGGTGGTCCCGCAGGTGCTGCACGGCCAGCTCGGCCGAAGCGTTGACCGGCAGGTTGCGCAACCCGAACGGCGTGCCCGCTTCCAGCACCTCGACCGTCGGCGGGTCGCCCACCGGATCCTCGCCCGACCACACCAGCCCGTAGCGCTCCACCGAAGCGAACGTCCGGTTGCAGATGGTCCGGGCCGGAGCGTCGGCCGGGTGGGCCGGGATGTAGGTGCATCCCGCCGACCGGTTGGCGTAGCGCCAGCCGTGGTACTGGCAGCGCAACTCGGTGCCGTCGTTCATGCCGATCGACAGCCGCACCCCCCGGTGCAGGCACCGGTTCTCCCACACGTTCACGTAGTCGTCGTCGGCCCGCCACACCGCCAACTCACGGCCCAGCAGTTGACCGTGGTGGACGTGGCGGTAGGGCACGTCGTGCGCCGACGCCACCGGATGCCACAGGGTGAACGGATCGGCTGTCACCTGGGTCATCGTGTCTCCCTGTCCAGATCGATGAACGGATAATCGCACACTTCGGCGGCGGCCTCACCCAATTCCCGGCCCCAGAAATCGGCCCACTGGACGGCGAGGACGGTCCCTGCACCGGACAGCGCGGCCGGCACCAGCCCGAAGCCGATCAGCCGAGACGTCGTGGGGCTCCAGGTGACGCTGCTGGCCCGGCCCACCACGTCGTTCCCCGTCCGCAACCGCAAATGGTCCCACCGCACACGGGGCGACACATCGGGGGACAGGCCCGCGTCCAGGAACAGCCTGACTATGCCCGCCACATCGAAGGTCAGGCCCACGACACGCCGCGACGGCCCCCGGCGGTGCTCCTCGGCCAGCGCCTCCCGCCCGATGAAGTCCGCAGCCTTGTCCAGCTTCACGCAGTGCCCGAGACCCAGCTCGTAGGGCGTCACGAGGTCCTCCGGGTTGGGGGCGGTGTCGGCGCTGGGCGCGTCCGGTCCGGCGCCGGTGTAGTCGGCCGAGATCAGGATCAGGCCGGCCTCCACCCGGGCGATGTCGATGGCGTACTCGCCGGCGGGCCGTATGCCGAACGGCACCCCGGCCGAGGCCACCGCCTCCCACACCCGCTCACCGCCGGACCGCTCCACCCACAGCTCGAAGCCCAGTTCGCCGGTGAACCCCTGCCGGGCCACGTGCACCGGCACGCCGTCGATCACCGCGGCCCGGAACGTCGAGAACCGCAGATCGGCCCAGCTCTCGCCGGTCACAACCTCCAGGACCTCACGCGACCGAGGCCCCTGCACCGCCAGGATCCCGTAGTCGTCGGTCACGTCGGCGACCTCGACATCGAAGCCGGCGGCCTCCTTCTTCAAGAACGTCTCGCACCGGTCGCCCGAGAACACGAACCGATCCGGCTCGAAGCGGAACACGATGCCGTCGGCCACCACCTTGCCGTCGTGGGTGCACCACGGCGTGTACCACGCGTGCCCGACCTGCATCCTGGAGGCGTCCCTGGTGATCAGGTAGTCCACGCAAGCCAGCGCGTCACCACCCCGCACCTCGATCTTCGGGATGGGCGACATCTCGTTCATCGACACCCCGCCCCGGATGGCCCGCAGCTCCGAGACCGGGTCGGTGTACACGTCGGGCACCACGTACCCGCCCCAGCCGAACCACCAAGTGGACGCCATCCGCCGGACGGTCCCCCGGTGGAACGGCGTCCCGCGGAGGGTGCCGGCAAGCGCCTCGTGCCCATCCCGTCCCGTCATCGGCTCGCCCATCGATACCGCCTGCCCATTGGCTTGAAACAGCCCTGACGGGATGATAAGAACCAGTTATCACCCTGTCAAAACACCTGGGGAGGAACGACAATGAGACAGGCCAGATGGCTATTGGCACTTCTAGCCGTGTTCGCGTTGGTAGCCGCGGCGTGCGGAGACGACGAGGAGGCCGCACCGGCAGCTCCGGCGGAAGCACCCGCGGAAGCCCCGGCTGAGGAGCCGGCTGAGGAGCCCATGGAAGAGGCCGAGCCGGCCGAGGAGCCCATGGAGGAGGTGGAGCCCGCCGAGGAGGCCGCGCCGTCCGACGGCACCGGCTACTCGGTTGCGTTCGTGTTCGACCTCTTCATCGAGGACGGCGGGTGGAACACCACCCACTACCGCGGCGTCCAAAAGGTCCAGGAGGCGTTCCCGGGCCTCGAAGTCCAGGTCATCGAGGAGATCTCTCCCGGACCGGCCGCCACCAACGCGTTCGAGGACCTCGCGTCGGCCGGAGTCGACATGATCGTCGGCACGACCTACTTCATGCCCGACGTGATGCCGGTCGCGGAACAGTACCCGGACACGATATTCCTGACCTGGGCCGGCTGGCAGACCGCCGACAACGTCGGCCACTTCGACGGCGCCACCGAGGACGGCCGCTACCTCGACGGGCTGATCGCGGGGAGCGTCACCCAGAGCGGCATCATCGGCTACCCGGCCGGCTACCCCATCGAAGAGGTCAACCGGGCCCTCAACGCCTTCACCATCGGCGTGCGCGAGGTCAACCCCGACGCCGTGGTGCAGGTCGTGTACATCAACAGCTGGTACGACCCGCCGGTCGAGCAGCAGGCCGCAGAGGCGCTGGCCAACGGCGGCGCCGACGTACTGGCCCACGAGTTGAACTCGCCTGCGGTGGCGTCGGTCGCCGAGGACCGCGGCCTCAACATCATCGGCTACAGCTCCGACCGCTCCGAGGTCGCCCCCAATGCCTGGCTGTCGTCGTTCACCTTCGAGTGGGGCCCCTACTACATCGACCAGGTCCAGCAGATGATCGACGGGACCTGGGAGCCCGCCCTCACCTACGGCGGCCTCCAAGCCGGCATGATCGGCAACAGCCCCTACGGCCAGGACGTGACCGACGAGATGCTGGCCCTGGTCAACGAGCGGCGCCAGCAGATCCTCGACGGCACCTTCGACTACTTCGCCGGCCCGATCCTGGACAACGAGGGCAACGTTCAGGTGCCCGAGGGCGGGACGATCCCCTTCGAGGAGCGCACCACCTGCTGCCTGTGGCTCATCGAGGGGGTCGAGGGCTCCATCAGCTGACAACGGGACGAGCCGGCCGGCCGGGTTGACGGCCGGCCGGCATCCCCCCATCGATTACGGTCAGAACCTTGGCGGCAGTCGGCGAGACGATCCTCGAGGTCCGCGACCTCAACAAGTCGTTCTACGGCGTCGCCGCCAACGAACAGGTCAACTTCGACCTGAGGGCGGGCGAGGTCCACGGCCTGCTGGGCGAGAACGGCGCCGGCAAGTCGACACTCTGCTCGGTGCTGGCCGGCCTGTACCGGCCCGACTCGGGCGAGATCAGCCTCGACGGGCAGCGGGTCAGCCTGCGCTCGCCCCACGAGGCCGCCGAGCACGGGATCGGCATGGTGTACCAGCACTTCCGGCTGGTTCCCTCCCTCACCGTGGCCGAGAACCTGGTGCTCGGGCTCAAGGGCCAGGGCGTCCGCCTGACGCTCCGGGCCGTGGAGACCCGGGTGGCCGAGATCGCCGAGGAGTACGGACTCAGCGTCCACCCGAGCGCCTACATCTGGCAGCTGTCGGTGGGCGAGCAGCAGCGGGTCGAGATCCTCAAGCAGCTGTACCGGGGCGCCCGGATCCTGATACTCGACGAGCCCACCGCGGTGCTGGCCCCCCAGGAGTGCGAGAAGCTGTTCGAGGTGGTGCGCCATATGGCCGACCAGGACCACTCGGTGGTGCTGGTCTCGCACAAGATGGAGGAGATCCTCGGACACACCGACCGGGTGACGGTGCTGCGCGGCGGCCGCAACGCCGGGACGGTCCCCACCGAGGACGCCACCGCCTCGCAGCTGGCGACCATGATGATCGGGGCCGAGCACATGCCCGAGGCCGGCCAGCACGAGCCGCGCCGCATCGACGACGCCGAGCCCGTGCTCACCGTCACCGACCTCCACGTCACCGGAGACCGGGGAACGCCCGCGGTCAACGGGGCCAGCCTCGAGGTCTGCCGCGGCCAGATCGTCGGGATCGCCGGAGTGGCCGGCAACGGCCAGCGCGAGTTCCAGGAGGCCCTGGCCGGGCTCCGTCCCGCCACCAGCGGGTCGGTGCGCCTCGGCGACCGCGACATCACCGCTGCCAGCCCCCGGCGACGCTCGCAGGTCGGCCTGGCCTACGTGCCCGAGGACCGGCTGGGAACCGGCCTGGCCAGCGGCCTCACCATCGAGGAGAACCTGGTGCTCAAGAGCTACCGGGAGCCGCCCCACAGCCGCTTCGGCGTCCTGTCGTCGAGTGCTATCGCCGCCACCGCCCGGACGCTGGTCGAGCGCTTCGACGTGCGCGGCGCCCGCCGCCAGATGGCGGTCAGCCTCATGTCGGGCGGCAACCTGCAGAGGGCCATCCTGGCCAGGGAGCTCACCCGGTCCCACGACGTGCTGCTGGCCGCGTCGCCGACCAGAGGCCTCGACGTCGCCGCCACCGCCGCGGTGCGGGGCCACATCCGGGCCGAGACCGACGACGGTCGGGGAGTGCTGCTGTTCTCGGAGGACCTGGCCGAGATCACCGAGCTGTCGGACCTGATCCTGGTGATGTCGCGGGGCCGCATCGTCGGCTCGTACACGCCCGAGACCCTCGATGTCGAAGAACTGGGACTGTTGATGACCGGCGCCAAGGACCACGGGGCGCACCAGGACGGGGGCCGGGCCGCGTGACCCTCCGGGTGTCGGTCGAGCCGCGGGCCAGGCCGGCCCTGGCCGTGAGGGTCGGGGTCCCGATCGCGTCCCTGGCCGCGGCTGCGCTGGTCGGCGCGGCCATCATCGTCGTCTCGGGCAACAGCCCGCTGGAGGCCTACCGGACGGTGCTGGACTCCAGCCTCAACGGCGTGCGACCGATCACCCGCACCCTGGTGCTGGCCACGCCGCTGATCCTCACCGGCCTGGCCGCGGCGGTGGCCTTCCGCATGAGGGTCTGGAACATCGGCGCCGAGGGCCAGCTCTACATGGGCGCCATCGCGGCGAGCGGGCTGGCCCTCTGGCTCCCCGCAGACACGCCCAAGGTGCTGATGCTGGCGGCCATGATCGTCGGGGGCTCGGTGCTGGGCGCCCTCTGGGCCGGGGTGGCCGCCCTCCCCAAGGCGTACTTCAACACCAACGAGGTCATCACCACCCTGATGTTGAACTTCGTGGCGCTCTACTTCATGAACTACCTGATCTTCGGCACGGTGAGCTTCTGGCGAGACCCGGGGCGCAACTACCCCCAGGGAAAGCTCATCCCCGACTCGGCGGAGCTGCCCATCATCCACCACCGCCTCCACTACGGGCTGGTGATCGCGCTGATCGCCGCCGTGGTCCTGTGGTGGGTCCTGCGGGGCACCACCTGGGGGTTCGAACTGCGCACCATCGGCGACTCCCCTTCGGCGTCGCGCTACGCGGGAATGAGCGTGAGCGGCAAGATCCTGTCGGTCCTGGCCCTGTCGGGCGCGCTGGCCGGAGTGGCGGGCGCCATAGAGATCAGCGGCACCCTGAAGGCCCTCGATCCCCGGGCCGTCGCCACCGAGCTCGGGTTCACCGGCATCGTCGTGGCCGCCGTGGCCCGGCTCAACCCCCTCGGGGTGGTGCCGGTGGCGGTGCTGCTGGGCGCGGTGGCCGCATCGGGCGCCAAGCTGCAGACGATCGGCATCGACGCCGAGATCGTCTTCCTGCTCCAAGGCCTGATCTTCCTGTTCGTGGCCTCCGGCGAGTTCTTCCTGTCCAACCGGCTCGTCGTGTCGTCGACTTCGGCCGCGATGTCGCAGACCCCGGCAACCGAGGCCGCCCATGAATGACTCGGTGCTCGTCCTCTCGATCGTCAGTGCCATCGTGGCGGGCACGCCGATCCTGTTCGCCGCGCTCGGGGAGATCCTGACCGAGCGGTCCGGGGTGATGAACCTGGGCGTGGAGGGGATGATGCTGATCGGCGGCGTCACCGGCTTCTGGGCCGGGGTCCAGACCGGCAACCTCTGGGTGGCGCTGCTGGCCGGCGGGCTGGCCGGAGTGGTGTTCAGCGCGGTCCATGCGCTGCTGGCCATCTCGCTGCGAGTGAACCAGATCGTGTCCGGCCTGGCCCTGGTGATCGTCGGCAACGGCCTGTCGTCCTATTGGGGGACCATCGGCGACGCTCCGCTGATCCAGAGCTTCAACGGCGTGCAGGTCGACCCGATCCTGCCCGAGGCCCTGCGGGGCCTCCCCGCGGTGGGGCCGATCCTGTTCGGGCACGACCCGGTCGTCTATCTCTCTTGGCTGATCGTCGCCGGAGCCGGCTACTTCCTGTACCGCACCAACGCCGGCCTGTCGCTGCGGGCGGTGGGGGAGGACCCGGCCGCCGCCGACGCGGCCGGGCTGTCGGTGACCGGCATCCGCTACCTGTTCACCCTGGTGGGCGGGTTCGGCGCCGGGGTGGGCGGCGCCTACCTGGCCCTGGCCGTGCTGGGAACCTGGCAGGCCGGGATGACCGCGGGCGCGGGCTGGATCGCCGTCGCGCTGGTGATCCTGGCGGGATGGCGGCCGTGGCTGGCCCTGCTGGCCTCCTACGTGTTCGGCGCGCTGCGCACGCTGGGCTTCACCCTGCAGATCGCCGGCGTCGAGGTGCCCTCGGACTTCTTGAGCATGATCCCGTTCGTGGTGACGTTCCTGGTGGTGGTGATCGTGTCGGCCAACCCGGAGCGGGCCCGCCGGGTGGGCGCGCCCGCCAGCCTGGGCGAGCCATACTCCCGCGAGGCCCGCTGATGGTGCTCGACCGACGGCCGCTACGCCGCCGGGATGACCCCGTAGGTGACGCCGAGGTCGCTCAACCAGCGGCGGTAGAGGATGGAGGCCCGGTCGGAGCGGATCGGGGTCTCGGCCTGCGGGTCCAGCGGGAGCTGCTTCGGATTCTGGTTCTCGATGATGGGCAGGTCCTGGGCGAAGATGGTCTGCACGAACTGCCGGATGAACCCGATGCTGCTCTCGTCGTCGACCAGGCTCAGGAACATGTGGGCCCGGCAATGCTCCTCGCCGGTGGCCTGCACGAACAGCCCGATCAGGTCCATGCGCTCGGGAGCGGCCGGGCACGACTTGTAGAGCATTATCGAGTAGGGCTGCAGGATCCGGTACACGTAGTCGACCATCTGCCCCCCGGTGGCGGTGGCCGATGCGGCCGGCTGCCAGAACTGGCACTCGGTGGCCCAGATCTCGTTGTTGCCGTCCACCGCGACGTTGTAGTCGACCACCTCGGTGCGGGGCTCCGCGCCCAGGATCCCGTCGTGGACGAACGGGAAGTGGCCCATGTCGAGGAAGTTCTCGACCGCCCGGGGCGCCGAGGTGCTCACGCCGATGGTGCTGCCGTTGAAGTTGCGGCGGTCGGGTTCGAAGAACTCGGGAATCTCGAACGACCGCTCCGGCGGGTCGCCGAGGCTGGTCCAGACATAGAGGAACTCGCACCGGCTGGGCAGCGTGCCGGTCACCGACTCCGGGTCGACCGGCGTGCCGGCGGGCAGCTCGCCGCGGGTTCGCCACACGGCCGGCCGGCCGTCGGGCGTCACCGCGAAGCTCACCGGCTGGCCCAGCAGGCGGGTGGCGTGAACAACGCCGGGCTCGGTCTCGTCGACTGCGGCCAGAGGATGCCACTGGTCCAGGATCACCCGGTCCTGGCATGCACCGTTCGCAGCAGCCATGTAGTCGCAGCCTCCCTTGCCCGACCGGCGGACCCTCGCCATCCTCGATCTGTCATACCACGAACTGGTTCGCAGCACCGAGCGGGGGCGCCGTGACCGGCGATGAGCTGGGTCTCGGGATCGGGGCCAAGGTCAAGGCGCTGCGAGCAGAGCGGGGCCTGTCGGGCCGCAAGCTCGCCGCGGCCGCCGACGTCAGCCAGCCGTTCCTCAGCCAGTTGGAGGCCGGGCGGACGTCGGTGGCCATCGCCACGCTGTACCGCCTGGCGGCCGCCCTGGAGGTGAAGCCGTCGGACCTGCTGCCCGACCCGCCGACCGACACCCGGGTTGAGGTGCTGAGGGCCGCCGAGCTGAACCAGATGCCGGTGAGCGAGCTGCCCAACGCCACCACCGCCCGGACGGCCTACCGGGGCGGCCGACGCATCACCGAACTGGGCGACTTCCGGATCGAGCCCGGGCCCGATGTCGACGAGTGGTTCGAATCCTCCGACGAGACCGTGATCTATGTGCTAGAGGGATCGCTGCACGTGGACTTCAAGGACCGCCCCCGAGTAACCCTCCACGCCGGCGACGTCATGTTCCACTCGGCGTGGGTCCAGGCCCGCTGGCGCCTGGCGTCGGAGTCGCCCGCCCGGGTGGTCCTGGTCGCGGCCGGCGGCTGATCGACACGCACACAACCCGCACACACCGCGAGACACCGAGAGAGGAGAACCGATGGGTTCCGTCGAAGACCTGATCAACTCAATCCCCAAGGCCGAACTCCACCTGCACATCGAGGGCACCCTCGAGCCGGAGCTGAAGTTCGCCCTGGCCGAGCGCAACGGCCTCGACCTGCCCTACTCCGGCGTCGAGGAGATGCGGGCCGCCTACGACTTCGACGACCTGCCGTCGTTCCTGGCCCAGTACTACGAGGGCATGAGCGTCCTGCTGGTCGAGCAGGACTTCTACGACCTGGCCATGGCCTACTTCGCCAAGGTGGCGAGCCAGAACCTGGTGTACGTGGAGATGTTCTTCGACCCCCAGGCCCACACCACCCGCGACATCGAGTTCGGCACGGTGATCACCGGGCTGCGCCGGGCCCAGGCCGACGCCCAGCAGCGCCTCGGCATCCGCTCCCACCTGATCATGTGCTTCCTGCGCGACATGTCGGCCGAGTCGGCGGCCGAGACCCTGGAGCAGGCCAAGGAGTACCGGGACTGGATCCTCGGCGTGGGCCTCGACTCCGACGAGAGGAACAACCCGCCCATCAAGTTCCGCGACGTGTACGCCGACGCTCGGGACCAAGGCTACCGGCTCACCATGCACTGCGACGTGGACCAGGAGAACTCGGTGGCCCACATCTGGCAGTGCCTCAACGACATCGGCGTCGAGCGCATCGACCACGGCGTCAACTGCCTGGAGGACGAGACGCTGGTGGCCGAGATCAAGCGGCGGGGGCTGGGCCTCACCGTGTGCCCCATCTCCAACGCCTACGTGACCGACGGCACCAAGGCCGCGGCCATCAAGTCCATGCTGGAGCAGGGCCTGCGGGTGACCCTCAACTCCGACGATCCCGCCTACTTCCCCGGCTACGTGGCCGACAACTTCCTGCGGGTCCACGACGAGGTCGGGCTCAGCGCCGAGGAGGTGGTGCGCCTGGTGCGCAACTCCTTCGAGATCAGCTGGCTCGACGACGACAGCCGGGCCGAGTACCTGCGCCGGGTCGACGCCTCCGTGGCGGGTTCCTGATGGCCGGCCAGCCCCCGATCCCGGAGCTGGTGGCCGCCGGCGCGGCCGAAGTCCCGGCCACGGCCGTGGTGCGGGGCGGCCGGCTCGTCAACGTGGTGTCGGCCGAGGTCTACGAGGCCGACGTGGCCGTGTACGGCAACACCGTCGTCGCGCTGGGCGACGTGTCGGCCCACACCGGAGGAGACACCGAGATCATCGACGCCGGGGGCCGCCACCTGGTGCCGGGCCTGTTCGACGGCCACCAGCACATCGAGTGCTCCAAGCTGTCGATCACCAGCGCGGCCAAGATGCTGGTGCCCTTGGGGACCACCAATGTGGTGTCGGGCCTGGACCAGATCCTGGTGGTGGCCGGGCTGGCCGGCGCCGAGGCCTTCCTGCGGGAGTCGCAGCACACGCCGCTGCGGGTGCTGTGGGGCGCCCCCTGCAAGACGCCCTACACGCTGCCCACCTCCACCGTCGGCCACTACTTCGGTCCCGACGACCACCGGGCCGCCCAGAGCTGGCCGGAGTGTGTGGGCGTGTGGGAGACCGTCCGGGAGTTCGTGACCACCGGCGACCCCGACGTGCTGGCCGCCATGGAGATGGCCCGCGAGAACCGGCTGCCGGTGCTGGGCTGCGCGCCCATGGCCACCGGAGCGGACCTCACCAGCTACGCCTGCGGCGGCATCCGCCTCGACCACGAGAGCTACGACTCGCACGAGTGCCTGGAGAAGCTCCGCAACGGCATGTACGTCGTGATCCGGGAGTCGTCGTTCGCCCACTTCCTCACCGAGAACATCCGGCTTGTGCTGGAGCACGCCCCCGGTGCGGCCCGCCGGGTCAGCTTCTGCACCGACGACGTGGTGGCCAGCGACGTGCTGGCCCGCGGCCATCTCGACAACATGGTGCGCATGGCAGTCGAGGCCGGCGTCGATCCCATGACCGCCGTCCAGATGGCCACCATCAACGGCGCCGAGGCCTACCGGGTCGACCACATCGTCGGGTCGATCTCGCCGGGCCGCTACGCCGACATCTGCTTCGTGGAGGACCTCAGCGACTTCCGGGTCTCGATGGTGATGGCCGGCGGGCAGATCGTGGCCCGCGACGGCGAGATGGCCATCGACCTGGAGCCGCCCAGCCGAGACAGCCTGCTGACCGGGCCGTTCGATATGGCGCCGGCCGCCGCCGACGACTTCGCGGTGCGCACCGATCTGCCCGACGGCCCGGTCGAGGTGCTGGCCATCGAGGTGACCGAGCAGATCTTCGTGCGCAAGCGCCGGGATGTAGTGCTACAGGCCTCGGCGGGCCGGGTGGAGCCCGACATCGGCAACGACGTGGCCCTGGTGAGCGTGGTGGAGCGCTACGGCAAGAACTCCAACCGGCCCACCGCGTTCGTTGCCGGGTTCGGGATCCGCTCCGGGGCGCTGGCCACCTCCAGCGCTCCCGACGACAACAACATCGTAGTGATAGGCGCCACGCCGGACGACATGGCGGTGGCCGTCAACCATCTCGCCACCTGTGGTGGCGGCCAGGTGGTGGTGGACGGCGGCCGGGTGGTCGAGTTCCTGCCCCTGCCCATCGGCGGGATCGTGTCCGACCTCGACCCGGCCGACATGCTGGCCGAGGAGGAGAGGCTCGACCGGGCGGCCAACGCGCTGGGCTGCACGGTGGACTGGCCGTTCATGTACCTGTTCTTCCTGCCCATCACGTCCATTCCCGACTACGCCATCACTGATGTCGGAACGGTCGACGTGGCCGCCATGGACACGTTCGACCCCGTCCTCGGACCGGCGGCGGCATGAGCGGGATCGTGCCGGCCGAACTCGACGTCCTGAGCCGTCACTGGCATCCAGTGGCCCGCTCCGACGCCATCGACGACGGTCCGGTCGGGGTGGTCATGCTGGGCTGGCCGCTGGTGGTGTTCCGCAGCGGCGGTGAAGCCTGCGCGGCCTCGGACCGCTGCCCCCACCGGGGCAGCCCCCTGAGCATGGGCTCCTACGACGACGACTGCCTGGTGTGCCCCTACCACGGCCTGCGCTACTCGGCCGACGGGCAATGCGTGGGCTTCCCCGCCCGCCCCGATGCCCGGCTGCCCAAGCGCCTGACGCTGGAGACCCTCCACACCCGGGAGGCCCACGGACTGGTGTGGGCCTGCGCAGGCGAGCCGACCGCCGAGGATCCGCCCGACTGGAGCTTCTACGACCGTCCCGACGTGCAGACCTTCCAGATCGGACCGGTGCGCTGGGACGTCTCGGCCAGCCGGGTGGCCGAGAATTTCAACGACATAGCCCACTTCTCGACCATCCACCGGGTCACGTTCGGGCCCAGCGACCGCCCGGTGGCGCCGCAGACGGTTACCGCCACCGAGACGGGCTTCACCTCGAACGTCAGCGTGTTCCAGCAGTACCGCAACACGCTCGACGGCGCGGTCGAGGAGGTCGAGGCCGCCTACCGCTACGACTTCACCTTCCCGTTCTCGTCGATGCTCACCATCACCTACCCCGACGGCGAGATCGAGTGCATCCAGCTGACGGCCCTGCCCGAGTCGGCCACGTCCAGCCTGGTGTTCCAGCAGAGCGCCCGCACCAACCTGGGCGACGACCCGCTGGAGCCGTGGCGCGACTTCCAGGCCGCGGTCAACGAGGAGGACAGGGTGATCTGCGAGGCCCTCCAGCCCAGGGAGGTGTCGTTCCGGCTCGACGGCACCGGCGAGATCGCCCTGCCGACCGACGCGTTCTCAATCGCCTACCGGCGCCTCTGGAAGCAACTCTGCGGCTAGCTACGAGATCACCGTCGTGTAGCGGTTGGTGGCTATCGGCGCGAGATGGTCGCCCTGGTTGTCGCCGTCGGTAAGGGTCAACTCCACGGTTAGCCGGCCGGGCCGGGTGACGGCAGGGACCACCACCGAGAGCCGGCCCACCAGCACGCAGTCGTCGGCTCGGGCCGTGCCCTCCCAGCGGTGCTCGCGGACCACCCGGCCGTCGGGACCGAGCACCCGGGCCTGCACCTGCATGCCGGGCACGTCGGCCCGGGTGTCGTTCACCACATGGACGGCCAGATCGAGCAGCTCGCCGGCCCGTACGCTCTCCGGCAGCTGATCGGCCACCACGATCAGCGGCCGGCACGCCTCCACCAGCGCCCACCAGCCCGACTTGGGCCGGCGCAACCCGTCCAGCACGCCGAAGCCGCCGCCGGCCCCGGCGTCCCCCGCCCCCGCGTCGGCCAGGGCGTGCAGCAGGAAACCCCCGGTCGGCCGGTACTTCAGCCGCCGAAGGGTCTCGATCGTCGTCTTGACCACATCGGGCTGGTCGTCGGCCACCGGCGTGCCGAACGCCGACACGAACCGGCCCATGGCCGGCACCCGGGCCAGCACCGGACCGGCATCGGCGGCCCGCCCCCCGTGCAGCCCGAACCAGAGCTCGCTGGTGGTGCCGTCCAGCAGCGGGGCGCGGGGCGGCACGCCGGTGTGGGACACCACCGGCCGGGAGCCGTCGCAGCGGTCGAGCACCCGGCCCAGCCGCCGGTCGAGCACGTCGCGGTTCCATGACGGCCCCTGCCGGCGGACCACCGCCGGTGTGCGGCCGGGCCGGCGGGCCCGGGAGTACGGCTGGTCGTGCGCGCACCAGACCGCCACCGAGGGACGGTGGCCCAGCAGGTCGACGGCCTCCCGGGCCTGGCGGCGGGCCTCGTCGGCCACGCTGCGGCTCATGAGGCCGCGGACCGGCAGGTCCTGCCACACCAGCACGCCCAGCTCGTCGGCCGCGTCGTACAGCTCGGGCCGGGCGATGTGGGCGACCGGTCGCACCAGGTCGAGCCCGGCGTTGCGGGCGGCCCGGATGTCGTTGGCCACCTCCGATGCCGAGGCCGTGCCCAGCAGCGGCCGGGTGGGCAGCAGGTTTGCGCCCTTGACGAACAGCCGCTCACCGTTGACGTACAGCACCCAGCGGCGCATGGCCACCGACCGGAACCCGATGCGGAAATGCCGCCGGTCGTGGACCTCGATGCCCGTCAACGCCTCCATCACCAGGTCGCAAAGATGCTGGTCGCCCAGCGCGTGGGGCCACCACAGCGGGGGATCGTCGACGTCGACGGTCCACTCCACCCGGTTCTCGCCGTCGGCGGCATGGTGACTGTGGACGTGCTCGGTGCCGGCCACCCGGGTGCGCAGATCCACCGGACCACCGCCGGGCACGTCCAGCACCGCTCTCAGCTCCAGCCGGGCCCGCGGCTGGTCCCGGCCCTCGCCGGTGTCGACTCCGGCGCAGACGGCCCGGGCGTGGCGGATGGCGATCCGTCCCGTGGAACGCAGCCGGACCGGCCGCCACACGCCGCCCACGATCAGATCGTCGACCCCGCACAGCTCGGGATCCTGCAACGCCCCGGTGAGCAGGGTCCGGTTGTCGGGGTCGCCGAAGCGGCGGCAGGTGGCCTCGATGGCCAGCAAGTGCTCGGACCGGGCGGCGAGCTGCTCGGTCACCTCCAGTTCGTGGGGCACGAAGTACCCGTCGGTGTGGCCCAGGTAGGAGCTGTCGAGCCAGACGTCCCCCTGCTGGGCCAGCCCCTCGATCCGCAGCCACCAGCGCCGGCTGCGGCCCTCGACGGGATCGTCGGCCCCTTCGCCGGCGTCCCCGACGGTGGCTGCGATCGCCTCCGACGGTCCCTCGAAACGGTGGCGGTACAGCACCGACTCCTCGAGGGCGAAGTCCGTGCCCTCCTCGTCGGGTGCGGTCTGCGCCCAATGGCCGGGTACCGGCATCGTCGTCCAGCGCGAGTCGTCGTGATCGAACTCGTGGAACGTGCGCCGTCGCCCTTCGGTGGCCGCAGCGATCCGCCACGTGCCGCCCAGGTCCACCGTCCCAAGCTACCGCCCGCAGTTGCTGTGCCCCGGCGGTTGATGCGCCCGGCGGTTGATGCGTCCGGCGGTTGATGCGCCCGGCGGGTGGCCGCCGGTGGTCGCTTGCTCGCACGGGCTTCGCCCTACTCGCTCGCAAGTCGACCACCGCCGTCTCCCGCCTAGCCGTCTACTGCGGCCATCACGGCGCCGCGTTGCTGTGCCCGGCGGTTGCTGTGCCCGGTCCCGAGATTTCGCGCCCGTCGCGGCCCGGAACAGATTGGGTCTCCGCGGGCGAATCCGTCGCCCAATTCGGATGGGGAGGGGCGGGTTAGCGGGCTCGGTATTGGGCTCGGGGGCCTTGGGCGTCCTTGTTGAGGCGCTTGGAGAGGTGCAGACCCTCCAGCACCAGCTCCACCGCGGAGGCGACCATGGCGGGCGACTCGGCCGCCTCGTCGTCGGCCAGCAGAGCCTGCACGGGGGCGGTCAGGGCCGGGACGGTGGCCAGCAGGCCGGCGTAGTCGGTGTCGGCCACGTCGTCGCCCACGTCCACCACCAGGTCCTCGTCGAAGGCGTCCACCACGGCCCGATGGAGGTCGGGCGGAACGCTGTCCTTGAACACCGACAGCACCGCCGAGTGGACCAGCCGCTCCAGAATCTCGGCCTCCCGGCCCTCCTCCAGGGTCTCGATCTCGACCTTGCCCGCGGTCGACGAGGTGAGCGCTTCGAGGTCGGTCACCCGGGGAACGGCGTGGTCGGAGCCGGCCCGCAGGGTGCGGCGCACCGCGTTGGCCACCATCGTCTCGGTGTTGGAGATGCTGAGGCGCACCGAGACTCCCGAGCGCTGCGAGACATGGGAGCTGGACCGGGCCGCTCGGGTGAGCGCCACCACGATGCGGGTCATGAACGACGGCACTGTCACGGCCACGCCGGTCGGGTCGCGGCCGTCGCCGTCGTCGTCGCCTGCCCCGCCCGAGCCGACGTAGGCCTCCTGCTCGACGATGGCGATCTCGGTGCCGGCGTCCAGCGGGTAGTGGGTGCGGACCTGGGCCCCGAAGCGGTCCTTGAGGGGTGTGATGATGCGGCCCCGGTTGGTGTAGTCCTCGGGGTTGGCCGACGCCACCAGCACCACGTCGAGGGGCAGGCGGACCTTGTAGCCGCGGATCTGGACGTCGCGCTCCTCCAGCACGTTGAGCAGGCCCACCTGGATGCGCTCGGCGAGGTCGGGCAGCTCGTTGATGGCGAAGATCCCCCGGTTGGTGCGGGGCACCAGCCCGTAGTGCAGGGTGAGCTCGTCGGACAGGTACCGGCCCTCGGCCACCTTGATGGGATCGACCTCACCGATCAGGTCGGCGATGGAGGTGTCGGGGGTGGCCAGCTTCTCGCCGTAGCGGTCGTCGCGGTGGATCCAGGCGATGGGGGTGTCGTCGCCGTGCTCGGCCACCAGGGCCCGGGCCTGGGCCGAGACCGGGGCGTAGGGATCGTCGTTGATCTCGGAGGCGGCGATGATCGGCATCCACTCGTCGAGCAGGCCGACCAGGCCGCGGATCATGCGGGTCTTGGCCTGGCCCCGCTCCCCCAGCACGATCATGTCGTGGCCGGCCAGCAGGGCGTTCTCCACCTGGGGGATGACGGTGTTGTGGTAGCCGAGCACGTCGTCGAACAGGGGGCGGCCGGAGCGGATGCGCTCGGTGGCGTTGCGGCGCAGCTCCTGGCGCACCGGCACCGACGTCCAGCCGGAGGCCCGCAGCTCGCCGAGCGTGGTCGGTCTGGACCCAGACATTGCCGGCCACCCTACCGGCGCCGTGGTGGCCGCAGTAAACGGGTAGGCGGCCACCCGCCGGGCGCTAGCTCCTTGCGGCGGCGGCGGCGAGGCGCTGGGCTGACGGCTTGACGACCCGGTCGCGGCCGATCAGCCCCCGGGGGGCGCCGAAGCCGAGGGCCCACTCGTAGCCGTCGACCGCACTGTCGTGGAAGTAGCCCCGCAGGCCCGCGGCCTCCGCGTCGGCCACCACCGCCATGGACGCGTCCAGCAGCGTGTCCCGCCAGTCGTCGTCATCGGTGGCCACGCCGTTGGCCGCCACCACCACGCCCCGCCCCGGCACCGCGTCCAGCGCCCGGGCCACGGCCTCACCCAGCTCGGCCGGCTCCGGGGCGAAGCCCGCGGCCGAGCGACGGGCCGACGCCGGCCAGCTCACCAGGCGGCCCGCCTCGGTCACTCCCACCGGATGGTCGTGGCTAAGGCCCACCAGCTCGGGGCCCTTCTCGAAGCATGGCGCCGCCACCGGCGCCCGCCCGGGCACCTCGACCGCGCCCTCCCTCAACGCCCGGGTCCAGGTGCCCCACAGCAGTTCGTCCCAGCGGCGGGTCTCGACGCCGGCCGCGTGGGCATGCTCACGCTCGACCGGCGCAGCGTGCAGCGTCGGCGCACCGAACACCCCCATCACCGGCTGCACCCCCGACTCCAGCAGCCGGCACGCCTCGTGCAGCGCCAGCATCGCCCCCTCGGCCGCCTCGGCCGTCGCCTCCGGGCTGCGGAGACCCGGCGGCCGGGAGCCGAGCCCGTAGCCCCGGACGGCCCACCCGATCGGGTCGTCGATCGGGCACCAGCCCGCGGCCCGCCCGTCGAACGCCTCGGCCATGCGGTCGACGTGGCGGGCCCACCAGCGCCGCCGGGCGACCTCGTCGGCGTGGCCGCCCTCGTCGTCGGTGTACCAGCCGGGCAGCGACGTGTGCTGAAGCGTGATCCACACCCCCAGTCCCTCGGCCGCGGCGGCGTCGACGATGTCGAGGTAGCGGTCGAGCGCGTCGCTGTCGACCCGACCCGCGGCGGGCTCCACCCGGGCCCACTCCACCGTCAGCCGCAGGCTGTTGAGCCCCATTCGGGCCAACTGGGCCAGGTCGTCACGGAAGTCCCGGGCGAACCCGGCGCCGTCACCCGAGCGCGGCGCCCGCCCGTCTCGCTCCCACACCGACCAGTCGGCTGCGGGCGCCACCCCCTCGGCCGACACCGACGACGCTCCCGCCCCCCACAGGAAAGACACGCCCGTCTCCGCCGCCGGGAAGGGGCTCAGCGGGTCGTGAACACGCCCGCGTCGAACACCACCCGGTCACCCACCCGGGTCTGGAACAGCGTGGTGTCGCCGTCCACCCACATGTCCACGTCGAGCCGCTGCCCGGGCAGGACCGGCGCCTTGAAGCGCCCGCCCATCGATCCGAACCGGGCCGGATCGCTGCCGCACCGCGTGTGCAGCAGGGCCCGGCCCGTCATCCCGAACGTGCACAGGCCGTGCAGGATCGGCGTCTCGAAGCCGGCCATGGCCGAGAACGAGGGATCGGAGTGGAGCGGGTTGCGGTCGCCGTTCAGGCGGTAGAGCAGGGCCTGGTCGCTTCGGGTGTCGTAGCCGGTCACATGGTCGGGCTCGCGGTCGGGCCGCTTCCAGGTGTTGGACGGCCCGCGGTCGCCGTCCCAGCCGCCCTCACCGGAGATGAACAGCCCGGCCCGGCTGGTCCACATCGGCTCGCCGTCGTGGCTTCGGACGCTGGTCTCCAGCACCACCAGCGCGGCCTTGATCTTGTCGTAGATGGCGGCCACCCGGGCCTGGGCCACCGCCGATCCGGCCGCCGGCAGCTCCTGGTGGAGCTCGATGCGCTGATCCCCGTGCAGCAGCGCGGCCAGGTTGAAGTCCCCGTAGTCGGGCATGTTGCCCGCGCCCAGGACCACCGCCTGGGTGGGCAGCGCCCGCTGGGGGACATCCCTGGTGTTCTCGGTGGTGAACTCCAGCTCGAAGCCGGTGGGATCCGACGCGCCGGCCCCCACGCCCAGGGCGTACAGCAGGCTGTCCTTGGAGGTCCAGCTGATCTCGGTCTCTTCTCCCACCGCGCCCACGGCATCGGGATTGATGGGCATGACACCTCCACTCGTCGCCGGTCGTCGCCCACGCTAACCGGCCCATGCCTCGCCCCATACTGGAGGGCGTCCCGGAGGCTCCGCTCGCAGCCGCTGCCGCCTGCTGAAATGCCCTTGGAGGGCTTCCCCTAGCGAGGCGTCGAGCGTACTATTGCACCAGTGACCATCCGCCGCGACGCCGCCTTCCCGTCGAGGGTCGACTGCGACCTGGACGCGTTCGCGGCGCTGGTCGAGCAGCCCACCGATCCGGCCGACTACCCGCTGGCCGTGCGGATCACCCAGGGCGTCCCCACCTACGACGCGGCACCACTGGCCCACGGCCCCACCGGCGACACCGAGCACCGTCGTTCGCTGCGCGCCGAGCTCACCGACGCCCTCGTCGACGGCCCCGGCATCGTCCTGCTCGAAGGGGCCGTGCCCCCAGCCGCGGTGGACCGGGCGTCGAGCGTGTTCTGGGACCTGATCGCGGCCCAGCATGCCCACGGCGGGCTCGCCGGGGACCACTTCGCCAAGCCCGGCGCCAACGACCGGGTGTGGAACGCGCTCGAGAAGCTGGCGGTGGCCGACCCCGACGCCTTCATCGACTACCACCGCTCCGACGCGGTGGCGCTGGCCTGCGAGGCCTGGCTGGGACCCCGCTACCAACTGACCGAGCAGGTGAACGTGGTCAATCCCGGCGGGGAGGCCCAGCACCCCCACCGCGACTACCACATGGGCTTCCTCACCGACGACGAAGCCGAGCAGTTCCCCCTCCAGGCCCACCGGCTGTCGCCGCTGCTCACCCTGCAGGGCGCCATCGCCCACTGCGACATGGGCACCGAGACCGGCCCCACCATGTACCTGCCCCACTCCCACAAGTACGAGCTGGGCTACCTGGCGTGGCGCCGCCCCGAGTTCATCGAGTACTTCTCCCAGCACCGGGTGCAGCTGCCGCTGCGCACCGGCGACGCGGTGTTCTTCAGCCCGGCCATGTTCCACGCCGCCGGCCACAACCGCACCGCCGACGTGCACCGCATCGCCAACCTGCTCCAGATCTCGTCCGCCTTCGGCCGGGCCACCGAGGCCGTGGACCGGGCCCGCATGGTCAACGCCGTGTACCCGACGCTGCGGTCGCGGGTCGCCTCCGGCCTCGACCGGGCCGCGGCGGCCAACGTGGTGGCGGCCTGCGCCGAGGGCTACGCCTTCCCCACCAACCTCGACCTCGACCAGCCGGTGGACGGCCTGGCCCCGCCGTCGCAGGCCGACCTGATGAACCGGGCGCTCGACGAGGACTGGACGCCCGAGCACCTGGGACAGGAGCTGGACCAGCACGGCGAGCGTCACCGCAGCGCAGCGGGGGAGGACGACTGGTACCGCCTCGCCGACGCGGTACGAGCCGCAAGCACCCAACGGGCCGGTGCCGAGCTCCTCGGCGCGGGCACGGCGTCGGTCGGCGGCGGAATCGGCTGGCCCGCTCGTCGAGGCATCACGGTGGACGAGATGCTGGCCGAGGCCCGTGACGGAATCCGGCGGTTCACCCCCGCAGAGCTGGCCGCCGACCTCGAGGCCGGAACCTCCGACGTCCCGGACGATCAGCCGCTGGTGATCGACATCCGCGACCGCGACGACCGCGAGCGCACCGGCATGATCCCCGGCTCGATCAGCATCCCGCTGCTGGTCCTGGAGTGGCGGTGCGACCCCGCCTCAGGCGCCACCAACCCGGCCGTGAAGTCGCTGGACCAACGGGTGGTGACGGTGTGCAACGAGGGCTACACGTCGAGCTTCGCGGCTGCCTCCCTGAAGCGTCTGGGCTTCGAGCAGGCCGCCGACCTCGAGGGCGGCGTCGAGGGCTGGGGTGCGGCCGGCCTGCCCCTGGTCCAGCCTTCGCCCCCGGCCTAGCCTCGGGGTATGGCTCTGCGCAAGCGCTGGCGCCTCCGTCTGCGGGCGCAGCCCGAGCCGGCCCACTTCGCGTACTCGCGCTGGGACGGCAGCCAGGCCGGCTTCGACTTCGACGCCGACCACATCTTCGACGAGCTGGCCGACGATCTGCTCTACCACGGCGACCTAGCCAGCGCCCTGCGCCGCCTGATGGCCGAGGGCTTCCAGGACCGCTCGGGACGCAGGCTCGAAGGCCTTCGCGACATGCTCGAGCGGCTCAGGGAGCGACGCCGCGAGCTGCTCGAGCAGCACGACCTGGGCGGCGTCTACGATGACATCGCGGAGGACCTGCGGGACGTGATCCGCACCGAGCGCCGGGCCCTCGACGACCTGGACGCGGCCGCGGCCCAGGCCCGGGCCGAGGGCGACGAGCGCCGGGCCGACCTCACCGCGCAGACCGCGGCCACCAAGAACGCCCAGCTCGACATGATGCCCCCCGACCTCGCCGGCCAGTTCAAGGCCCTCGACGACTACGACTTCGAGAGCGACGAGGCCCGCCGGCAGTTCGCCGAGCTGGCCGAGCGCCTCCGGGAGCAGCTCATGCAGCAGTTCCTCGACCGGATGGCGGGCGCGGTCGACGACGCCACCGGCAGCGGCTCGACATCGGAGGAGATGCAGCGCCTCAAGGACATGCTGGCCGAGCTCAACGCCATGCTGGCCCAGCGGGCCCGGGGGGAGGAACCCGACTTCGAGGGGTTCATGCAGCGCTACGGCGACTTCTTCCCGGAGAACCCCAAGACCCTCGACGAGTTGCTGGAGGTGATGGCCCGCCGCATGGCCGCCGCCCAAGCCCTGCTCAACTCGATGACGCCCGGTCAGCGCGACCAGCTCCAGCAGCTGTCCGACCAGATGCTGGCCGACATGGACCTCAACTGGCAGGTCAACGAGCTGGCCCAGCACCTGCGCAACGAGTTCCCCGACCTCGGCTGGGACCGGCGCTACGACTTCGGCGGCGTCGATCCCCTCGACTTCAGCCAGGCCGCCGACATGCTGGGCGAGCTGGGCGACATCGACCAGCTCGAGAACCTGCTACGAGGCTCGGCCAGCCCCGGGGCGCTCGCCGAGGCCGACACCGAGACCGTCCGCCGCCTGCTGGGCGACGACGCGGCCGAGAGCCTGGAGCGCATGGCCGAGGTGGCCCGCATGCTGGAGGAGGCCGGCCTGATCGAGAACCGCGAGGGCCGCTTCGACCTGACTCCCCGGGCCATCCGCAAGATCGGCCAGGGCGCCCTGCGGGACCTGTTCGCCCGGCTCGACGCCGACAAGTTCGGCCGCCACGCCATCAGCCGCTCCGGGCAGGGCCACGAGCGCGAGCCCGACACCAAGGCCTACGAGTACGGCGACCCGTTCAACCTGCACATCGGCCGCACCATCCGGAACGCCGTCACCCGCACCGGCGGCGGCGTGCCGGTGCAGCTCCATCCCGACGACTTCGAGGTGGAGCGAACCGAGCAGCAGGTCCGCTCGGCCACCGTGTTGATGCTCGACCTGTCGCTGTCGATGCCCATGCGCAACAACTTCCTGCCGGCCAAGAAGGTGGCCATGGCGCTGCACTCGCTGATCTCCAGCCAGTACCCCCGCGACTATCTGGGGCTGGTGTCGTTCAGCGAGGTGGCCCGGGAGTTCCGTCCCGAGAAGCTGCCCGAGGTATCGTGGGACTACGTCTACGGCACCAACATGCAGCACGGGTTCATGCTCGCCCGCCGCATGCTCAACCGCCAGACCGGCACCAAGCAGATCATCATGATCACCGACGGGGAGCCCACCGCCCACATCACGCCGTCGGGTCGGCCCTTCTTCAGCTACCCGCCCACCCGCGAGACCGTCGAGCTGACCCTGGCCGAGGTGGCCAACTGCACCCGCGACGGCATCCGGATCAACACCTTCATGCTGGACGCCACGTCGTACCTGACGAACTTCGTCGAACGCATCACCGAGCTGAACGGCGGCAGGGCCTTCTTCACCACCAACGAGAACCTCGGCGACTACGTGCTGGTCGACTTCGTGGAGCACAAGCGCAGCCTGGTCCACGCCCGCCGCTAGCGACTGCGGCCACCGACCGCGCCGCCCAGAAATTTCTTGCTCTCCGACTTGCAAATTTCAGATGACAATGGTGTAATTACACCAGTGGCACCCGGGCGGGGCCGGGCTCTAGTCCCACCGCCGGGGCCCGGATGGTCATCAGGAGGAACACCGAATGGAGCTACACGGCATCTTTCCGGCTGAGGACATGTCCTGGCAGCGCGAGGCCAACTGCCTCGGAGTGCACCCCGACCTCTTCTTTCCCGAGCGGGGCGCATCCACGCGCGAGGCCAAGGAAGTGTGCCGGGGCTGCGTAGTGCGAGAGGCGTGCCTGGAGTTCGCGCTGAACAACGGCGAGAAGTTCGGCATCTGGGGTGGCATGAGCGAGCGTGAGCGTCGCCGTATCCGCAGAGCCCGCGCCCTCCAGCGCCGCGCCGTCGCCAGCGCCTGACAACAACACCACTATCTCCTTCCACAGACCGGATGCGGCTGTGGACAGAGCACGGTATGCTTCGTAGCGATGCCAAACATCGGTGCACCTGAACTCCTCATCATCCTGGTGCTCGTCCTGCTGGTGTTCGGCGGGGCGAAGCTCCCGAAGCTCGCCCGCTCGCTGGGCCAGGCGCAGCGCGAGTTCAAGGACGGCCTGACCGAGAGCGCCAAGGAGGCCGACGCCTCCGGCGGCAGCCAGGCGACCGGCGGCGACAACTCGGGCGGCGGCGCTTCGGGCAAGAACGGCTCCTCCTGAGAGCCCCGCGGCGAGGCGGACACCAATGACGCTCGCGGGCGCCGACATCGAGGCGGTGGACGAACCGCCGGTCGGCCAAGCCACCATCATCTATCTAGGGCCCGTCGCGCCCCACTGGGAGATCCGCGCCGTCTACGGCGACGCCGACTTCATGACCTCCTTCCGGGACCGCGTCCACGCCCGCCTGCTGCTGCTGCCACCCCACGACCCACAGTTCCGCCGCAACCGCGAACGGGTCAATCGCGACGCTGAGCGTGAGCGGATCATCGTGAACTGGGACCTCGGCTATCCGGAGGAAGAAGACGAGTATTCCGGCCGGGAGCGGGTCTAACAGCCGGCCGGAGAGCGAGAGTGCCCCCAGGACAATGATCCGCGTCGGGGGATGGGCTGAGCCGCTCACGGACTACTTCAGCCGGGAGATCTCGTGGCTGGCCTTCAACGCCCGCGTCCTCGCCCTCGCCGACGACGGTGACGTCCCCCTGCTCGAGCAGGCCAGATACCTCAGCATCTTCGCCACCAACCTCGACGAGTTCTTCCAGGTCCGGGTGTCCGGTCTCGCCGACCGGGTCGCGGCCGAGCTCACCGAGCGCACCCTCGACGGGCACACCCCCGCCGAGCAGCTCCGCGAGGTCCGCCGGATCGCGGTGGAGCTGTGCGCCGAGCAGCAGCGCCTCTTCATCGAGAAGGTCAGGCCGGCCCTGAAGGCCGAGGGCATACATCTCCTCACCCCCGACGAGATCAGCCCCACCGAGTGCGCCTACCTCCGCGACCACTTCGAGCAGCGGGTCTTCCCGGTGCTCACCCCGCTGGCCGTCGACCCCGGACATCCATTCCCGTTCATCTCGGACCTCTCGCTGAGCCTGGCCGTCCTGATGCGCGACCCCGTCGGCTCGGAGCAGCGCTTCGCCCGGGTCAAGGTCCCCGACACCCTCGACCGCTGGGTGGAGACCGGCGAGGGCTCCTGCCGGTTCGTGGCGCTGGAGGACGTGATCGCGGCCCATCTGGACATGCTCTTCCCGGGCATGGAGGTGCTGGAGCACCACAGCTTCCGGGTCACCCGCAACGCCGACCTCACGCTCAACGACGAGGACGCCGACGACCTGCTGATCGCGGTGCAGATGGAGCTCCGCCGGCGCCGCTTCCAGTGGGCCGTCCGCCTCGAGGTGGCCGACACGATGTCGGACGAGGTGCTCGACCTGCTGCTGCGCGAGCTCAATCTGAGCGCAGACGCCCTGGTCCAGGTACGGGGACCCATCGATCTGAGCGGCCTCAACAAGATCGCGGACCTGCCCCGGCCCGAGCTGACATGGCCCCACTGGGGCGGCATCACCGAGCCGGAGCTGCTGACCGACGACGGCCCGGTCGACTTCTTCAAGGTGCTGCGCTCCGGCGACCTGCTCGTGCACCATCCCTACTCGTCGTTCAGCCGCTCGGTGGGCGCGCTCATCCACCAGGCCGCGAGGGACCCGGCCGTGCTGGCCATCAAGCTCACGCTGTACCGCACCTCCGGCGACAGCCCCATCATCGACGCTCTGGTGGCCGCAGCCGAGAGGGGCAAGCAGGTGGCGGTGCTGGTGGAGTTGAAGGCCCGCTTCGACGAGGCCCAGAACATCAGCTGGGCCAAGCGGCTGGAGCAGGCCGGCGCCCACGTGGCCTACGGCCTGGTCGGCCTCAAGATCCACGCCAAGATCGCCATGATCGTGCGGGAGGAGCCCGACGGCATCCGCCGCTACTGCCACATCGGCACCGGCAACTACAACCACCGCACCGCCCGCATCTACGAGGACTTCGGCCTGCTGACCGCCAATCCGGGGGTCGGCGCGGACGTCGCCAGCCTGTTCAACCAGCTCACCGGCTACGGCCGCAACGTCGATCACAAGCACCTGATCACCGCGCCCGAGCAGCTCCGCCCCCGCCTGACCGAACTGATCGAGCAGGAGATGCACGTGCCCGGCGGCCGCATCATCATGAAGCTCAACTCGCTGGCCGACGGGCCGATGATCGACCAGCTCTACAAGGCGTCGCAGGCCGGCGTGGAGATCGACCTGATCGTGCGGGGCCTGTGCGGTCTGCGACCCGGCGTGGCCGGCCTGTCGGAGACGATACGGGTGCGCTCGATAGTGGGCCGGTTCCTCGAGCACTCACGCATCTACCATTTCGCCAACGGCGACGGTCCGGGCCGTCCCGCCACCTACATCGGCTCCGCCGACCTGCTGAGCCGCAACCTCGACCGGAGGGTGGAGGCTCTCGTGCGGGTGGACGATCCGCGGCTGGCGGCCCGGGTGGTCGAGGTGGCCGAGGTGAGCCTGTCCGACGAGCACCTGGCCTGGACGCTCGACTCCGAAGGCGTCTGGACGCGCCACGACCGCGGCGCCGACACCGACACCCACGTCAGGCTCCAGCAGCTCGCCCTGAACCGGGCCCGTACAACAGAACGCGTCCTACCATGACGGAGTGGGCCAGGACCGGGTGAACGATCAGGGCGAGCCGGGCCGGCCCGTTCCCGTATTCAGCCCGTTCCAGCGCCTGGCCCGCGTCCACGCCGCGGCCACCGCCACCGACGCGGTGATGGCGGTGGCCCTGGCCGGGTCGATCTTCTTCTCGATCAGCCCCGACGCGGCCCGCAACCGCATCGCCCTGTACCTGGCCCTCACCATGGCACCGTTCGCGGTGGTCACACCGCTGATCGGCCCCGTCATCGACCGCATGCCGGGCGGGCGCCGGGCCATGATCCTCGTCACCAATCTGGGCCGGCTGGTGGTGGCCCTGCTCCTGATCCGCCACCTCGACACCCTGTGGCTGTTCCCCGAGGCGTTCGCGCTGCTGGTGCTGCAGAAGTCCTATGCGGTGGCCAAGAGCGCAGTGGTGCCCCGCTACGTGCCCAAGGAATCCAACCTGGTGCAGGCCAACAGCCGCCTGGCCCTCATCAGCGCGGTGATGAGCCTGGTGGGAGCGGGCCTCGGCGCGGCGCTGGCCTTCCTGGGAAGCCCGGCCCTGGCCGCCGCGGCCGCGACCATCGGCTATCTGGCGGCGACCGCGATCACGCTCCAGCTGCCCCGCATACCGGTGGCCCGGACCGGACCGACCTCGACCGAGCGCTCTGCTCTGCGGGCGTCGGCCATCCTGCTGTCGGCGTCGGCCATGGCGGTGATGCGGGGCGCGGTCGGGTTCGTCACCTTCATGCTGGCCTTCGCGCTGCGCGGCGGCGAGGAGGGACTGGACGTGAGCGCGCGGGGCGCGGCGCTGGGCGGGGCGGTGGCCTCCGAGCGCGGCGTCGACATCGTCGGCGATCCGGGCGCTCCGTTCTGGCACTACGCGGTGGTGGTGGCCGCGGCCGGACTGGCCGCCTTCACGGGAGTGCAGATCGCTCCCATCCTGAGACGCCGTCTGGTGGAGGAGCTGATCCTGCTCGGATCGCTGGCCGTGGCCCTGTCCACGGCGTTGCTGGCCGCCATGACCGGCGGGCTGATGGGGATGGTGCTGCTGTCGGGCGGTGTGGCCATCTCAGCCGCGGTGGGCAAGCTGGCCTTCGACTCGCTGGTGCAGCGCGACGCCCCCGACGCCAACCACGGACGGTCGTTCTCCCGTTTCGAGGCCCGCTTCCAGATCGCCTGGGTGGTCGGCGCCTTCGTCCCCGTCGTCCTGCCCATTCCGGCCCGGCTGGGTTCCGGCATGGTGGCACTGGTGGTCGGTGCCGCGCTGATCTTCTTCGTACTGAGCCGCCGCCCCCCGGCCACTAGCTAGCGCCAAGAGCACGGTCCCCGGCGAGGCCGGGGGGTGGCGCCTGCGACAGGACCCGCCGGCCGGGAGGACTGGCCTAGGAGTGATCAGCGGGGCAGGTCTATCCGGGCCAGCCACAGGCCGGCCGCGTCGACCTCAGCCGGGGTGGGCAGGTTGTCCGGGTGGGTGAAGAGCCGTCGCAGCCCGTCGGTTCCGGCCCGCTCCACCACCCCCGCGGCGAAGGCCGCCCCCCGCTCGTACTGGGTCTGGTCGAGCTCCAGGCCGAGGAGCCGCTCCACGAACCGGTCGGATGCGCTGGCCTCCACACGATGGCGTCGCAACGCCTCCGACAGGCGGTCGTACGAGCCGATCAGGTCGGCGCCGATGCGGTCCATGGTGAAATCGACGTAGCCGGTGATGGCCGCCACCAGAGCGGTCATCCGCGGCAGGAGCGCTTCCTGGGCCGGAGACCGCACCGCGCCCAGGAGGGCGTCGGGGCTGCCCAGCTCCGACTGGAGCCGTGCGAATGCCTCGGGGCCCATGGTGCTGGGGTCGAAGTCGCCCAGCAGCTCCTCGATGCGGCGGGGGTTGCTCTCGAACGCGGCCGCATGGCGCAGCAGCAGGTCGCTGACCGCGTCGCGCACATGATCCACCCCGAACACCGCGCAGTAGACGGCTTCGTGAACGCACACCCACAGGCGGACGTCGTCGGCGTCGAGCGACCACTCCTGGCTGAACTCGTCGACGTTGGGCAGGGCGATCAGCATCGGCTTGCCGGCGGGGCGGGGCACCGGCAGCACGTAGCCGCCGAGGGCAAGCTGCGCGAGGCGGCCCACCATGGCGCCGGTGGTGAGGGCCATCATGGTGGGGCCGATCATCTTGGTGATGCCGGCCAGCATGGCCGCCATCGGGTCGTCGGGCGTGTCGTCGAGATCCGGCTCCAGGCTGGCCGAGATCGACGTGTTGAGCGCACCGAACAGGTCCTCGTAGTCGCTGACGGTGCGGTCCGACCAGCCGGCGCGGTTCACCACCTCCACCCGCAGCGCCGCTCCCGGGGACGGCTGCAGGCCGGTGGCATCGGCCACCCGCAGCTCGGCCACCCGCACGAGCTGTTCGATGGAGATGCGCTGGGACGGGTCGATGTTGGGCTCCGACACCCCGCCGCAGGCGATGGCCCGGCCCACCTCGCGGGCCTGGTTGGCCCCGGGCGCGGCCGACTGCAGCGTCCGCATCAGGTCCCCGATCAGGGGGATGTTCCCCAGCCCGCCGAAGTCGCCCAGCCCGCCGAAGCCGCCGGGCTCATCCGTCTCGCCGGTCTCGTCCAGGTCGCCGAGTCCCTCCAGGTCCTCCAAGCCCTCCAGACCCGCCAGGTCCTCCAGACCCTCTATGCCTTCCAGGCCCTCGAAAGGATCATCGGGCCCGCCCTCTGTTGGCGGATCGCCGCTCATGAGGGCATCGTAGGGGGGTGAAGCCAAGAGGCCGAGCAAATTGGCGAGTGATTCCGGTACATACGGGCGAGGCCGTGGCCCGAGCGGCCCGTGAGCGCAGCGAACAAGAGCGGGAAACACCCGTTGCCGGCGCGAATCGCTCTCACCCGTTTGCGGACGCGCTCAGTTGTGCTGCCTGCGGCCGGCGCATGTCGATGACCCGCCGCCTGTGGCTATGACCCGGGTGGTGGTGACCGGTGCCCACGGCTCCGTGGGGCGTCGTGTCATAACCCGGCTGGCCCAGCGTCCGGAGGTGGCCGTCGTCGCCATCGACAAGGATGCTCCGGCCGCCCCCTACACGTCGGTCACCACCAAGCAGGTGGATCTGGCCGACGCCGACCTGGCCGCCCTGTTCTCCGGAGCCGACGCAGTAGTGCACCTGGCAACCACGGTGACCGCAGGCACGCTCAATCCCGCCGAGGCCGAGTTGGAGGCCGCCCTGCTGCACCGCGTGCTCGACGCTCTCTCCGCCGTCGATGTCGGTCACCTGGTGGTGATGTCGTCCGCGATGGTCTACGGCGCCTGGAGGGACAACCCGGTGCCGATCACCGAGGACGCCCCGGTACGACCCAACCCCGACTTCGACTGGGCGCTGCAGCGGCACCGGCTGGAGAGGCTGGCCCAGCAGTGGGCCCTGGCCCCCGGCCGCTCCGTCGCCGTGCTGCGGCCCGCGGTCACCGTCGCCGAGGACCGTCTGGGCCAGCTGGCCAAGACGCTGCGAGCGGCCCGATCGGGTGTGGCGGCCGACGGCGACCCGCCGGTGCAGTACCTGCACGCCGACGACCTGGCCGAGGCCGTGGTCACCGCGGTCGACGTCCGCTACGACGGGATCCTCAACGTCGCACCCGACGGCTGGATCCCTCCCGACACTCTGGCCGACCTCGAGGGTCCCCGTCCCCGGCTTCGGGCGCCGTCGCATCTGGTGAGGATCCTGAGCGCGCTGCGCTGGCGCTGGGGTCTGGCCCCGACGCCGCCGGGGGTGGTGCCCTACACCACCCACCCGTGGGTGGTGGCCAACGACCGGCTGCGAGCACTGGGATGGAGAGCCGCGCACAGCAACGAGGAGGCGTGGGTGGTCTCGCACGAGCCCCGCCCGTTGGAGTCGCTCCCGGCCCGGCGCCGCCAGGAGCTGCTGCTGGCCGCCGCGGTGACGGTGGTGGTGGGGGCGCTCGTCGCGGCCGGCCTGGTGGCCCGAGCCATCCACAAGCGGCGCCGCCCCGGCCGCGCATGACTCCCGCTCTTGTTGCTGCGCTCACGGGCCGCTCGGGCCGCGCGTGAGTTCCACCATTACGATGTTTCACAGTGCTCGCACCCCCTGACACCGGCGACACCTGGCTCGGGCTGTCATCCGATCCGCTGCCGTCAGCCGAGATGGCCGCGTGGGTGGTGCTGCCCGGATGCGGCGCGGTGGTGCAGTTCAGCGGCACGGCGCGCGACCACTCGACCGACCGGCCCGGCGTGGACCTCCTGCACTACGAGGCCTACGAGGACCAGGTCGAGCCCCGACTCCGATCGATCGCCGCCGAGATGCGAGCCCGCTGGGACGACTTGGGACGGGTGGCGATGCTGCACCGGGTGGGACCGGTCGCGGTGGGCGAGCCCGCGGTGGTGGTGGCGGTGTCGTCCCCCCACCGGGACGCCGCCTTCGAGGCGGCCCGCTTCGCCATCGACACTCTCAAGACCACGGTTCCGATCTGGAAGCGGGAGCGATGGCAGGGAGGCGAGAGCTGGGGCCTGGAGGCCCAGCACATCGTCGACGTGGCTGCCGACACCGGGACGGCCTCCGAGGCCGGCGTGGCGGCGGGGCCGGAACCGGCCGTCGCGGAGAGCGCCCGATGAGAGGCTCAGTGCTGCTGGTGGTGGCCTCGCTGGGCCTGGCCACGGTCGGTTCGATGCTGCTGTGGCTGGCCCGCAGGATCACCTGGCGGCGCCCCGTCCCCTTCCTCAGGCAGCTCAAGGCCGTGTCGGCGGGACGTTCCGTCGGCCCCGCCAGCGGGATCTCCAGGCTCGATCCGCTGAAGCCTGACCACCCCGCCGAAACCGCCGCGGACGCGACCGGGGACGCGCCCGCCGTCTCGGAGCGCTGAGCCGTGCCCCGCGACCTGGCCATCGATCTGGGCACGGCCAACACCCTGGTGTACGCCCGCGGGCAGGGCGTCGTGCTGAACGAGCCGTCGGTGGTGGCGCTGAACACCAACACCAACGAGCTGCTGGCGGTGGGCCACAAGGCTCGCCGGATGCTGGGACGCACACCCGGCTACATCGTGGCCCGCCGGCCGCTGCGCAAGGGCGCCATCACCGACTTCGAGATCACCCAGGACATGATCCGGATCCTGCTCAGGCAGGTGGGGGTGAGCAGGATCAACCGGGCCCGCGTGGTGGTTTGCGTGCCGTCGGCGATCACTGCGGTCGAGCGACGGGCTGTGCAGGAGGCCGCCCGCCGGGCGGGTGCCATCGAGGTGCGGCTGATCGACCAGCCCATGGCCGCGGCCATCGGCGCCGGTCTGCCCATCGATGAGCCGGTCGGGTCGATGGTGATCGACATCGGGGGCGGCACCACCCAGACCGCCCTGCTCAGCCTGGGCGGGATCGTGGCTCTGGAGGCGGTGAGGGTGGGCTCGTTCGACATCGACGACGCCGTCCAGGCCCACATGCGGCGCGAGTACGGCATGGCCATCGGCGAGCCCACCGCGGAGCACACCAAGATCGTGGTCGGCTCGGCGGCGCCGACCCGCAGCGAGACCGCGGCCGAGATCCGCGGCCGGGAACTGATGTCGGGAATGCCCAAGACCACGGTGGTGACCCCCGAAGAGATCCGCCGGGCGATCGAGGAGCCGGTGACCGCCATGGTCGACTCGGTGCTGAGCTGCCTGTCGCAGTCACCCCCCGAGCTGGCCCAGGACCTGATCGCCCGCGGCGTGTTCCTCGTCGGCGGGGGAGGGCTGCTCCGGGGGATGGACATCCGGCTGTCCCGGGAGATGTCGCTGCGAGTCCGGCGGGTCGACGCCCCGCTGGAGACGGTGGTGCGGGGCGCGGGCCGATGCCTCGAGCAGCTCGGCATGGACTTCTCGATCTTCAGCGACGACTTCGAATAGCTGTCACACGCCGCGCAACTCCGCAGCCGCGGCCCTGACCTGCTTGTCGCGGTCGGTGGATGCTCTCAGCAGCGCGGCTTCGACCTCGGGCCCGTCGAAGGGGGCCAGGGCAATCACCGCCCGGCGGCGGATCTCGGGCTTGTCGTCCAGCCCGGCCAGGATCGTAGGCAGACCGGCAGGATCCGATATCGCGCCCAGAGCAGCGATGGCCGACTCCCGGCACAGTGCATCGGCGTGGGATCGGGCCACCCGGATCAGCGCCTCCACCACCGCGGCCGTCTCGGACCCCCGTGCATCGGCGTGGCCCGCTGAGGCGCCGTCACTCGCCGAGATCTTCTCGCCGCAGGCCCAGGCGGCGGCCTCCACCACCCGGTCGTCGTCGTCGACCAACCGGCTCGCCGCCGCGGCCGCCGCGATGTCGGCCCGATACGCCGCCAGCTCGAGAGCGGTCATCCGCACGGCTGCCGCGGGATCGTCCAGAGCGGCCGCGAGCTGTCGAGCCGCCAGGTCGCCGGCCCTCTGCAACGCCCGCAGCGCACTGGAGCGCACCATCGGGTCGTCGTCGTGGAGGTACGACCGGGCCTTGGCGGCGTCGCCGGCGTGGCCGGCCGCGGCCGCTTCCCGGCGCCGGCCGACGGCCCCCTCCGCCGAGTCCATTGGCGCCAATTGGCAGCTGTGGGGGCCTGTTTCGGCACTCTCCGCTGCCAGTTCGGTGCGGGGTCGGTGCTGTCTCGCGAATTGGCAGCTGTGGGCGCCGGTTTCGGCGTTCTCCGCTGCCAATTCGGATCCGGACGCTCCGCGAGGCGGGTCTTCGTCAGAAACCATCGATGGCTCCAGGCTCAGGAGATGGCTTGCTCGAGCAGGAAACCGGCCACCACCACCAGCAGTCCCACCAGCGCGGCGAGCGCGAAGCCGATGACCACCACCAACGCGATCAGCACCGCCAGCGCCAGCAGCCGCTGCCACCACTGCGGGTAGGCCTTCGGCCCCACCACCGGGCGAGGCACTGCCCGCCGGGCCAGCCCCAGGACCCGCAGCACGTCGATCAACCGGATACGGCGTTTGGGACGGGTCGCCCCCGCCGATCGGAGGGCTGCCCGCGCCGACTGGAGGATCGTCCCAGCCGACCGGCGGGCCGAACGGGCGATCCGCGCCCACATCTTGTCGCCTGCTGGTGCCGGATGGGGAGCTTCGCCGGTGGTCGGGGCTGTCGCCATGGCGGTACCTTGGGGCCCGGACGCCGCCTGCATGAAGGGCGCCCGAGCGAAGACGACTGGACGGTTCGCCACGCTAGCTTCCCCACTGCCCACTTCCCCGGCGCCGGACCCGCCTCCGCCGGGAGGGCTGCCGCCCCCGCCGCCCCCGCCGCCCCCGACTCGCCGCCGCTGGTTCAGATCGGGGCTGGGGCTGACCCTTGTCGGCGTCGCCGTGGTGCTGGCGGGGCTGGCGGCCGGGGTGTACTTCGCGCCGGCCGAGTGGGCCGGCCGTCTGCTGCCCGGCGACTCGGTGGTCGACGAGGGCGCGGTGGCCTTCCTGCCCGGCACGGCCATCGCCGCGTCCGGCCGGGTGGAAGCCGAGGGCATCGACGTGTTCGATCCCGAAGGCGAGATCCTGCTCCTCACCGTGGCGATCGACAGCGATCTGACCGTGCTCGACTGGATCACGTCCTCGTTGGATGAGGCGGTCGACCTGCGCAGCCGGGCATCGGTCTACGGCGACCGGACGGACACCCAGCAGCGAGAACACAACCGTCACCTGATGGACAGCTCCAAGGACATCGCCATGATCGTCGCCCTTGAACGCCTCGGTGTGCATGCCGCCGACTTCACCGGAGTGCTGTTCTTCGAGGCGGTCCCGGGCGGCCCGGCCGACGGCCTGCTGGAGCCCACCGACGTGATCCTGTCCATCGACGGCCAGCCGGTCACCACGGTCGACTCGCTCCGAGCGGTGCTGGCGCAGCTGGAGCCGGGCGCGGCGGCAGTGGTCACCGTGGAGGACTCCGAGACCCACGAGCTGCGCGACGTCGAGATAACGCTCGGCACGCACCCCGACGACGGCGGTCCGTACATCGGGGTGAGCGGGGTCACCGAGCGGGTCAGCCGGTCGCCGCTCCCGTTCGAGATCGACATCTCCTCGGGTGCGGTGGGGGGACCCTCAGCCGGTCTGGCCTTCACGCTGGTCGTGCTCGACGTGCTGTCGCGAGGCGAGCTCACGGGCGGTCAGCGGGTCGCCGTCACCGGCTCCATCCGCCTCGACGGATCCGTCGGTGATGTGGGGGGCGTCGCCCAGAAGGCGGTAGCGGCCCGGGATGCGGGCGCCGAGCTGATCATCGTGCCCGAAGGGTCGGCGGACGAGGCCCGGTCGGGCTCCGGCGATGTCCCGGTGGTCGGCGTGGCCAACCTGGAGGACGCGCTGCAGGCGCTGGCCGGCATCGGGGGTGACCCCGTCGGACGCCTACTGGGCTGAACTATCGTATTCATTGGCCGCAACCAGCGAGCTAGCAGGAACAAGCGCATCGGTGGCGGCTCGGAGGAGCCATGGACGACGGCGACGGACCCGACCCCGGACACGGGTTGGACCCGGAAGCGGTGGAGGAGATCGACTTCGCCAAGGTACGCCGCGGCTACGAGCCCGACTCCGTCCGCGCCCGGCTGCGCGAGGCCGCCGAGGAGATCCGCCGGCTCAACGCTCTGGTCGGCTCGCTGTCGGACCGGGTCTCCGAGCTGGAGGCCACCCCTCCGGAGAAGCTGGAGTCGCGCCGGGTGGCGGAGGCCCTGGGCGATGAGGCGACCCGCGTCCTGCAGTCGGCCACCGACGCGGCCCAGGTGCAGATCGAGCGGGCCGAGGCCGAGCACGCCCGGATAGTCGGAGAGGCCGAGGCGGCCGCGGCCGCCATCGCCGAGGAGGGCCGGGAACGCGGCAGGAACATGGTGGTGGAGGCCCAGGCCTTCCGGGAGCGGATCCTGGTCGACCTGGCTCGCAGGCGCCATGAGCACCGGGTCGAGGTGGAGCAGCTCCGGGTGACCCGCGATCGCCTGCTGGAGGCGCTCGGGATCTTCCGCCAGGGACTGGACGGCTGGATCGAGGAACTGGTCCAGGCCGAGCCGCGGGCTGCGGCCGCAGCCGAGCAGGCAGGACTGCGCGTCGCGGCCCAGCCGGAGTCCACCGTCGCCGAGCTCGAGGCGGAGATCTCCGCGGCGCGCCCGGCCGGGGCGACCCCCGACGGTGGGCCGGGCGAGGAGGCCCCCGCCGGCGACGATGACGCCGCTGAGGGCGCCGCCGGCGCCGACGCGACGCTCGAACAGGAGGGCGAGGCCGCCGACGCCGGCGAGTCCGGGGCGCCGGAAGAACTCGACGAGCCCGAAGCCGTGGGCGAGTACGTCGACCTCGAGGGCCTGACCATCGAGCCCTCGCCGGCATCCGCAGCCGCCGGCGTACGGCTCTACGACGTCGAGGCGGAGACCGACGTCGGGTTCGACGCCGGAGCCGACCCGCAGGAGGCGCAAGCGTCCGAGGCTCCCGACGATGCTGCCGCCGCCTCCGAAGAGACCGAGCCCGCGGTCGAGCCGCCGGCGGACGCCGGGGCCATCTTCGCCCGGCTGCGCTCGATCACTTCGCAGCCCGTCGGGGAGCCGGAGCCGTGGTCCGCTGAATCCGGCGTCACCGAGGACGGCCCGGCCTCACCGGCCGGGGCCCCCGAAGCCGTGGACGGGTTCGCCGACGAGCCCGACGAACTCGCCGACGAGTACGCCGACGAGCTCGACGACCGATCCGAGACTGCCACCGTGCCCGCCGACCCCGACGATCTGGTCGGCGCGGCCCGGGCGGTGGCGGTGGGCGGGATCGCCCGCAGGCTCAAGCGGCTGGTCGTGGACGAGCAGGGCGATCTGCTCGACGCCGTGCGCCGCAACGGGGTCCGGGCCGTGCGCTCCACGATCACCAGCGACACCGGGGCCTACACCCGCGCCGCTCGGGTGCCGATGCAGGACTTCGCGTCCGACATAGACGTGAGCATCGACGACGTCGACCTCGAGGCGGCCGGCAGCGCCATCCTGTCGGCGCTGGTCGAGCCGGTCCGGGAACGTCTCGGCGAATTGATCGAGGGCACCGACGACCCCGACGAACTCACCACCGCAGTGCGAGCGATCTACCGGGAGTCCCGATCGCGCCGGGCGGACACCGCAGCCGAAGCCGCCTTCTCTGCTGGCTGGCCGGAGCCGATATCGTGACCGTCAGTGCGCACCGTAACTCCCCCTTCCTCCGGCGGCCGATCCCGCTTCGGCTCTAGAAAAACTCGCTTCATCGCGATTCTGGTAGCAGGCGGCCTGCTGGTCCTGCTGCTGTCGCTGCGAGGCATCGCCCGCTTCTACACCGACTATCTGTGGTTCGACTCGCTGGGCCGGACCGACGTGTGGGGGCGCGTGCTGCTGGCCAAGATCGCCCTGTTCGCGATCTTCGCGGTGGCCTTCTTCATCCTGATGTGGATCAACCTCCTCATCGTCGACCGCCTGAAGCCCGAGATCCGCCCGCCCGGCCCCGAGGAGGAGATGCTCAGCCGCTTCCACGACCTGACCGCGGGCCGCACCCGGCTGGTGCGCCTGGTCCTGTCGGTGGTGTTCTCGCTGCTGGCCGCCTCCGGGGTGTCCAGCCAGTGGGAGGAGTGGCTGCTCTTCGTCAACCGCCGGGACTTCGGCATCGTCGATCCGCTGTTCGACACCGACATCGGCTTCTACGTCTTCCGCCTGCCGTTCCTGACGTTCCTCGTGAACTGGTTGTTCGCCGCCTTCATGATCATCCTCGTAGTGATCGGCATCGCCCACTACATCAACGGCGGCATCAGGGCCCAGGTGCCTCGGGGCGCACCCCGGGTGCTGCCGTCGGTGAAGGTGCACCTGTCGGCGATCCTGGCCGGGCTGGCCCTGGTGAAGGCAGCCGACTACTGGCTGTCGCGCTACGAACTCACCGTGTCGGACCGCGGCGTGGTGGACGGCGCCCTGTACACCGACGTCAAGGCCAAGCTGCCCGCCCTCAACCTTCTCCTGCTGATCTCGCTGTTCGCGGTGGTGCTGCTGGTGGTCAACCTGCGCCGGCGGGGCTGGGTGCTGCCGGCGCTGGCCGTGGGCCTGTGGGCCTTCACCGCCCTGGTGATGGGCAACATGTACCCCGCGTTCGTGCAGCGGTTCCAGGTCGATCCCAACACCACCGCCCGCGAGTCCGTCTACACCGACGACAACATTGCGGCCACCCGGGCGGCCTACTCGCTTGTGCCCGACAGCGATGTGGCCCTCGAAGTCTTCGACTACCGGGAGAACCCCAGCCCCGCCCAGTTGCGCGCCGCGGCCCAGACCGTGCGCAACACCCGGATCCTCGACCCGCTCACCCTCACCGACACCTTCGAGAAGGATCAGGGCGAGCGCGACTTCTACCGCTTCTCCTCGGTGCTCGACGTCGATCGCTACGTGGTCGACGGTGAGCTGACCCAGGTGGTGCTGGCCGCCCGCGAGCTCAACCTGAGCGAGCTGGGATCGTGGGAGCGCCAGCATGTGGCCATCACCCACGGCTACGGCATGGCCATCGCCCGGGCCAACGTCACCGACGTGCGGGGCAGCCCGGTGTTCATCACCGGCGGCCTGCCCGTCGAGGTGGACCCGGCCATAGACCTGCAGTTCGACGAGCCTCAGATCTACGTGGGCGAGAACCTCGAGGGCTACGCGCTGGTGGGCGCCACCCGCGACGAGGTCGACTACGTCGACGGCCAGGGCCGCGAGGAGAGCTTCCGCTACACCGGCGACGGCGGCGTCGGCATGGGGTCTTTCCTGCGCCAGACCGCCTTCGCGCTGCGCTTCGGGCAGCTCGATCCGCTGATCTCCAACTTTGTGGACGGCAACACCAGCATCATCTACATCCGGGACGCCCAGGACCGGGTGAAGAGCGTCGCCCCGTTCCTGGAGTTCGACTCCGACGCCTACCCGGTGATCTTCGACGGCCGCATCCACTACGTGCTCGACGCGTACACCACCACCGACCGCTACCCCTACTCCCAGAGCGCCGACACCAGCGGGCTGGAGGTCGGCGCCGAGCTGGCCGACGGCAGCGTCAACTACATACGCAACTCGGTCAAGGCCGTCGTCGACTCCTACGACGGCGACGTGACGCTGTACGTCATGCCGATCGCCGACCCGATCGTGGCCGCGTGGCAGGGGGCCTTCCCCGACCTGTTCACCGACTTCTCCGAGATGCCCGAGGAGCTGCGCTCCCACCTGCGCTTCCCGACCGACCTGTTCACGGTGCAGACCAACATGTGGGCCTCCTACCAGGTGTCGGACCCCGAGGCGCTGATCATCGGCACCGAGCGCTGGGCGGTGGCCCAGGATCCGGGCCGCAGCGTGCAGGCCGGAGGCATCGCCGAGGCCGTCGTCGGCGACAGGGGACTGCTGACCCGGCGGGAGCGGCGGGTTCCGGCCTACTACTCGCTGATCCAGCTCCCCGGCGAGGAGGAGGCGTCGTACGTGGCCCTGCGCTCGTTCGTGCCGATCTCCGACGACGACAGCCGCAAGGAGCTCACCGCCTTCATGGTGGGCGAGACCCGCGCCGACGGGACTTCCCGCCTGGTGTCCTATGAGATGTCGAACCTGCTGGCGCCGGGCCCGGCCATCGTGGCGTCGAACATCTCCACCAACCCCGCCATCAGCCGGGAGCTGACCCTGCTCAACGACCAGGGCTCGCAGGTGGACTTCGGCGACATGCTGCTGCTGCCCGTAGAGGACTCGGTGCTGTACGTGCGACCCATGTACGTGCGGGCCCAGGGGACCCAGATCCCGCTGCTGGCCGGGGTGATCGCCTCGGTGGGCAACCGCACCGCGCTGGGCAAGACGCTGGGCGAGGCCCTCGACGACCTGTACCCGGGCGTCGACTTCGAGGACGTCGTGCTGCCGCCGGTGGTGACCGACGGCGACGCTCCCGCAGTGGAGGAGCCGGACGAGCCGTCCGCCACCGACGGCGCCGACGAACCGTCCGTCACCGATGCGCCGGACATCACCGTGGGCGAGCTGACCACTTCGGAGACCCAGCAGTTGATCGACGAGCTGGCCGAGCTGCGGCGCCGCCAGGACGAGATCCTCCAACGCCTACTGGAGCAGCTAGAGAACTAGGCCGTCTCGGCCACCGTGTCGGCGAAGACGCGGGCCTCTCTGGCCACGTCTCCCAGGGAGATGCGGGCCTCCTTGGCGTCCTTGGAGTAGCCGACGGCGTCGAGGATGGGGAGCAGCTCGCCGCGGCGGATGCGCATCTCCACCGCGGCCGGGTCCACCAGCGACGGGTGCTCCTCGCCCATCGCCTCGGCCAGCATCCGCAGCTCCTGCCGCAGCCCGTCGACGTAGTTGGCCACCCGCACGGCCTTGCTGGTCGGGTCGAGCCCCCGGGTGAGCCACTTGCTCTGGGTGGCCACGCCGGTGGGGCAGCGGCCGCTGTGGCAGCGCTGGGCCTGGATGCAGCCGACCGCCATCATGGCCTCCCGCCCGACATTGATCAGGTCGACCCCCATGGCCATGGCCACCATGGCGTCGGGCGCGAATCCGAGCTTGCCCGAGCCAACGAACACCACGGCCTCGTGCAGGTCGGCCTCCGCGAAGGCCTGGTAGACCTCGGCGAAGCCCACCCGGAAGGGCAGCGAGACGTGGTCGGTGAACGTCAGCGGCCCCGCGCCGGTGCCGCCCTCGCCCCCGTCGACGGTGATGAAGTCGGGCCCCCGGCCCGTGCGGGACATCTCGGACGCGAGCTCGGCCCAGAAGCGCCGGTCGCCCACCGCGGACTTGATCCCCACCGGCACCCCGCAAGCGTCGGCGATCCTCTCGGTGAAGTCGACCAGCCCGGCCACGTCGTCGAACTCGGGGTGGTGGTTGGGGCTGCGAACGGTCACCCCCACCGGCACGCCCCGGGCCTCGGCGATCTCCTGAGTGACCTTCGCCGCGGGCAGCACCCCACCCAAGCCCGGCTTGGCCCCCTGGCTCAGCTTCAGCTCCACCGCCTTGACAGGGGCGGAGTTGAAGCTGGCCAGGAAGGTGTCCATGCAGAAGCGCCCGTCGGCATCGCGGGCCCCGAAGTAGCCGGTGCCCAGCTGGAACACCAGGTCGCCGCCGAGGCGGTGGTGGACGCTGATGCCGCCCTCCCCGGTGTTGTGCAGGCATCCGGCTATGGCCGAGCCCCCGTTGAGAGCCTCCACCGCCGGGCCCGACAGCGAGCCGTAGGACATGCCGGAGATGTTCACCACCGAGTCGGGCCGGAAGGCGCCGGGCCGGCCCCGCCAGGCTCCTAGCACCTTGGCCGCCCGCAGCTCGCCGTGGCGAGCGTCGGCGTCGAACGGGAAGGCCGAATGCCGGAAGAACACGTGGCCGTCGGCGTCGAGGCGGTTGTCGGAGCCGAACCCGAAGTAGGGGTTCTCCCGCTTGGAGGTGGCGTACACCCAGCGGCGCTGGTTGCGGTTGAAGGGCCGCTCCTCGTCGTTGTCGCTGACGATGTACTGGCGCAGCTCCGGGCCGAACGACTCAAGCAGGTAGCGCAGGTGGCCGATGATCGGGAAGTTGCGCAGGATGGCGTGGCGCTTCTGCGTGATGTCGTAGACGGTCGTGACGATGAGCAGGGCGCCGATCGCGGCCAGCGTCCACAGCCACCAGTTCATGGGAGGAACGCTAGCCGTGACCGATCCCGCCTTCGGTGTGTTGAGCGTGGGGAGCGGGCCGGGTTAGGTTTGGGGATGGCCCGGCCGGCGAGAGGTACGTGAACGCGCGCGGCGCGGACGGTCCCGTAGGCGGGCTGTCCCGCTCGCTGGGGCTCCGTCACGTCTTCGTCCTGAGCACCGGCGCGATGCTCTCCTCGGGCCTGTTCCTGCTGCCGGGCCTGGCCGCGGCCGACGCCGGACCCAGCGCCGTGCTGGCCTACGCCCTGGCCGGCGTGGTGGCCGTGCCCGCCATGTTGAGCGTGGCCGAGCTCTCCACCGCCATGCCCCGGGCCGGGGGCGCCTACTACTTCCTGGTCCGGGCCTACGGACCGGCGGTCGGAACCTTCTCGGGCATGGCCACATGGCTGTCGCTGGTGCTCAAGGACGCGTTCGCGCTGGTCGGCATGAGCGCCTACCTCAACATCGTCCTCGACGTGCCGGCCAAACCGCTGGCGGTGGTGCTCATCGCCGGATTCACCATCATCAACATCCTGGGCACCAGGGCCAGCGCGGGGGTGCAGATGCTGCTGGTGGGCTTCGTGCTGGCCGTGATGGGCTGGTTCATCGCGGTGGGACTGCCCCGGGTCGGCGGCGGCGACGGCGGCATGGAGCCCTTCTTCGCCGACGGGACGGGCGGGTTGATCAGCGTCGTCGGGCTGGTGTTCGTGTCCTACGGCGGGCTGACCAAGGTGGCCAGCGCGGCCGAGGAGATCAACGACCCGTCCCGCAACATCCCGCTGGGGATGGGGCTGTCGCTGCTGGTCAGCACCGCGCTGTACACGCTCGGGGTGCTGGTGGCGGTGGCGGTGGTCCCGCCGTCGCTGCTGCACGACGACCTGGCCCCGATCTACTCCGCGGCGGAGGACGTGATGCCCACCGCGGGAGCGGTGCTGGTGGTGGTGGCCGCGCTGGCCGCCTTCTCGTCGGCCACCAACGCCGGGATCCTGGCCGCGGCCCGCTACCCGCTGGCCATGAGCCGCGACCGGCTGGTGGGCGAGAGGCTGGGCCGGCTCAACCGGTTCAACACCCCGGCCTGGGGCGTGGCGGTGACCGGGGCGGGGATGGCCGTGGTGGTGCTGGCCCTCGACGTGGCCGCCATCGCCAAGGTGGCCAGCGCCTTCGTGCTGCTGACCCTGGCCCTCGTGAACTCGGCGGTGCTGGTGCTGCGGGCGTCGCGGATCGCCTCGTACGCCCCGGGCTTCACCGCCCCGCTGTTCCCCTACCTGCAGCTGGCCGGCATCGCCATCGACCTGTACCTGATCGTCGAGCTGGGTCCGGTGGCGTTGCTGCTGACGGGGGCGTCGGTGGTGCTGGGGGTGGTGTGGTACGTGTTCTACGGGCGCACCCGGTCGATGCACGGAGGGGCCATCTACCACGTGTTCGAGCGCTGGGGGCGGCTGGTCGACCGGGGCCTGGACCGCGAGCTGAGCGCGGCGGTGCAGAGCCACGGCGTGCGGGTCGGCGACGAGTACCCGGGGCTCATCGCCCGGGCCGCGGTGGTGAGCATTCCCGAGGGCACCGACATCAACGAGGCCGCGGTGCGGGCCTCGGAGGTGCTGTCGACCCAGACGAGGGTGGACGTGGCCACGGTGACCGACCGGTTCCTGGAGTCGGGCTCGCTGTGGATCCAGCCCTCCGAGCAGCATCCCACGGCCACGCCGGTGGCTTTCTTCGACACCGACGACGACTACCTGGTGATCGTGCGGGCCGCGGGCGGCATCCGCATCCCCGCGGCCTGGGGCGGCCGCGACGAGCAGGTGAAGGCCCTGTTCTTCCTGGCCGGGTGCAGTACCGAGCCCGGCCGGGTGCTGCGCCTGGCCGGCGAGCTGGCCGCCTATCTGCACTCGGACCGGGCCGAGGCGGTGGCCGAGGCCGCCTTCGAGGCCGAGGTGAAGGAGGCCCTGCTGCCGGACCTCTCGATCGGCCAGTACCCGCTGATGCCAGAACTGTCGACCTCGGCGCTGATCGGCCGGCGGGTGGGCGCGCTGACCATCGATGCTGGCTTCTTCCTGGAGGCGGTCAGCCGCGAGGGCCGGGTGCTGCGGGCCGAGGCCGACCTGGTGCTGGAGGCCGACGACCAGATCACCGTGCTCGGACCGCCCAATAGCCTGCCCGTCCTGGACGACGTGGTAGGCGTCCTGGCCGACTGACGACCGACTGAGACCGACCGGCAGACAGGAGACGCAACATGGAACTGGCAGGGGCTGCGGCCATCGTCACCGGGGGAGCTTCGGGGATCGGGCGGGCGTGCGCCAACCGCCTGGCCGGGCTGGGGGCTCACTGCGTGATCCTCGACATCCAGGAGGCCAAGGGCGCCGAGGCCGCCGCTGAGGTCGGCGGGGTGTTCGTGGAGGGCGACGTGGCCGAGGAGGTGCCGGTGCATGCCGCGGTGGAGGTCGCCGGCGAGCTGGGTCCGCTGCGGGTGCTGGTCAACTCGGCCGGGATCGCCTCCGCGGTGCGCACGGTGGACCGCCACGGCCAGCCCATGCCGCTGGAGCGCTTCGAGCGGGTGGTGGCCACCAACCTGATCGGCACGTTCAACTGCATCCGCTTGGCCGCCGCGGCGATGGCCGGCACCGAGCCGGTGGACGCCGACGGCCAGCGGGGCGCCATCGTCAACATGGCCTCGGTGGCCGCCTTCGACGGCCAGACCGGCCAGAACGCCTACTCGGCCTCCAAGGGCGGGGTGGTGGGCATGACCCTGCCCATAGCGAGGGACCTGGTGCCGCTGGGGGTGCGGATCAACACCATCGCGCCGGGGCTGATCAACACGCCCATCTACGGCACCGGCCCCGACGCCGAGGCGTTCAAGGCCCACCTGGCCGAGGGCGTGCTGTTCCCCAAGCGTCTGGGCACCGCCGACGAGCTGGCCTCGATGGTGATGGAGCTGATCACCAACGACTACATGAACGGCGAGGTCATCAGGGTCGACGCCGGTATCCGCCTGCCCCCGAAGTAGCCCTCCGGCGCCGGTCGGACGGCGTTGCGGGCGGGTCGCCGCCCCCGGTAGGATCGCTCTGCGGGGTGGAGCAGTCTGGTAGCTCGTCGGGCTCATAACCCGAAGGTCGTAGGTTCAATTCCTACCCCCGCCACCAACTAGAGGCCCAGGTCAGAGCACCCGCTCCGACTTGGGCTTCGCCGCGTCCAGGCCAACCTGTAACGCGCGTACCCGATTGTGAGTCGGTGCTACGAGTAAGTTATAGCAACTACTGTTATACATAGGGGGCCTGCGGTTGGTGGTTCGTTTCACCCGCAGCCTCCTCCTCAGGGCTTATCGATGCCTGACGCTCTAGGTGGCTCCAGATCGCACGTCGGCGGCGTGGTCCGCCGCGGCCGTGGGCACGGTCTCTCGTGGCGGAGGCTCTTGTTGGCGACGATCGCAACGCTCTTGCTGAGCATCGTGCCGAGTGACCGCGCCGCGGCGCAAGTGCCGGACATCGCGACCAGGACTGCACCCACAGCCTCCTCTTGCCCCCACTCGCCGCCGGACAACCAACCTTGAATTGTAGTTGAAACTACCCATTGACTCGGGTTATCGGCACGGTCGGGGCCCGGCGCGTTGCCTAAACTGGCCAGCCATGGCACGTTCCAGCAGGCTCACACACGCCCACGGCGACACCACGACACGCCGTAGGCAGGATCCCGAAACGACGACGCAGCAGCTGCTAGAGGCGGCCTCTCGGGAGTTCATCGAACGCGGTTACGAGGCCGCCCGCGTCAGCGACATCGCCCGTCGCGTGGGAGTGACCGCGGGGGCCGTCTACGGGCGTTGGCCCCATAAGACCGACGTGCTCGTGGCCGCATTGGAGTACACCCTCGAGAAGACCCTCCCCGAACAGGAACTGCCGAACCTGGGCGGCGCCGACGCTGGGTCCTTCGACCAGCTGGCTCTGCTTGGTGCGAACCTGCTGGCGTTCAACCCGTACAAGGACGTAGTCACCCAGGTGTTCGGCAGCGCCCGCAACAACGAAGCCATCCGGGAGTGCCTGCTCGAGCATCTCGACGAGGATGCCGACCAGCTGAGCCGCATCGTCGACCAGATGAAGGAGGACGGGTTCGTCGACGCCGGCTACAGCACCGCCGCCATCGCCTTCCTGTGCCAGGCACTCGGAATCGGTGCGCACCTGCTGATCACCGCAAAGCTCCCGAAGCGCCGGATCCCCTCCGAGGACGAATGGACCACGCTGCTCGCCGCGTTGATCGGCGCCGTCGAGCCCGACACGCAGCCGGACGCCTAGCCGCAGAGCGGGGCTAGATACCGGCGTTCACCCAGCGCACCCCTTCGGGCGGTCTCGGCCAGCAGGTGACGGTGTCGTCCGTGGCGACCGCGCACGAGTGTTCGTCGCCTGTGGCTAGGGCCTTGAAGGTGTCTCACAGCGGTGCCGCCCCGGCCCGGGCGGAAGAGCGGGGGGCCAGATAAGCCCGGCCGACACAACGAATCCACGACCCGGACCGGCAGCGACCGACGCCGCTCCGGTCGCCTGGCACTTCGATGCGATGCAAGGCTCGGCCGATCAGGCAATCCCAAGACTCCTCAATGCGGGCTCCGGCTACTGCTGACCGGTCCGGACAGTAGGTATCGTAGTTGAGACAACAATATTGCTGCCAGACCGCCAGCCTCGCCGGCTTCTTGTGACGCTTTGAGCGACGATCGCCGGTTGGCCATTGGTCGCGAGACATGATGGAGGAACGCGTTGTGTGGCAGCCCGCGGGCTGATCTTCTTGGCGGCGTTCGCCGTCCTCGTGGGGTGCGCGGCCCCTGATGCCGCAGCCCCGCAGCAGCCGGTGCCGCCGGTCTCTGCTGAGACGCTGGAATCCGCTGAGGCGGCTGCGGGACCGGCACCCGAGCCGCTCGTCACGACCACCTTGGCCGCGGCGACGACGCTCGCCACCACCACATCGGCCGTCGAGCGCGAGCCGGCCCCCACAACCACCTCTGCGACGACCACGTCTACGACAACAACCGTCGCCCCCACAACCACAACCACGGCCGTCGAGCCCGAGTCGGCTCCAACCACCACGTCTGCGACGACCACGTCTACGACAACGACGCTGGCCCCCACAACCACGACGACAGCAGCCGATTCAGTGGCTTCTTCCCAGAATGAAGCGGAACCGGTCGGAGCGGACACTCCCGCGGTGTCGGCACAGCGCGAGATGACGCCGTACGAGCAGGCGGTCGCGGCCGCGAGCCGTCTGGCGCCGGGTTTCGTAGTTCCCAACGACTGTCGACCGCCGCCGCTCGACTCGCCGTACTCGATGCCGAACGCGCCCCGCGCCTACCGCTCGGGCGTCCACGCCGGAGTCGACTTCTTGTGCTCGACGGCGGGACATCCGGTGGTGTCAGTGCTCGACGGCCAGGTGGTGGTGGCCGCGGGCGACTACCAGGATCCGACGCTGCGGGAATGGAACGAGATACTCGCCGTGGCCACGGCGTTGGGGTCCACACCGGACTACACGCTGGCGATGCTCTCGGGAAGGTACGTGGTGGTCGACCACGGCATCATCGACGACGTCGGCCATGTGGTCTCGCTCTATGCCCACCTGGACGCGGTCGATCCCGGCATCAGGGTGGGAGCGCCCGTCGACGCCGGCCAGCGCCTCGGGGGAATCGGTAACACCGGCACCCGAGCCGGCGTCCTCGGGGATCGTTACGGGCAGCTGCACCTCCACTGGAACTTCTACGTCGACGGCCAGTACCTGGGCGCCGGCCTGTCCGAATCGGAGACCAGAGACGTGTACGCCGAGCTCTTCAAGTACGCCACCGGCACAGAGCCGAGGCCGGAATCAGGCACCGTCGACGCCGGCACCGGCCTCGACGACCGGGAGGCCGGCAGCTTCGCACCGCGTCCGGGGCCGGACGGGCCGGGAACGCTCACCCCCTCGGGCCACAAGCCACTGGACGAACCGATCTCACTCGACCGGGCCCTCGAGGCGGCAACCCGGCTGTCGGGGGACATCGTCGTGTCCAGCGACTGCCAGGCTGTGCCCCTGCCGTGGCCGTCGGCGCTTCCCAACGCCCCACGCGCCTACCGCTCGGGCATCCATCAGGGCGTCGACTTCGGCTGCCCGAGGCTCGGACAGCCAGCGGTGGCCGCGCTCGACGGCCGCGTGGTGATGGCGGTCGGTGATTTCGAGGATCCCCCGCCGCAGGAGCGGAGCCGGCTGCTCGACACAGCCTCGGCGCTCGGAGCCACCCCCGCGTACACGCTGGTGATGCTCTACGGCAACTATGTCGCCGTGGACCACGGCATCGTCGACGGCGTGGGCCACGTCATGTCGCTCTACGCGCACCTCGACGCGCTGGAGACCGGCATCAGGCCCGGGCTGTGGGTCGAGGCCGGCCAGCGCCTCGGCACGATCGGCAACAGCGGCACCTACGCGGGCGCCTCGGGGTCGACCCACGCTCAGCTGCACCTGCACTGGGAGCTGCACGTCGACGGCCACTACCTGGGCATCGGCCTGTCCGGCGCCGACACCCGAGCCGTCTACACGGCCCTCTTCGCCGACGCGAGCGGAACTCAGAAGTGAGGCAATTCGTGATCCGTGGGCATTGAGTTCAATAGAGACACTTCATTGAGACAGAGGCAGACAACTCGATAGAAGTAGCCCGCTAGAACTGACTTGGAACCAGTCCGGCAAGGTGATCGAATCCGATAACGAAGCCGGCTAGAAGTGCTTCTGTGGCGTGAGAGCGCCTTGAACGTTGAGCTTCGTTTGATGTTTGTGCTCGGTCACGAGGTTTGTGGACACGTCGAGCACGCCGTCGATCTGCTGGATCTTCTCGTGGATCAGGCGGCGGAGGTCGAGCACGTCGCGGCAGAAGACGTCGGCGACGATGTCGTAGGCGCCGGCCAGTGTGGCGACGTACGCGGTCTCGTCGAGGTCGGCCAGCGCATCGGCCGTCTCGGTCAGTTGCCGGGGCTGGACCTTCATCAACAGCGTGGCGTGCACGCCCAGTCCCGAGCGGTAGGGATCGAGCCACACGTCGAAGAAGAGCATTCCCGATGCGCGCATCCGGCCGATCCGGTTGCGCACCGTGCCGGCGCTGACGCCGATGATCTTGGAGATGTCGTTGTAGCTACTGCGGCCGTCCTCGTGCAATATCCGCACGATTTGCAAGTCGACATCATCCAATTCCACATCGAAAACGCTACTGCATTGACGGACACGCACACTAGTCCTGCAACCCGCCGTATTGACTCAGTCATTGTGGAAGCAGCGGCATGAGTAATCCAGCGTCCAATCCGAATAGTACGTAATATTCGAATTGAATGTCACTCTTCTCCTGACGAAGTTGCGGGGTCGCCGGACCCCGAAAGATCGCCGCTTCGCACTTGGCACTGCTCCCGTCTCTCACTTGGTCAATTGGCACTGCGCGGGGCCGTCATCAGGCGCGATGATGGTCCTGACGCAAGGCTCATCCCTCGCGACAGGAAGGGGCGAGCGAGGCGTGGACGGCGACACCCAAGACACCGAGCTGCTGGCCGACGAAGCGGTGGGGCGCGTCGAGCGCTGGCTGGCATCGGGCGCTGCGCCGGCCTCGGGACGGGAACGAACCGCCATCCGGCGGCTGGCCGATCTGGTGAGCGATCGGCAGGGCACCGCCTTCGCCATGCGGTTCGTGGACCGGGTGATCCGGCCCGAGAGCCCCGCCACATCGGCGGTCCAGCTCGCTTCGCTGGTCGGTGAGGCCGAGCTGCCCTCGTTCCTGTCGCCGCTGGACCGGCTGCTGGTTCGCCTCGGGGCGCGCCTCGGCCCCCGTCTCCCCCGCCTGGTGATGCCGATCGCCCGGCGACGCATGAGGACGCTGGTGGGCCACCTCGTCGTCGACTCCGAGCCCGAGCGGCTGGGCGCCCACCTGCAGGCCCGCGCCGCGGCGGGCTACTCGCTCAACGTCAACATGCTGGGCGAGGCCGTGCTCGGCGACGCCGAGGCCGGCCGGCGGCACCGGGAGGTGCTCGACACGCTGGCCCAGCCCGACGTGGACTACGTGTCGGTGAAGGTCTCGGCGGTGGTCTCGCAGCTCAACCCCTGGGACTTCGACGGGTCCCGGCAGCGGGTGGTGGAGGCCCTGCGCCCCCTGATGCGAGCGGCCGCGGCCAGCGCGCCCCCGACGTTCATCAACCTCGACATGGAGGAGTACCACGACCTGGAACTCACCACCGAGGCCTTCCGCGCCCTGCTCGGCGAGTCCGAGTTCTCGGCGGTAGATCTCGGCATCGCGGTGCAGGCCTACCTGCCCGACTCCTTCGACGCCCTGCGGGAGCTGGTCGACTGGCACAACCGGCTGGTCGCGGGCGGGCACCGCTCCGGATCGATCAAGATCCGCCTGGTCAAGGGGGCCAACCTGGCCATGGAGCGGGTGCAGGCCGCCATGCACGGCTGGCCCCAGACGCCCTACGAGACCAAGGCCGAGACCGACGCCAACTACAAGCGCTGCCTCGACTGGGTGCTGACACCGGAGCGCACCGGCTCCGTGCGCATCGGCGTGGCCAGCCACAACCTGTTCGATGTGGCCTGGGCCGACCTGCTGGCCGCACGGCGCGGGGTCCGCTCCCAGGTGGAGTTCGAGATGCTCGAGGGCATGGCCCCCACCCAGGCCGAGCTGCTGCGCGCCGACGGCAGGGGAGTGCTGCTGTACACACCGGCCGTGGCCGAGCGGGACTTCGACGTGGCCATCAGCTACCTGTTCCGCCGCCTGGAGGAGAACGCCTCGGAGGAGAACTTCATCCACCATCTGTTCGGCCTGCGGTCGGGCAGCGCCGCGTTCGAGGCCGAGGCGGCCAAGTTCCGGGCCGCGGTCGCCGGCCGGTGGTCGGCCGGGCGGTCCCCGCGCCGACGCCAGGACCGGCGCCACGCTCCCCGGCCTGCCGATCCGGCTGGCGGCTTCTTCAACGAGCCCGACACCGATCCTGTGCTGGGCGCCAACCGAGAATGGGCCCGCGAGATCGTCACCCGGCAGTGGCAAGGACCGGCCACGGCCGTCACCCATCAGGTCGCAGACGTGGACCGGGCGGTGGAGGCGGCCGCCGGCGCGCAGCCGGCCTGGGCTGACCGTCCACCCGCCGAGCGCCGGGACCTGCTGTGGCGGGTGGCCGACGAGCTGAACAGCCGGCGCGGCGATCTGGTGGCGGCCATGGTCCACGAGGGCCACAAGACCATCGCCGAGGCCGACCCCGAGGTGTCCGAGGCCGTCGACTTCGCCCGTTGGTACGGCGAGCGGGCCCCCGACCTGGCCCATCCGGGGGCGGCCGGTCCGGGACTGGCCACCGCCGGCCTGGTCCGGTTCGAGCCCTACGGAGTTGTGCTGGTGGTGCCGCCGTGGAACTTCCCGGTGGCCATCCCGTCCGGGGGCGTGCTCGCGGCCCTGGCCGCCGGAAACGCGGTGATCCTCAAGCCCGCGCCCGAGACGCCCGGCTGTGCCGAGGTCGTGGCCGAGTGCTGCTGGGCCGCGGGCCTGCCCGAGGGCCTGGTCTCCTTCATCCGGACGCCCGACGACAGCGTGGGTCGCCACCTGATCACTCATCCCGGCGTGCATGCCGTGATATTGACCGGGGCCTATGACACCGCCCGGATGTTCCTGTCGTGGAAACCCGACCTGCGCCTGCTGGCGGAGACGTCGGGCAAGAACGCGATGGTGATCACGTCCAACGCCGACATCGACCTGGCCGTGGCCGACCTCGTGTCGTCCGCGTTCGGTCACTCCGGCCAGAAGTGCTCGGCCGCCAGCCTGGCCATCTGCGTGGGCGGTGCCTACGACTCGCCCCGCCTGCGACGCCAACTCACCGACGCGGTTACCAGCATCAAGGTCGGCGCCAGCACCGACCTAGCCACCACCATGGGTCCGACGATCAACGAGCCCGAAGGCAAGCTCCTGCGGGCCCTCACCCGCCTCGACGACGACGAGGAATGGCTGGTCGAGCCCCGCCGCCTCGGCCCCCAGACCTGGACCCCGGGTGTGCGCCTGGGCGTGCGGCCTGGCTCATGGTTCCACGTGACCGAATGCTTCGGGCCGGTGCTTGGCGTCATGCGAGCCGATTCGCTCGACGAGGCCGTCGCCATCCAGAACGCCACCGCCTACGGCCTCACCGGCGGCATCCACACCCTCGACCCCACCGAGATAAGCCGCTGGACAGAAACGGTCGAGGTGGGCAACGCCTACATCAACCGCCCCACCACCGGCGCCATCGTGCGACGCCAGCCCTTCGGCGGCTGGAAGCAGTCCTCGGTCGGTCCCGGCGCCAAGGCGGGCGGCCCCAACTACGTGGCCCGGCTGGGAACCTGGCACCCGGTCGACGCCGGTCTGCCCGACGACGAGTGGCTGGCCGCGGCCCGAGCCAGCGACGAAGCCGCCTGGCAAGCCGAGTTCGGTGCCGAGCACGACCCCACCGGGCTGTTCTGCGAGTCCAACATCCTGCGCTACCGCCCCCTGCCCCGTATGGCGCTGCGAGCCGAGGCCGGCGCCGCGCCCCGCGACATCGAACGAGTCCGGGCCGCGGCCGACCGCTGCGGTGTGGCCCTCATCGAGTCGCACCCCGCCGTCGAGACCAGCACCGAGTTCGCAGCCCGACTCAGCTCCCTCGATGTCGAGCGGGTGCGGGTCGTGGGAGACAGCAGCCAGGAGCTGAGAGCCGCAGCCAACAAGGCTGGCATCCACATCGCCGACGACCCCGTCACCGCCGAAGGCCGGATCGAGCTGCTCCACTACCTCCGCGAGCAGGCCATAAGCCGAACCACCCACCGCTACGGCAACGTCCTCTAGCGCGCCCTCTACGTGGGTATCTCGAATATATATTCCGATTGCTTAGTCTAACAGGTAATATAGGAGAATGATCCTATATCAACTTGAAATAGTGAATGTCCAAGACCGACCTGTCGAAGAGCTACGGTTCCGGCCGGTGGGCGCGTGACTACGCGTTGCATGTAACATCGAGTCAGTGATCGAACCGAAGGACGAGCCGACCGTCACCGGACGGGTGCGCAACTACCGCAAGCGGATGCGCGACCGCGGCATGCGGCCGATCCAGATCTGGGTGGCCGACGTCCGCGCTCCGGAGTTCGCGGCCGAGGCTCACCGGCAGTCGGCTGCAGTGGCGGCCAGCGAGCATGCGGCCGACGATCAGGCCTATATCGACGCGCTTAGCTTCGACGGCGGATGAAGCGAGGCGAGATCTGGACGGCCGCGGCTGGCAGTGGCTATGCCGGAAAGCCTCGTCCGGTCGTGATCATCCAGGATGACCACTTCGATGCCACGGACTCCGTGACGGTGTGCGCTTTCAGCACCGATCCGACCGAGGCGCCATTGATCCGACTGCCGGTAGCGCCCGACGAACAGAACGGGCTGCACGAACGATGCAGCCTGATGGTTGACAAGATCACGACCGTGCCGCGGTCGAGAATGGGAGAGAGGGTCGGTCGCCTCGCTGCCCCCGACATGGTCCGACTTGGCCGGGCCGTCGTCGTCTTCCTCGGACTCGCCGGAGGCTGATCCGTCGGGCCGGACCACGGATGCCGGGACCAGTCCGCGCTGGGATAGCAGGAGTTCGACGCCTAGGCCCCAAGGCGTAGCTGCCTGGCCGGAACCGGAGAGGGCAGATCGCGTACCGGCAGCTTCCAGCGGTGGCGCGCTGCCCACTAGGACCGCCGCACGCACGCCATAGTTTTGCTAACCAGGCCAACGACCGTCGAGCCGACCGGAGAGCAGGCCGTGAGAGAGCTGACGATCGACGAAATCGACGACCTGGCTCTGGGGGCGACCCTGCTCGGAACGGGTGGAGGCGGCGACCCCTACGTCGGCAAGCTGTTGGTCAAGCAGGCGATCGCCGATCACGGTCCTGCGAAGGTCGTCGGACCGGATGAGTTGCCCGAAGACGGGCGCGTGCTGACCACGGCCATCATCGGTGCGCCAACGGTGATCTTGGAGAAGATTCCGGCCGGCACCGAGTTCCGAGCCGGTATCCGCGCCCTGGCCGCCTACTTGGGAGAAGAGCCGGTCGCGCTGATGCCCATAGAGGTGGGAGGGGTCAACACGCTGGTGCCGATCGCCACCGCGGTGGAGTTGGGCATCCCGATAGTCGACGCCGACGGAATGCGACGCGCCTTCCCCCAGATCGAGATGACCGTCTTCACGCTGCACGGTCTGCTGGCCGCGCCCATGTCCATCGCGGACGAGAAGGGAAACATGTGCGTCTTCGAGGCGACCACCAACCAGACAGCCGAGGCGCTGGCCCGTGCCGCCATACTCCAGCTCGGTCTGGCCAACGCGATCAGCTGCTACCCGATGACGGTGGCCGACGTGCGGCGAGCGGGCATCCGCGGCTCGATGACCTACTGCACCGAGGTCGGGCGGCGCCTCGCCCAGGTCAAGCGGGGCGCGGTACGAGCGTGGGAGGAACTGCTCGACTACACCGAAGCAGCGTTGGTCTTCAGCGGCAAGGTCATCGACATCGATCGCCGGACCACCGAGGGCTTCGCCCGAGGCACCGTGGTGCTTGAGCACCTCGAGGACGCCAGCCGCACCATGCGGGTCGAGATCCAGAATGAGAACCTCATCGCGTTCGAGGAGGGCGAAGCGGTGGTCACGGTGCCCGATCTGCTCTGCCTGCTCGACTACGAGTCGGCGGACCCGATCACCACCGAGGGCCTGGCCTACGGTCAGCGGCTGAACGTGCTGGCGATGCCCTGTGCCCCCGAATGGCATCGCGACGGGATGCTGGACCTAGTGGGCCCGAGGGCCTTCGGTTACGACATCGACTACGTGGACTTCCGGGAGAACCAGCGATGAGTTCACTGAGACTCGGCGTCGACGTTGGGGGCACCAACACCGATGCCGTCGTCGTCGACTCCGCCGGCACCGTGGTAGCCGCCACCAAGACAGCCACGACCGCCGATCCGATCGGTGGCATACAGGCGGCCGTGAGCGCGGTGCTGGCCCAAGTGGACGATCCTGCCGCGCTGGGCAAGGCGATGCTGGGCACGACCCATCCCACGAACGCCATCATCCGGCGCCAGGACCTCGACCGGGTGGGGGTGCTGCGTCTGGCCGCCCCGTCCTCCCTCGGCGTCCGCCCCAGCGCGGCCTGGCCCGAGGACCTCCGCGACATCGTCATCGGGCGCAGCGAGATCGTTGCGGGCGGCTTCGAGTACGACGGCACACCCATCGCCGCCCTCGACGAGGACGCCGTCCGGCGCTTCGGGGCTTCCTGCCTACCCGAGATCTCAGCCATCGCAGTGTCGTGCGCATTCAGCCCCGCATCGATCGATCACGAGCTTCGGGCCGCGGAGCTCCTCGCTGAAGAATGCGGCACCGACTTTCCTGTCTCGCTCAGTCACACGGTGGGATCGCTGGGCCTTCTCGAGCGGGAGAACGCGACCATCCTCAACGCGTCGCTGCTGACGGTGGCCAAGCGGGTGGTCGCCGGGTTCCAGAGCACCCTGGTGGAAGCAGGTCTGGAGGTCGAGAGCTTCCTCACCCAGAACGACGGCACGCTGATGGCCGTCGACGAAGCCGACAAGTACCCCGTGCTCACCGTCGGCTCCGGCCCGACCAACTCGATGCGGGGGGCCAGTGCGCTGGCCGGGCTGTCCGACGCGCTCGTCATCGATGTTGGCGGCACCTCGGCCGACGTGGGGATCCTCGTCGACGGGTTCCCTCGCGAGTCGACTGCGGCCGTGGAGGTGGGAGGGGTGCGGACCAATTTCCGCATGCCCGATCTGATCTCGGTCGGCCTCGGTGGCGGCAGCATCGTCCGAGACGGAGACGGCGTCACCGTCGGCCCCGACTCCGTCGGCTACGACGTGATCGTCGAGGCCATCTGCATGGGAGGCGACACGCTCACACTCTCGGACATTTCCCTGGCCGCGGGCCGCCTGGAAGGCTTCGGCGATCCCGCGCTGCTGGCGGGCCTGGATGCGTCGCTCACCGACACAGCCATCGGCTGGGTGGACGAGCGGATCGGGGTCCTCTGCGAGCGGATGAAGGCTTCGAGCACGGCTCTTCCCCTGCTGGCTGTCGGTGGAGGCGCCCACCTGGTGCCCCATGAGCTGCCCGGGGTCAGCGAAGTGCTCTGGCCGCCCCACCATTCGGTCGCCAACGCCTTCGGCGCGGCCATCGCTGAGGCGGCCGGATCGATCGACAAGGTCTACAGCTACGACACCGCCGGCAGGGAGGCCTGCCTGAGCAGCGCCCGCGAGGAGGCCGAGGACGCGGCCATCCGAGCGGGCGCCGACCCCCACAATGTGCGCATCACCAGGATCGTCGAGATTCCCATGACCTATGTGCCCGGGGGCGGGTGCCGCGTCATTGTGAAGGCCGTGGGGCCACTCGCCTCCTAGTACGCAGAACCGTGCCAACACCCGCCGGTCCATCCCGATAGGCGATCCGATGCGAGTGGCGGACGCTCACAACGACTTGCTGCTCGCCGTGATGCACCAGAGGGAGCGGGGGCAGGGCGACCCCTTCGGGGACTTCTGGCTGCCGCAACTGCGCGCCGGAGGCGTCGCACTCCAGTTCCTCGCGGTCTTCACCGAAGATCAGCATGTGGGCGAGGGTGCTCTGCGCCGCTGTCTGCTGCTGCTCGAGGAGGCCAGGAACATCGCGGAGACGCATCCGGCCGACGTGGCAGTAGTAGAGACGCGAGAGGATCTCGACCGGGCGCTCGCCTCGGGCCGCATCGCACTGGTGCTGGCGATCGAGGGATCCGAGCCGATCGGACACAGTCTCGGCGTGCTGGAGACCTTCTGGCGCCTGGGCGTGCGGTGCATGTCGCTGACGTGGAACCGGCGCACGATGCTGGCCGACGGCGCGGGCGAGGCCGCCACGAGGGCCGGTCTCACGACACTCGGCAGGGAGGCTGTGGCCGAGATGGAGCGGCTGGGAATGATCCTGGACATCAGCCATCTGTCCGCGGCCGGGTTCGACCATGTTGCCGGCATCTCGAAGCGTCCCTTGGTGGCCACCCACTCGTCCTGCCACGCCCTCTGTCCCCATCCGCGCAACCTCACCGACGAGCAACTGCGCGACCTGGCCGACTCCGGAGGTGTGGTGGGGATCAACTCCTTCGGCGGGTTCCTCTCGACCGGCACTCCGACACTGGACGACTATCTCGCCCACATCGAGCACGCGGTCGCGGTGGTCGGTCCGGCCGCGGTCGGGCTGGGCTGCGACTTCATGGAGGATCTCCTGGAGGTGCTCGATCCGATCCTCGGAGCGGGCTTGATCGATCCCGGCAACATGCCCTTCGTAACCGGGATGCGTGGGCCTTCGGACCTCGGACCCTTCAGCGCACTGCTGGCGGATCGGCTGGGGGCTGAGACGGCTCAGCGGGTAGCCGGCGGGAACTGGATCGACTTCCTCAGACGTGTCCTGCCGTCTGAGAGTCTCCGCGGCCCTCGCGAGTAGTAGAAACGCGACGGTGGCCGATACCCGTCTACGCCCCAGACCCCTAACTGTGAAGCAGCTGCTGGCCACCGGCGCGCTCGGCGATTGTCATGTCGTGGCGGGCGAGGAGGGGCTGAATCGAGTCGTTTCGGACGTGTTCGTGACCGCTCACTGCGACCTGGCCACGCCGATCTCGACAGGTCTGCTGGTCGTGCTGGATGCCCGAGAACTACAGCCGAACTCCTATGCGCTGGACGTGGCACTGCGAACGGTCAGGGACGGCGAAGGGTCCGGCCTTGTAGCGGTGAACGCGGTGTCGGCTACCGGCATCGCGACGCGGCGCCTGGCTGATCGCTTCAGCACCGCGCTGGTGGAGACGGAAGCGACCGATGTGCTCGCCATGGCTGCCGCGGCGCGGGAGCTGGTGCTGCAGCCTGCGGTGCACCAGGCGGCCATGATGTCGAGGCTGCTGCGAGGTCTGGACAGGGCGACGACCGTGGACGGAACCTTGGCCCTGGCCTCGGAGATTCTGGGACGGCCGTGCTCGCTGGTCGAGGCCAGCGGCGCCGTCATCGCAGGGCCACAGGTGTCGGTCCGGCCGCAGGCCTTGCGACAGCACGCCTACCACGCTCCCGATGTCGGTTCCGGGGGTGAACCGGGAATGGTCTGCCCCGTTGTCGTCGTGCCCGGCGAGCCGGTCCGGTTGTGGCTGGTGTGCGTGCTGGCCGACGGCGACGAGCCCATCCAGCGGGCCGGTCTGGATCTTCTCGGGGTCGCCTCCTGGGCGGTGGGAGCCAACTTGGTGCATGACCGCCTTGCCATGGAGCGGGACGCCCGGCACCGGCTCGCCCTGCTCAACGAGGTCGTCGGCAGCGGGGAGCTGCCCGATGAGGCAATCCTCGCCCAGATGGCCACCTTCGGCTGGTCCGCAGCCGGGTGGATCAGTGCCTTCCACGTTCAGCTCTCGGGTCCGGTGGACTCCAACTGGGTGCTCGTCAACACCGATGCCCTTGCCGAGACGCTCGTCGAGGTCGGGATCGACGGTCCGCTGATCGAGAGGACGGACGGCTGGTCGGGCTGGGTGTGCGCACCGACGGAACCCGCCGTGGGTGACTACCAGAGCCTGACGCGGAGCCTCTACGACGCGCTCCTGTCGCTCGTTGCGGACGCGGACGGGGTGAGCGCGCATGCCGGGGTGGGCCGGCCCGCGACCGGTCTCCCTGGGCTGCGGGCCGGCCTTACCGAAGCGCGCCAGGCGGCGGCGTTGGCCGGGGCCGGGGCAAGGCGCGTCGCGGTCAGGCACATCGACGAACTCGGCATACAGCGGATCATGCTGGGCTGGTACGGATCGGCCGACTTCGGCCGGGTGGTGGCCGCGTTCCTCGAACCGCTGACCAGCGAAGACTCCGACGGCGAGTTGCTGCGGACTCTGCAGACCTACCTGGATTGCCAGTCCTCGGCCACGAGCACGGCGGCGGCGCTCGGCGTCCATCGCAACACCGTCATGAAGCGTGTCGACCGCATCGCCGACACCCTCAACGTCAACCTGCATGATCCCGACCAGCGACTGGCGCTCCAACTCGTGGTCAGGATGCACAGGCTCGATCAAGCCGGCCGCTGACAGGTCTCGACGCCCGCGGCCTTCGATTTCGTGCAATAACTGCACCTCACGGCGTCATTAAGGCAGCGTTCTGCCCATTGAGCCCCGCTTCGGGGCTCCGTACCGTCCCCTCTCAGGCTCATACATCCCATCGCGAGGGGGGAACCGATGAAGATTCGAGACGCCGCCAGGCTCGTGGCGGTCATTCTGGCGCTGGCCCTGGTGGCCGCCGCGTGCGCAGACGACGAGACACCCGACGAACCGGCGGCCGCGACGACCGTCGCGAGCAGTCCGGACGACGAGGCTCCTGTCGATACCGACGAGTCGCCACCAGAAGACGAAGCCCCAGCCGACGACGACGGCACCACGGCCGAGCCGGCCGAGGAGGAGGAACCGGCCGAACCCGCCGTCGAGGCCGAGCCCGCCGTCGAGGAGCCCGAGGACGAACCGCCCGCTACGACGGAGCCGCCCACGCCGAGGCGGGTCGCCTACCTCTCGGCCAGCTCGGCCAACACGTTCCTGCTGGCTTCGGTGGGCGAGATGCAGCGACTGGCCGACGAGAACAACATCGAGCTGGTCGAGTTCGACGCCCAGTTCAACGCCGACCTCCAGACCACGCAGTTCCAGGACGCGGTGGCCAGCGGCCAGTACGACGGGATCATCCTGGTCGCCCTGAACGGGCCCGGACTCGTTCCCGACGTCGAGGCCGCCCTCGAAGCCGGTCACGAGATCGTGCTGTTCAACCAGATCGTCGGCGACGACCTGTCCACCAACGAGCCGCAGGTCGACGGGATCGCTGCCTCTGTCCTGGCCCCGCCCGTCGTAACGGGAGAGCGAGCCGGGCGCCTCACCGTCCAGGCTTGCGCCGGACTCGACCCGTGCCGGGTCGTGTACATCTTCGGCATCCGGGGCATCCCACTGGACGTGGCCCTGCGCCAGGGCTTCGACAGCGTGGTCGCGGACCAGCCCAACATCGAGATCGTCGCCGAGGGAGAGGGCCAGTACCTGGGCCCCGAAGGCGGGATCAACGCCATCCAGGACATCCTGCAGGCCCAGCCCGACTTCGACGTGGTGGTGGGCGCCGACCAGCCGCTCCAGGGCGTCGAGCTGGTCCTCACCGACGAGGGGAAGCTCGACGGTGTCGCCCTGATCGGCCTCGGAGGATCGTCGCCTGCCATCGAGGGGATCCGGGATGGACGGTGGTTCGCGACCGTGTTCTACGCGCCGGCCAGCGAGGGCCGTCTGGCCATGGAAGCCATGATCGCGGCGCTGGAGGACGGCACGTACACCGGCGGCGTGGACCCCAACGGCGGCTTCGTCGACGAAGGCATGGTCACCGCGGCCAACGTCGGCCAGTTCACCCCGGAGTGGGATGGCTGACCCTCAGCCGGCTGAGCCCGCCCAATCCGGGTCCACTCACATAGACGGGACGACCCACACAGGCGGGTCCACCCACATAGAGCTGCGCGGAGTATCCAAGCGGTTCGGCTCCACCCAGGCCGTCGACTGCGCTGACCTCGTCATACGGCGCGGCTGCATCCACGCCCTGGTCGGGGAGAACGGCGCGGGCAAGTCCACCGTCGGCAAGATCATCGCCGGAGTACACACTGCCGACAGCGGCTCGCTGATCGTCAACGGCACGCGTTGCCGGTTCAGGTCGCCGAGGCAGGCATTCGCGGCCGGCATCACGACCCTCGCCCAGGAACTGGCCCTCGTGCCGGATCGAAGCGTGGCCGACAACGTGTTCCTGGGAGTGGAGTCGACCCGGTGGGGATTCATGGCCCGGGCCGACACTCTGGAGCGCTTCGAGGCGCTCGTCGAGCGGACCGGCATCCCGATCGATCCGGCGGCCAGAGTCGGATCTCTCAGCGTCGCCGACCAGCAGCGGGTCGAGATCCTGAGGGCCGCGGCGCGCCGGTCCGAGCTCGTGATCATGGACGAGCCCTCGGCCCGGCTGTCCGCGAGCGAGCGCCACCAGCTTCACGACCTGGTCCGGTCGCTGAGCGACCAGAGGATCACCGTCCTGTTCATTTCCCACTTCCTCCACGAGGTCCTCCACCTCGCCGACGACATCACGGTCATGCGCGACGGGCGGGTCGTGCGCACCACTAAGCCGGCGGCGGAGACCCCGGGATCCCTGGTCGAGGCGATGATCGGGCGCAAGCTCGAAGGGAGCTTCCCACCCAAGCCGCCCCGTCCCAATCCCGACCAGCGCTCGGCTCTAAGCGTTCGAGGTCTCAAACCCGCAGACCTGACCGGCCCGAGACCCGTCGGGCGAACAGGCTCGCTCGCTGAGGCCCTGTCACCCGAAGGACTGGACCTTGATGTGCTCCCGGGAGAGATAGTCGGCATCGCGGGACTGGTCGGATCTGGCCGCACGGAGTTCGTGAGGAGCATCTACGGGGCAGACCGCGCCGTTGCCCGGGAGGTGCGGGTCCTTGGGGGCGACTTGGGTCGCCTGCATCCCCGTCGAGCGATCCGCTCAGGCATGGGCCTCATTCCCGAGTCCCGCAAAGACCAGGGGCTGCTGGTCGACCGCAGCCTTCGCGAGAACGTGAGCCTCCCGCACCTGCGACGCCTCACCAGGGCGGGCATCGTCGGCCGCCGCGCCGAGAGCGATCTCGTCTCTGAGTCCGCGGCGAGCGCCGGGGTGCGGGGCGGGGGCCTCGAGACTCCCGTCCGGCTGCTGTCGGGAGGCAACCAGCAGAAGTGCCTGTTCGCGCGCTGGATGACTCCCGGTCTGAAGGTGCTCATCGCCGACGAGCCCACCCGGGGCGTCGACGTCGGCTCGAAACGTTCCATCTATGACCTGATCGCGGCCGCGGCCGGTGACGGCCTCGCCGTCCTGGTCGTCTCGTCGGAACTGGAGGAGCTCGTCGGGCTGTGCCACCGCGTGATCGTGATGCGCGACGGGCGCTTCGTGGCCGAGTTCATCCATCCCGACCTGGACGAGGCCCAGATCCTTCGCCACGCCTTCGGCGAAGAGGCCGTCCGCCCAGGCTCATGACTGACGCGGCCACGCAACTGCAGCCGCCGGGCGCGAGCCGGTATGTCGGCGTGATGGCCCGCTACGGCATCGTCTGGGTGACCCTCGCGCTGTTCGTGCTGCTGGCCGCCACGACCGACGGCTTCCTGACCGGCGCGAACCTGCGCAACGTCCTCGACCAGCAGGCGACCCTGCTCATTGCGGCCTCCGTGGCCACGCTGACCATGATCGCGGGCGGTTTCGACGTGTCGATCTCGGCGGTGGCGGTGGCCGCACCGCTGGTCGCGCTGCGGGTGGAGAATGCGACCGGCTCGGTCGCGCTGGCGTTGGTCGCCGGCTGCGTCTTCGGCTTGGCCGTCGGAGCGGCCAACGGCTCGATAGTGGCCTTCGCCCGGATCAACTCGTTCATCACCACGCTGGCCACGTCGTTCATCGTCTTCGGCATCGGCTACCTGGTCAGCGAGCGCAGCATCATGCGGCCCTCCAGCGACAGCTTCCGCGAGATCGCCCGCACGCGCGTCGCCGAGCTCACCACCGCCACATGGATCTCGCTCGCAGTGGTGGCGGTGGCCTGGATCGCCCTGGCCGGCACCCGGTTCGGTCGCCACGTTTATGCCACCGGCGGCAGTGCCGAGGCGGCCAGGCTCGCCGGTGTGCGGACCCGGCAGGTGGTGGTGGCCGTGTTCGCGTTGTCGGGGCTCGCCGCCGGGCTCGCCGGCGTGGTGGCGGCGTCGCGGACCATCAGCGCCACGCCGTCCGACGACTTCAGTTTCGTGTTCGGCGTGATCGCCGCCATCGTCGTCGGCGGAACCTCCATCGCAGGCGGCACCGGCGCGGTGTGGAGGACGCTGCTGGGCGCCTTCTTCATCGCCTTCATGGTCAACGGCTTCAACCTGCACCAGATCGACCCGATCTGGCAGCGGATCATCCAGGGCGTGGTGATCCTCGTGGCCGTGGCCACCGACGCCTGGTCCCGGACCCGGCGCACCTAGCTCCGACGGACTCGACCGCCATCAGCCCAACAACCAGAAAGGGAAGCAGAATGAGAATCCACATCGTCGTCCCGATCACATCCGACTCGTTCAACGAACAGATCACCCGAGAAGCCCGGGGCTTCCTGGGTGACGACATCGACCTGGGTGTGAGCAACCTTCCCTACGGCCCGGCCTCGATCGAGTCGTTCTACGACGAGGTTCTCGCCGGGCCGGCGATCGTGTCCGAAGTGGTGCGGGCCGAAGCCGATGGCGCGGATGGGGTCTTCATCACCTGTTTCGGTGATCCCGCGGTCCCCGCCGCCAGAGAACTCGTCGATATTCCCGTGGTCGGCGGATTCGAACCGGCGGTGTCGACCGCCCTCAACCTCGGCGAGCGCTTCTCGGTGGTGACCGTGCTCGACAACGTGGTGCCGATGATCTCCACCCTGGCGGCCCGGATGGGAGTTCACAGCCGGATGACCTCGGTCGAGGTGATCGATACGCCGGTCCTTGAGCTGCACGACGGCGACGCTCTGCTCAAGAGCCTCTTCGAGGCCTCGTGCGACGCTCTCGATCGTGGCGCCGACGTCCTGGTGCTGGGCTGCACAGGCATGCTGGGCGTGGCCGCGGCGCTACAGACCAGGCTGGAGTCCGAGCAGGTGAGGGTGCCGGTGGTCGACCCCACCGGCGCTGCCCTCGGCATGTTGCTGGCCATGCACTCGATGGGCCTCAAGCCGAGCCGCAAGACCTACATGCCCCCTCCCGACAAGGATCGCACGGTCGCAGCGGCCGATTAGGGCTCCAGCAACGTCGCCAACAGTCAGCGTTCGGGCACATTGCTGACAGAAGGGCTGCACGGCCAGCCCGGTGCACAGCCTTGATGCGGGCCGGGTTCGTATAGTTCGCAGAGCCATGGGAGATGCTGCACCGAGGTTCTTCGATGTCGTCGTCATCGGTGGGGGCATCGCGGGAATGTCGGCGGCCTGGGCACTGGCCGGGCGGGGGCACCGGGTGGCCGTCGTCGAGAGGGAAGTGTCGCTGACCGCGCACAGCACGGGACGCTCGGCGGCGCAGTTCCTGGCCTCCTACGGCGGGCCCGCCCACCGGGTCCTGAGCGCCTCGTCGCGGCCGTTCTTGGAGAGCGGCGCCAGCGGCTTGGCCGACAGTGAGTTGCTGGAGCCCCGCAACGTGCTGTGGGTGGCGCCGGCCGGCTTCGAGCAGCAGCTGTCGGAGCGGATCGCAGCCAACCAGACCACCGGCACCCCCTGCGAGCGGCTCGACGCATCCAGCGCGATCGGGCTGTGCGCCGCCCTGGATCCGCAGTGGCTGCAAGCCGCCGTGATTGAGTACAGCGGGTTCGACATCGACGTCGCTGAGCTGCACCAGGCCTTCCTGCGAGGTGCCCGGGCTGAGGGCGCGACCGTGCTGCGAGAGCACGGAGTGAGAGCGCTCACCCGTCGAGACGGCTGCTGGCATGTGGATGTCGGCGAGCGGATCCTGCGCGGTGCCGTCGTCGTCAACGCGGCCGGCGCGTGGGCCGACGAGGTGGCCCGCATGGCCGGCGTGCAACCGGTCGGCTTGCAGCCGTACCGGCGCACGGTGTTCACCTTCGCCAGCCATTTCGAATCAGTTGGCTGGCCCCTCGTGGTCGGGGCCGACGAGAGCTTCTACTTCAAGCCCGAGGGAGCCGACCAGATCCTGGCCTCGCCCGCCGACGAGGATCCCGTCGAGCCCTGCGATGTCAAGCCCCGCGAGATCGACGTGGCGACCGGGATCGAGGCCGTCAACCGGGCCACGATCCTCGACGTTCGCTCGATCCGCTCCACCTGGGCCGGTCTGCGTACGTTCGCGCCCGACCGGGTGCCGGTCGTCGGCTTCGACCCTGGAGCCGAAGGGTTCTTCTGGTGCGGTGGGCAGGGCGGCACCGGCATCCAGACATCCCCGGCCATGGCCGCTCTCACCGCCGAGCTGATCAGCGGCGAAACTCCCGCGCCCTCGCTCGACGGTATTGCCCCCGAACTCAGCCCCACTCGCTTCCGGCGCTAGACATGGCGTGGTGCGCACCCTTGACGCGGCCGCGGTTCGGGCGGCCACGCCGTGGCCGGAACTGATCAACGCCATCGCCGAGGTGCTGGCGGAGGAGGACTTGAACTCGCCCGAGCGGCATGTGCATCCGGTCGGCCTGCCCGACGGTGGCGAGGGCGCGCTGCTGCTGATGCCGGCCTGGATCGACCGCGAGCTGATCGGCGTCAAGACCGTCACCTACTTCCCGTCCAACGCCGGCACCGCCGTGCCCACTGTCAACGCCGCGTACCTGCTCCTCGACGGCCGCACCGGTCAGCTGGGCGCGGTGCTCGACGGCGACGAGCTGACCGACCGCCGCACCGCGGCCATCTCGGCGCTGGCCGCCGACCACCTGGCCCGCGCCGACGCCGAGCTACTGCTGGTGGTGGGAACGGGCCGGCTGTCGCCCAACATGGCCCGGGCCCACGCCGCGGTCCGCCCGCTCACCGGCATCGAGATCTGGGGTCGCAGACCCGAGGCCGCCGGGGCAGTGGCCGAGCAACTGCGGGCCGAGGGCCTCCCCGCCCGGGCGACGGCCGATCTCGACGCCGGCGTCCAGCAAGCCGACATCGTCTCGTGCGTGACCGGCGCCACCAGCCCCCTGGTGCGGGGCGAACGCCTCGCCCCCGGCACCCACCTCGACCTCGTCGGCAGCTTCCAGCCCGACATGCGCGAGTCCGACGACGTGGCCGCAGCCCGGTCCACCATCTTTGTCGACACCGTCGCGGGCACCATGTTGTCGGGCGACCTAGCTCAGCCGCTGGCCGGCGGCGTCATCACCGAGGCCTCAATAGCCGCCGACCTGCGAGCCCTCGCCACCGGCGACCACCCCGGCCGCACCTCCGCCGAGGAGATCACCCTGTTCAAGTCGGCCGGCTTTGCAGCCGCCGACCTAGCCGCCGCCCGCCTCGCCCTGAGCTGACGCAGGCCTCTCCTCGCCGAACTTCCGGCCCCCAGGGCGAATAATCGCGCCAAACCGCCGGATATTCGAGTCAGAATGGCCCTAGGTCGGCTCGGACTCCTCAGATTGGCCAGGTTCCTGCTCCGGCCGTGTCGCTCCAGCTGCCTTCGATGCGGCCGCGTCAGGCATGCCGATGCCCAGGAATCCCTCGATGCGTGCCAACCGTTCCCCGTTGGCCGCTACCGCCGCAGCGAGTTTCTCAAAGCCCCGGTCAGTGTCGTCCCGCAGCTTGTCGATGGTCCGCTGCTGATGCCAGACGATGGCGACCACGGCCAGCGCAACGGTCACGACCTGAACGAGGGTCTCCACGGCGCCTATCTCTCGGGCTCGTTACCGTCGGTGGGGCGCCGTTTGGGCGCGTCGGCCTCCGGCATGCCGATGCCCAGGAAGCCCTCGATCCGGGCCAGCCGTTGACCGTTCGCGGCGACCTCCTCGCTGAGCTTTCCGATGGCCTGGTTGGTGCCGTCCCTGAGCTTTCCGATGGCCTGGTTGGTGCTGTCTCTGAGCTTGTCGATCGTGCGCTGCTGATGCCAGATTATGGCGAACACGCCCAGAGCGACGGTCACAACCTGTAGCAGCGTCTCCACGGCGCCTACGGTAGCCGTTCATCCAGCAGGCTGCAATTCAATAACATGAAATTGTCTCTAAAACAGCCGTAAGCCTCGCTACTCAGGGATTGAGCAGTCGCTTGACCTCGGCCACGGTCTCGATCTCGGTGGCGCGGTCGGAGCCGCAGGGGGTGAGGTTCAGCGCCGTCGCCCCGGCGTCCACATAGGGCTGCAGGAACCCGGCGATGTCGGCGGCGCGGCCGCACGGGGTGTAGCGCTCGAAGGGCTCGAAGCTCATCCGGTAGAAGCGCTCCATGGTCTCGGCCACATGCGAGCGGCCCTCCGCCGGTGACTCACCGACTCCGAGCCACAGCTGCAACCCGTGCTGCCAGTCGACGTCCCGCCCGGCACCGACCTCCTCGACTCTGGCGGTCCCTTCGGCGAACCGGCGGGGCGAGCACCACGCGGCCAGCCACCCGTCACCCAGCCGGCCGGCCCGCTCAAGGGCTGCGTCGCTGCGGCCGCCCACAACCAGCGGCACCGGTGGATCGGGCACCGGCCGGATCTTCCCGTCCCGGAACCCGAAGAACTCGCCGTCGCCGTCGACGGTCCGGCCCTCCAGCAGGGCCCGCACGATCTCCAAAGCAACATCGGTGCGCCGCCCCCGGGTGGACGGATCAACATCGCACACCTCCACCTCGTGACGATCGTCGCCCCCCACGCCGACCCCGACCGTCAGCCTCCCCGGCGCGGCCTCGGCCATGGTGGCGATCTGGCGGGCCGCCACCATCGGATGGCGCAGAGCCAGCAGGTAGACGCCAACCTGCAGGTCGAGCCTGGGCTCCAGCCCACCGACGGCGGCCAGAGTCACGAGGCCGTCCATGCCGCTGCCGTCGCGGAAGCTCACATGGTCGGCGGTGAACACAAAGTCGATCCCCGAGTCCGCAATGCCCCCCAGCAAGCCACGCTGCTCATCGGGAGCCATCCCCCACAGCCCCCACGGGACGCTCACGCCGACGGCGACCACGTCACCGCCCCATTACAGCGTGGCCGTGTCGGTGTCGAGGCCCAGGCGCATGCGCCCCGCCGTCTCCATCGTCCTGGGGGCCACCATGGCGTGCTGGGCGGCCACTGCGGTGTCCCGGAAGCAGCGCTGGATCGGGCTGGTGCGATACACCGCGGCCCCGCCCGCGGTCCTGAACATCGACGCGGCCACATCCGCCGCGGTCTGGGTGGCGTGCGTGGCCGCCAGCCGGATCCGGCGCCGCTGACCGACCGTGGACGGCCGTCCCGCCAGCGCGCCCTGGAAGCTGTCATCGGTCGCGTCGAGCAGCAGCGACCATGCCGCAGCCAGCCTCGCCTCCGCCCCCGCGACCTCGGCCTGGGCCGCGGCCCGCTCGGCCAGAGTCCGGGAGCTGCCCTGCGGCCTCTTCCCGCCGGCCAACTCCACCAACTCATCGATCGAGCGGCGGGCGATGCCCACCGCGGCGGCCGCCACCCCGCTGGCCAGCAGCCCGTAGAACGAGAACCGGGACCAGACGTTGTCCCGCACCGGACCGTCCGCGATCTGCACCCAGCATCCCTCGGGAACGAACACGTCGCGGGCCTCGAAATCGACCGAGCCGGTGCCGGCCAGGCCGGCCACGTCCCACGTGTCGATGAACTCGATGTCCCCGGGGTCCATGAACACGAAGGGCGCGGCCAGACCGTCGGCCCGCGGCTCCGGTTGCCCGTCCGCTCCGACCACAAGACAGCCGCCTCCGATCGTGGTGCAGTGCTTGGTGCCCGAGCCCCACTGCCAGCGCCCCGACACCCGCAGCCCGCCGCCGGCAGGAACGGCCCTGCCCCGGGGCATGACGAACCCCCCGCCGATGGCGCCGGGGTCGCCGAACAGCTCCCCGGCGTGCGGGTCGGGCAGGTACGACGCCAGCAGCGACGTCGTGGAAGCGATGGCCACGCACCACCCGACCGAGCCGTCGTGGTAGGCGAACTCCTCGAAGACCTCCAGGCTCTCGACGGCCGTGACCCCCGGTCCCCCCAGATCGTCGGGGACGCACAGCCGGAACGCGCCCGTCGGGCGGATCGCATCGACTATGTCCGCAGGCAGCGTGCCCAGCGCCTCGATCTCCGCCGAGCGGCCGCGAATCCGCGGGCCGAGTTCACGAGCAGCAGCCAGTACGGCATGAGTCACAAGTCCCAATCTAGGGCGGCTCCCCGGAGTCACCGGTCAGCCAGTTGAAGCCGCCGATGTGCGAACATCACTGGTGATGCTGCAGCGTGCGGTGCACTTCGGGCCGGGCCGGTGCGCGGAAGCGGTCGAGCCCTCTGCGGGACTTCCCGACGCGGGCTGGGTGTGGATCGACATCACCGCGGGGCGCGACGATCACGACGAACTGGCCGAGCTCGTGGAGCAGATGGGGCTCGACGCTCTTGCGGTGCGGGACGCGGTGGAGGACGTCGACCTTCCCAAGGTCGACGACTTCGGCACGTTCATGCTGGTGGTCCTGCACGCGCTGAGCGAGGAGCGGATCGAGACCTACGAGCTCGACTGCTTCCTGTCCGAGCGCCGGCTCGTCACCATCCACGAGCAGCGCTCGCTGTCGGTCGACGTCCTCTGGGACGGCGTCCTGCGCCGTCCCGAGTTGGCCAGCGGCGGCCCCGACGAGGCGCTGGCGCGGCTGGCCGACGTAGCCACCCGCCGGCTCGTATGCGTGCTGGACGTGTTCGACGACCGCAACGAGGAGCTCGTCGAGCGGGCCCTCACCGCCGACGCCGACTTTCTGATGGAGATCACCGCGGTGCGGGCCGATCTGGCCGAGCTGCGCCGGGCGGTGCACCCCCAGCGGGAAGCCCTCGACATCCTGCGGCATTCCATCTCGCCGCTGATCTCCGACGGGGGCCGCCGGCGGTTCTCCGACGTGTTCGACACCGCCTCCCGGGCCGCCCAGGGCGTCGACGGCGCCCGCACCGCCCTGGCCGAGACCCTCGACGCCTACCGGGGGGCCGAGGCCCGCCAGGCGACCGAGGTCACCAAGGTCCTCACCGTGTACGCGGCGATCATGCTTCCGCTGTCACTGGTCGCAGGGTTCTTCGGCATGAACTTCGTCGACCTGCCGCTGCTGGCCAGCCCGGCCGGATGGCTCGTCGTCACCGGGTTCATGGCCTTCATCGCCTTCCTGTCGTTGGGCGTGTTCGTGTCGCTGGGATGGACGCGTCGGACGTCGGGCCGCAGCGCGGGCGCGATCCTCGGTCGCGGCCTCGTCGAGGCCGCCCGGACCCCGGCCCAGCTGGTCGGGGCGGCGTTCGAGATCTCGACGATGCCCATGCGCTCGGTGGCCGGTTCCGTCACCGGGGCGCTCCGAACCAAGCCCACCGAGTCGAGCGACGAGTAGCCGCCGCTCCCCGCCGAAATTGATGGCGATAATGGGCCTCCAGGGTCCAAAATGTCATCAATTTGGTGGCACGATGGGGTCATGAGGGCAGTTCGGTGCGTCGACGGGCGCGCCGCCGTGGTGGAGGTGCCCGTTCCCTCCGGCGAAGGGGTCCGGGTCAAGATGGTCTCATCGGGCGTGTGCGGCTCGGACCTGCACATGCTGGAGCTGGGCTTCTTCGACCCGTTCACCATCGGCCACGAGTTCGCCGGATTCACCGACGACGGCCGGACGGTGGCGGTGGAGCCGATCCAGGGGTGCGGAACCTGCGGACTGTGCCGGGCCGGGGACTACAACCGCTGCCCGGAGACGCTCAACAACATCTGCGGGATAAGCCGCGACGGCGGCATGGCCGACGAGGTGATGGTCTCGCCGGACATGCTGGTGCCCCTCCCCGTAGGGGTGGATCCCCGCGACGCCTGCCTGGTCGAACCGCTCGGGGTGGCCGTGCATGGGTTCCGGTTGGCGGGACTGCGGGGCGGAATGCGGGTGGCGGTGATCGGTGGAGGCAGTATCGGCCAGGCCGCACTGGCCGTGGGCCGCACGGCTGGCTGCGAGACCGCGGTGGCCGCCCGTCACGACGCCCAGCGCGAGGCCGCCGACCGCCTGGGCGCAGCGCCGCTCACCGGCGAGCCCTACGACATAGTCGTGGACGCCGCCGGCACGGCCTCGGCCCTGACCGAAGCCGCGGCCCGCTGCCGGCCTGGCGGCATCATGCTGCTGCTGGCCGCCTACTGGGAGGGCCTCGAGCTGCCCTTCGCCGACGTATTCATGAAGGAGCTCACGGTGGTGCCGTCGTCCATGTACGGGCGCTCCGGCGCGGTGCGCGACATGGAGGCGGCCGCCTCGGTGCTGGCCGCGGTCCCCGAGCTACCCGAAGCCGTGATTACCCACCGCTTCCCCCTCGACGCTGCCGAGGAGGCCTTCGCCACCGCCAACAACCGCGCCGCGGGCGCCATCAAGGTCGTCCTGGAGACCTAACCGCCCTCGGCGCGCGCCGATCCCGACGTGACCGCGATCCAGGACAGGGCTGCGGCCGGCAGAAAGAAGAGCCCGATGGACGCAGCCCCGAGCAGGGTCAGGGCGGACAGGACCACGGCCACCGCGATCGCTACCGCTCGCCTGGGGAACACGACGGGCGCGGCCGCTAGGGCCACCGGTATCGCGAGAATCGCCACCGCGCCGATTCCCTCGTGTTCGATCAGCGACTCGCGGCCGGTAGTGCAGATCGCAGGACCGTCATCGACGGATTCGCATGATGCCGTCGAATAGATCGGCGCGAGTACCAGCACCGCGCTCGTGGCAAATGTCGACAAGAGAGTGAAACGACTCCAGCGCCGCGCCGACCCAGCCATACAGGCGTGACCCTACTGATCGGATTCGCACAAACCGGGCCGAACTGCCACACCGCATGGCCGAGGTCCCACATCGGCTCCGATACCCAGATGCCGTCCCAGTCGATGAAGGCCACGGCTCGTCCGTCCCTGAACACGGTGTTGCGAGGCGCGACGTCCCCTTGGCACACGATCTGCCCCTCGGCGACCGACTGAGGCCCCTCCTCGTAGCCAGCGTCGGGCGTGAAGCCACCGAGCGTAACCGCATGCGGTGGACGAGAGGGTCCGGGTATTACCTGGTTATACTCAGGACGGTGAAGGTTGCAGTCTCCATTCCCGACGCCGTGTTCGATGCTGCCGAGAAGCTTGCGGCCCGCCGTCAGTGCTCGCGGTCGAGTCTCTACGCGCAGGCCTTGGAGCGCTTGCTGGCCGAGGTTGACGGTGACGATGTAACAGCGCGTCTTGACGCGGTGTACGTCGAGGAGCCTTCCGGGCTTGACCCGGCGCTGCAAGACGCCCAGGCTCAGGCGCTGGCGGAGCCCTGGTGATCAGCCGCGGCGACATCCGTTGGGCCGACCTGCGGGAGCCGACGGGATCAGAACCAGGGCACCGTAGGCCGGTGCTGGTGGTGTCCAGCGACCGGTTCAACCGCAGCCGGATCTCCACCGTGCTCGCCGCGGCGATCACCTCCAACCTCCGACTCGCCGACGCACCAGGCAACGTCGAGTTGGCAGCCGACGAGTCGGGACTCGACCGCGACTCGGTCGTCAACGTCTCCCAGATCGTCACCATCGACAAGGCGGCGTTGTCCGGCTGGGCCGGCAGAGTAGACGCAGCCACGATGCGTCGAATAGAAGCCGGATTGGCCCTAGCCCTCGACCTGCCCTCCCAGCACTAAGGGGCGCCCCAGGCGCCTCCTCCTGGGGTTAGGACCCGCAGGCGGTCGCCGGCCTGGACCTCGAGGGTGACCTTGCCGGGTAGGAGCTCCCGGGTGCCGGAACGCCGTATCAGCCAGTCCTCGCCCACCGCTCCCGGGCCGCCGCCCTGCAGGCCCCAGGGCTCGGTCACCCGGCGCTCGCCCATCAGGGTCACGGTGGCGTCCTCCAGGAACTCCATCTCCCGCACGATGCCCTCCCCGCCGCCGAAGCGGCCCACGCCGCCGCTGCCCGAGCGCAGCCCGTAGGCGGTGATGCGCAGCGGGTAGTGCTGCACGAGGCTCTCGATGGGCGTGTTCTTGGTGTTGGTCATGCCGGTGTGGATCCCCGACTGGCCGGCCCGGCCGCAGCGGCCGCCCTGGCCGCCGCCGACCGTCTCGTAGTAGGCGAAGTCGTCCGATCCGGCCAGCACGTTGTTCATCGTCCCCTGCGATGCGGCCGGCACCGCCTCGGGCACGGCCTGTGCCAGCGCGCCCAGCAGAGCGTCCGCGATGCGCTGGGAGGTCTCCACGTTGCCGGCGGCCACCGCGGCGGGCGGCTCGGCGCTGACGATCGAGCCCGCCGGCGACGACATGGTGATGGACCGGTAACAGCCGCCGTTGGCGGGGATCGACGGGTCGGTGGCCACCCGCACCGCGTAGTACAGGCACGACACCGCCACCGCCTCAACCGAGTTGAAGTTGGCCTCCACCTGGGGGGCCGATCCCGCGAAGTCGGCGTGAAGGTCCGAGCCGTCGATGGTGACCCTCACCGCGATGGTGTGCAGCCCGTCCGGGCCCTCCACATAGTCCTCGAAGTCGTAGTCGCCGTCGGGCAACTCTCCGATGGCGGCCCGCATCCGGCGCTCCCCGTAGTCGAGCAGGCCGTCGCAGATGGCGGTGTAGCGCCCCGGCCCGTAGGCCTGGCACAGCTCGACCAGTCGCCTGGCGCCGACCTCGTTGGCGCCCAGCTGGGCCGACAGGTCCCCGAGGCGCTCGTCGGGAGTCCGGGTCGCCTCCAGGAACGGGTCGAGGAACTCCGGCACCCACTGGCCGGCCCGGGCCGCCAGCATCGGCGACACGATGTGGCCCTCCTGATCGAGCCTGGTGGCGTCGGCCGGCATCGAGCCGGGCGCGTCGCCGCCCACGTCGGAGTGGTGGGCCCGGTTGGCCACCCAGCCGGCCAGGTCGCCGCCGTAGGCGACCGGCCGCACGATGGTCAGGTCGTTGAGGTGGGTGCCGCCGTGGTAGGGGTCGTTGACCGCGTACTGGGCGTCGAGTTCCAGGCTGTCGCCGAAGGCGTCGATCACCGCCTGCACCGACGCCGGCATCGAGCCCAGGTGCACCGGGATGTGCTCGGCCTGGGCCAGCAGCTCCCCGTGGGGAACGAACAACGCGGTCGAGAAGTCGGCCCGCTCCTTGATGTTGGGCGAGTAGCCGGTGCGGCGCAGCACCCCGCCCATCTCGTCGGCCGCGGCCGTGAACCGGTGCCGGGCCACCTCCAGGTCGATCGCGTTCAAGCTCATGCGCTCACCACTCGATCCTCAGCGCGCCGGTCTCGTGGACGGCGGCCCGCTCGCCTGCGGCCAGGTACGTGGTGGACTCGCCCTCGGCGATGATGGACGGGCCGACCACCTCGGCTCCCACCGGCAGCGCCGGACGCCACCAGACCTGCGCCTCCGTGGCCCCGGTCGGGCCGATCACGGACCGCGCCCCCCGTCGCGGGTCGCCGGGCTCGGGTTCGAAGGCGGGCAGATCGGCCCAGCGCAGCGCAGCCGCGCCCACCGCCTCGGCCCGCACCGTCACCGCCTCCACCGGATCAGCGGGCCGGGCGAACCCGTTGCGCTCGGCGTGCAGCCGGTGGAACCTCTCGCACAGCACCTCCCACGATTCGCCCTCGGTATACGGCACCGACGTCTCATGGGCCTGGCCCAGATAGCGCATGTCCACGATCGAGACCGCGGTCGCGGCGGCGCGGCCGCTGTCGGCCTCGATCTGGCTACGGGACGCAGCCAGCAGGCCCTGAGCGGTGGCCGGCAGCCGCTCACGGTCCGCGTCGGTGACGTTGACGGTCTGGGCCGCGTCGGCCCGGGGCGGGCTCAGCAGCAGACCGAACGCCGAGAACACGCCGGCGTAGGGCGGCACGATCACGCCGTCCATCTCCAGGGCCCGGGCCAGGGCAGTGGCGTGCAGACCGCCAGCACCGCCGAAGGCCATGAGGGCCGCGTCGCGGGGGTCGGTGCCCTGCTCCACCGACACGGCCCGCACCGCGTGGGTCATGTGCGACTCCACCACCGCCACCACCCCCAGCGCCGCCTCGACAGGCGCCAGTAACAGCTCGGACCCCAGCCGCTCGAAGGCTGCCCGGGCCCGATCCGACCGCAGCTCCATCGTGCCGGCCAGCTTGGCGCCCGGATCGAGGCGGCCCAGCACCAAGTTGGCGTCGGTGACGGTGGGCTCGGCGCCGCCGCGGCCGTAGCACGCCGGTCCGGGATCGGCTCCGGCCGAGCGGGGTCCCACCCGCAGCGCGCCGCCGCGGTCGGCCCAGGCCACCGACCCGCCCCCCGCGCCGACGGTGTGCACCGCCACCGACGGCATCAGGCAGGCATGGCCGGCGATCTCCCGGTTGTAGGTGACCTCGGGACGGCCCGAGCGCACCCGGCAAACGTCGGTCGACGTGCCGCCCATGTCGAAGGAGATCAGCGTGCGGCATCCCATCAACTCACCCAGTGCGGCCGCGGCGACCACCCCGCCGGCGGGACCCGACAGCAGGATCGACGCCGGGAACGCCGAGGCGTGGTCGAGCGGCACAAGACCGCCCGAGGAGCGCATGACCGAGATCTCGTCGATGAAGCCGACCCGGCCGGCCCGGGCGGCCAGGCTGTCCATGTAGCGGGACACCTCCGGCGACAGGAAGGCGTTGAGCACCGCGGTCGAGAAGCGCTCGTACTCCCTGAACTCGGCCACCACCTCCGCGGAGGCCGACACCGGCACGTCCACAACCTGCCGGAGCCGGCCGGCCAGCGCCCGCTCGACGCCTGGCGCGGCGTAGGAGTACATCAGGCACACCGCCACCGCCTCTGCGCCCCGGTCGTGCACAGCCGCCGCGACCGAGGCCGCGACGGCGTCGAGTTCGTCGTCCAGCCCGGCTGCGGGCACCTCGACACCGAGCCGCATCCCGTCGTCCGCCAGCGGCTCCGACCGGTCGGCGAAGGGGTCGTACAGAGAGGGCCGGTCCTGGCGGGCGATCTCGATCAGCGACTCGAACCCTCCGTCAGTCACCAGCAGCGTCCTGGCCCCCCTCCGCTCCAGCAACGCGTTGGTGGCCACCGTGGTGCCGTGCAGCAGGTCGGCCCGGCCACCCGCCCGCACGGTGCCGCGAGCCGCGGCCATCACCCCATCGCTCTGATCGTGGGGGGTCGACGGCACCTTCCCGACGGTCATGGCCGATCCGTCCCACATGGCGATGTCGGTGAACGTCCCGCCCACGTCGACGCCCAGCGTGGTGGGGGCCTGCTTGCCGGCGGCTGAGGTGTCCGTCTCGATGGCCACAGAGTACGGCGGCCCAGGGGCCCCTGGCGGGGGTTAGCCTGAGCGCTTGCCTGTATTTCTCGGGGGACTGGCTGCAGCGCTGCTCGGGGTGGGCGACTTCTTCGGCGGCGTCGGCGGCCGCCGGATCGACCACCGCGGCGCGGTGGTGGCGATCGCCTGGGTGGCGTCGTGCGTCGGGGCCGCCGTGGCCGGATTGTTCGTGCTGGTGTTCCCCCCGTCCGACTTCGGTCGCATCGACTTCTACTGGACGCTGGTGGCGCTGGTGTTCGCGGCGACGGTGCGGCCGTTGCTGTACTTCTCCATGGAGCGGGGCCCCATGGCGGTGGTCGCCCCGACCTTCAGCCTGGTGTCGCTGGTGATCCCCGCGGTGGTGGGCCCGCTGACCGGCGACGCCCTGGGCGGGGCGGAGTTGGCCGGGGTAGCGCTGGCCATGCCGGCCGTGCTGCTCATCGCCAGCGACGGCAAGCTCCCGACCAACAGGAGGCTCTGGTCGGGAGAGGCCCTGCTTCTGGGCTGCAGTGTGGGCGGGTTGCTGGGCTGCCTCAGCCTCGCCTTCGCTCAGATCAGCCCTGGCGCCGGGGCGATGCCCGCCTTCATCACCCAGTTGGGCGCAGTTGGCATCATCCCGCTGATCACCCGGCCGTTCCGGCTGATGGCCCCGCTGTCGTCGGATGTGCGCCGCTTCGGCCTACTGGTCGGCCTGATCGACATCGGAGCGGTCATCGCCACTGTCATCGCCTTCCAGCGGGGCAACGTCGCGGTCGTGGCCGCCATGCTCGGCTTCGCACCGGTCACCACCATGACCCTGGCCTGGCGGGTCTACCACGAGGCGGTGCGCCGCTGGCAGTGGGTCGGTGCGGCCCTCGGAGCGGCCGCCATCATCCTGTTCTCAACCGCAACCTGACGCCGCCCTCTTCGCCGCGATGCTCGAGGGTGGCCCGCCCATGGAGCTACTCACTCCTCCAGGAGCGTCACGTTGTTGAGCGACGAGACTGCGATCCGCTCCCGCAGGCCGGTCGGAGAGGCCAGCACGAGCCGCCCGGAATCGTCGATGTCCTCCGCCAGGCCCCGCATCGCGCCGTGGGGCAGCATCTGTACCTCGATCGCCTGGCCCAGGGTGGCGCAGCGGTCGCGGTAGGCGTCGAGGACGGACGCCGGGTCGTCGAGCCCGGTCGCGAGGCTCCGCAGGTGCAGAAGGAGCGCGTCCGTGATCCGGATGCGCTCCTCGGGCGCAAACACCGGCCCGACCCGTACCGTGAGCGCGGCGAGGTCGACCCGGCCCGGGCCCAGCGTGCAGGCGAAGCTGACGGCCACCGCGAGGTCGTCGTCGGGCTCGCACGCGATCAGATCGGGCCACAGGCACCAACGTCGACCGCCGCAACAGGCATCGAGCGCTCTGGCTGCGGCCAGGCTGGCCGCAGCCCAGCCCACATCGACCGCGGACGGTTCGAGCACCTCCGGCCGGGCGAGCACGCTCACCGCGACGGCATCGCGGGTGCGCCATTCGATGCCGCCGCGACATCGGGCTGCGATCTCTGTGTCGGCCACGACCGCCGCGCCCGCGGGTGCCGCCGACTGGCGGGCCCACTGGTGCAGGAGTGCATCCACGGACAGCGCTACCGCCGCCGTCCTCGTGGGCGGCGTCATGGCCCGGCCAGCCTGGGATCCAGACGGTCGATCAACCAGCCGCGGTCAGGGTCGCGGCTGAGGACGAGCTGGCCCGCGGGCCAGGCATCGATGCCGGGCAGCTGGGACGGCGTCTGGAGTTCGACCGTGACGGCGCTGTCGTCGCCCCAGCTGCCCTCTCCGATGGTGAGCGCCGTCAGTTCGACGCTGCGAAGGTCGCGGCGAAGGCCTACGACCAGCTGTTGCAGGAACCGTTCCCGCTCGACCGGGTTGGCGAGGTCGTCGCGTATCCGGCCGGCGACGACGCGGTCGAGGCCGTTGCGCACCGCCACCGACAGGGCCGTGGCTCGCCCGTCATCGCTGAGCAGGTCCCACAGCTTGGTGTGCTCGGCCCAGACGATCGCATGAATGAACTCGGCGGCACGCCCCCGCGCCGCATCGAGGTGTTCGGTCATGGGCGCACCCACCCGTTGGCCTCCAGCAGGTCACGGACTCTCACCCGCTGCGGCCCGAAGAGCCGGTCGCTGATGACGCTGTCGAGCGTCTCATCCAGGACCTCGGTCGAGTCGTGCTCGGTGTGGACCTGGCACACGGTCGCGCAGGCCGTCTCCAGCAACCGGTCGGGCAGTTCCATGAGCACACCGATCAAGGACCGGAGCACCCGCCGGTAGCCGTCGAGGTCCAGATCCGCCAGCGAGCCGATCAGGGAGTCCAGATCGGCGCCCATGCCGGTCGGCGGCAACGATGCAGCCCGCAGTAGCCGGTCTCGCAGCAGCTGCTCACGCTCCGTCTCGGCGGTGGCCGCCAGCAGCCGGGCCACATGGCCGGCGCGGTTGGTTCCGGGGTCTCCCCGGTCCAACTCGGCCTCCAGACGAGCCAGAGTGGCATGGGCCGTGCGCCAGTGCGTCGCGTGCAGGCGGGGGTCGAACACCGCGATGGCGGCATGGGCGCTGTTGAGGGCCCGGGCCAGGTCGCCGGGCTGGCCCCTTGCCTCATAGGCCAGCGCCAGGCTGTGTCTCGCGACCGCGTGGTGGAACGGGAAGCTGGTGTGGCCGAGCACGCTCAGGGACTGCTCGAAGGCGCCCACGGCGTCATGTGCGCCCCAGCGGGCCGATCCCCGCCGGCAGAGTTCGAGGACGGCGGCACCGAGCCCATGGGCCGCCATGCCGGCTTGCAGCGACGAGGCCGGCAGGGCCGCGACCGCGGCCTGGTAGTCGTCGACCGCCGAGTCCAGGTCCCCGTCCTGCCCGAGTGCCTGCTTGGCCTGCGCCCGGTTTATGAGGGCGGCGCCGAGCAGCCGGCTCGCCTCATCATCCTCCAGGTCGTCACCGTTCTCGGAGACCGATCCCCCGGGCGATGCCATGATCAGGTCGATGGCGCGGTTCAGGGTTTCGATCCCGGCCTCCGGCTGCCCGGCCTCGCAGCGGGCCAGGCCTACGTTGATCAGGGCTCCGGCATGCTCGTTCACCGGTGCTCTTGATGCGAGCAGGTCGGCCGCCCGGTCGAACAGATCGAGCGCGGTGCGGGCACGACCGCCGCCGCGGTGGCAGTTGGCCGCCGCGGTGAGGATGCGTCCGTGCTCGACGGGCGCCCGATCGGCGGTGAGGATGCGAGAGGCCTTGTCGAGCAGTTCCAGCGCTTGATCGAAGTCCTCGGGGCGGCCTGCGGCCTCCGATCGCGCCACCGCCAGCCGGTACGCGGCCAGCGCCCAGTCGTCGGGCGCCCCGGCCAGGCTCACGGCTGAGAGAGCCGCCTCGAGGTCCTCGACGGTCATGTCACCGGGTCAGCGGCCGCTGGGCCGAGTTCGTGCACGCAACGCTCGATCTCGGCGACCGCGAGAGCGACCGCGTCGTTCACGGCCGACGTGAGCCCGATGCCCAGCGTCTCGACCTCCGCGGGCTGGCAGCCGACGATGATGGTTCGCTCCGGGAGCACGCCGGCCGCCTTGGCCACCATGAGGGCCCGCTCGGGGGTGGCCAGGTGCATGTCGGCGAGCATGTCGTGACGCTCATCGACAGGCAGCTCGCCGACGTCGATCACCTCCGCGTCGATCACCATCACGGTTCCCGGTGCACGGTCGCGGTCCACCGCGTCGACGACCACCAGGGCGTCGTAACCCGCCATCAGCTCGTGAACGAGATGGATCCCGCCGATGCCGGTCTCGGCCACGGTGACCCCCGGCGGGAGACGCCGCTCGCCGAGCCGCTTGACCACCTCGACGCCGAACCCGTCGTCGCCGTGGAGGACGTTGCCCACGCCGACCACCAGCACCCGCGCGGGCGTCATCGCGTCAGGCGCTCGCTGGCGCGCAGGGCGTAGCCGTGGATCACCCACCAGGAGATGTAGTCCTCGAGCTCGGACCATGACGCATCGTCGAGTTGCTCGCGCAGGTGCTCGCGCCGCTTGTCCAGCTCGGTGCCGATGATCTGGTCCAGCGCGGCGACGGTCACTTCCGCGGGCAGCAGCGAGACACTGCCGGGGTCGCCCACCCGCAGTGACTCGCTGAGCGCGATCACATGCTCAAGGTCGATCTCGCCGCCCGCCGGGGCCGCCGCGAGCTGATCGTCGTGCACCCTCTGCTCCTCCGAGCGGCGCAGGCAGTAGCCCACCAGTAGCGCGGTCGCGGCCCAGTCGGCCAGCTCGGTGACGGGCTGGCGCCGCCGCTCCCGTTCCAGGCACTCCTGGCGGTAGCGGTGCGATGCCTCGGTCATCGGGTGGGTCTGGGCCAGGGCCCGGGCGGCGAAGCAGAGATCGCCGACGCCGATCTCCGCGGCCGCGGTCATGACGGGCGGGGGCCGATCGTCAGACCGGTGGAGATCTCGCCCGGGTTCGGCGGTGGATGGGGAGCCTCGGTGTGCTCCTCCATCTCGACCCGCCTGAAGTCGATCCAGTGCTCGCGCAACGACACCTCGATACGGCGAGTGACCGTGTCGTCGGCCGCGGTGCAGCCGTTGCAGGTGCCGTGCATCCGCAGCTGCACCACGCCGTCGCTCACGGAAAGCACCTCCACCTCGCCGCCATGGGAGTGGATGTAAGGGCGGACCTCATCGAGGGCCAGCTGGATGACCCGCTCGGCGGCGGCCGTGTCGGTGTCGGTGCCGAGGCCGTAGGTGGCCAGCAGCTCGCCCACGACCGGGTCCAAGGCCGCCTGCTCCAGGAACAGCTCGCCGCGCCACTGGCGCACCATCTCGACCAGCCGGCCCAGCCCCTCCCGGTGGTAGGCGTCGAGCCAGTCCAGCATCTCCTCGGCGTCGGCGGCCACCCGCTCGTCGCCGCACTCCAGCAGGCTGGTGGCCAGCTCGGCTGCACGATCGAGGATGTCGGCGTAGGCCAGCTCGTCGGGCGCGGTCATGATCCAGTTCCTAGCGCGGTGATCGCATCATCACCGAGCCCGAGACAGCCCACCGCCGCGGCCGGCTCACTCAACGCGACACCTCGTGACGGACCATGTGGAGCACCTCTTCCACCGCGTCCTCGACCGGCTGCGAGAAGCCCCAGCCGAACTCGCTCTCAGCCGGCTCCACCTCGATGACCACCGTGTCTTCAGGGAGCGCGTTCCAATGCCGGCACACGGACAGGGTGTGGTCCAGGTCGACGATGCCGCCCACCGCCTCGCCCAAACGCTCGTGCACCTCGGTGGGATCGGTCTCGGGCAGCTCCGACAGCGGGTAGCGCCGGATCGTTCCGGGCGGCCCGGTGCCTCGGGGCATGCATCCGAGCAGCACCACCCGCCCGGGCTGCAGTTCCTGCAGGCGGTGCATGACGCGATGAGCCGCATACGACAGATCCTCCAGCACCACCCCCTCGGGCCATTCAAGCGTTGCAGCCCGGGCCAGCCAGTTGGTGCCGAAGTCCAGGTCGCGCAGCCATGGCAGGCCGATGCCTCCCACCAGCGTGCAGCCCGGCGGCGCCTCGCCCCGGCCGGGCTTCACCTGGGCGCCGGGACCGAGCAGCGTGTCGAGCACCTCGTCGCGCCCGTCCAAGGATCCCGGGATCGCCTCTGAGCCGGCGCCCGCGGGGGAGTCGTCGGGAGGCGGTGTCGCCGGGGTTGGAGGATTGTGGGGAGTGCCGTCCTGTGCGGCCCGCATCACTCCAGTGTGCACCCGCACGAGTTGACCTCGCGGGTGATGACCCCCCGTCCCGTGTCCATGTGGGTGGTGCACGGCATGCAGGGATCGAAGCTGCGGATGGTTCGCAGGATGTCGATGCCCTTGATGTCGTCGTCGGACACGCTCTCCAGGATCGGGGTGCCCATGATGGCCTGCTCGTAGGGCCCGGGATTGCCGAAGGGATCCTGCGGCGAGGCGTTCCATGTCGACGGAGTGTTGATCTGGTAGTTGAGCAGCCGTCCCTTGTCCATGTGCATGTGGTGGGTCAGATAGCCCCGTCCGGCCTCCCAGAAACCGGCGGACACCCGCTCGTCGCGGGGCACCTTGAACGGCGTCGACACGGCGGTCTCGCCCTTGCGCCAGTACTCGAAGGCCTGCATCAGGCAGATCATCCCGATGGCCGCGGTGAAGGCCACGCCGTAGGCCCGGCCCCGGTTCCGCTCGAAGGCGTTCAACTTCTCCGGCACCCGCCAGAACAGCTCCGTCTCAGGCAGGTCGTGGGCCGGCAGCAGCATGCGCAGGCCGTCGCCGGTGGCCTCGATGTAGGGGTTGTCGGGCAACTGCTGGGCCATGGCGGTGGTCCACATCCGCCCGTAGACGCCGGTCTCCATGGAGGTGCGGTCCCAGCGGGGGGCGGTGGCCCACGAGTACTTCTCCTTGAAGTTCTTGCCCACCGGGCGGGGGATGGTCTCCTTGTTCCAGGCGTGGTAGGGCGACAGCGGGTTGCCCAGCGCGTCGGTGGGGAACCGCATATGGCCGTTGCCGTTGGTGGTCCAGTCGTCGTAGTAGGAGTGCTCCACGAACTCCTCGATGCCCATGTTGATCTGGGTGAGCCGGGTGGTGATCAGCTCGCCCTCGGAGATGATCCCGGGAGCGGAGTAGCGGGCCTGGCCCCAGGTGTCCATGCCGGCGTAGGTGGCGTCGTAGACGGTCGGGTCGTCCCAGATGCCGGTCTGGATGAGGTTGATCGGCCGCCGGCCCACCTCGGCGTACAGCGGGTTGGCCTCCAGGAAGAAGTCGCAGATGTCGTCCCAGATCCCGGCCAGGCGCTTGGCGTAGTCGAAGATCTTGCCCAGGTTGGCGTAGTACTCGTTGAACGTCGTGGTGCTGACGGTGGTGGACACGCCGCCGGGCACCAGCGTGGAGGGGTGCGGATACTTGCCGTACATCAGCGTGCACATCACCCGGGCGATGCGGGTGTACTCCAGCGCCTCGAGGTAGATCGAACCCTCCAGCGGGTTCAACCCGTCCATGATGTCCTTGATCGTGCGGAATCCGTGCACGTCGCCGTGCGGCGCCGGGGTCTTCTCGGCCAGGGTGACCAGCTCGGGATTGGTGACCGACACGATCGCCGTCGAGTAGTCGGGGCCCGCCAGCAGGCCGAGGTGCAGCGGGTGGTCGTAGAACATCTCGGCCACCTCGCCCAGGTTGCGCACGCACACGCCCAGCGGCGGGGGCTGGATGCCGAAGGCCATCTCGATGCCGAGCGAGGACACCGTGGAGTGCACGCCGCCGCACACCCCGCAGGCCCGGCTGGAGATGTCGATGGCGTCGCGGGGGTCGCGGCCCTTCAGGATGACCTCGTAGCCGCGGAACAGCATGGCCATGGAGTGGGCCTCGACGGCCTTGCGGGTCTCCAGGTCCAGCACGGTGTGCACCGCCAGGGCGCCCGCCACCCGGGTGACCGGGTCGATGCTCCACTCGCGCAGCCTCGGCGGCACCTCGGCGCTGCCGTTGCCGTTGCTGAGAGCCTGGACGTAGTCACGGGGCTCGGCGACCGCCACGGCATACGGGTCCGCCGCCCCTTCGGCGAGCGTCGCCCGGCCGCTGGCGTCGACGGCGATGGGGAGGTTCTTGAAGCACATGACCCTCAGCGCCCTCCCTCGTGCGAGTGCTGCTTGCGTGCGTAGAGCTGATGCACCAACCGTTCGGCACCCACCGGTTGGGTCTTGTAACGGCCCCAGCCGCTGGGCAGGTCCCGGTCGTCCTCCCAGCGGTTCGAACGCATCTTGTCCTTCTGGGAAAGCATGCGTATGCGCCGGATGAACCCGCCCACAACCC